>WYBX01000043.1 GCA_011525695.1 Verrucomicrobiia bacterium
CCGTCATCGGCCCCGCTGTGAACCCAAGCCTCACACCGGCGATGTCGATAATCGTCCCCTGCGACGCATAGACTTGGAACGAAACAAAGGTCACGTCGCGGCCGTTCCCGCGCAGCGGCCGCGCCCACTCCGTGCCGGCATCGAGCGCGAGGTAGTCGACGTTGCACCGGGTACCCTTGATCGCGCCAGCGACGCCGGAGGCGGACAGGTCATCGATGGCAAACCTGCTCGCTGCGAGCGGTGCTGCGTCGTTTGGCTTCGGCTCGTTTGTCACGCGCAGCAGGCCAAGGGGTGCTAGGGTATTGGCTTGACTGACAGGTTGGGCAACGACGCGGCTGCTCGCAAGCAGCAGTAGTGCGATCAGCGTGGGACGAGCAAGTGAAATTGAGTAGTTCATAAAGAGAACAGCCCTGCGTCGGTTCCAGATTAATATCACACGAAGTCAGGAACGGCGTAACATGCCATATCCCAAGGCGAGCAGTACGACTGCGGCCAGCAAAGCCCACGCCCACGGAAACCGTATTGCTGCAACAGAATTAGGCGGTGTTGCCGTTGCAGTTGCTTGAGCGGCTTTGGACGGCTCCCTTGGCCGAGCGTCCGGTACGTCAACAGCAGCTGGCTTCGCCGCAGCCGGTGTCGAGTTGACAACGGGATCCGCTCTTGGCGAGCGGGAGGTGATTGCTGCTATTGCTTCATCTACTCTCTCAAGAGTATCTAATCGCACCCTCCCCTCCGGGTTCCGCTCTCGCCGTTCCCGGAAGCGCCGCAGCTCAGCCAAGTCTGCCGGTTCGCCAATTCGTTTGAGCATGAATAACGCAGTTGCCACAATACCTATCTCGTCTTCGTGGTCCAATACCCTTAGGCATGCCCACCTTGCGCCCGTGGGATCGTTCTTTTCCAATCCACCGAGGGCCATTGATACCCAGTAGGTGCCGTTCCACTCTGCCAGCGGTTTCGCAAGCTCGGCTTTGACAAACTCGACTGCCATTGGGACCGATTCTGAGTTGCCGAACATCGTCCCTATGTATCCCGATTTCCGACTGTTATTCGTTTCCTCATGAAAAAGCCGCTTCAGTTCGGGCATTATTTCCGGCGCCATATCGCGCAACGTCTTATCAGCATCAAATGCTTTCTTACTGAAATCACCTTCGAAGTTGATAGTATCGTAAAGGGCTTTCACCGTATTATACAACTCGTCATTATCCCGTGCGGTTTCTGTCTGAGTTTCGGCTCCGTAAAAAGAGAGCGCGATCAGCCACAACAACGTGAATGTAAGTCCGATTAGTTTCATTGCTGTGTGATTGTGTTCCCGTGGACTGCCGCCTCCTGGCTGACGTCAAGACGCTTCGGCCCTACAATGGTGTTGTTTGATGCTGGATCTGGGTGCAGCAAATTCAGGCTGCTTGGCTCATGATCGCTATTGACAAGGAGATGCGCCAGCTCGTGAGCCATAACAAAGACCGAGCGATCAGCCGCAACAAACGCATGATTTATGTAAGCCGAACCCGAGGTTGCGGCGTTCATGGCAGGAATAGATACCCCTTCAACAAGCACGCTCAGACGTTGGATTTGATTCACGTAATAAACACAGATGTCGAATCCGGACGACTCCGTGCGGAAGCCGTCGATCATTGCCTTGGCCTCAGCATGAAGCGTAGAGTCAAAAGGATCTACTGCCGTCAGACCACCAATGTCCTCCAAGTTAACTCCCGTTGGCGGCGCAAACGGCCCGACAATGCTGTAAGTGAACTTTACTCCGACCTGGGCAAACCGTTCCCGGGCGCATTTGAGATCGCTTTCCACCTCCGCAGCGGCGATCAGGCCGTCGGAGCTGCCTGAGTTGAGCTTCAAAATCACCGCCTTGACGCTGACGCTGGGCTTCACGGTTCGCGCCGGTACGGGAATCTGCACGTCGGGCTGATTGGTTGGCTGCGTCTTGTGGCCTAAATACTCCACCTTCACCGTGCCGCCGAGCGCGATGCGCCGCGTGCGGTCGTTGAGCGCATTGTCCGGCACCCCATTAACCTGATGCTGATCGTCCACCGAATCGGACATGAGCAGCATTGACTTTGAGATCAACGCCAAGGAGTCGCTGGGGTCATCATCCAACTCGATCTCATTGGTACCGTTGTCGGAATAGGTCCCATCCGGCGCCTCCGTCCATACGCGCGCTTTGGGCTTCTGGCCGCGCCTGGACGGATCGATTACCCGGATATAAAAGCGATCCGAGTCGTCGTCCGGAATGAGATAGGCGACGCCACTATCCGCCAGTAGCACGTAATTCTCCGTTAATTTCGCCACCTTCAATTGCGACACCGGTGCCTGATCTTTATCCACCACCTGTACCTGCGGAGGCGCGGTGCGCTGCACATCAAGCTGGAACCAAATCGGCGCCCGGTCATCGAGCTTCACGCCGATAAGCAACTGACCGCTGAGGCTGACCCCGAGATCCAGCCCGATGGACTGTCCGCCGATGTTCAGCGTTGCGTTCGTCACCATATCCCACACCTCCCAGACCACCCTGGGACCGATCGCGTGGATTAGGTTGTCGATCGCATCATTCACCGAAATAATCCCCGGCACACTGGTCGGGAGGCTGACCTGGCCCGAACCGCTGACCGTCACGGTACCGAGCCCGGGGATTGTCACCTGGCCGCCTCCGGCGCCGACATTGATGTTCACGCCGCCAATCTCGATCCCACCGACCGGCTTTGCAATCCGCGCCAGCACCGTGGGGAACATGTAGAACGCGTCCTCCGGCCAGAAGCTGGCCGGCAGCCATTCCTTGATTCCCCCGGGATCGCCGGGCAGGCTCGGGAAATTGGCGATGCGATAGTACTGACTCGCGCCCTGGGGATCGGTCACGGCACGGCACAGCGCATAGTCGTAACCGGGTTCGGTCATGAATTGGAAGGCCGGTCGCACGGTGTTGATGATTTCAGTGGTCTCCTCCTCGTCCGGCACCCACCAGCCACTTACGAACCACTCCAGTCCGTCGTCGAACGAGAACCACGGCATGAGCTGGAAGTCCCAGGTCCAGCTGGAGTAGCTCACCGTCTCGGATGACTCCTCCACCACGAAGTAGCTGAGCAGGCCCGTGTCGGCGCCGACGATTTCGTCTCGCAGCCCGTCGTTGTTCACGTCCGCCCAGCGCGGTGCCTGCAGCGGCTCGGGTCCGGTCAGCGGCGTCGACACCGTTGTCGTCGCGCTCCACGCGGAGCTGTTCTCGAACCAGTCGATCGCGCGCACCGTCACCGTGTGGGTGGTTCCTGGGAGCAGATCGGAAACAACGATGGTCGGAGGCGTGACTTGGGCGACTTCCGTGGTGTGCCTCGTCGTAAGCAACTGGGCTCCATCGTCGAGCGATACCTCGTAGCACCGGATCAGGAAGTTGTCGGTGGAGGGTGTCCATGTCACCGCGAAGGAAGTGGGTCCGAGCAGGCCGATCTCCGGGGCGCCCGGCGTGCTCGGCGGTTCCGTGTCGATGCAGCTAAACGTCGCAGACACGGTTGCCTCGGCGTAGTTATCGTCGCCGAAGCAGTTCGCAGTGATCACCTCCGAATGGAATCGGTTGATGTGCTTGCCGACGGGATTCACAATCTGGCCATCATACCACCACACCATCCAGTAACTGAGATTGCCGGTCGGCCCGGGGATGGCGGGGTTTGAGGGATGGACGAAGGTCGCGTCAAGCATGCCAAGCGTGAGTTCCATTGAGGACTCGTCAAAGGCGCGGTCTGCAAAGATACCAACGGGAACCGCCTTGGCGATCGTGAGTGTCAAGGTTGCCGTGCCCGTGCCACTGCCATTGCTGGCGCCGATGGTGACGCCAAACGTCCCTGTTTCGAGCGGTGCGCCGGTGATCGTGCCTGCAACGGCATCGATGGACAGGCCGTTTGGCAAGCCGCTGGCGCTGAAACCGGTGGGAGAGTTCGTGGCGGCGATTGGGTAAGAGAAAGCGGTCCCATACGTGCCACTGACACTCGTGGGGCTGGTGATGACCGGCGGGGGGATCGGTGCGGCGACATTAAACGACCGGTCCACACTTGGTGCCGCCGCGTACGTCCCATTGCCTGCTTGCGAAGCACGGATCACCACGGTGCCGGCAGTGCCCGCCAGGGTAAGCATGTTCCCATTGACAGTCGCCGGGCCCGAGATGACCGCATACGAAACCGGCAATCCGGATGAAGCAGTCGCGTCGAGCGCGAATGGTA
>WYBX01000006.1 GCA_011525695.1 Verrucomicrobiia bacterium
GAACTTGAAAACTTCGGCCTTGGTTTCGAGCAGACGCTTAAGCAGATTCGTTACGTTAGTTTTATTGTTCATCGGGCGGACAAGTTGGGGGATTTTTCCCCGCTTGTCCGCCTCATGGCATCTACGTTGGGAAGCTCGCCCCGGCAGGACTCAGCGTCGGCCGTCGTTCCATCGGACGGCGGCGCGCACGAGTTCGGCTCCGTTAGCCATCCCGAGCTTTTCACGAATCCGGGCGTAGTAGGTCTGGACGGTGGAGAGGCTGAGCTGGAGGTCGTCGGCAATCCGCCGGGTGGAATGCCCATCACCCAGTCGGCAGAAAATCTCCATCTCCCGATCACTCAGGATCTCGGGTGATCGCGAGCCCTGCTCCTGGGGCTGGCCCACCATCCGTTCGGCAAGGGCACTGAGCACGGTGGGATCGGCATAGAGCGTCCCGCCATGAACCTGCCGGATGGCGGTGACAATCTCCCGGGTCGATTGTCGTTTCATGACATAGCCGCGGGCGCCCGCGCGGAATGCGCGCTCCACATCCCCGATTTCCTCGTGCATCGAGAGCACGAGCACCTGCGTGTGTGGCAGCCGGCTGCGGATATCCTTGATCAAATCCAGCCCGGAACCGCGCCGGAGCGAAAGATCGACCACGGCCACGTCCGGCGGCGACGCCAGCATCGCGGCCAGGCCCTGTGCAGAATCATCCGCCGTGCCGACCACCTGAAAATCCGCCTGGCGTTGCAGCAGCCCGGAAAGCCACTCCCGCACCAAGGGGTGATCGTCGACAATGAAAACGCGAATGGTGGCGATGGTGGTCATGGGGACTTCTTCTTCAGGGGCAGGTGGCAAATTACCGCGGTGCCTTTGCCTGCGCGGGGACGAATCGAAAGGATGCCGCCTATGACCGTGGCCCGCTGCGCCATGATCCGCAGGCCCACGCCCTTGTGGCGGACGGCTGGCGGCGTCATACCCGAGCCGTCGTCCTTGATCAGGAGGAACGCCGTCTCCTCGTTCCCACCGAGCACGATCTCCACGAATGATGGCTTGGCGTGGTGCACCGCGTTGTACACCGCCTCCTGCGCGATTCGCAGCAACTGGGCGCTGCTTTCCGCGTTTGGAATTGCCGGATTGCCTTCAAGGCGAAACTGGCTGTGCACGCCACCCTCGGTACATTTGGCCGCCAGTTCCGCCAGTGCATCCGGAAGCTCCTCCGGTGGGATGCTCTCGTCAAGCAGGCCCCGGGCGAGCCGCCGGGCGGTGGCAATGGCATCCTCGACGTGGGTGACAATGGCCTGCGCCCGTCGTGCGGCATCCGGCTCGCGTACGGATAGATCGTCTGCCAGGACCTTCACTTCAAACGCGGTGCCCACGAGCTGCTGGCAGAGGTCATCGTGGATTTCCGAGCCGATCGCGGTTCGCTCGTGGGTGGCGATTTCCAGCAGCTCGCGCTCGAGTTGCCGCCGGTCCCGAATCGCTTGCATCAACTGATCCGTTCGCGCTGCCACGCGACGATCGAGCTCGCGGTAAAGTGAAATCATCCCGTGCACCGCCCAGACCATCAGCAGGTACACGAGCAGATCGGTGAACCAGTTCCAGTAGAACACCGGGGTCCGGGTCTCGGGGTTGACCACCATGTTGCCGACACTGCGCACGGCCATGCTCGCCAGAGCCGCCATGCAGCCGGCACGAAGGCTCACCCGGGTGACGGCAATCAGAATGGGCAGCAGGTAGAAGAACTTGAACGACGCCATGGCGTGGCTCGACATGTCAACCCACCCCATCACCGCGATGATCAGCAGGGCCAACGCCATCGAATATCGAGGGTTGGACCGGGGGGTTCTCGCCAGCTGCTCTGTCAACCAGGAGTTGAACGGAACGCGCGATGGCAAAAGTGACCAGGGCGCCGACACGTGCCGAGGCTTTGCGCGCGAATGCGGGGCGTCAAGGGTTGAGGACGGAGCCGCAATCTCCACCGCCAGTTGCGCAAAGAAGAAGCGCGGGCCGCGGCCCGCGCTTTTTCAACCCATGATTCGAACCCCAAGCTCAGCTGGCCTTCCGGCCAAAGACCGAACGCGCCATGTCGAAGGGACCCCGCGTCAGCCGGGTGACCGCCGACATCGTGTGCTCGCCGGCGATGGGCTGGGCGGTGTCGCCGTTGGCGGCGTTCACCATCGCCTCCCGCTGGGCGACCGCCGCCTCGCGTTCCGCGAGTTCCGCCGCGCGCTGGCGGTAAGACTCCTCCTGCTCGCGCAGCACCAGCCGATCGTCCCGCAGGTGGGTCTGCTCGGCCTCGAGCAATTCCCGCGCGCGGAGCAGCTTCTCCCACGCGGCCTGGAGACCGGCGTCGTCCACAAAGGGCGCCACACTGGCGGGGCGGTGAAACGGCTGGGTGGTCGCGGGACGGATGGCGGCGGTCGTCGCGCGACCGGCATCGATGTCGGCCTGCCAGGCACGCAGCCGGGCCTCGTACTCGCGCAGGTTCGCCTCGCGTTCGCGCAGGGTATCCATGTCTTCCTGCAGGCGCCGGCGCTCTTCATCCAGGGTGGCCGCCCATTTTTCACTGGCCCGTGGGAGCTTCAGTTCGGGGGGCGGCGGAGGAAATGTGATCGTGGTGTTCATGATGATCGTGGCTGCGATTGCTCTGCGGCCGAATCCTACCCACTTCCCTCCGGCGGCGCTAGGGGTCCGGCCGGCTTTTACTCGGGGTTTACCCCCAACTCCCCTGCTTTCGGAGCAATTTTACGTACGAAAGAGGACGTCCTCGCGATTGAACATCCTGACCGCGAATCCAAGCGCAATTGCGGCGTAGATACAGGTCGATCCGAAGATCAGCGCGAGGTAGTCCCATTGCCACACGCCCGACACCAGTTCCTTGCTGACGAGCGAGACATTCAGGATCGGAATGAGCGCCAGCCGGGCGTTCAACTCGACACCCGGCAGCAGGCCGACGACCGCCGGCATGATGATGACGATGATCAGCGGCGAGGCATAGCTCTGCGCCTCCTTGTAGCTCTTCGCGAAGAGCGAAATCGCAAAAAGCACGGCCGAGAAAAGCACGGCCATCGGCAGCACCATCCCCAGCACCGCGAGCATCCCCAGCGGATCAAGCGTCGGCAGCACCGGCATTGCGGCGCCGGCGGCCGCCGTCCTGGCGGCTGAGGCTCCGCCCGCCACCCCGGCGAGGAGCGAGCCTCCCGCCATGAAGGTGAGCGCCATCGACAACAACGAAAACACCACCGTCCCGAGCGAGGCGGTGAGCACCATCAGAAATTTCCCCAGCACCAGATCCCCGCGCGCCACCGGGCTGCACAGGATCGTCTCCATCGTCCCCCGCTCCTTCTCGCCCGCAGTCAGGTCCATCGCCGGATACATCGCACCGGTGAACGCCAGCAGGATGAACAGGTAGGGGATGATGCCCCCGATGACATTGCCGCCCACCTTTTCCGGCGGTGCGACATTCTCCGTCCGCACCTGGAACGGCTTCACCAGCGTCGCGGGCAGCCCGCGCCCCTCCAGTCGTCCCGCCACGATCCGCTCGCGATAATCATCGAAAAATCGCCGCGCCTCGCTGACGGCGAACGCCGAGCGCATCTCTCCCTCGTAATTATAAATTTTCACCACCGCCGGCTCGCCGCGCTCGAGCGCAGCATCAAACCCTGGTGGCAGTTCCACCGCCGCACGGACCTTCTTGTCGGAAATCCGCTCCCGCCAGTCCGCGGTCGTCGGCACCACCTCGATTCGCTCGTGCGCAGCCAGCGCTGCCCGGGCCGCCGGGGAGTCCTCGCCCCCGATGATCATCACGGTCGGCGTCGTCGCCTTCGCCTGCCGGACCACCTTGTAGGATACGATCCCGACGCCCAGCATCAGCACCGGCATGACCAGCGTGGGAATCACGATCATCGAGAGCAGGGTCCGCCGGTCGCGGAGCATGTCGCGCAGTTCCTTGCCGTAGACCGTCGCGATGGCGTGGGCATTCATGCGGAAGAAATTCATGTTTGAAGTTCGCGCCTCTTCGCAGGAGCTCGTTTCCTTCCGTCCGGTTCAGAGCGCGGGGCCGGGGCCGACCGCCGTGACGAAAATCTCCTCGATGTCGTCCTGCCGGTAACGCGCGCGAAGCTCGGGCAGCGTGCCCTCGGCCAGCAAACGGCCATCGTGGATGATCCCGATCACATCGCAGAGCTTCTCCACTTCGCTCATGATATGAGTCGAATAAATGACCGTCTTACCGCGGGCGCGGCAGTCCCGGACAAACTTCACGATCGCGCGTGCCGCCATGATATCGAGCCCCAGCGTCGGCTCGTCGAAGATCATCACCGGCGGATCATGGATCAAGGTGCGCGCGATCGAGGTCTTCTGTTTCATGCCGGTGGAGAACTTGTCGCAGCGGCGGTCGAGGAACTCGTGCATCTCGAGCTCGTCCGCGAGCCGCTGAATCCGCTCCACGATCACCGGATCCGGCAGTCCGTTCAGCCTTCCGAAATAGCGGATCATCTCCCGCGCCGTAAGCCGGCCATACAGCGCGGTGCTGGCAGCGAGGAATCCCACGCTCGCGCGGACTTTTTCCGGCGCCGCCGTCACGTCATGACCCGCCACCATTGCCGTGCCGCGCGTCGGCGTCAGCAGCGTCGCGAGCAGCCGGAGCGTGGTGGTCTTCCCCGCCCCGTTCGCACCGAGCAGCCCGTAAATCTGCCCCGGATGGACGGTGAACGAAATGCCCTCGGCTGCTTGGATCGCACCGCGTTTCCGGTCCTGGAACGTCTTGGTGAGGTCGCGGGCGACAATCATGGCACCGCGAAATGAAAACCGCAGCCGGTCGAAAAACGAATCTAAATCCCACCCTACCTGGAGCAATGACCTGGACAACCGCGAAGGGCGCGAAGAAGCGCGAAGATCCAAGCCCCGAGGAGTTGGAAAAGTAATCGTCGGCCCATCAGCAAACCAATCGAGGCGGTGGCCTTGATTGGTCTTAAGATTGGTCCGGAGATTTCCTTTCCCCGCTCAGGCCATCCCCTTCATCCTCCAAATTCGCGACCATTGGCGTGGATTCGCGGTTGAACAACTTGCCGGGCGGGTCGATCCACTACCCAATTCCATTGACCGCGGATGGCGCGGATTTCGCGGATGACGAAGCCACTCATCCCGGGAGTTCAATCTTCTGCGCCGGTCGGAGACGCGGCGCTACTTGCACGGTCAAACGGTGAGACGGTAAAACCGCGAGGCCGTGAAAAGGTGATCGTGCATTCAGAACTTCACCGACGACCGCTTCACCGGCAACCGATTCACCGGTTGTCTACCGGCCGGTCGGCGCACCGGCCGGACTCTCCTCCTTCTCCTCCGCCACATCGCGGCCATCGATGCTCTTCCCATCGGGCCTGACATTCTCCGCTGTCACGCTGCCCTCGATGGTGGGATTGAACGCCCGGATGAATCCGTGCCGGAAAAGGTTCGTGATCGTCGTCCAAAGCCCGACCTGGGGATCGCCGAACCGTCCTTCGAACGGAATCCGCGTGCCCACCTGATCGCGGGACTTGTTCTTCACCAGCCAGGCGAGCCCGGCCACCACGTTTTCCCAAATCCGCGTCAGCAGACCTTCCCGTTTGTCCTCCAGGTTGTTGAAATCCAGGTCCTCGAAGAACGGCTTCACGTACCCCTGGAACCCGCCGTCCTTTCCGGCCATCTCCGCCGCCATCCGGAAGGTGCCCTGGCTGACGTCCACGTTCGCATAGGCCTTCAGCTCCTCGTTCAGCGCCGGCAGGTTCACGCCATCCACCGTGGCGGTGAGGTGAAAATGCGGCTCTGCAGCCAGCGGCTCGGCCCGGATCAGGAGCTCCAGCCGGCCGCCGCCCAGCGTGTCACCCTGGGCCACGATCTCCGCGGGAAACTCGCCCCCGCTTTCGCCGACCCGGTTCCGGAGCCCGGTCGCCCCCAACTGCAGGTTGCGGACGAACACGTCGACGTTCGGCTCCCGGCTGTTGTCGAGGTAGCGAACCGCCCCGTCCTTCAGCTCGAGATGCGTGATATCAATCGGGAAGACGTCCTGGATCACGTCCTGCCAGCGGCGATCGAGATCGTCCTGGGTCGTCGCGGCCGTGTCATCCTGAACCACGTTCAGCTTTCCCTCGTCGATATGAATGTCGCTCACCAGCTTCCCGCGAAACAATTCGCGCCAGGCGACGGAGAAATCGATCAGCCGGGCGGAAAAGAACGGCTGCCGCACCTGGCTCTGCTCCCGGAAGATGCTGATCCCATGAATCTGATACGCCCCCCGGAGCAGCGCGATGTCCACATCGCTCACGTGACCGGAGTAGCCGGGAATCTCGGCCAGCCGGCCGTTGATCTGGTGCTTCACGACCAGCGGCAGCGCGATGCGGGCCGCGATCAGCACGACCGCCACCACCATCACGGTGATGACGATCCGCTGGGGCCAGCGACGGACATGTTGCACGACGGCACGCATGGGAGGTTTCGCTCAATATGGACCGCGGTCCGCCGGCATGGTGCGCACGCGCAGCGTGGCCTCGCGCGATTCGCGCATTCCACCCTGTCCGAGCGAAGGTCTTGACCTACCTCGCCGGGAGCAGAACTGCACCCCCGGCAAGAATGGCGGGAAAACACCCCACTCCGGCCCGCTTCCGCCCCTCCTGGCACCTGCCCCGTGAGTCGCCTTTGATGGGAATGCGGCGCCCGCAGCGGATCGATCTCTGTGGCCGTGACGGAGCACGGCCCTCCACAAATCCAAGTCCGATTCCTGGATTCGAAGACACATTCCTGGAGGGACGACCTCCGTGGCGTCCACAGACCGCATCCAAATCTCGTTCTGCGCAGCGGGCCGGTTTTGATGGCCGTGACGGAGCACGGCCCTCCACGAATCCAAGGCCGATTCCTCGGGCCTTTGGAGGGGAGACTCTTTGGGGAAGACTTCACAGCATTTTTAACCCTAGTCGCACCAGGGAAGCACCCCCAGCGGCTTTCCGTAGACGAAACTCCGTACCCCGACGCATGGGACAATCCTTCCCGGCATGGTATCCTGTGAGTTGATGCGCTCCGAATCATCCCACCCGTGCGCGTCCGCGCGAACTGTCCGGCTGAAATCCCGGATCGCCGCCTTCACCGTCTTCGAGGTCATGGTCGCAGCCACCATCCTCGTGCTCGTAATCTCGACCTCGCTGGTGGTCCTGCAGACCGGGATGCGCGCGGTCGACACCGCCCGCAATACCACCCTCGCCGGCCAGATTAGCCAGAGTGTCCTGGAGGTCCTCCGGCTGCAGAACTGGGCCCACATCAGCACGCTGCCGGCCCACGCCGCGGTCGATATCGACGAGGCGATCAGCTCCGGCACCTCGACCGTCCTCGATGCCGCCCTGAACGCCGTCACCTCCCGCTTCAGCTGCATCCGGACCGTGTCCAGTCCCAAGTCCGATCTCCGGCTGATCACGGTCACGGTGTCCTGGATCGGCAATGACGGCCGACCCCACGCGCTGACCTCGCAGGCCCGCTACGCCAAACATGGGCTCAACGACTACATCTACGTTTCCCACTAACGAGGCGAAGCTTCGGACCACTCAACGCCTGCAGGCACCTGAAAAGGCCCGGCTGGCTGAGCAGGTTGGCGGCGAGCGCCTCGTTAGTAAGGTCCGCTCCGCGGACCGCCGAAGTTCGCTCGATCCGTCGCACAAATCCAATGGGCACTGGATGCCTGGGCAAAAGAAGGAATATTCGCCTGAGAATTTGACCTTTTCGCGTCATCATTCGGACTTCAAGGAATCTCGCCGCCGCGGGTTCAGCCTGGTTGAACTGGTGGTGGCAACCGGCATGTCGGGCGTCCTGATGACGGGCATCCTGTCCTCCTTTGTGCTGCTCGGGCAGAACAGCTACAATGCCGCCAACTACAGCATCATGGAGGCGGAATCGCGGCGCGCGCTCGAGACGTTCACCGAGGAGGCGCGGATGGCCGCTGACGTCACTTGGGTCGACGAACACACGGTGACGCTCTCGGTGCTGGACGTGAGCGGCAGCACGCTGGTCACCTATGCCTACGATCCCAGCACCACCGGCTCGCCGACCGCCGGCACCTTTTACCGCAAGCTGGGTTCCGCCGGCGCCTCCGGTCCGACACGGATTCTCGTCCGCGACGTCACGGAATTTGCCTTCCGGCGTTACAAGGTGATCAACGGCTCGGACTTTTCCGCGACGAACGACCTGGAGACGAAGCAACTCCAAATCACGCTGCGCACCGTGCGCTCGGGGGTCACGACCGTGAACGCCACCAACGCCGTGCTCTCCGCCCGCGTGGTGCTGCGCAACAAGCATGTGTCCACCTGAGCCGGCTCCAAGCCCATGACCTCGATGGCGATAACCCGGCAGAACCGGAAGCAAAACGTTGGCACGTCAAACGGCACCAATCTTCGCTCATCTTCATCAGCGCGGATTAGCGAAGATAAGCGTTCCTCAGATTCTTTTCACTCCGCACTGGATTTCGGCAGCAAGAGGCCAAAAAAACGGCCGAAACCTGACCGTGGCGGGCTGGCGCGCCGGCGTTCGCAGCGCGGCACGCTGTTGGTCGTTGCAATGGTCTTCGGTGCGCTGCTGGCCGTCGCGCTCGGGAGCTTTGTCGCGCTCAACACGCATTCGCTCAAGATGTCGCTGCGTTCGTATGCGGTCGGTGAAGCGGTGAACATGGCGGAAAGCGGGCTGGAGGAGGCCGTCTGGTCGTTCAACCAGGCCCAGGCCGGCGATCCGGCGGCATGGGATGGCTGGACGATCAATGGCGCGGTCGCCACCCGGACGTTCAATGATTTCAGCCTTGGGGCTAACGCGACCGGCGTGGTGAACGTTTACGTCGACTCCTTCAATCCTCCGGCCGGGTTCCAGCCCACCATCGTCGCCCAGGCCGTCGTCACCCTGCCGAACGGTCATGGCGAAGTCAGCCGGATGGTCGAACTCAAGCTCAAGCGCCGTTCCTACTTTGCCGCCGGGCTCGTGGCGAAGGACACGGTGAATTTCAGCGGCAACAACGCCTCGGTGGACAGCTGGATTTCGGATCCGGACCAGGATCCCGGCACCGCGCCGGTTCCCTACAGTGCCGGAGTCCGCCGGGACCGGGGCAGTGTCGGCGCCGCCTCCGTGACGGCGAACATCCTCCTGAACAATGCGGACATCTGGGGCACCGCGGCGGTCGGTGGCACCTCCTCGGCCGCAATCAGCGTCGGTGCCAACGGCCGTGTCGGTCCGTTCGGCACTGCGAGCGGCGTGAAGGATCCGGCCAGCATCGCGACGGACTTCACGGCAAACCTCGACCCGATCAGTAATCCGACGGGCGGCACCGTGTTGGCGAGCCTCGGCGCCACCCTCGGCACCGCCGGCACCACCACGACCTGGCGCGCGCCCCAGCTGACCGGCAGCATCACCATCCAGGGCGACGTCACCCTTGTGCTCACGGCTGGGCCCGGCGTGCCCGCGATCGATCTCACCGGCACCAAGATGATTACGGTCACGCCGGGCTCGCGGCTCCGAATCTATACCGAGGGCGACGTGAAAATCGCGGGCAACGGGTTGTTCAATGAGAACGACAGTCCGGATACGTTTCAGCTCTGGGGCACCAGCACGGCCGCCATTGCCCAGGACATCCAGATCGCCGGCAATGGCGCGCTGACCGGCATCATCTACGCCCCGAACGGCAACATCCGAATCAACGGCAACGGCGATGTCATGGGCGCCGCCGTGGGGAGGCACGTGACGATCACCGGCAATGCCGCCTTCCACTATGATGAGTCGCTGGCGAACTGGAGCGCGAGTTCTCCCTTTGGCATCACCCGCTGGCGTGAGCTGCGCACGCCGGATGAGCGTGCGGTCCACGCTTCGCACCTGGCGTTCTAGCCCGGAAAAATTTCATGGGAGGGAGGCCGTCAGTCCGGAGGGACAAGGGCCCGTTTTCATTCCAGCCTCGGCCAACGGCCAGGATTTCGTCGCGCAGATCTCAAGTCTGAAGGCCCGACTCATCCGTCAATTTGACCCGGCGCCCGCAACGCTTCACGGTGCACGCGTGCTCTCCGACGCATTCGCCGGTCTGCAGAAACTCATGCTTCCCGATCGCTGGCAGGCGCTGGCGCTGGCAGCGCTGCGCACTGGGAAGGATGTGATCGTCGACGCGCCCACGGGCGCCGGAAAGACCTATGTGTTCGAGCGTTGGGCGGAGCAGACCAATTTTTCCCGGCGCGCCCTCTTTACCGTGCCGACGCGCGCCCTCGCCAATGACAAGTTCGCCGAATGGCGGGCGCGCGACTGGAATGTCGGGATCATGACCGGGGATCTCTGTGTCAATCCCGGTGCCCCGCTGGTGGTTGCGACCCTCGAGGCGGTCCAGGGCCACATCATGCGCGATCCGGCCGCCACGGATCCCGGCCGCGATCCGGGCGAGCAGCCCTTTCAGCTGCTGGTGGTCGACGAGTACCAGTGGCTGGCTGACGCCCACCGGGGCAATCATTACGAGGGCGTCCTGCTCTCGGCGCCGCGCCGGCTCCAGTTGCTGCTGCTTTCCGGCGCCGTCGCCAACCCGGATGAGGTCGCCGGCTGGCTGGGTCGGCTAGGCCGCGAAGCCGTGGTGATCCAGCATCGGGAACGCCCGGTGCAGCTGGAAGAAATCGAGGTGGACGAACTCGTGCACGGGCTGCCGCGGTGCATCGAGAGCTTCTGGGCCCGCCGGGTTGCGGGTGCGTTGCGTGAAGGCATGGGCCCGGTGCTGGTGTTTGCGCCCCATCGCCGCGATGCCGAGCGGCTCGCCCGGCAGTTTGCGCGCGAGCTGCCGCTGGCGGAGCCGCTCACCCTCACGCCGGAGCAGGAGCAGCTCTGCGGGCCGGCGCTGGCCCGGCTCATCCGCGCGCGGGTGGCCTACCATCACAGCGGACTGAGCTACGGCCAGCGGGCCGGGATCATCGAGCCGCTCGCGAAAGCCGGCCAGCTGCGCGCCGTCGTCGCCACGCTGGGTCTGAGCGCCGGAATCAACTTTTCCCTCCGCTCCGTGCTGATCACGGCGAACAGCTACCGGCATGATCATCTCGAGCATGAGATCCTCCCGCATGAGCTTCTCCAGATGATTGGCCGCGCGGGCCGCCGCGGGCTTGACGATGCAGGCTATGTGCTGGTGAGCAGCAGTACTCCCCGGATGCGGCGGGCCGAACCGCTCCGGCTCAAACGCGCGCCCGCGCTGCCCTGGGCCTTTTTCCTCCGCCAACTCCGCGCCGGCCGCGATGCCGGCGAACTGGCGATGACCGAAGCGTCCCGGTTCTTCACGACCGAACGGATTCCGCTCGGGCTCGATCCCGGCACCAGCCTGCCGGCGGACACGCTCCCCTGTGACGAGCACACCGACACCGGCAGGGCCCGGCTGGTCCGGCGCGAGCGGAACCCGTTCGCCGGCTGCCGCACCTGCGTTCATCGTGCTGCCTGCCTGGCCATCCCGCCCCAGCCGACGCTGCTCTGGCAATGGCAGCGCACGGGCGTGCTCGACCGCCGGCTCCAGTTGACGGTCCGGGGCGAAATCGTATCCTTCTTCCTGGGACCCGAGGGCCTGGGCCTGGCGGCGGCGCTCGAGGATCGCCGTTACCCGCTCGACGATTTGCTCTTCGACGCGGCGAACCTGTCGGCCGGTGCCCGGTTCTCGGGCACCAATCCGCGCCGGTTGGGACGGCTCGCCGCGGCCTGCGAGCGCGCGTACCGGCGGCAGACGATCGACGGCTGGCTGCACGAGGGCGTCCCGGTGCAGTACGGTTCGGGCGCCAGCGAATCCATCCGGGCGCTGGTGGCGGAGGGCGCCCGCGCCCGGGAAATCATCGATGGATTGGAGACGGCCGGCCGGGGGGATCTCGACCGGCTGCTCACCGAGTGGCGCAGCCTGCTGCGGCAGGTGGCGGCTGCCGGCCCGCTCGTCGGCGACGGCGCACCAATGACCGGCCGCGACCAGTTCATCGCCGAGCGCTGGGACGACTTTCGTGCGCTGGCGCGCGAGTGGCTGAAGCAGGGGCGGATGGAGACACTGCCCGACCTGCCGCCGCTGACGATGGACCAGCGGCGGGTCGTCAACCACAGCGTGCTGCGCAAGCCGCGGCCGCTTCCCCCCGGCCGCCCGGCCGCGATGCCCTCGGCTGGAGCCGCATCCCGTTCGCATTCCGGGGCTCATACCTGATGGGAACCTCTTGATCCGTAGGGGCGCAGCCGTGCCTGCGCCCTCAGGACACTTCGAATATTCATTGTGCCACGCATCCGTAGGGGCGCAGTCTTGCCTGCGCCCTCAGGACATCTCGAATATTCATTGAGCCACGCATCGTAGGGGCGCAGCCGTGCCTGCGCCCTCAGGACATCTCGATATTCATTGAGCCACACATCCGTAGGGGCGCAGCCTCGCCTGCGCCCTCAGGACATCTCGAATATTCATTGTGCGACGCATCCGGCTGCGCCCCTACGAATACAGTTCCGCTCCATGAATCCATGGTGAATCGATTTGTTGGGCATGCGACGCCCCGCCGCGTTCAATCCGTTCCGCAAATGCGGTATGCGGGCGCAGACAAGGCTGCGCCCCTGCACTGCGTGGTGAACGAAGTTCTCCGCACTCGCGCGGGTCGATTGGCATGGACAGCGCTGCCTGGTCGCGAGACGGTTCCCGGGCCATGGCTGTCTCGATTCGTGAATGCCCGGTAGCACGCGGGATGTCTGCGAGCGGACAATGCCCTCAGCGGGCGCTCCCGCTGCTTCTCTTTCCCGAAAACGCGAAACGCTGGCTGAACCTGCTGGCCGCGGCCGCCGCGCTGGCATGCGCGGCCCTGCCGCCGTTGGCCGCTGCCGTGACCATCGTCACGTCGCCCGGGTCGGAAGGGGTTTCCATCGGCAGCACGCGGACCCTCACGCCCACGATCCAGGTTGCCGAGGGGTCGCCCGCGCCCACCTTCCAATGGTATCGTGACAACCGGCCGCTTCACGGGGAGACGGCGTTGAGCCTCGTAATCCAAAATGTACAGCCGGCAGACGCCGGCGGCTACACGCTGGCGGTGACTTCCGGCGGGATGACCGTGTTCACCGAGCCGGCTTTTCTTGGTGTATCGCTGGAATCGACACAAAAAGTTTGGGGTGACGCCTACGAATTCCGGGCCGACATCCAGCATCCGAACGGCAATTGGTACGATCAGATCCTCATGACGGGGCCGGCCGCTGCCGTGAGGGCGGACCCGGGCCAGGTGACACGAACTTCCTTCATCGATCTCAATGACGACATCGTGCAGGTGGAATTCTCCGGCGCGGGCACGCTGACCATCATCCTGCAATCCTCGACCGCCGCGGCATTCCCGGCCAAGTACAACCAGGAACTGGCGTACATCAAAGGCCACGCCGCAATGACCGTCACGGGCGCGGACGAAACGACGAACGTCACGATCTTCAGCGTAGGCCGGATGACCGCCTTCGATCCCACCGGGGGATACGATCTGTCGAAACCCCCTTCCGAATCGAACCATCCGACACTCAACCAGAATCCGCTGTTCAAGACTGGCGCGGACTACGACGGTGTGGCCGATGTGGCACTGCTGAACATCGCCAGCCCGGCCGGCAGCTTCGGCGGCGTGCGCGCGGCCAACGCCCGTTTCTACGCCGTCACCGGAAACACCGGCTTGCTCGCGCCGAAGGTGAATTTCACCGGACCGGTCTACGTCCATGACGTTGCCGCCTATGATACGGCGACGCCGTTTCTGGTGACTGGCGGGATAGCCACTGGCGAGATTCGGATCACAGGCGGCAACCTGGAGCAGCCGAACGCGAAACCCGTGACGATTGCGGAGGCGCCGTCCGTCTCGATGGAGACGGGAACCTCCTCGCACGGCGAGCTGCTGCCGGCCCTCGAAAATGCGGGCCAAATCATCCGCAACGGAGAAACCGTGACCGGCCAGGTCGTCACCCCGCCTGCCGTGCGACCGCAGAGCAATGCCCAGACGGGCTTCCGCGTCCGATCGGATTTTGCCGCGACATTGAACTCGACTGACGGCTGGGCAGGGGCGCTGAACGAGAACGTCACCATCGTCGCCGACCGGCCGTTCCGGATCCGGTTCGAGGTGGAATGGAAGTCGATCCTCGGGGGAGCCCGGCAGTTCCGGCTCCAGTATCGACGAAATGAAGTCTCCTGGACGGATGTGGAGGTACAGGATTTTCCGCACCCGGAGTCCGCCACCCCGCGCGTCAGCATTGTGAGCTGCGCCGGCTTTACGGATGGCGCACCGACCGAAAACATCCTGGACGGTTCGCCGGCCCGGTTCACGGCAGGAGCCGGCATCAGCCTGGCCGGTCAAACCTCCTCGTGGGCCGGGAACGGCACGCACGGGGAATTCGAGTGGGCGGTCGTGGTGCGCCTCTTTGCCGACGGACCGGTGACCAATGCGGCGGGCGACACATTCGAATTCCGGATGGTCGAGGACGACGGGGAGCCGATGGACGCCTATGTCAATCCGGCGCTGCCACTCACCATCCCTGCCGGGCATGTCGGAGGGACCTTCGTGGAGACCCCGGGTCGGATCGGTCCCTGGCAGGCGTCCAATGGGGATCTGTACTTCATCATGGAGCCCACGGAGACGAACAATGCATTCATGATGATGAAATCGACCGATGAAGGCCGGACCTGGCGCGAGGTCGACGGGGCCAACCGGCCGCCCACCCGGGATCTCGAGTCAGTCGACTCGCGGCTGATCGGTGCCACGATCCACATCATCCATCAGGTCACCCAGTCGGCCCGCTATCATTCGTTCCGCACGTCGGATCACCCCACGCACCCGGACACATGGGATGTTCGTGGCGAACTTGCCGGCACCGTCACGGCGGTCGCGCAGACGGCATCGATGGCGGTCCGCTCCGACGGCAGCATTGTCGCCTTCTACCTTGGTCAGGAGAAAATCCATTACAGCATCCGTTCGCCGGCGGGCGTCTGGAGCCAGGTGATGACGCTCGATGCGGGGCTTGCACCGAACCAGGCCGGGCCGCAGGCGATTCTCGGGGCAAACGATGTCATCCACCTCGCCTACTATGGCACCGACGGCACGATCTGGTACCGCCGGTTCCTGGCTGACGGGACGCTGACCGCTCGCCAGCAACTCGCCACCGGCGCGGGAACCTCGCGCTCGGAATACGGCGCTGTCTTGCCGCTGCTGTACCATTCCGCGACCAACACGGTCATCATCGTTTACCGGCTGACCAATGGAAAGCTCTGGGAGCGCCGGATCGTGAACCACGGCGAGCCCACCGCCGCGGTTCAGGTGAGTGATCGCAACGTGGTTCGGAATGCGGTCGATTCGCAACAGCCCGCGGCGGATGCCGTACTGGACGGACAGACGGTGCACGTGCTCTTCGTCGAGCAATCCTCCCGCAGCCTCTTCAGCACGCGCGATGACGGAGGCTGGCAGCCCTCGACGCTGCAGGTGGCCAACATTCTCGGCTCGTGGGTCCGCGGCAATGTCTACACGCGCCGGGACGGCGTCCGGGTGTATGGATACATCTATGACGCGGGCTCGGATGGCGGATCCGGGATGAACCGCTTCGCTGAAATCGTGCTCGGAACACCGTGACGGCAGTCAAACCGATGTGGTTGCAGCCGTAGGGGCGCAGCGCAAGTGGCAGCGGCGTCCCGCCGCGGGATAGCACTTCACATCCCGAAGCTTCAGCGAAGGAGGAAGCCCATCCATTCGGTGGAGCCCAAATTTCCGAACCAAGCTTACGAAACCAATACGTGTAGGGCTGGCGCTCGCCGCCATGCCTCATGGTGCATTTGAAAACGGCCCGCCGACAAGCGGCGGCCCTACACCCAAATGGTTCCTTACCGCTTCAGCTGGGATGAAACGGGCCCTTGGCCTTCTATGACCTCGGCCTCTGGGCGCTCGGTGACCGGAATCGATGCCGAACCCGGCTGCGGCTGCACCACCGGGCTACTCGCGCTCCTCGCGGCGCTGCCGGGCCCGAAAGTCCTTGTGGATCCTTTTCCAAAAGGCCCGCTGCTCGATTGCCTTCCGTGGATCGGCCTTGCGCGCGACATAGGCCTGCTCGCGCTGCAGTTTCTGGAAGCTGTGCCAGCGATCCAGCCCGAGCTCGCCCAACCGGAGCGCGGCCTCGATCGCGCACCCCGGTTCGCCCTTGTGCGCACAATCGCGAAACCGGCAGCGCGCCGCCAGAGCGGCAATGTCGGCAAAGGAGGCATCGATCGCGGCGGGTGTCGGATCCCAGAGCTGCAGCTCGCGCATTCCGGGCGTGTCGATCACCAGCACGCCCGAAGGCGCCACCATGAGTTCCCGCCGGGAGGTGGTGTGCCGCCCCTTTCCGACCGCGGCGCTGACCGCGGCGGTGAGCTGGTGCTCCCCGCCAAGAATCCGGTTGATCAGGGTGGACTTGCCGACGCCGGAGGATCCGAGAAAGGCGACTGTGGTGGTGGGCCGCAGCCATGGGGAAAGCGCCTCCAGCCCGGCGGCTGGCGAGCCGTCGCGTCCGCCGGATTCCACCGCGTCCGCCAGGGCGCTCAGGACCACAACCGGTGCGCCCGAGGCAACGCCCTCGACCTCCACTTGGGCCGCCGCGGGATCGGGATGAAGATCCGCCTTGTTGAGGACGACAACCGGCTGCGCGCCGCTCTCCCACGCTGCCGTGAGGTAGCGCTCGATCCGCCGCAGGCTGTAGTTCTGATCGAGCCCGGTGACGAGGAACACAGTGTCGACATTGGCCGCGACGATCTGGCGGTCGCCCGATCCGTCCACGGCACGTCGCGAGAAGACCGTCCTTCTCGGGACCAGGGCATGAATGTCGGCGCGCGTTTCGCCGTAGCGCGGCCGAACCGCCACCCAGTCGCCGACCGCGGGAAGATCAGCCCGCGATCCGGCCATGTGAAGCAACCGGCCGGTGCAGCATCCGGAGAGCTCGCCGGAAGGGGTGAGGAGCTCATAGGCGTTCTTGTGTTCGAGCGTGACGCGGGCAGGCACGAGGCCCTCGTCCGTAAAGCGGGCAAAGCCGCGCGCGAAGAAATCATCCCAGCCCAGGGAGGATAGAGTCATTGCAGGGAGAAATTGACGGGAGATTGCGACAGGTGGACGCGGACGATACGTGTTTTCGTAAAGAAAAAAGGCCGCCCGATCGGGCGGCCTGCATTCGAAAACCGAGGGATGCGCGGGCTATCGGCGCATGGCAAAGCCAACCGGCGGGAGCGAGGGATGAGAAAGGACACTCTCGTTCATATTTTCGCGTGGTTGGCGGTTGCGGTTGAGCCCGCGCACGGGCGATGCGCCAGTTGAGCCAAAGGCCGGACACGAGTCAACCTTGGGCATGGAGACTGCCGGCCACAACGTTCCGAACCTCGTACATGGAGGGCCGGCTCCGTCACGGCCATGAAGGCCGATCCGCTGCCCAGAATGAAATTTCCATCGGGTTTGTGGACGACACGGAGGTCGTCCCTTCATGAATGTCATCCCACCCGGAATCTGGAATCCTGGAACAGAACCAGATTTATGGAGGGCCGGAAGTCCGGAGGGCCAAAGGCCCGTTTCATCCCAGCCTGGGCCAATGGCCCAGGAATCCGTCGCGAAAATCTCAGGGCTGAAAGCCCGACTCATCGATCCGGACATCTGAGCTGATGAATCGGGCTTTCAGCCCTCAATCCTATTCAACGATGTTCCTGGGCCGTCGGCCCATGCTGGGAGGGTGTCGCGCCGTTGGCGCTTCAGGTCGCTATTATCGCAGACACCGGGCGACAATGATCGCTTCGGTTGAAAATCATGCGTCAAAACACCGCGGCGCGAGCGCCGCATTCCCAACCCTGCGTGATTCACATGGGACTGATGCGGCAAATGCACCGCATCCCCATGATTTATTCAGGCTAGTCGCCGGCGCCCACCGGCGCAGGCGGCGGGCCTTGGCGCAGCGCACGGGGTGTGCCGTCGTCGATCCGGGCGGGCCGCTCCTTCAGGCTGGCCAGGAATTCGACCACGTCGCGCAGCTGTATCTTCGTCAACACCGTCTGATAAATCTCAGGCATCGACGACGGCGCCCCTTCGCGCTTCGCGATGTCACGCTTGTTCACCTCAATGAGCCGGTTCTCCGTGTTGCGCAGGGAAATGGTGTCGGCACTCTCCTGCGCGAGCACGCCGGCCACTACTTCACCGGACCGCAGCGTCAGCACAATCGTGTCAAAGCCCGGTGCGATCGCGGCATTCGGCTTGAGGATCGACTCGAGCAGGTACTCGCGGTTGTGGCGCGCGCCGGTATCGGCGAGATCCGGCCCTGCATCGCCGCCGTCACCGCCGGCCCGATGGCAGCGGATGCACGCCAGCACGGGCTGCGTTTCAAAGACCCGCCGGCCGCGCTCGACATCTCCCCCGGCGAGCGCGACGCGAAATGGCGCGAGCGGATCCCCACCCGCGGCCAATGCCTTCTCGCGCCGGGCGAGCCGCGACCTGACTTCCGGTGCGTCGCGCCGGCTCGCCGCCGTGATTAACTCGAGCTGGACTGCGGGCGCCACCTCGCCGCGATCCAGCGCATCGAGCATCTCCGCCAGCAGGACGTCGGCGGAGGGGTGGCGCAGCCGGCCCAATGATCGCAGGGCGGCCTTCTGCTCGGCGACGTCGCCGCGGCGGGCGAGATTCGCGAGGACGGGTGCAGCGGCCTCGGGCGCGAGGCGGGTTGAAATCGGGAGGGCGGCGAGCCGCAGCGCGGCGGCGGGCGAAGCGCTTGCTGCCGCCACGGCAGCGGCGAGCCGCGGATCCTTGATCTGATCGAGAGCGCGAAGGGCTGCAGCCCGGGTTTCGGGATCGTGACGATCGTCCTGGACGACGGCGAACAGCGTGTCGGCCGCGCCGGCAACCTCGAGCTGCTGCAATGCCTCCAATGCCGCGGTTTTCACCGGCGCGGGCGTGTGCGCCGCCAGCAGGCTGGAGATCGCCGGCTCCAGGGCCCGGATCACTGCGGCACGGTCCCGGGAGCTGACCGGCAGCGGCCGGTAAATCCCAACCAGCCGATCGCGCTGCGGCGGCTCCGGCCAGAGAGCCAGCTGCGCCAGCGCCTCGGCGCGCAGCGGCGCCGGCGCGTCATTCCGGGTGGCAAAGCGCACGAGGGCGGCGAGGTTGGCAGGCTGGCCCAGCCGGAAGTGGGCGTTGATCGCGCGGACCATCGTGGACTCATCCCTGCCTGGCCGGCCAAGCAAATCCGCGAGCTGCGGCAGTGCCTCGTTGATGGGCGCGTCATTGATCGCAATCGCGGCTTCGCGGGCAACCAGCGAATCGGCATCCGCAAGGAATTGCGCGACCTCGGCACGGCCGAGCCGGCGGAGCGCGAGCACGGCACCGAGCCGGACGGCCCGGGACTCGTGGGAACGCGCGGCCGCGATCGCGCGGCCGTCGCCAATGCCGACGAGTCCCATCACGAGCGCGTGACGGAGGTAGTTGTCACTGTCGTTGTTCGCCTCGAGCGCGGCGAACAGGGCGGGGATGGCACGGCCGGCGAGATCCGGTTGCGAGCGGACGGCTCCGATCTTGCCGAGGCTTTGGGCGGCGAAAAATTTCACGCGATTACTCTGGTCGCGAAGTGCCGAGATCATGGCGTCGGCCTGATCCGCGGCGCGGCGATCGCCGAGCACCTTGAGCGACTGCGCCCGGATCTCCGGATCGGAGTCACCAACGAGCGATCGCAGCGGTTCGAGCGCGGCGGGATTCTTTGCGGCAATCTGGCCGAGTCCCCACACCGCGTGGCGGCGCGCCAGCGCCTGCGCACCGGTCGGCGCGGCCGGCGTCCCGGCGACCCGCGCCAGCAGGTCGATGCTGTTGCCCCCCCGCTCCGCGAGCGTGAATTGCGCCTCGAGCCGGACCCGCCAGTCGGCGTGGCCCAGCAGCCGCGCGAGTTCGTCGGCGCTGCGGCGCGTCCAGTCACCTCCGATCAGCTGCTGCGTTTCCTTCACGATCGCATCGCCGGCATGCCGTGGATCCGAGATCGCGTAGATCCGGCCGCGTTTCGATTTCGGCCAGCCTTCCGCCCAGTCCGAGATATAGAGCCGGCCGTCGGGGCCAAACTTGACGTCGGTCGGCAACGCGGAGGTCAGGAAGGGCTCGGAATCGCTGACCGTGTAGCTCGCGCCCTTCGGCTCGAGCCGATAGGTGAAAATTCCGCTGCGCGTGACGGCGCCCTTGAAATGCGTAATGAAGAGCGCGCCGCGGTAGGATGGGTTCAGCCCGGTGCCGGGATAATATGCGATGCCGGACGGGCCATCCTCGATGTTGGCCAGCGGCGCCAGCAGGTAAGACGGCTGGCCCTTGTGCCGCGGGTGCCAGAGCTTTTCGGTGTTCCAGGGACCGGCCCGGCCGAGCGGCGCAAACTGGTATCCAATCCGCCAGCCGCTGTCGCCGCCCTCGACCACGTGCACGAGCCGCTCCTCGTCGCCCTGATCCGAGTCGTTGTCGCCGGTGAACAGATCCCCGTTCTCGGTGAAGAGCAGCGACTGCGGATTGCGGAGACCCCAGGCGACCAGTTCCATTTCCGATCCATCGGGATTGCAGCGATAAACCGCGCCCATGTCGGCGGTGTCGATGACCGCGCCCTCCCTGGTTTTGACGGTCGCGCCACGATCGCCATTGCTGAAGTAGAGCTTCCCGTCGGGGCCGAAGACGAGCCCGTGAAGATCGTGGCCGGTGAAGTTGAATCGGACGCCGTAACCGGTGCTGATTTCGGCGCGGGTCTCCGCGCGGTTGGCGCCAGTGAACCGCCACAGGCTCGGGATATTCGTGAACCACACCTGGCCGCGGCGCGCGAGGACGCCCGAGGCGATGCCGTCGAGTGCCGAGTTGAAGCCATCGGCGTAAATCTCGGAGCGATCCGCGACGCCGTCGCCATCGGTGTCCTCGAGCAACCGGAGAATCTCCCCCTCGATGGAGAGTTCCTTTTCGCCGGCGGGGCCGAAGGCCTTTCGGATGAGCGCGGCGCGATCCTCGACCGTGCGGCAGGCAAGCTCGTCCTCGAGCATCCACATGTAGTCGCGGATATCGAGGACGCTGGACCGGTAGCGATAGGTTTCGGCGACGAAGATCCGGCCGCGTTCGTCAAAGTTGAAGGCTACGGGATTCGCGAGCATCGGTTCCGCGGCCCAGAGCTTTACCTCGAGCCCCGGCGGGACCTGCATCCGTTGCACGGCGAGCTGGGCCTCGTCCGAGGCGGGAGCGATCTCGGGCTCAGGAACTCGGCTGCCTGGTTTATGGACCTGTCCCTTCGCGGTCGTTGCGGCTGGCTCCTCGTCGTCGTCGATGTCCGCGGCAATGGCGGGTGAAACCCAGAGCGCACCGGCCGACAGCAACCCAACCGATACCAGCCGGAGAAACCCCCATTTAGTGCGGTGGTTGCAGTCGCGGGCAGTCGGCGCCGGCATCGGCAGAGCCGGAAGGATGGCGGCGGCAACCACAGACGACAGATGGCGGGGAGTGAAATGGGCACGAAAATGCGCCCGAACAGGCCGGGTGTGGGTCATGGGGACGCGCAGCGTAGGTGCGGTCCTCGGTGTGGCAAGCCGCGGTTCGGGATCCTGCGGCCGGGGCGGCCGGCCCGCCGTAGCTTCAGCGAAGGAGGGAGCCCGGCCCTCCATGATTCCGTGATTCACCCGCTTGCTGGGGATGCGGCGCCCCGCCGCGTTCAAACCCGTTCCGCATTGCGATCGGCGGGCGCAGCAAGACTGCACCCCTACGAATCCAATTCTGATCCCTGGACTCGAAACTGATTCATGGAGGGACGACCCCCTCGACGGGGCCGTGAGACTGCCGAACCGGCTCCGTGTCGTCCACAAAACGGAATGTGAAGCGCATCCAGCGCAGCCCATCGATTTCATTGGCCGTGACGGAGCACGGCCCTCCATGTACGAGGTTCGGAACGTTGTGGCCGTGACGGTCTGCCCTCCGAAGGCTGGCCGAACGGGCAGGCTGCGCCCCTGCAAGCCCTAGTCTTCGGCCGGGCTGAGCGGCAGCGTGAACGAGAACGTGGCGCCCTTTCCGGGAACGCTCGCGGCCCAGATCCGGCCGCCGTGATCTTCGACGATCTTCCGGCAGATCGTGAGGCCCAGCCCGGTGCCGTGCTGCTTGCCATGCGTCGTGAATGGCCGGAAGAGCGATTCCGCAATTTCCGGTGCGATGCCCCTTCCGGTGTCCTGGATGTCGATTTGCAGCGCGTCGTCCCGCTCGGCGAACCGCAGCAGGATCCGGCCGCCCTCGGGCATTTCATCAACCGCGTTGTTCAGCAAATTGTAGAAAAGCCGCGAGAGCCGCTGGGGATCGATGTGCACCTGGACCTTCGGCGGCGGATTCTCGAGCAAAAGTTTGACTCCGCGCTCCGCAACCTCCGGCCGCACTTCCTCCGCCAGCGGATTCATATACCGCGAAAAATCGAGCCGCCGCAGCTTCGGACGCTGGCCGCTCGGCTTGGTGAACTCGATCAGCTCCTGCAGCATGTTTGTCATCCGCTCGACCTGCCGCGTGATCTTGTTCTGGGCCTGCAATCGCATCGGCGGACTTGTGTCGTCGCTGCAAGCCAGCTCAGCCGCGAGCCCGATGATTGTCAGCGGATTCTTGAAATCATGGACGATCGTGCCGGCGAACCGGCCAATCACGGCCAGCCGTTCCGCCTGCACGATCTCGTCGACGTACTTCTGGTTGAGGCTGCGCATCCGCCCGCTGAATTCGCGGATGATGTTGAGGGCGAGATTGGGACGCTGTTCGAGGAGCCGGAGCAGCTTGTCCCGACCGAGGAAGAACGCCCTCGTCTCGACCTCCGTCGTGGCGGTCGCGCTCCGCGGCGCGTCATCCACGACCGCCATCTCGCCAAAGAAGTCACCGGGACCAATCCGGGCGAGCACCCGCGGTTCGTTGCGACCGACGACGGCGGAAATTCTCACCATGCCCGATTCGACGACGTAGAAGCCGTCACCGGGATCGCCGGCGGAGAAAATCACCTCGTTCGCGGCGAAGTTGCGGACATGGCCTTCCGCCTCCAGTGCGTGCAATTCGTCGCTCAGCACACCGCCGAAACGCTTTCCGATCGTGGAAGCCATTGGCGCCAGAGTACGGTTACGCCGCACCGGGTAAAGGCCCAAGCCCGAGGGGACTCTCGGAAGTTCCGATCTGTCCCACCTGACCTGCCGCGACGCCGCTCCATGAGAATGTATCGGATCCGGAAATCTGAAATCGGTCGTAGCAGGGGCGCAGTCTTGCCTGCGCCCGCATTCGAAATCAATCACCCGTCCCGCGGGGGCGCAGCCGCAACCGAGTTCGGCATCAATTCCGATGCCGCGCCGTTGGCGCTCTTGGCCGCGATCACGCCGCGGGTGTCGCCGCTTTCACGGCCGCGGCGAGCCGGACGGTGGCGCGGGCGCATTCGGCGACGCGCGCCGTGATTTGCGGATCACGAATCGCCTCGCCCTCGAAGCATGCGCCCGTCGTGTAGACAAAGCGCGGCACGATTACGCAGCGGAAATCGAGCATCAGGCTGTTGGCCAGGCTCATGATTGCCATGTAGCTGCCGGCACCGCCGGCCGAGCAGAGAAAACCCACCACCTTGTCCTCCCAGGCCTTGCCGGTGAGCTCGATGAGGTTCTTCACCACGGCATTGGCATCGTAGTTGTAGATGGGCGTCGCGATCAGCACACCGGCGGCGCCGGCGAGCCATTGCTTCGCGATGGCGACATTGGGATGGCCGTAGGCCTTCTCGCCATCGCAAGGCGGCAGCGGAAGCTCGCGCAGGTCCAGGAGGTTGAAGGGCACGCCATCCTCCTGCAGCACGCGGGCCGCCTCGCGTGCGAGCGTGCGGCTGTAGCTCTCGGAATGCAGGCTGGCGGAGACGATCAGCAGGCGCATGGCGGCCGCAGACTACTTCTTCGCGCCGGCGGCGGGCGGATTCTTGCAGGACTGCCAGGCCAGGAACCGCCACCGGCCGTTCTCATTGCGCCAGACCGCCAGGTAATTGAGGTCGTTGATCAGCCGCGAACCGTCGGCCTTGGCCTTCATGTGAAAAAGCGCCCGGCCCCGCATCAACACGATCCCAGGCGCCACGGACTCGAATGTCCGCTCCGGGTACTCGATCGCCTCGTAGATGTTCCCGCCGTTCACAATCCCCTCGATCTGCGACGCCTTCCGATCCACGCGACCACTGGAGTGCGCATAGTGGAGTTCGTCGGAATAGATCGCCTCGAGCGCGGAGCGATCGGCCGACCTCGTGGCGGCGATCCGTGCATCATCGGCGGCCTGAACCGCGGCAATGATCTTGGCATCGGCAGCGGCGAGCGGAGAGAGAACGAGCAGCAGGAAGGGCAGCAGTCGGAGCAGGTTTTTCATGGGAGGAGAAGGGACAAAGGACCAGGGACAAAGGACGAGGGACTAGGGACGATGACCGGCGGACAAGCGCGAATGGAGGCCGGTTTTCGGGGAAAAAGGAAGTGCAGAAGGAATGGGCTCGCCCCGGCTTCGCAGCGACTGCTTAACGCTTCACCGGCTGCGGCCGGCCGGACTCGTCAATCGCGACGTAGGTGTACATGCCTTCGGTGACGTGCATCAGGGTCGTGTCCGCGAAGCGCTGCACCCACGCCTCAACGCGGATTTTCATCGAAGTCCGGCCAATCCCGAGGAGCTGCGCGTAACAGGTGACGACATCGCCGACATTCACCGGCCGCAGGAAGGACATGCCGTCGACGGCGACTGTCGTGACCCGGCAATGGGCCGTGCCGCGGGCGAGAATTGCGCCGCCCAGATCCATCTGGGACATCAGCCAGCCGCCGAAGATGTCGCCGTTGGCATTGGCATCGGCAGGCATGGCAATGGTGCGGATGACCACCTCGCCATGCGGGTGCGATTCGGGTGTCGATGCGCGGGCTGACATGTGGCCGCGAGCAAAGGGCGGCGCGGCAGTTGGCGCAAGCCGGGAGGGGTTCCGCGGCGCGGAGTCAGGTTCAAGGGGCAAAGTCCAATGCCCGCAATTACCTGTCTGCTGCCGCGTCGGGAAACATCCGGGTCACTCCCGCGCATAGCGCAGCAGCGTGCGGCTGGATTCGGAGGCCACAAAGATGCTGCGGCCGTCCCGGGAGAAGCCGACGGCCTCGGCTTGGGGCAGCTGGTGCGGGGCGAGCCGGATGGGCGTACGCGACAGCGCCTCCGGCCAGGTCTCCCCAGCGTCGCGCGGATACAACCAGGTATCCGCATAGGTGAGGACCACGGCCGCGGTGCCGTCGGGTGCGAAATCCAGGCCGCAGATGAATCCGCGCATCCGGCCGAAAAGCTGCGCGAGCGGCACACCGGGCAGGATGGGCACCGCCGCGTGCGGGACCGACCCGACGAATTTGGCGACTGCAATTCGATCGGTGGCGTCCCATGGCACCCGATACAGCCGCGGCGGGGCTTCGCGCTTGGTCAGCAGGTAAACCATCCCGTCCGCGGGATTCACGGCGACGCCTTCGCAGTCATGCGGGCCATCCTCGTACCGGACCCTGAGGGAGCGGGCCGGCCGGGCGCTTAGGTCGCCCTGCGGGCTGAGGTGGGCCGGGTCGGGTTCCTCGATCAAATGCAGCCAGGTGTGCTCGCGGCGGGCGTCGTTGTCCCCGGTGTCCGCGACGAGCAGCCATGATTTTCCCTCCCTCTCGAAGGAGGCAAGACCCTCCCAGTCAGTATTGGCGGTGCCCAGGATGAGCAGGGTGCCCCGCAGTTCACCCGTATTCGAAACCGCGTACAGACGCGGCTTCCCGCCGCTGTCCTCCAGCAGCCAGAGCAGGTCGGGGCTGCGGTGCGATGTCGTCAGCCCGCTGGTCTCGTTGCGCGGCGGCGCAGTAAGGGTTCCGGCGACCGCCGGTGCCGCCTCGGTGGGCGACTCCGCAGCCGCGGTGGTCAGCGCCGCCAGCGCCGTGGCGAAGGCGATGGTGGACCGGAACACGGTTTCCATGTTTGGCGAAGGCATGCGTTGATGGACCAGAAGGTCTCCAAGTCGACGCCCGATTGCCACGCGGGTTCCGCGTCATCCGCAAATCAAATGGGATCGTGGGATTCGAAAGCAGGATCCTGGAGGGACGACTCCCTCGGCAGGCTCGGGACCGTGAGCCCGTCGAACCGGCTCCGTGTCGTCCACTAACCCGTTGGGAAAATCATCCTGCGCAGCCCATCGATTTCTTTGGCCGTGACGGAGCACGGCCCTCCATGAATCCGTGATTCACCCGTTTCTTGGAAATGCGGCGCCCCGCCGCGTTGACGGTGTGCCACCATATGTTGGGGATCCTGCACCCCCGCCGCGTTCAATCCATTTCAGAATGCATCTTCCGCGACGAGGCCGTCGCGGCTCCACCCACGTGGAATCGAGCGATCTTGGGAATGTGAATCTCGATGGGGCGACACCATGCCAGCTTGGACCGCCAGCCCCGGCTGGTTTTCAATTGTTTTCAGGCCGGCCGGTCCGATAGTTGCCGCATGCCCGCCACTTCGACCCCCGCCGCGCTCCGCCGCCTCTTTGACGAGGTGGGTACGGTCGATCGCGTGGGGATCGAGGAGCGGGTGGCCAAATACACGACCCGCTCGATCAAGCAGGGCTCCAAGTTGTGGGGGCTGAATCGGGCGGTCTCGATGGTCGACCTCACGACCCTCGAGGGCAAGGACACGCCGGGCAAGGTGGCTTCGCTCTGCCAGAAGGCGATCCACCCGCATGACGATCCGGAGATTCCTCCGGTCGCCGCGGTCTGCGTCTACCCGGCCATGGTCCGGCACGCGAAACGACACGTCGAGGGCACGCCGGTCCGGGTCGCCTCGGTCGCTACCGCCTTCCCCAGCGGGCAGTCGCCGCTGAAGACCCGGCTCGCGGAGGTGCGCGCGGCGGTGGCGGATGGCGCGGACGAAATCGACATGGTGATCAACCGCGGCGCGTTTCTCGCTGGGGAGTTTGCCGCGGTGCAGGACGAGATTGCCGCCGTGGTCGAGGCCTGCGGCCGGTGTGTGCTGAAGGTGATTCTGGAGGTGAGCGAGTTGGAGACCTACGATGCCATTCGCGCGGCTTCCTTCCTCGCGATGGGTGCGATTCGCGAGGGCGACTTCATCAAGACCAGCACGGGCAAGACCGGGCTCAATGCGACCCTGGGCAACAACCAGGTGATGTTGGAGGCGATCCGGGATCACTACCTCGCCACGGGAGTCGCGATTGGGATGAAGCCCGCCGGCGGAATCCGGACGGCGAAGCAGGCGCTGCAGTTCCTGATTGCGGTCAAGGAAACGCTCGGCGACGGCTGGCTCACGAATGAGCGCTACCGGTTTGGGGCGAGCGCACTGCTCAACGACCTGCTCCGCCAGATCGAGAAACAGAAGAGCGGCGCCTACCAGGCTCCCTACTCCTTCAGCGACGCCGCGGAGGGTTACTGAACGGGCGAAATCATGAATCACGCGAGGGGAACCCATGGGACGGTCGCAGCCGAAGGGCCAATGGCCCGTCACATTTTTAGCCTGGGCCAACGGCCCAGGATCGCACGAATGGGCATTCGAGGGCTGAAGGCCCGATGCATGGGCCGGGCCTTCAGCCCTCGGGATAATCTTAACCAACAACACCTGGGCCGTTGGCCCAGGCTGAGAGTGGCACGCGCCGTTGGCGCTGATGAAAATGGTCCCGGCGGCGGTCAGGGGGACCTGGCCACCCAATATAATCGCGCATCCTGCGCCTGATTCAGGGGCAGCCTCAAATGCCTTCCATCAACAAAAAGACCTCATCCCCCCGAACCGGCCGCTCCACCCGCCGCCGCGGGCGGCCCGCGCCCGAGCTGATCTTCGGCGACCTCTGGGAATTCGATCCCGCGCCCGAGACCGCCGACCCGAGGCTGCAGCCCCGCTACGATCTCTTCATCAACGGCCAGTTCGTGCGGCCACGGAGCGGAAAATACTTCGACTCGATCAACCCGGCCAATGAGCGGAAGCTCGCCGAGATCGCCCTGGCCGGCAGTGCGGATGTCGACGCGGCGTATGCGGCGGCTCAGGACGCCTTCCAGTCGACCTGGAGCCGGATGCCGGGCCGCGAGCGGGCCAAGTACCTCTTCCGGATCGCGCGACTGCTGCAGGATCGCGCGCGGGAGTTTGCCGTGGCCGAGACGCTCGATGGCGGCAAGCCGATCAAGGAGTCGCGCGACTTCGATGTGCCGATGGCGGCGGCGCACTTCTTCTATCACGCCGGCTGGGCGGACAAGCTGGAGTACGTGGCCCCCGGCCGGCAGTTGGCTCCGCTCGGCGTCGTCGGGCAGGTGATCCCGTGGAATTTCCCGCTGCTGATGCTGGCCTGGAAAGTCGCCCCGGCTCTGGCGACAGGCAACACCGTGGTGCTCAAGCCGGCCGAGACCACGTCGATCACGGCGCTGAAGTTCGCCGGGATTCTCCAGGACGCCGGGCTGCCGCCGGGCGTGGTGAACTTCGTCTGCGGCGCCGGCGAGACCGGAGCGGCCGTGATGGCGCATCCAGTTGCGGCCAAGGTTGCGTTCACCGGCTCCACCGAGGTTGGGAAGGCAATCATGCGTTCACTCGCCGGGACGGAGAAGAAGATGACGATGGAGCTGGGCGGCAAGGCCGCCAACATCGTGTTCGACGACGCGCCGCTGGATCAGGCGGTGGAGGGGATCGTGAACGGAATCTTCTTCAATCAGGGTCATGTCTGCTGTGCCGGCTCGCGGCTGCTCGTGCACGAGCCGATCGCCGAGCGGGTGCTCGCGAAGCTGAAGCTCCGGCTGAACGTCCTGCGCGTCGGCGACCCGATGGACAAGAACACCGACATCGGCGCCATCAACTCGAAGCCGCAGCTGGAGAAGATCCGGCGGCTGGTGGCGAGCGGGGTGAAGGAGGGCGCGGAGATGTTCCAGCCGCCGTGCCGGCTGCCGGCGCAGGGATACTATTTCCGGCCCACGCTGTTCAGCGGCGTGACGATGAGCCATCGGATTGCGCGCGAGGAGATTTTCGGGCCGGTCCTCAGCATCCTGACCTTCCGGACGGTGGACGAGGCGATCGAGAAGGCGAACAACACGGCCTATGGGCTGAGCGCCGGAGTGTGGACGGACAAGGGTTCGAGGATCTTGAAGCTGTCGACCGCGCTCAAGGCGGGCGTCGTCTGGGCGAACACGTACAACCGGTTCGATCCCTCGTCGCCCTTCGGCGGATACAAGGAATCCGGCTTCGGCCGGGAAGGCGGCCGGCACGGCTTGCTCGACTACACGCGGCTTGCGCCGGTTTGAAGTTTGCAGGTGCAAAAGTTCCCCGTTTCCAAACCCGACAACGCGCTGATTTCGCAGCTGTAACCTGCCAACTTTCCAACCTGCCCACTCGCACGATGTCCCGACTTCCCATCACCAAGACCCCCAAGCCCTACGTCGGCGGCGCATTCATCCGCTCGGAGAGCGGGCGCACGTTTCCCGTGACGGATGCGGCGGGAAACTTCTTCGCCAACATCCCGCAATGCACGCGCAAGGACCTGCGCAACGCGGTCGAGGCGGCCGCCAAGGCGGGCCCGGGCTGGGCGAAGCGCACGGCCTACAACCGCGGCCAGATCCTCTACCGGCTGGCCGAGATGCTCGAGGCGCGCCGCGGGGAGATGATCGACCTCATGGTGACGCTCGGCTGCGATCGCGAGAACACGACCCGTGGCGTCGACGTCGCCGCCGACCGGCTGGTCTACTATGCCGGCTGGGCGGACAAGCTCGAACAGGCGCTGGGCAGCGTCAACCCGGTGGCGTCACCGCATTTCAACTTCACGGTCAGCGAGCCGATGGGGGTGATTGGCGTGATTGCACCCGACCGCCCTCCCCTGCTGCCGTTGATCTCGCTGATTGCGCCCCTGATCGTGAGCGGCAACACGGTCGTTGCGCTGGCGTCGGAGAAGATGCCCTACCCGGCCATACTGCTCGGCGAGATGCTGGCGACCAGTGATCTGCCGGGCGGCGTGGTGAACCTGCTCACCGGTTTCCGGAAGGAGCTGATTCCGACCTTCGCGACGCATGCCCATCTTCGCGGGATTAGCGCCGTGGCCACGGCCGAGGAGCGGAAGGCGATCCGGCTGGGGGCCGCGGAGAGCGTGAAGCGCGTGCACTTCGTCGATCCGGGCGAAGGAGGGAAGATCGACTGGTGGGGTGACGAGGCGCAGGGGCTCGAGCCGATCCGGCAGTTCGTGGAATTCAAGACCACCTGGCACCCGGTGGGCGCGTAACGCGCATTCGGCGACTGGCGCCACGACGTGCCGGCCAGCCTGGATAATTCACCCGTTCGACGGCAGCCGCGACCCGTACCGCCAGTCTCCGACTGGCGCGCGCCGGTTGAAAACCGGCGCTACCACCCGTTTGTTGGGGATGCGGCGCCCTCGCCGCGTCGAATGCCGTTCAGCAATGCAGCATGCGGGCGCAGGCAAGACTGCGCCCCTACGAATCGAATTCGGATCCATATTCGAGAATCCAATCATGGAGGGAGGACCTCCGCGTCATCCACAAACCCAATGTGACACACGTCCTGCGGAGCTCATGGATCTCAATGGCCGTGACGGAGCACGGCCCTCCATGTACGAGGTTCGGAACGTTGCGGCCGGGGCAGAGCCCGCCTGGCCCTCCATGAATCCGTGATTCACCCGTTCGTCGGGGATGCGGGGCCTCGCCGCGTGGCCAGGATTCAATTACGCCGCTGAATAGCGCCGTTCGGGCTCCAAAGCGCCAACGGCGCGATCTTATTGAAGCCTGGGCCAGCGGCCCAGGAATATCGTTGGACGTCGTGGAGGGCTGAAAGCCCGATCCATCGGCACCAATGTTCGAATCAATGAATCGGGCCTTCAGCCCTGAGATGGTTTGGAACGAAATCCTGGGCCGTTGGCCCAGGCTCGGATGAAGCGGGCCGTTGGCCCTCCGGGATGACTTAGCGGCCCCTCATGTCCGGTGTATCCGAAAACGGCACATCGACCTCCAGCCCGCGCAGCTGGCCGCCGGGCAGCCAGCCGCGGTCGGATGTGAGCACACCAACCAGTCGCTTTGCATCCTGGGGCCCTTCCGGCGCAACCTGGAGCGTCAGCACGTAGCCGCCGCGACCGTCGGCCGCGACCTGCTGTGGAACATCGAAACCAACGAGCTGATCGGCGGAGAAGAAATGCAGGTTCGAAGGCGTGTGCACCGGCATTCCGGCCGGGGAGACGCTCAGCGTGATGGCTTTCGCGTCGCGGGCGGCCGCGACCTTCCACGCTGGATCCGACCTCGGGAGGCCGGCGAGAGTGGCGCGGATCTTTTCACCCCAAGCCGGATCCGGAGCGGCCGGACCGCCACGCACCGGCAGTGTCAGAGAAAGCTGGGCGCTGCCGGGGATGCAGATGGCCTCGCACATCAACCAGTCCACGCCGACCTTCAGTTCCATGGTGCCGCCCGCAGGGAGACTCCCCGGGGGCGTGAGGGTGAGCGGCAGGAAGGTTTCGCCTTCGTAGCCGTTGCCCGCGATATTACCATTGGGATCCTTGAGAATGATCGGGGCGGGCCACTGGATCGGTCCCGCAGACCAGCCGGGCGGAAGATCCCAGTCGAGCGTGGTCGGCAGGCCGATTCCGGGATTGAGCCAGTAGGTGTGCCAGTTCGGATCGTGGAGAAACCGGATGGCGACGGTCAGCGGCTGGCCGGGTTGGATGGAAGCATCGGCGGCGACTAGCGAGGCCTGGACATGGCTGGGCGGCGCGTCGGCAGCGGCCGCATGGCTTGCGCCCATGGGAACCAGCGCGAGCACGAGCAGCATTGGCAGCAGACGAGGGGCGGACATGGGAGAAACCGTGCGGAGGATTCCCGTACGCGCAAATAACGGGATTGATGCGGATGCGGTGCCCCCGCCGTATTGAATGCCGTTCCGGTTCATTGAATCACGCATCCGCAGCTGCGCCGCCAAGCCGGCTGCGGTCAAAAAAAGACGGGCCAACCGCCGACCGAGAGCTTCGGCTCGCGCCGCTCCCCTGCGGCTGCGGTTTGCACCGAGTGGCCTGCTATCGGGCCGCCTCCAGATAATCGGCCATCAATCGCACGTTCCGGATGAACGTGTCGGTCCTGATTTGAGGACTGCCCCGGAAATTCACAATCCAGCGCCCCTGGGCATCGAGATCGGCGATGACGGCGCGCACATCCGCTTCGAGGCTTGCCGCCCGCCGGGCCCGGTTCCCGACGGCCCTGCTTTCCGCCGCCTGGCGTCGCGCCAGAATCCGGTCCCGCCCAAGCCGGTTCACCTCCTCGTATTCGGCGATGACGTCCGGGACTCCGTAGCTGCTCTTCCAGGAATAACCCGTCTGTCGTTCGGGGGAGAGCTCCTCGACGGAATAGTGAATCCTGCCGTCCCGATCGCCGTAGATCGGCTTGTTGGTTCCCAGTTCACACATCCGGGCCCAGGTATTGGGTGCGATTGCCGAGCGCTTGAACCAGGCGATTGCCCGCGGCAGCGGCTCGAGGTATTTGGTCTCCCCGGTTTCCAGGTAAAGATCGATCAACAGCCGCATGGCCGAGGCGCTCTCGTTGGAACAGACGCTCGGCGGTTCGAAGGCGCGGGCCCAGGCCGGCTCGAGCTGCGGATTGTATTGCTGGGCCCAGACCGGTTGCGGCTCCGGCAGCTGGGCCAGCAGGAGAAAATCGCCGCCCCGGAGGGCTGCGGCACGATACTCCGGCCGGTCCAGCTTCTTCGCTGCGTCGAGGAGCGTCATCACGCAGTCGCGCTGGGTGTGATCGTTCAGCGTATAGAAGGGGTAGTAGTCCGCCTTCGGATGCTCGCGGGGATAGTCCAGCGGGAACCGGGCCGGACGGACGGGAAAATCCTTGGGATCCGCCGGAGTGCCGTTCCACCGCTGGGGCCAGCCGCCGGTGGGCCGCTGCACCTCGAGCAGTTTCTCCAGTGCATAATCGCGGGCTTCGCGGATCCGGACATCGCGCGGCTCGCTCGAGCCCTGGCTGGCCGCCGACACGGCGACCAGCAGCCGGATCGCGCTCTGGGTGGTGTTGTCGTCGTAGGTCGAGGTGTTTCTCCGCCTGGCGGCAGCCGCGGCCGGCACCTTCCCGATGTCGGTCCGCCGATACCACCGCTCGCTCATCCTGGGATCAAAATCGATTACGTAATCCCAGCCGCCGGACTCGAGCTGGCCGACCGCCAGTGCGTCAGCCGCGGCCTTTGCGGCATCGAGGTATCGCGGATCGCCGGTCACCTCATGCAGCCGCAGGAATGCCATGCCCATCGCCGGTGTCCCCGGCGGCTGGACCCAGATCTGGGTCGGCGTGGCCGGGTTTTCGCCGGCGCGTTCCTTGAGATCAGGCGAATAGCGCCACAGGTAGCCGCCTTCGGCTGAAATCGAGCGCATGTAGGCGGTGGCCCTTTCGACCGCGGCCCTGGCCTGCCGGGGCAGGTCCGCCGCATCGCCGGCCACGGCCGAGAGGGTTGTTGCCCCCACGGCGATCAGGGGAAGAATCGCGCGGCACAGGCCGCGGCGGACAGATGACTGAAGCGTGACGTTCCGGAGTGGTGTCAGAGCAGGCATGTGAGGAAAATGACGAGCGGACAATGGAACGGCCTCCTGCCGCCCGCCGGGTTGCGGGGCCGCGTGGCCTCGGGGATGGCAGGACGGCGCGCCAGGAGGAACGTTGCACCAGAAGCCTTCGCTTGCCTCCTTCAAAGGCAATCATTCGCTTTCTCCTGCGCCCGCAGGTGGTCCTGCTTGACCGGAAGGACCTGCCCTCGGCCGGCGGAAGCGAGGCGCCGCTCGAGTGCATCGCGCCGGCAATCGGCAATGCCATCTTCTCCGCCTCCGGCATCCGGCTGCGCTCACTCCCGCTGGTGCCCAACGGGCTCCGGACCTGAGCGAAACCGTCTGAGCGGAGTTATAGGCCCGGTCATACGAACCATTCGCGCAGCGTTTGCTTGAGTTTCAGAAACGCAGCATCCTGACACCGTTCCAGGCTCACTTTCTCAGCCAGTTGGCGGTAGCGCGAGGCTGAGCGCGGCAAACCGGCGTGGCGTAATACGACCTCCATTGCCGCCTTCGGGACACGAGGTTTAATTTCGCCACCACGCCAGAGTTGTCGTTCACAAAGCCACCGGGGCAATGCTGCATGCTGCTCTTTCCACCCAAGAATCTCCGCCACGTGGGGCGAATTGCTCCAAACCCAAATCTCGAGTTCGGGATCCACCACAACGACCTTGCTTCGACCCGCCCATCCAGAATCCGCGAGTTTGGATTCCACTTCGATTTCCAACTGTTCCCGACCTTTGTGCTCCGCACCACACCCCTCGCGGTCGAATAGAACGATCGCTTTGGCATAACGTTTCACCATGGAAGCGAGAAACGTGTGAGCACGAAGATAGCATCCGGGATCGTGTTCCGGATGGCTAAAAATATCCACCGTGACTTCCCGGATCTGCAGTGCACGCCGGCGACTAAGGATGCCGCGCATGGCAAATTCCATGTCCTTGTCGGCCACCACCGCTACCAAATCAGCCTTCAATCCGGCATCACTCATCCCAAGACTCCTCCGGCAAACAGCACCCCAAGATTCGTCTCTCCGCGCCAATCCCTCAATGCCGGATGTTCAGATCCCGACACGATATCTGTGGCTCCATCGTTGGTCTTAGCAAAGCACAATACCTGTCTAGGTTCAGCGATGCTCAAAATGACGGGCGAATGCGTTGCGAGGAGAATCTGCGCATTGTATGTCGATGAGAGCGACTGAAACACAGTTTCCACGGCCTTGGGATGGATGCCGTTCTCCGGCTCTTCGATGAGAAACACACCGGTGAGCTCCGGCAGGTAGGCCGGCAGGGTGAGTGCGAGCAACCGAAGCGTGCCGTCTGACGCCATCCATGATGGCACCTCCAATCCGCCCGAGTAACGCAAGACCAGATAGCAGTGCCTATCATCCTGCCGATCGATGACTCTCACACCCTCCAGATCTGGCAGGGCCGTTCTGACGTGCTGTATCCAGTCTCGAATCCTATCGGGATTCCGCTTCTGTAGATCGCTCACCACCCATGGCAAGTTCGCACCATCGGGTCGAAAAACCCTGCCCTGCCCAGGCGGGCTCGCCCGTCTAATCAACAGGCTATTTAGGACTAGCGGCTGCACTCCCTCGCTGAGGAATGCCTTCAGCCATGTTGCCACGGGAAACTTCGCCTGATCCTCAGGCAGATTTCCCAATGCCGATTTCCTTGGTCCCAATTTGATCGAAGGAAACCAGCCCTTTCCGGATTCTTCAGTGGTTTCCGAATAGAAGTTGTCATTGCCGCCCATTTTCTTCGTGAGAATCGAGCGTTCTTGACCGGCGGCCCGCTTGCTCATGATTGTCCCCGGTTCTTCACGGGCAAACGGAAACACGCCATTGCGTTCCACGGGGAGGACCGAAACCGTCTTCTTGAAGAGTGCGCGCTCGTGGTTGATCCCAAAGTCCCCGGTCGCGGAGTCGAACCCAATCTGGACCTCATAGCGGATTGCGTCGAATCCCCGGGTGGAACCATCACGGATCTTGGCCAGACGTTCCGCCGGTATACGGGCTTCAACCGCCAGTTCAAAACCGTCTCCTTGCCGACCCCATATCAAGTCCTCGAAATTTTGCGTCCGCTCCCTTACCGCCGCATCCAATCCGTCGGCGACGAGCCTTCCCAAAAATCCGACCACGTCGAGGAATGTTGATTTTCCGCTGGCGTTGGGCCCCACCAAGACATGGAAGGACTCCAAATCCTTCCGCACATACTTCAGGCAACGGTAGCGGCGGGCTTCTACGGCTGTAATCATGGCTGTTCCTGGTTGGCTGCAATGAAGTCGATTCCGGAGACGTTGGCAGTAGTTTTCATAAGGCTAAGTTCATTCACTCAAGGCGGGACCTAACATCACTATCCGCTGGACAGCGCAAATGCGACGGCGCGGCAGGTGATTGCCGAGCTTTCGAGAATGGAACACTCTTCAGAGCCACTCCAAATCAGACGCCAGGATACTCCCAGCCCTTCCGATACTCCCGGCGGAGCAGCCGGTTCGCCTCGGGATCCCCGATCACCTGTTCCCGATCGGCATCCCAACGGAGGCTGCGGCCCAGCCGGTAGCTGATCATGCCGAGCAACGAGCAGTTCGTGGAGCGATGCCCCTCCTCGATGTCGCTGATCGGCCGCCGACCGCTCTGGATGCAGGCAAGAAAATCGGCCCAAAGTTCCCGGATGTTCTGCCCGTCGGGATCGTTGAGCTGCGGCTCCTCGTGCAGCACCGGCTCCTTAGCATCGACGGGATGAAAGGTCCACCCGCGGCGCCAACCGAGATGAAACGTGCCCTTGGTGCCGTGGAAATAACAGCCGACCGGCTCGCCTTTTTCGGCGTTGTTGCCGCTGAACTGCCGCGACTCCCAGGTCACCGTGAGATTCTCGAACCCGTAGGTGGCAACCTGGTGATCGGGCGCATCGCTTGTCTGCTCATCCGGCGTCAGCACCGGCGGGCGCTTGATCGGCCGTCCGCCGGTGGAGAACACGGTTCGCGGCGCCTGCTGGCCGGTGATCCAGAGCACCTGGTCCAGCCAGTGAATCCCCCAGTCACCCAGCGTGCCGTTGGCATAATCGAGATACTGCCGAAAACCCCGCGGGTGAATTGCACCGCGCCAGGCTTCGCCGGACTTCCGCGGATCGCCGCCGTTGTACGGTCGCGTTGGCGCCGGACCGCACCAGAAGTCCCAGTCCAGCTCGGGCTGGACCGGCTGGGTGGGCAGCGGCTTTTCCGGCCCGCCTCCGCCGGAATAGACGAAGCAGCGGATCATGCCGATCTCGCCCGCCCGGCCTGACCGGATGAACTCGCGCGCCGACATGGCATGGGGCGATGTGCGGCGGTGGGTGCCCACCTGCACGACGCGTCCCGCCGCCCGGGCCGCGTTCACCATCGCGCGACCCTCCGTGATCGTGTGGCCGATCGGCTTTTCCACGTAAACGTGCGCGCCGGCCTTGACCGCGGCAATCATCGGGAGCGCATGCCAGTGGTCCGGCGTGGCCACGATCACGATTTCAGGCTTCTCCTTCGCGAGGAGCTCGCGGTAGTCGCGATAGTGGCGCGGCTGATCCCGCGTAAGGCTGGACAGTTTTTCCGCGGTGGCCTGAAGCTGGCGCGAATCCACGTCGCAAAGCCCCACGATTTCGCACTGCCCGCTGGCAACGGCCTCGCCGAGGATATTGCCACCCCACCAGCCGGCGCCAACCAGCGCGGTGCGGTATTTCCGGCCGGCCTTGTTCGCACCGTGAATATGCAGACTGGTGGTAGTGAGCGCGCTCGCCGCGAGCGAGCCCTTGAGGAAGGAGCGACGATTCATGGGGTGGCAGCCGGTCGGTTCCAGGTAATCTGGATTCCAAACGCTCGAGTGCGAGTACGATTGTCGACCGGTTGCCAAACAAAAATGCCTGCGGCATTCTCCGGAGATTCTTCACCACCGCTCCCGAGGCTTCTTCTGCGGCTTGTGCCGGGATTCAAGGTGTCTCGTAGACCTCCACCAGCGCGATCCCAGTTTCGCCGCCCACGCCCGTCACCTGGGCGGTGTAGATGCCAGCCGGCAGGTTCACCAGGAGCACCGCATCGGCACTGCCAGCTGCGAGCGGAAATGCCCCGACCAGATTCCCCTGCGAAGCGGCCGCTGCGGCCAGCGGAGCCGTGCTCCAGTCATTATTCTCCGCCAGCAGCTGCTGGCCACGATACACGCGTAATTCCGGATTGCCCATCGTGCCGGGCACGCCGAATTCCGCCAATGTGGGACCAATCCCCCGCACCAGAATCGCACGGCTCTGTCCCTCGATCACGAAACCTGCGATCAAGGTGCTCTCGCCGCCAGCCACTGCACTCCGGGCCGAGACGTTGACCAGCCGGGTTCCAGACCCCGTTCCCGCTGAGTAGACCTCCATCAAGGCCACGCCGGTCGCACCGCCAGCATCCGAAATCGGGACCGTGTAGGGTCCGGCCGCAAACTCGCGCAACACGACGGCATCCGCACTGCCCTCCGGCAAGGGAAAGGCGCCGACCGTGGCCGACACTGCGGCGATCTGGGCTGCGTTCGCGGCGAGCCCCCAGTTGTCATTCTGATCGAGCAGCCCCTGCGTGGAGTGGACGGCCAGCTGCGGATCCGGCAGCCAGCCCGTGAGACCAAAGTCGCCGAGGGTCGGGCCGACCGCCCGCACCAGCAGCGTCTGCCCACCGGTGCCGCCCACGACGAAACCGATGATCGGCCGCTCTTCCAACTGCGTTGCGACCAGGGTCCGAATCGACATGTTGGTCAGCCGGCCGGAAGTTCCTGGAACTGTCCCCATGGGCTGCCAGCCCGTCCGTTGCGGATCACGTCGCAACTGGGGCCAGTCCGTCAGCATCGCGGACGATGCGCTGGCGAGTGCGTAGACGCTCTTGTCCGAGCAGCCGATGTAGATCGAACCGTCGCTCGTCACCAGCGGGGAGGAGTCGGTCCAGTCCCCCAGCGCCGACTGCCAGAGCAGGCTGCCATCGGGCCGGACGGCGAAGACGGCATTGTCGCTGGATCCGAACACGATGCTGCCGTCGGCGCGCACCGCCGGCGATGAATAGATGGGGTTCAGGGCCGTCTGGCCGGTTGTCGGAAACCGCCACCGTTCCGCACCGGATGGTTCCAAGGCATGCAACCGCCCTTCATCCGTGGTCACGTAGACGGTGCCATCGCGGCCCAGGACGGGGGACGATTCAATGCCCCCATCAAGCTCGGTGCGCCACTTGAGCGTTCCGTCTGGATTGAGCGAATACAGGTTCACGTCCCGTGAGCCGATGTAGACCGTGCCGTCGGCGGCGAGCGCCGGCGATCCCACGACCTCGGATTCCGTCGCGTACCGCCACTTTTCCGTCCCGTCCGGCCGGACCGCGTAAACCGAAAAGTCCCAGCAGCCGAAGTAGATTGTACCATCGGGCCCGATCGCCGGGGACGAATCGATCCAATCGGGTGCGGGAAACGTCCAGCGCAGGGATCCGTCAGGGTTGATCGCCGCCAGGGTCGTGCCTCCGCCGATGTAGATGGTGCCGTCGCCGCCGATCGCGGGCGACGAGGCGATGTAGGCATCGACCGGGTACGTCCATTTGGGTGTGCCATCGGCACGCAGGGCGTAGAGTATTCCGTCCCAGCAACCGAAGTAGATCGTGCCGTCCGGCGCGATGGCCGGCGTCGAATCGATCCAGTCCGGCGTCTCGAACCGCCACTTTTCCGTACCGTCGGGATTCAGGGCGAACAAGATTCCGGCGGTCGAGGCGCTGCTCGCGGATCCGACCTGGACGCCGATGTACAGGGTGCCGTCAGGGGCGACGGCCGGCGAGCCGACGATATTGCCCGCCGCCGCAGTCGACATCGTCCTGAACGGGCCGGCCCAGCGCATGGCGCCATCCGGCTGGGCTTCTGCAGCACCGATCGGAAGCAGGAGCAGGGCCGCGAGGCGCAGCGCGAGCAATCGGGACCCCAGGGAATTTCGCATAGGCGGCCGATTTATTCGACCGGGAAGCGATTCGGCGCAAGTCGCAGCGGAGAAAAGCGGTTTTCCGGCCGTCAGGTTCACGCCTGGTTTACGCATGCGGAGCGGACGGAACCGTGAGCCGGAACCGCGTGCCCAACTCGCTGCTGTCCACCAGTTCGAGACTGCCGCCGGCGTGCCGCGCAAGCTGATGGCTGATCGCCAGCCCGATGCCGCCCCCGCCCGGCTTGGAGCTGCGGATCGGCCGAAAGATCTGGCGGCGAACGTCCGGCGCCAGTCCCGATCCCTCGTCGCTCACGAGAAACTCCAGTTTCTCATCAGACCGACGGGCCAGCAGCGTGACGCTACGCCCTCGTGGCGACGCCTCGATTGCGTTGATCAGCAGGTTTTCCAGGATCAACAGGGCAAGATTTCCGGTCCGGCCCGCGACCGCCAGCTCCCGCGACGGTGGCGGCGCCTCCACGCTCACGCCCGCATTTCGCGCCGCCACAACCACCCGTGATTGGGCCTCCATGACGATTTCCTCGACGGGCACATGATAACCGGCGGCAGCCGTGTCCTCGTCACGGAGCACATTGATCACCTCGTTGACGAGGCTCCGAAGCCGCCGGGTGGTATCGACGGCGAGCCGCCAGGCTTCGCCTCGTGCCGGGTCGGCGGTTTCCGGGGCGCTTTCGGCCACGAAGCCCTCCAATCCGCTCAACGGGCTCTTCAACCCGTGAATCAAATGGGCACTGATCGCGCCGATCGCGCCGGTCTTGGCCGCAAAATCAAGCTCCCGGTTCGCGCGCGCAAGGTCCGCACTCTGGTCGAGCAGCCGGCGATTCGCCTCCGACAGCCGGCGCATCGCCCAGGCAAGAACGAGCACGATGATCGCGGCGCCACCGACGTAGGCGATGCCCGCCTGGATCCACAATCGCCGATCGGTGCGGGCAAACTCGGCGGCGATTGACGCGCCATCGATCCAATATCGCGCCACGCCCAGGGCAGCGGATCCAGTCTGGGCATAAAGTGGCACGACCACGTCCAGGAGCGGCACGCGGAACGCGCCCGCCTCCGCCGGCAGCCCATAGACTTCCTCGAGGGCTCCCCGCGGCTCGAATCGGGCCTGCGGAGCTTGGAGGTTTGCCCGCCACCAGCGTGCCGCCGTGCCGGCCTCGGCCGAAAACGGCTCCGCCGCCCGCAGTTGACCCGCTGGATCGAAAAGCTGGATCGCCAGCACGCCCCGCAACCGTGACGACTCCATCACTGCCGCCAGCAACTCATCGAGGGGATCCACCACGGCGGCCATTTCTGTCGCCGGCGAGGCATTGGCGAGGTGGAGCAAGGCCACGGACTGGATAGCCTCCGCCTCCCGCCGAAGCGCCTCTTCCCGCAGCCGGCTGCGCAACTGCCAGGTCAGCCCCGCCACCAGGATGCCAAACACCACCAGGGTGGTCAGCAGCACGGCCAGAAGCACGCGGCGGGGCTTCGAGTTCGCACCGATCATGCAGGAGCACTACAGATCCCGCTGGATTCCCGCCAGCGCAGTGTTGGCGCGATAACTGAAGCCGTATTCGTTGGACCGGTTCCTCTCCCACCGGTGCTCGGCGAACAGGATCCAGCCGCCCGCGGTCTCGCGCTCAATCCTCACTTTCGTCTCGAATGAATCCGCAATCCGCGCCGGCGGAGCGATACCCGCACCGACAGTCTGGTGCAGATAGTCGGTTCGCCGCGCCTCGCCGTCGAAGAGTGCCCGCCATCGCCCACCCTCCCACTCCAGCACCGCCCGCACCCGGTCCTGGTCATAATCGAAGAATCCCGAGGCCTCGTCGCGATTTTCGAACCGGCCGGCGCCCAGGCCCGCGTGCCACTCGCCGCCACCCGTCCATCGGCTGTCCGCCCGCAATTCGGCTTCCTGCTGGATGAAACGCAGCCGTGTCCCCGCCAGTGGACGGCCGCCGGCCGAATACTGGTTTCGCGTGGCATAACTTCGCCGGTGGCCGGACCAGCTGGCGGCCAGTTCCAGCGCCTCACTTCGACTCCACACCAGTCGGCCCCCGGCCTTCACCGCGTCGAAGTCGCCGGCAAATTCACGGTAGTCGGTCCGTTTGACCTGCACCAGCGGCTCCAGGGTGAAGCCGCCCGGCAGTTGGAGTCTCACCACCGCCGTCGCGAAGCCGCCGCGGACCCGCGCCGGTGCCACCCACCGGACGGCATCGGTCTCCGACAGATCCACCACCGTGTCCTCGAGAAACCCGTCGGCTTTCAGCCGCATGCTCAATCGCCCGGATCCCTGCCACCGCAATTCAGCATGGCCGAACCAGAGTTCGTCGCCGTCCGTCTCAGGCGGCGGAGAAACCAGTTTCAGGATGTCGGCGCTCAGGAATGAGACCAGCTCCCACTTGTCTCCAATCGGATAATACAGGAACACGTCGGCCTCGGCCCGGCCAAAGGTCCGGGCCAGCGGAGCAAAGGGTGACAGCAGGACATTGTCGCGCCAGCCGACCGAGCCGCGCAGGGTCGTGAGAATCTCGAGTCGCGAGGCGCTGGCGGCAGGCTCCGGTGCGGCTGCGGCCGCCGATGGATCCGGCGGCGCCGCGCCGGCAGCGGCCCAGGCGAGAAACAGGACTGCTTGGATTCGCCAGGTTCGTGACATGCGAAGGAGGCCCATTCAGAAAACGAAAAATCGCAGGGCGGGGAAAGGAGCCTCCGCCCTGCGGCAATCAATTGCTTCGGAAGGAAATCGCTCAGCCGCCGCTGCCGTTCTTGCGCTGCTCACGGAGCCGCTTCAGTTCCTCGCCGATTTCGCGCCGGAGCGTCCGCTGCTCTTCCTTGCGGACCTGCTGCTCCGACCGGAGCTGCTCGAGGATGGCTTTCCGTTCCTCTTCCGTCGCGGCGGAGTCCAGCTTTTGCAGCAGTTCTCTCCGCTGGGCCATCAGCTGATCCCGCCGGGTGTCGAAGGTCTTCAGCAACGCCTGCACCGCCTGGGCATTCTCGGAGGCCCTTGGATTCGGGGTGTGACGACGGTCCTTGCCCGGGGGGGTTGCCGGTGGAGTCCGGCCTGTCGTCGGAGTGTCGTCGGTGGTCGGCGTGTCACCCGTCGTCGGAGTGTCGCCAGTCGTTGGGGTATCGCCGGTGGTCTGCGCCTGCAGGCCAATCGGGAGCGCGAGCGCCAGGCCCGCTAGGATGAGGAGTCGATTGATGTGTTTCATGGACCGTTTTTAGTTCGCCCGGAATATCGCAACCCGCGTGCCACATCCTGCGCCGAAGACTAGATGCTGGTATTTAGACTCTTGCGAATTTAACCCCCGGGAAAGCCCGGTCCCGGTTGGGAGCTTTCACCCAAGTGGGGCCGGCAAAGCGTGGGTGTAGGTCCCAATTTCTGCATCGGTCGCAATGATAACCATCACTCCGAACCTTTGGCTGTGTCCTTCAGCCGGTAGCGAATGTAGTCGCGGGTGACACCCAGCCGCCGCGCAGCGGCTGAAACATTCCCGCCCGAGAGGGCAAGGGCGCGCTGAATGAGTGCGTCGATCGCGGTATCCAGCGAGAAACCCGTCTCCGGCAATTCAAAATCCGGGCTGACCCAGGCACCCGCCACGGCCGACCCCGAATCGGTCGGCACCACGGGGAGTGAGGAAAAGGTGAGCTGGTCGTCATCGAAGACGAGCGAGCGTTCGATTTCGTTGGCGAGTTCCCGTACGTTCCCCGGCCAGTGGTAGGCCGTCAGCCGCTTTCGGCCCAGAGGCGGGATCGGTCGCGGCGGCAGCCCGTAATTCCTGGCAACGCGCGCCACCAGGGCCTCCGCCAGCGTGATCACGTCCTCACCCCGCTCACGCAAAGGCGAGATTCGGACGCGGAACAGATCCAGCCGGTGGAGCAGGTCTTCGCGAAAACGGCCCGCCGCCACGAGTTCGCGCAGGTCGGCATTGGTCGCGGCGATGATTCGCGCGTCGATCGGCAGCGTCCTGTTTCCACCGACCCGGCGGATGGTGCGATCCTCGATCGCCTTCAGCAGCTTCGCCTGGAGGGCGAGTGACAGGCTGGGCAGCTCGTCCAGGAAAAGGGTGCCGCCCTCGGCCGCCTCCAGGAGCCCGATCCGGGCCTCCCGCGCGTCGGTGAAAGCGCCGCGCTCGTGCCCAAAAAGCTCCGACTCCGCCAGCGCTTCCGGCAAGGCGGAACAGTTGACCTCGATCAACGGCCCGTCGGCGCGCGGGCCGCGGCGGTGGAGCCAGCGCGCAAGGCTGGTCTTGCCCGTGCCGGTCTCGCCCTCGATCAGCACGGGCGGAAGCGGCCCCTGCACGCGGCGGTCGGCTCCAATGATCTTGCCGAGCTGGGTTTCTACATTCTTGAGCGCCGAACCGAAGAAGAAGGATTCTCCGGAGGCCTGCTGTGCCTCCCGGTGCTGCTGCCCGCGCTTGGTGCCGCGGTCCCTTCGCGCGCGCGCGAGCCGCACCGCGAGTTCGTCGAGATCGAACGGCTTCACGACGTAGTCCGAGGCCCCGAGCCGCATCGCCTCGACCGCACCCGCCACGCCGCCCTCGCCGGTCATGATGACGACGACCACGCTCGCGGGAATCGCCTTCTCCTCCAGCAACGCGAGGCTGCGACCATCGGGCAGGTTCACGTCCAGGAGCGCAAAATCGAAGCTGAGGTTGCGGAGGGCCTCGCGCGCGCCGGCAATCGTTGCAGCCTGGGTGAGTTCGACGCCGTCCTTTTCGAGATACGACGCAATCCGGCGCCGCAACAACGGTTCGTCCTCGAGCAGGAGCAGACTGGATCCGGAAAGCTTCATGGCCGCATCGTGGTCACGTTCCGCTTGAATCCCGGCGGCGCAACGCGGAAATGCTCAGGGCCGCCGCCCAAAAAGCTCCCACATCAGGACCGCAGCAGCGACCGAAACGTTGAGCGATTCAACCGAACCGCTGCCCGGAATGGTGACCAGCCGCGAACAGGCGGCGGCGACCTCCGGAGACAACCCGTGCTCCTCATTGCCGAGCACCAGCGCGACAGGTTTCGCCCCATGGGCGGCGGCCTCGGGACGCCCGCCCCGCGTCGCTGCGCCGATCACATCGTAACCGGCCGCCACCAGTTGGGCGGCAAAACCGGCCAGATCCGGCACGCGAAGAATCTCGACGGCCTCGAGTCCGCCTTCCGCCACCCGGTGGGCCGACTCGCCCGGAAGCGCCGAGTCGGCGTGCAGCGGCAGCACGATCCGCGGCACGCCAAAGAAGCCGGCCGTGCGCGCGATGGCGCCCAGATTGTGGGCATTGCCGATCCGGTCGAGCAGCAGCAGGGGCGCGCGCCGGGCAACCCATGATTTCAACTCGGCCGGAAGCGGTGCACGCAGCACCGGAGCCGGCACGACCGCCACGATGCCGCCATGATGCACGGTACCCGCAATCTTCTCGAGTTCGGCTGGCTCGACACACCGGTACACCTTCTTTGCGGCCGCGAGCGCCTTGCAGATTATTCCGATCTTCCGGCCCGTCGCATAATCGAAATAGAGCCGCTGGATCGAACCGGCGTCGCGTGTAAACCGGGCTCGCACCGCAGCGAGTCCGCAGATCTTGAGTTCCGGTTTCATCGCTTCGTCCATCCCACCACGGTGAATTCCTCTCGATCGTGATACAGGTGCCGGATCCGGAGACCGGCCGCATGCCGCGTCAAGGGCGAGACGGGCGACTCCAGTTCCCGCAGCAGCGCGATCGGGTCCACCCGGCCAAACTTGAGATTAACCACGAACCTCCGGCACCAGCTTTGGGCCAGCCACGGCTCCACCAGGTGCTGCAACACATGGTGCGGCTCCTCCACCAAGTCGCAAAACAGCCAGTCGAAACCTCCCGGGCCCGGCGTGAAGCCAAAGGCATCCTCCCGCCGGTGGTCGATCCGGGGGTGCCCGTCCGCGCCCCCTTTCAGCGGGCCGTTGTCCACCGCCACCACCTGCGCCCCGCGCCTGGCCGCGCTATACGCCCAGCCGCCCGGCGCCGCGCCGAGATCGCAGACGGTCTCTCCGGCCTGCGGTTCCCGACCAAGCACGATGTAGGCCTCCTCCACTTTCAAGTAGGACCGCGACGGCGCCAGCTCGTCGTCCGCCATCCGCTGCTGGCCCTGAACGAAGGCCGCACGCGACACGAACAACCGGCCGAAATCGGCGAAGAATACGAATAGCCCGTGCACCGGACCCACTCCGCGCGGCAAATCCGGCCGGGCAAGCTTCGCGACGCGGGCCAGTCTCCGTTTCAGCCGGATACCGAACGCCGACTCGACGGCACTGATCCTCCGCCCCAGCCCCACCTCACCTGCCGGGCCGCGCCAGATGCAGGGCCAGGCCACCTCGATCCGCTCGCCGCGCACCGCTTCGAAAAAATCCTCCGCCACGCGGTCGGCGAGTGCATTGACGGAGTCTGCTCGAATTTCGACCGGAGCGTCGAGCTGCAGGTGCGCGAAGACCAGGCTGGAGGGAAACCACGGCCGACCTTCCGCGCCGGCCTGCGCCGCCACCGGCTCCGGAGCGCCGCTCGCAGCTGCGACCCGCACCCAGCCGGGTCCGGTTTCGAGCGCCGCCATCCCACGGAGCTCCGCCAGCTCACGGGCGAGCAAGCCTTCGTAACCAGCCTGGCAGGTAAGCAGCACGTGTTCGAACGTGCCCGGCCGGCGCCCTGCGGCGATCCCAAAGTCTGCGCCCGACGGCGCGAGCCAGCACGGCCGCTCTTAGTTGCCTCCCGTTACCTTCCGTTAGCCTCCAACCATCTTAAAGTGGCAGCCGCAACCGAACAAGCAACGAGCATCGAGTAGAGAGTAGCGAGACACGCAGCCCATCGATTTCATTGGCCGTGACGGAGCACGGCCCTCCATGAGTCCAATTCCGATTCCTGGATTCGAAGACACATTCCTGGAGGGACGACCTCCGCGTCGTCCGTCGGTGCAATATGCTTTTCGTTCAGAACTTGCGGCCGTGGCGGAGCACGGCCCTCCAGGTGATGAAAATCGTCGCGAGAATGCGCGCTCCGGATTCATAGGAGCGCTGCCAGATGTGTGATGGACGCGGCGGCCGCCGCGAGCAAAGCCCGGGGTCAGATGATCTCACACGCGCCGCCGGCACAGGCGACGGTCTGCTTGAGCTCGGTCTCGTCCGATTCCTCGTGCATCTGGGTGTAATCGACGCGGTACGGCCGCAACGCATTCCAGCGCGCCACATCCGCTTCGCTTCCCACCTCCTCGCGCGGGGCCTGGGCATAAGCCTTGTCCCCTGCATCCTGGAGCAGCGAAATGCCGGTGAAGAACCGGCGGTTGGCCCAGATGAAATCCGCCACCTCATCCCACTCTTCCGGCCGGACGGTGCAGGTATTCGAAACATTGTGATGCAGCGTGGGCGAGCGCGAGCCGGGATCCCCGCCCGGCACCACCCACGACTGCTGCACCAGCTTGACCAGCTCGAGGAACTGGATTGCCGTGAGCTCCTTGCGGAGGATCGCCTTCTTCGGCGCCTCCACCGGGAACGTGATCACGTCGTCCGTCTCCGGATTGTACACGGAGGTCTCCGTCATCTGCGGGTTCGTCTGCTTGAAGAACGCATACACCGGCTCCTTGCGGTTGGCCTGGACCCGGCGGAAATACCGCCGGGCATGATGCGGATGAATCCCGGAGGCCGCGTTCAGGATGAGGCTCGCGGTTCCTTCCGGCTTGGTGGTGGACAACTTCGCCGCCGGCCGGATGCCAATGGCAGCGGCCATCAGCCGGTTCGTCGCGCGGCACAATTTGGCGCCGCGAGTGAGCGTGTCGGGATCGAACAACACGCCCGGGTTGTCCATGAACCCGCAGATCGAGACCCCGAGCAGCGCATCATGCTCGTTCAGCAGCCGCGTCACCGCGCCCAGATACGGCATGTCCGTGTAAGCGGCCTGCAGCGTGCCAATCACGGTGGCCGCGATGCAGGCCTCGAAAAACGCCGTCTCGGTTGTCGCCGCCCGCCCGTTGATCGTTGTCAGGTTGCAGTGCTGGAAACCGGAGAGTCGCGTCGTGCCCGGAAGATCGCCCTTGTAACCCGACGCATAGAGCCGGCTCAACTCGTCCGACGACAGCTCCCAGTCCACGACCGGCAGCAGGCTGATTTCCGCACAGGGGTTGCAGCCCGCGTCCGGATGATCGCAGAAGAAGAAACCCGGTTCGCCGAACTCCTTCTGCGCCTTGAACAGCTTGCGGAAATGCTCCGCATTGCGATCGCTGCGCGAGAGGACCGCGGAGTTGTTCGAAGCGGCCCGCTGCGGGTGCTTCTCGAACCAGCGGCCCGTCTTGGCGTTCATCATCTCCTCATCGTCCGGCGAGAACAGGCAGATCGTGGCGGAGCGCCGGATGCCGCCGGCAAGGACCGCCTTCGCGATGAACATGTTGATATCGTAGACCTCGATTGGCCGCAGCGCACGGCCCGCGGCCTGCTCCAGGATCTCGTCGACCCGGGTCAGCGCCTTCTTCAGCGGCAGGTGACCGGGGGCCTTGCCGCCGGAGGTCCGCAGCGGCGTGCCGCGCGGCCGGATGGCCGAAAAGTCGAATTCGACCTTGCGCCCCTCGTAGTAGGAAAGCACCAGCGCGTGCAGCGCATCCGACCATCCCTCGATCGTGTCCGCGACGTGGAAGTGTTCGACCGGCAGTTCGTTCTCGGCCTTGCGCAGCGGCAACGCCGGCAGCATCGCCACGTGGTGCTTCTGCACCGAAAATCCGACGCCGCAGCCGCTGAGCAGCAGGAAGAAATACTCACGGAAGAACTCCACGCGATCGACGTTCCCGAAGCTGCAGTTGAACATCCGGCTGTGGTTCTTGAGGATGGCCTCCCCGCCAAATTGCATCGAGCGCATGCTCGGCAAGACCTTCTTCGCCGCGACCTGCGCAAAGACTTCGCCAATCACCTCGCCGACGCGGCGGCCGCCCAACGTCCGCGCCAGCAGCCCGGCCTCATCGCCGGCCAGTGCCACCACGTCAGCCGGCAGGGTGTCCGGCAGCACCTGATCCACCCGGGCGGCAAAGAACCCCAGGTGCATGTCGCGGACGCGCTCCACCCCCTCGGTGAAAAGCTCCCGCCGGCCAAGCTCCGGCCGATATCGGGCATACTTCGCCATGGCGATGTAGTCGGCCATCCCGTTGTCCACATAATGGACCAGCCGGCGTTCCGACTGGCGGGCCCGGTAAAGCACAAATGCCCGCGCCATGTCCCAATGGCCGGCGGCCGCGATGGCCTTTTCGGCGGCGTCCTGCACCTGCTCGATCGAAGGATGACGGCCGTCGCGATAATACAGCTCGAGCATCTGCGAGACCGAGGCGGCGATCCGGGTGACCTCCATGAACGCCTCGCTGTCCAACCCGAAGCAGGCCAGGATGTCGTCGCGATAGGGATTGGGCGCGTTCTCGGTCCGGACCTCGTGGAACGCGAGCGCGATGGCGCGGGTGACCTTGTTCAGGTCGAACCGTGCCCGCGAGCCGTCGCGCTTGATCACCATGCGCTCATCCGCCGGGATCGCCCGGTTCAGGAGCTGTGCGCCATGCCGCCGGTGCGAGCCCCCGTGGCCTCCGCGGCCATGGCCCGCAGCGGCGAACGTGCCGGACGCAGGCGCCTCCTCGGGGATCACGCTGGCGCGATCGGCGGCGGTGGCACGGGCAGTGGCAGGGAGCAGGGAAGTGGGCATGAGTCGGTCAGATCAGGTTGAAGCGGTGGACGCGCAAAAAATTGGGGCGCTGTGGTGTTGGCGCTAGCGCGACGGGATGCCACTACTGCTAGTGGCTGGCGTCGCGGTCAACCCCTACCTGTTGTGGAGGCAGAATTATAAAAACCAATGATGGCGGATGGGACCCGGGCCACGGACGCCCCCCCTTTTTCAGTGGTAAAGCGTCCGGGAATCGTTCGTGGCAACAGCAATTTTTGAACAGCAAGAAACGCGCGGCCAACCGGCGTCACCCGGCCGCCCAGACGGGCGGCTGGCGCGGGGCGGATTCTCCCGGAAGCCGCGGCGCCACGGCAACCGAGCCGGTGGGTGCAGGTCTTTTTCGGCATGGGCCCCAACGAACCGTGGACAGCCGCGCCCTTCATCCCCCGACGGCGCACCTTGAGTTCGCTGCGCCAGGCTGCGCATTCGTGCCGCGGCTGCCCCTTGTGGAAGCGCGCCACGCAGACTGTGTTTGGCCAGGGTCCCAGCCGTCCGGCGTTGCTGGTGGTCGGCGAACAACCCGGGGACCGCGAGGATCTCGCCGGCCGGCCCTTCGTGGGGCCTGCCGGACGCTTGCTCGACCAGGCGCTCGCCGCCGCAGGCATCGCCCGCGACGAAGTGTATTTCACCAATGCGGTCAAGCACTTCAAATGGGCGCCCTCCGGAAAGCGCCGACTGCACCAGAAACCCGGTGCGAGGGAAATCGCGGCCTGCCGTCCGTGGCTGGAAGCCGAGTTGGAGGTGCTCGCCGCGCCGGTGGTCGTCACGCTCGGCGCCACGGCGGCGCGATCCCTCCTCGGGCCCGCGTTCCGCGTGACGCGCGAGCGGGGCAAAATCCTGCGGGGGCTTCCCTGGGCCGGCGCCGTGGTCGCGTCCATCCATCCCGCGGCAATCCTGCGCGGGGATCCGCTGGAGCGTGCGCGCGCGCTCGAGCAGTTCGTGGCGGATCTCCGCGTGGCCGCGGCGCTGCTCCCCAAGGCCCGCGAGAGACCCAACCCGGCGAAGCCGGAACCAATGTTGAGGGGCGGCCATAGGGGTGCGACGGGCATGCGGACGGCCCATCCCCGCCGGGTTGGTAAGCGCCAAGCGAGTGCCAACACGTGATGGCAAGGGC
>WYBX01000044.1 GCA_011525695.1 Verrucomicrobiia bacterium
AAGCCGTTCTGACAAGAACTTCCACGCGTATCCTGTTCTCTTGTACGTGCGCTAATCAGCGACCCTCCGCAGGATCACTTTTCGTAAACTCCCGCCCCTCCACCGACGTCAAAGTGGAACGCTTACTTCCGCCCAGCCACTTCGCGGGTTCACACGGAGCCGAACCAAGCCAGACCGGGTTGACCACGGTCTCACGGTCTTGTCCGCAGCCGTCACCAACAGGAGATCATATATCGCGTGATCTCACCTTGCAGATGTCAGCCGAAGAAGCAGCCATAGGGGTCCCGCTTCACCTCGGCCAATACCTCCGCGATTGTCTGAGTTTCAGGAAGTGGATCGTAGCGGTGCCATTTGAGATCTGCGCGCATCCAGTATACCCGCCAGACCTTTTCCGTGCCGACCCACCTCGCCCTTACGATTGGATGCTCAATCGTGAGTGTCTCGTCGTCATACGCCGGTCGCACCTCGAGCAGCACGAACTCTTGTCCCTTGATGTTCGTCCGGAGATCGACCTTTTCGCGGATTTCAGGCGGCGGCCTGCGCTCCTGCAGGAAAGCGCCAGCGGAACCAAGACACTCGCGAAGCTGCAATTCGGGAAGCGGCATCGGTTCCTTTCGGCTACGTCACCGGTGAGACACGCCCGGGCGGGGAATCGCTTCCGGACAAACCGCCCAGTAGCCGCCCTCCGGAGGCTCCTCGATGATCGCAGTGAACTCGCCCTTCATGGGGGGCAACCATGTCCCTCTCTGCCGCGTCGTCAACGCGAAGGCAAGGCCGCGGCGATAGTCGCCCGGGTGATGTGCGAGTCGCCCAGTGCCTCTTGTGTTCTTGTGGCAAATGGCTTGGCCATCCCATCTGTGAAACCAGTGCCATCTGCGGTCAAAAGGATTGAGGCCTCAATCCATTATCAACCGCGAATCCACGCCAATGGCCGCGAATCGGAGATTTCGGCACGGGGACACACCGATGAATCGGGCGCAGGTTGGCCGGGATTGGTTTTGAGATTGGGCCGGCAATTTCCTTTCCCCGTCCTTGGCGTCAGTCCTATAGGTATGAGACCTTTCCATTAGCATCAATCTGTAGAAACTTCTCTTTCTGCAGTGCGAATATGGTATGGTCAATTTGCTGCTCAGTGATGCCTCCATTGAACTGGAACATTGCTCGCATCGAACTTACGACCCCCTCCCTCCTTTTTGGTTTCAGCTTTTCAATCCTCTCCCGAACGTATTGCACACGCTCGCTAGGGGAGAGAACTGCACGCTGGCTCTGTGGCAACGGGTCGATGGTCATCTGGAGTTTCGCCAAGGCTTCAAAATGGGCTTCGCTCATCTCGACGATGACACTTCCCGACGATGTGAGGCCAATTTTCTTCATGTTTGCGTGGTAATGTTAATGGCACCGAATATTCCTTGCCGATTGGAGACCTGGACCTCCGGCATGCGGATTGCGTCCATTTTCATCGAGACACAGGAACGTACCCTCCCGTGCTAGTGAATGTGCACGCGGAGGGTACGGGCTTAGCGCCAATCATCGCCGGTCGATACTTGGCAGCACACATGATCGGGCCGGCTTCCCGAGCAACCTGGTCGTCGGTAGCATCCAGTACCTCACATGACACGGTATCGCCGTGCTCATCAATGAGAGCGAATACTGTAATCCACACTTTTTTCTTTGCGCGCCGAATCTCGAAACTGAACGGTCTTGGCTTTTCACGGTACTGGGGAGGCGTAATCGATGCTGGCGCGACCACAACTCCGAGCCGTCTCTCGGCATCCATTGCCTTGACTTGAATCTGCGGGCTCAGATCGGAAAGCGCATACGCGCGAAAAAACCGCGGCGCTTGCGCTGAAGGAATGCCGGGCTGGCCGGGTTCCCCTTCCTTCTGAGCCGGTTCCTTCGCTCGCGAGCGGTTGTCCCATCGGCTTGTCGCAAAATCGAAAACCATCAACCCATGCGCCTTTCGATCCTTGTAGAAAACCACCAGCACGCGCTTCTTGGATGTGAAGAAATCCACCGTCTGATTCAGATCGATGTGCCACGGCAGGGCCAGGATCCCGCTTCGATTCTCATCCACCGCGAAAGCAAAGCCGCCACGCACCGTCTCGAAGGGCGAATATGGTCGTCCACCGCAAATCTTGTTCACGTCCTCTATTAGCATTCCAAGCTCGATTTCGTCGAACCGCGGCTCGTTCGCCTGCTCATAGTAGAAGCGTGAAGGGACTGCACTGTACAAGAGCGCCGGCAAAAACAAAGTGATCAAGGTGAGAAGTGTCTTCATATCAGCTGAACCGTCAGAAGTCTCCACGGCGCCGGCGGGGCACCGTTCATGTCGAGGGTAGGTGAAGAACGCAAAAGGGAAGTCGCCATTGGTGCACCCCCCATTCCTGAGCTGCGCGCGCTTTCTTTCGAGGTTGGCCTGCTAGAGATCCGTTTCGGGCTCCAATGCAACGGAGCTCTCGGAGTTGGCTGCTGGTTCATAGCGCTTGCCTACTTCGAGAGTGCCCTTTGAGCCCGAGCGCTTGCAGCAGCGAGGCTACTTACGGCGATCTGGTGCCGAACATCTAACGCCGAAGTGGCTACTGCACGCAACTGATTCCCGAGCGCAGAGTTAACTAAACCTCCGAGTGCATGAAAGGTCTTGTCACCGTACCATCGCCGTAAGCGCTCCATTTCTGCTGGTTTGGCTTCCTCTGGAATTGCCCAAGATTCGCGCAGCCAATAGATCAATCCCCTGAGGTTTGGTTGTGATAGCAAGTCAGCCATATACGTGAGTTCGTTCGCCGTGAAAGCTTCAGCATAATGGCTAGTGATGGCATCTTCGAATTCATCCGTATTGAATTCGTACCGCAGTCGACTCCAGTAGAAGGCTGAGACGTTGGGTTCCATCTTCGCGCGAGACTCCACCAGGGAGAACGCATACTTCTTGAAGGCCTCGACTTCGCCCAATACGGCTACCAGCCGTTTCGCGTGTACTTCGCGTACTATGCGATCCACGTCCGCGTCGGTTGCACCGCAAACCGTTGCAAAGCATACAAGAGGGATGTAAGAACGGATCAAGTCCACGGCCATGTCATCATATAATGGTAGGGCAACCCATATCGATTGATGTCGGAGTCCTCCAAGGGACCCGCGCGGGCGTGGCGGAGCGAGCTCGGATTCAGCACATTCATGGCAGCAAGCCGTCCCTTTCGAATTGTCCTTTCTGGCTACAGCTCATGGCGGGAAATCTGGACCCCGCGTCGCAGTCTTGCTTCACCCGCCGAAAATTCGAGCCCGGAAACTTCCGGAATTCCGGAATGCGCAGATTTTGTCCGCAACGGCACACGAGGCAGCCGGGCAGGTGAACAGGAGTCGAGCCGAGGCAGGCGGAAGAAATTGGCTTCTACCGGGGCCGCTCTGACTCCGGATTGAGCCTGTCCAAGGTCCCGGGGGTTTGGGATCGAACCACGAAGGAGCAACCGCGAATCCACGCCAATGGCCGCGAATTCGGAGGAGGAAACCGGATGGCCGGAGGTCGGGGAGAAGAAATCTCCGGACCAATTTTAAGGCCAATCAATGCCACCTCAGCTCGATTGGATTGCTGATGGGCTCGAAGATTACTTTTCCCAACTGCTTGGGGCCTGAGACTCCGACCGGCGAATTGCAGTGAATCGGTGGCCGGCGTGAGCCCGGATTCAGCGTGGAAGCGGCGTCCCGCCGCTTGTCCTCGGTCGCGAACGCACGACGGCTTCATACCCCAATCCTTGGCCACAGAGTGCACGGAGATCGGAGGAGAGGCCACGGAGACAAGCCCGGTGGATCGGTTGTCGGTGCGATTCACGGCAGTTACTTCTTGCCGGGCTCATTCAACGAGAGTCCCGTTTCGGGGTTGGCCGAAACCGAACTCTCCGGGTTGGGCCGTTTTACTCCCTCGGAAGGGGTAGCCTATGCAGCCGCAGGAAAGAGAGCTTATCCCAGTATCCTCGCTGAAAAACGATCTTGTCCTTTTGGACGCGGAAGAATCCACAGCCTCGGAGACCTAATGGGTCGCGCCATTCCAGAACCGCCCATTCGCCGTCTTCCAAGAGCAACTCGGGAATGCAGTGCATCTCTGCCGCGACGAATTCCCGCACAAACATTTCTCGAATCGCCTTCTTTCCTTCGACCGGTGCTTCAGCGACTTGATGGTTGATGGCGGTTTCCGAATACAATTCAGCCAGCTTCTCCGCATCACCTGCATTGAAATACGCGACCCACAATCGGACTAATTCTTTCGGTGTCATTCCTCTTGCCGGACGTCCTGGCGCGGCAACCAAATAGAGTCGGGACGGGACGCGGAGGGCACGGAGGGCCAAACCGAGTTCACAGAGCATGCGCTGGGCAGCCCATGGTGGCGGGCAGCGGGCGCAGGTAACATGGCGGGATGAAAACGAAATCGACTTCTCATGGCGGCCCGGGTTTGCGGCGGTTTCTGGCAGCGCACGGCGCCGATGTCACGGGCGTAATCTCCGGCCGCCGGCCGAAAATCTCCTTCGCCGTCGGACGGGGCTGCCGACCACCGATTTACCGACCGTCTCCGTGACCTCTCCTCCGATCTCAGTGCGCTCTGTGTCCAAGGATTGGGAGACATTCCGCGGGCATCCACCTTCGAAACGCACTTTCAAAATTCATGCTCATCCGGCGCTTTTTCCTTTTGCCGGATCTCGCGGATGGCGTGGATTCGCGGTTGAAACCCCCGAGACGCGGCGGAGGCGCCCTTCACCAACACGGATTCACTGGCGAACCGGCGCGGCGGCGGCCGCGGCGGACACCGCCTCGCGCGCGAGCCTCCGCTCCCAGTACCAGGTGAAGAACACGGGAATCGAGAACAGCGAGATCACATCGAACACCATCCCGCCGATCACCGGCAGCACCATCGGCTGCATCAGCTCCGAGCCGCGGCCGGTCGACCACAGCACCGGCACCAGCGAAAGCAGCGTGGTCGTCGTCGTCATGATCGCGGGCCGGCGCCGGCGCAGCCCGGCGTAGAACACGCGGCGGTTCACCTCGGCCACATCCTTCGGCGGCGTCCGGAACTGCTCGTGAATATACGTCCCGAGCAGGATGCTGTCGTTGAACATCACGCCCAGCAGCACCAGGAAACCCACGATGACCGCGGTGGTCAGCTCGACATCCCAGAGCCAGATGAACAGCAGCCCGCCGGCGGTATTCACGGGAATGTTGCACAGGATGATCACGCTCGTGACGAGCCAGGAGCGCGTGCCGACGAAGATCAGCAGGATCATGACCGCGACCGCCACCCCGATGATCCCGCGGAGGGCGGCGTCGGCTTTCAGCTTCTGCTCGTAGCGGCCCACCCAGCGCCAGGTCGTGCCCGGCGGCAGCTCCAGCCGGCCATCCGCCAGCGCCGCCCGGAGCCGGGCATCGGCATCCTGGACAACCTCGACCTCGCCGCGGCCACTGACATTCAGCATCACATATTGCGTGCGCCGGCCGCCCTCGGAGCGAATCGCCATCGGGCCGATCGTGTACGTGAGCCCGGCCTCGCTCGGACGCGTGGCGGTGACCCGCACCGCCTCCGACTCGATCGCCGCCGTGATTTCGGCGGGCAGCGCGTCGCCGGCAGGCACGGTGAGCTCGGCCCGGCGCGGTTCCAGGATCGTGAAGTTGCGCTGCGCGGCGAGCGGCAGCCGTGCGCTGATCGCCGCCGCATCCGGCCCCTGTTCGGCAAACTCGAGCGTGTGCACCGTCGGGGTGGCGAGGAGGTTCGTGAGCGGCACGGAACCCATCCCGCCTGGCAGCGGCACCTGGAGCCCGAGCAATTCGTCCGGATCGTCCCGCCTCTCCCGGAGGTAACGGATCCGCACCGGATACCGCAGCGTCCCCTCGACTGAGTACGTCACCGCCATGCCGCCGAACGCCGTTTCCACCGCCTGCATCACCTGCTCGTTGCTGACCCCGAACCGGGCGAGCCGGGCCGGATCGAGCCGGATTTCGGCATAGGGCTTGCCGCCCTCGCGCTGCATCTGGACATCGACGGCGCCCGGCGTCGGCTGGATGACCTTCTCGGCGTTCTCGGCAAACCGCTCCAGCGCGTCGCTGTCGTCGCCGAGCAACTGGAGCGCGATCAGGCTGCGAATCCCGGTCGACAGCATGATCACGCGCGTCTCGATCGGCTGCAGCCAGCTCGGGGCGACGCCGGGGATGTCGCTGATGGCCGCCAGGGCGGAGCGCACCTCCGCCAGCGTCCGCGGACGGTGCTCGATCGTACCGTCCTTCCGCGGGATGGGATGGACCGGCCACTCGACGTAGGGCTTCAGGAGCACCACGGTCTCGATCATCCCGAGGGGCGCGGGATCCAGCGCGGTCTCGGCGCGTCCCATCTTTCCCATGACGCCGGCCACCTCCGGCACGGTTTCGATCAGCCGGTTCTGCATCAGCATGACCCGTTGCGTCTCGGCGATCCCGGCCGAGGCGGGGAGCGAGGGCATGAACAGGAGGCTGCCCTCGTCGAGCGGCGGGAGAAAACTCGATCCGACACCCGGGAACCAGCGGGTCATGGCCTGATCCACGGTTGTCTGGGTGAAATCGGCGCCAGCGCCCTCGAACAGCTTGCGCAGCGGCCAGCTCAGCGGCCGCCAGCCGGCGCCGAGGAGATAACCGGTGAGGGTCAGGATCGTGACGGTGACGGTGAACGCGACGCGGTGGCGGAGCAGCCGGACATAGGCCCATTCATACGCGACGTGAATCGCGTGGCTCACCGGGTTCTCCTCGTAATTCACCAGCCGCTCCCGGCCGATGCGCCAGACCGCGAGCGCCACGAGCGCCGCGAAGCCCGGGGCGAAGAGCCAGCCCGGCACGGAAATCGCCCAGCGGCCGTAATCCATCGGCAGGCTCCAGCCGTCGCGGATGAACCAGCCAAACGCGACGCCGGCCGCCACGCCGGCCAGCGCCAGCACAACCGGCCGGCGCAGATGCCACGGCGGAAGGAGCAGCCGGCAGAGTGCCGGCACGAGCAGGGTGCCGAAAAGGACGGCGCCGCTGATCGCCAGGGTCTTCGTGATTGCCAGCGGCGTGAACAGCCGGCCGGCCTGATCGGTGAGCGCCAGGATCGGCAGGAACCCGATGATCGTGGTCGCCGCGGACGTGAGCAGCGGCCGCGCCACCTCGCGCGTGGCCGTCACCACCGCCTCGGTGACCTCCGCGTTGAAGGGCGAGACCGGCATCGGCCGGCCCTCCCGCCGGCACTTTTCCTGCAGATCGACCAGGTGCTGCGTGATGTTCTCCGTCATCACGATGCCGAAATCCACCATCACCCCGATGGCGATCGCGATCCCGGCCAGGCTCATGATGTTCGCGCCGACGCCCAGCAGGTGCATGGTCAGGAACGTGAAGAGAATGCCCAGCGGCAGTGCGATCGATGCCGCGACGCTGGCGCGTACATGGAGAAGAAATACAATGACAATCAGTGCCGTGACGATGACCTCGTGGACCAGGACTTCGGCCAGGGTGGCGTTGGTCTCATGGATCAGCTGCGAGCGATCGTAGAACGCCGATGCAGTCAGCTGCTCCGCGGCGAGCGCGGGCGCGAGGCTGGCCAGCTCCTGCTTCACCGCATCGATGACGGTCTTCGGATCCTCCCGCACCCGCATCGCGATGATGGCGCCGACATGCTCCTGGTAGCCATCCGCCAGCAGTCCCTGCCGGAACTGGCCGCCGAGCCGGACCTGGGCGATGTCGCCCAGTCGCAGGCCGGCGCCCCGGGCCGGGTCGCCGCGGATGACGATGTTCTCGACGTCCTCGACGGAACGGATGAACCCGAGCCCGCGGATCATGGTTTCGATGCCGCTCTGCTCGACGCTCATCGCGCCCACATCGCGGCCGGCCTGGCGGACGGCCATCATCAGCATGTCGAGTGTGAGTCCGAGCTGCTCGAGCCGGTAGGGCTCGACGTCGATCTGGTATTCGCGCACGACCCCACCGGCCGGGGCGACCTCGGCCACGCCGGGGACCGCCTGCAGCGCCGGGACCACCATCTGGTCGAGGATGAACCGCTTCCGCTCGAGATCGGGCGGGCCCTGGAGCGTGAAGGCGTAGACCTGGCCCATGGCCGTGGCGTCGGGGCCCAGTCGCGGGATGACGCCGGTGGGAAGGACGCCCTGGATTTGGGAGAGCCGCTCGAGGACGCGGGTGCGGGATTCGTAGAGATCGCGGTTCTCGTCGAAGATGACGTAGACGTAGCTCGCGCCGTAGAGCGACATGCCGCGGACGGTCTGGACTCCTGGCATCCCCTGCAGTTCGCGCGCGAGTCGCGAGGTGACCTGGTGGTCCATGTCCTGCGGGCTTTGGCCGGGCCATTGTGCCCAGACGATCACCTGATTGTCGCTCAGATCCGGAATCGCATCGACCGGAACGTTGCGCCATCCCCAGAAGCCGGCCAGCCCGAGCGCGGCGGCGGCGGTGAGGGTGAGGAAGGTATTGCGAATCGCGAAGGAGAGCATGGAGGAAACTGCGGAACTCGCATCCTATCCCGGAATCTTCGTGAACGGAGAAATGCCGCGATTAAGCCACTTCATAATTGATTGCGGCGAATTCGTAACTTGGAGGGCCGTGCTCCGCCACGGCCGCAAATTTCGTATGAAAAGCACATTGCACTTGTGGACGACGCGGAGGTCGTCCCTCCATTTACGAGCTTCACAGCGCAGAAGCAGGCCGTGCTCTCCGTTTCGGCCAACGTTCGGGGTCCGCAAAGGGAACGGGTCAAGTGGCATTAGTGCTGGTGCACCGGCGCCGGTGCGGGTGCGGTGGCGCCGTGGGGAAAGAGCAGGCTCGGCGTGCCGGCGAGTTGGGCCTGGCTGTCGATCAGGAAGGCGCCCTGCGCGGCCACCTCGTCGCCGGGTTTCAGCCCGGCGCGGACAACATAGAGGTCATTGCCGGATTCGTCCTCGATTCGCGGTCCGAGCGCGAGCGGGGCGAGTTCGAAGCGCATCCGGCCGTCGCGCTGCCGTTCGGCCAGCCGCCACGCGACGTGGCGCACGCCGGTTGAAAGCACCGCGGTCTTTGGGATCAGTGCGAAACTGCCCCAGGTTTCCGGCTTTGCCGCATCGGCGACATTGAGATCGGGCGCCAGGGCGGCTTCGAACCGGGCATTGACGAGGCTGCCCGGCATGAGCCGGCCTTCGGGATCGTCGAGATGAATGTGCACCTCGCGGGCGCGGAGGTTGAGGTCGAGTTCGGGTGCGACCCAGGCGATGCCCGCCTCGATTCCCGGCAGCTCGCCGCGATCGTCCGAGGCGAGCCGAACCGGCTGGCCGGCCCGCAGCCAATGCGCGCGGTTTTCCGGCACGTACACTGCGAGGATGTAGGCCGAGGGATCGACGAGCCGCAGCAGCGTGGCGTCGGCCATCACTTCCTGCCCAACCTGGGGCAGCTGGGCTTCCATCCCATCGGGTTCGACGCCGAGCGCCAGGACGACCCGGCCGGAGTACGGACTGGTGATTGTCACCGTATCGGCCGGAGCGCCGCCATCGAGGATGGCCTGCGCAACGTTCGCCAGGTTCCAGCGTTCAAACCGGTCGCGCAGCGCGTCCATCGTCGGCCGATCGCCGAGTTTCACGGCTGCGGCCAGTTCGCCCTGCGCGGCGAAGGCTTCCGGGCTGTAGAGATCCACGACCGGATCGCCGGCGTTCACCATCGTGCCAGCATGTCGTGCTGCATCGTGCCGCTTCACAATCCGGCCGCTGACCCGCGGGATCACGACCTGCATCGTCCGGTCATCGTAGCGGACGGTGCCATAGGCGCGGACCGTGGTTCGGGCCGGGCCTTCGGTGACGGTCGCCAGGGTCACGTCCATCCGGCGCTGCTGTTCGCGGGTGAGTTCGCCGGCGGTGACGCGGGTCATCTTCATTCCGCACACCGGGCAGTTGCCGGGACGGTTGCCGATGAAGTCCATCATTGGGCAGGCCCAACGTTCACCGGTCGCGCTCTCCGCGATGGCATCAGCTTTCGCAGGGCCCGTGAAGAGCGAATCCTTGGGCAGGATCGCGATCATGCCTGCGCCCAGGAGCAGACCGGCTGCGGCGATAAGGAGGGTGGGAGAGCGCACGGGGGTCGATCAGAGGACTTCGTTCCTGAGATACGCGGGGCCGTAGCGATCGGGGTCCGCCTTGAATTTCGGCGGACACATCCGGCAGCCGAAGCCGATGGTTTTTCCCTGGTACTCCGCGGTGGGAATCGACGGGTCCACGTCCATGCCGCAGATGGCGCACACCGTGTTCACCGGCTTGCCGTCGGCAGCCGGCTTGTCGGCCGCCGCGGAGGGTTTGTGGCCCGCGTGGGGATCCGCGGCCGGCGCCGCGGTTTTCGTGGCCGGAGCGATCTTCGTGGAGCCCGAGTTGGCGTCGCCGGCGTGGTCGGTTGCCGGAGTGTTGGACACCATGGCGGCGTAATTGCTGCCACTCGGCGCCTCGGCTTCGTGGTCGTTGTGCGGTTGGAACATCGCGGCACGGGCGACGAGCGCAATCAGTGCGCCGCCGAGAAAGGTGCCGAGAAAGATGAGGAGGTTGCGGGTCATGGGAGGTTGGTTGAAAAATTTACGCGTTCGGAAAAGCTGGGATCAGTAGCGCCAGTCTCCGACTGGCGGACACCGGTTGAAAACCGGCGCTACCATTTCCGAAGTCAAAAAGGGCTCGTTTCATTAGATTCGCGTTAGCGGTCGAGGAACGGAAAGCGGTCGGCCGGGACATGGCGCCAGAGTTCGGCGCGGGCCAGCCGGACGCCCAGGTCGGCCTGGATTACCTGCAGTTCGGCCTCTGTCGCCTTCTCCAGCAGTTCAACGGTCTGGAGAACAGTGGACTCGCCCATGCTGGCGACTCCGGCGCTGCGAATCATTGCGTCGAATTCCGCATTGAGCCGCTCGAGCGTCTCCGAACTGAGCCGGCGGGCGGTGTCGGCCAGCCGTTCGGCACGTTCGACGCGGGTGAGCGAGGAACCGATTCGATATTGCGACGAAGTCGCGTCGGCTTGGGCGGCCGCGCGCTCGGCTTCGGCAGCCTTCAGTTCGACGCGGGCGTAGCGGCGACCGCGCCAGGGAATCTCCGACATGAATGCGAGCCCGACCCTGTCTTCATCGCCCATGCTGGTGCGGTCGCGCTCGAACCGCACGCCGACCGCCGTCATCGGGTTCGAGGAGGCCCGGGCCATCTTCATCATGGCAGCCGCTTCATCGGATCGTGCAGCGGCCAGTCGCAATGCGGGCGATTCGGAGGGATTGATTTCCGCGGCGGTCGGCGCGGCGTAGGCGGGCAATGGTGCTTCCGGTTCGAGTCCGAGCCGGGCGCGGGCATCGGCGCGGGCATCCGCAGCCATGGTCCGCTCCTCCGCGATCATCAATTGCATCGCCGCGATTCGGGTTTGGACCGTGAGCCGGTCGGCAATCCGTCCGGTGCTGCCGGCGGCCAGCCGGACTTCGATGCTCCGTAGCACGGCGTCGAGCCGGCCGAGCTGGGTTTCCAGGAGCTGGATTCGCGCCTCGGCGCTTTCCGCCTCCGCGAGCGCCATCGCGGTGTCCGCGGCCAATTCGCCGGCCATGATCGCGTAGTCGGCCTCCGCCATGGCAACCCCGGCCCCGGCCCGCTCGCGGTCAGCGGATCGCTCGCCGCGCCGCGGCAGCGGTTGCCGCAGCGTGAGCTCGACCATCGTGCCGCGTTCGCCCATCGGGCCATTCATCCGGGAGGTCATTCCTTCGACTTCCGGATCCGGGAGCCGGCCCGAGGACTCCACCCGTTCACGGGCGGCCGCCGCCCGGCGCGAGGCGGCGGCCAGCGCCGGAGCCGTCACCACGGCGCGGACGAATCCGGCCGGATCGGACGGCGACGTGGCGGTTTGTGCCGGTTGCGCGCGACCGAGACCGGCAAGGGTCCCGAGCGCGGCGAGCCAGATGGTAAATCGAACGGGTGACATCAGGGGAAAGACGGAGTCCCGGACGGGATCTTACGGCTCAGTGATGCCCCTTGTGGTCGGACTTCTTGTTCGCGCCGGGTTTGGCCTTCGAATTTGCGGCGGAGTCGATTTTTGCGAGGTGCGCGGCGGGATCCGCCATGAAGTCCTCCTCGCAGCCCTCGCAGCAGAAAACCACCAGCCGGTCGGGCTGGCCGTCGACCCGGTAAATATATTCCGGCGACTTGCCCATGGAACCGAGCTTCTCTTCGGACACCACACAGGCATCCAGGGGATAACTGGCGCGGGCCTTGGCCGCCCAGTCCGCGTCCTTTTCGGTGACGGCGACGAGCTTGCCGGTTTTCGCGGCGGGCGGGGCCTTGGCGGTGCCAGACGGGTGCTGTCCGGCGTGTTGTGCCAGCAGTGGGGAGCCCAGCAGCAGCAGGGCGGACGCGAGGAGGGCGGGAACGGAGGAGGGAGTTTTCATGATGCGGGTTCACTGGCAGTAACCCGCATCCGCGAGAATCCCTTGAAAATTGTTGAGGGATTTTTCGAGTTCGCGGTTATTAGTGGCAGCAAGACCATGAAACAGCCCGAGTCCCATGAGCCATTGTCGCGACTCCTCGCCGCCTGGCGGGTGAGCCCGACGTCCGATCCGAATTTTCGGCCGGCGGTGTGGGCGCGGATCCGGCGCGGGGCGCAGGAATCCTGGCCCGGTTACATCCGGGCGCATCTGGCAGGTTGGGTGGTGGCAACCGCGGTGGCGGCCTTCGCCGCGGGCTGGACCGGTCATATCGCGGCCGAGGCGAAGCTCAATGTCGGTCGTGAGAAGATGGTGACGGCCTATCTCACGGAACTGGATCCCCGTGTGATGGCGGTGGTCGCTCCCGAGCGATGAGAAATCGTCTCTTATCGGTTCTCTTTGTCCTCACGGTGGCCGCGGTTGCCGGTGGGCTCGCTTATCGGGCGGGCAGCGATCCCGCGGTGGGCAGGGCGCTGGTCCGGCAGGACGCGATGGCCTGGCTGCGCGCGGATTTCGATCTGACCGACGCCCAGTTCGCGGCGATCAAGCAGCTGCACGATTCGTATTCGGTTGTATGCGAGGAGCACTGCCGGGAAATTCAGAACGCGGTCCGGGCACGGGAGCAGCTCAAGGCGGCTCCGGCGGACGCGGCGATGCTGGCAGCCGCGGATCGGCGGGTGGAGGAGCTCCGGCTGATTTGCGAATCGGCGATCGCCACACATGTCCGGCAGTGTGCGGCCGAGATGTCGCCTGAGGCGGGCCAGCGTTACCTCGCGCTCGTGCTGCCGAAGATCAAGGATTTCGATCACCAGGCGGCCCCCGATTTGCAGCTTAACCGGCACCAGCACTGAGCGGCGCTCGGCTCCGGGTGAGCCGGCCGGATCGTGCATGGCAATGATCGCTGGAAGTCCGGTAATGCCGCGGTGATCCATCGGCATTTCTCAGGCAGCGGTGCGGTTGGCACTTTTGACAAGGGAATGCGCAGAAACTGCATGGCCATGGATTCGGCGGCCGCGTATGCTTTGCCGTCGCGATACCCCTCCGAGTCAATCCCACCCGGTTCGCACTTTCCTCCCCAACACCCACCCACGCCCGAGGTGCCTCGACGCTGATACCGTACCGGCCTTTTGCCCGGATCGGCAGCACCGGCAATTTTCACCCACCCACATGAACATACCCCACAGGCTCGTCCTGCTCTGCAGCGGCATTATCACGCTCATGCTTCCGGCTGCCCTCGTCGCAGCCGACGCTAACGCCACCATTCGCGGCACTGTTTCGAACCAGGCCACCGGTGACAACCTCGGCGGAGCCACGATCCGCGTCGAGGGAACCAACCACGTCACGCATACCGAACGCGACGGTTCGTACACGCTGCGGGATTTGCCCTCGGGTTCGGCCACCCTCCGGGTGTCGTTCCCCGGACTGGATGCGGCGACGGCCAGCGTCGAGCTGACACCGGGCCAGACGGTGCGGCAGGATTTCGCGCTCACCGCCGGGATTTACGTGCTCCCCGAATTCGCCGTTTCGGGAACCCGGGAGGCCACGGCGCTGGCCATCGCCCGGCAGGAGCAATCGGCCATGGTGATGAGTTCGGTCTCATCGGAGGCATTTGGCAGCATCGGCCAGAACAACATCGCCAATGTGCTCCGGCGGCTCCCCGGCGTGGTCGGCGATGTCATGGGCGTCAATGTCAGTTCCATCTCCGTCCGGGGGATGGACGAGCAGCATACGCTGGTTAATATTGACGGCACGGCGGCGGCGGGCGCCAGCCAGTCGACCGACGGGATTGGCGAGGCGGTCGGGCCGGCCGGCCGGGCCAGCCTCCTGGGCAGCGTGCCGGCGGAATTCATTGCCAGCGTGGAGGTGATCAAGACGCCGACGGCGGACATGGATGCCGACTCGCTGGGCGGCGTCATCAACCTCAAGACGAAGAGTGCCTTTGATCGCAGCGGGCGCAGCGTGCATCTCACGGCCGGCGGAACGTATAATTTGACCCGCGGCAAGGAGGTGGATCCGACGAAGGGGCAGTATATTTTCCCGTCGGTGGAGCTCGTCTACGGCGATGTCTACAACGTTCTTGGCGGGCAGAAAAACCTCGGATTATTCGTGACCGCGAAACATTTTCAGAGCGGCGATACGACGGGCGTTACGCGGGTCGACCCTGCGGAAGGCTGGGATTTCGAGGGGCCGACGCTCCCGTTGCGCGTTGCCTTCCCGACCTCGTTCCAGTTCCTCCGGAATGAAGCGTCATCGGTGAACCTGAAGCTCGATTACAAGCTGCGGGAAGGATCGAGCGTGGGACTGTCGGGCGGCTATACCTACTACAAGCGGCCCAAGGATGACATGCGGCCGCGGCTGGATGGCGGGACGCGGGTGGCGGACGTTGGGCCGATTGTCAGCGAGTCGACGGATCAGCTATGGGTGTTTCGCAATCAGCGGCTGGAATTTCTCCGACAGGTGAAGTCGAACAACGTCAAGACGTGGCGCTGGAACCTGCAGGGGGACCATCGTTTCGACCGGACCGACGTGACCTGGGATCTGACGTACTCCCCCTCGCGGCAGGTGGAGGATCAGATTGCGACTCAGAACATGACCTCGACCGATCTCATTTCCTTCAACTGGGATCGTTCCGATTACGAGAAGCCGAGGTTCATCCAGACGGGCGGGCGTGACATCACGACCAACAACATGGACAGCCTGAGCCGGATCCGGGCGATCAACGATCACGATTTCATGGAGCATGAGGTGCGCGGTGCCCGGTTCGATGTGACGCGCCGCTTCGACAGCCTGGCGGTTCCATTCAAGGTGAAGACCGGCGTGCGGTTCCGCGAAGAGAGGCGGGATCTCGACCAGAATAGCTTCCAGGGGGAGGTTTTTCCGAAGCTCGGCGGTGACTTCAGCGCCTATGTCGATCGGGAATGGAATTTCAGCTGGCCGGGCGGACTCCCGAATGTGCCGATGCCGGACACCCGGCGGTTTTTCAACGATGCCGGCATCCGCTACAATCCGGCCGGCGCGCCGGGCCAGCCGGCGATGAAGTTCGATTACGACCCGGACTATCTCACCATCAACTCGGGCAACATCATTCGCGATTCGGAGCGCGACGACTGGGCGGCGCGGGATCGGATCTCGGCCGTCTTCCTCCAGGGCGAGTTTGAGCTGCAGCCGCGGCTCCGGATGACCGCGGGCGTGCGTTTCGAGACCACGGACATCGCGTTGACCAAGCCGTTCGAGGATCGGAACGCGCCCACGGTGACCGAGCGTTGGACCCAGCGGCGCACGCTCGAGACCAAGTACGACAATTGGTTTCCCAACCTCCAATTCCGCTATGAGCCCTGGGATCGCGTCGTTTTCCGGGCCGCCTACTCGACGACGATTGGCCGGCCGAAGATCACCGACATCGCCGGACGCTTCAGCGTCGATGAGGTGGAGGAGATCGTCAGCTTCGGCAACGCCGGGCTCCAGCCGCAGGAGGGGAAGAACATCGACCTCAGCGTTGAGTACTATTTCGAGCCGGTGGGGGTGGTTTCAGTCGGAGTGTTCCGCAAGCGGATCAACAACTTCGTCTCCCCGATCAACCTGACGATTCGCGGCGATGAGTTCGGGCTGGATTTGAGCGATTTTGCCGGCTGGGAGGGTCGCACGAAGGAGAACATCGGCAACGGCACGGTCGACGGCCTGGAACTCAATTACTCCCAGCAGTTCACCTTCCTGCCCGGCCCCTTGAAGGGCCTCGGCGTCTTCTTCAACTGGACCGCGCTTTCCTCCAAGGGGGACTTTGGCGAGTACAATCCACCGGCGGGCGTGCCGGTGAAGAACGCGTTGCCGAAATTCCGGCCGCAATCCGGCAATCTCGGGCTTTCCTGGGCTTATGGGCGCTGGGATCTGCGCGTGATGTGGAACTACACCGCCGCCTACCTCGAGATTCCGTTCCTGGAGGGTGACGAGGACCGGAGCCGCTCACTCTGGCGTGGCGAGCGCGAGCAAATCGACGCGTTTGCCACGTTCAAGGTCAGTCCGAAACTGGAGATTTTCGCCGACGTCCTGAACATCGGGCCGAGCAACGACAGCGCCTATTTCGGCGTGGTGGCCGGGCCGAGGCAGCGGGATACAATCTGGATGTCCACCATGCTCACCACCGGATTCAAGGCCCGTTTCTAGGCTGGCAGCCCGCCGGACTTGCAACTGACGCCTTGGGATCGGATGCATTGCCTCACTGGATTCATTATGAAAACACCCCTCCTTCTGCTGGCTGCAATGGCCTCCGCCGCCTGCAGTGCCCTGGCCGCTGAAACGCCGGCACACCGGCTGAACGTGATTCACATCATCTCCGATGATCTGAACAACTCGCTCGGCACCTACGGGAATCTCGTGGTCCGCTCGCCGAATGTCGACCGGCTCGCCGCGCGCGGGATGCGGTTCGATCGCGCCTACTGCCAGTACCCGACCTGCAACGCGTCCCGGACCTCCCTCCTCAGCGGCCGGCGACCCGACACCACCCGGATCGTGGACAACCAGACGCCGCATCGCACCTACCTCGGTGACGCCATCTTCCTCCCCGAGTATTTTCGGAAACAGGGCTACCGGACGCTCAAGGTCGGCAAGATCTTCCATTCGCAGGGCGAGCCCTTCGAGGATCCGCGTTCCTGGGACACGGACATCCGCGAGGAGAAGCGGGCCAAGAACCCGCCGAAGGAACAGATCCTCCGCCGGCAGGGGCCGGATGGCATTGTGCTGCGGGCGCGGGACGAGGACACCTGGGAGGGGTTTGTCGGCCGCAAGGCGGTGGAGTTCATCGAGGATGCCGCGCGCGGCGGGAAGCCGTTCTTCGTGGCCGCGGGGTTCCGAATGCCGCATACACCCTACACTGCGCCGGAGAAATACTTCGCGCTCTACAATCCCGACGAACTGAAGCCCCGGCTGGGCCCGCCGGAGCACCTCGCGAACATCCCCGATCAGGCGGTCAGCTACCGAATCGGCGTCAATCCGCGGTTTCCCACCGAGCGGCCGGGCGACACGATTGCGGCCTACTATTCCGCGATCAGCTTCATGGATGCGCAGCTCGGGCTCATCCTCGACGCACTCGACCGGCTCGACCTGTGGGACAGCACGGTGGTCGTGCTGCACAGCGATCATGGCTATCACCTCGGTGAACATGGCGGGTTGTGGCACAAGCTGAGCCTCTTCGAGGAGGCGGCGCGGGTGCCATTGATCGTGGCGGCGCCCGGGCGGAACCCCGGGGCCAGCCTGGGGCTGGTGGAACTGGTCGATCTTTATCCCACGCTGGCCGACCTGTGCGGGCTGGAGATTCCGCGGGAACTCGAGGGGGCGAGCTTCGTGCCGCTGCTGGAGGATCCGATCCGGCCCTGGAAGGATGCCGTGTTCACCGTCCTGACCCGGCCGCGGGTGGCCAACTCGGGCAAGAAATTCGGCGACATCGAATCGATTGGCCGGACCGTGTTCGACGGCCGGTGGCGATTCACGCTGTGGCCGGACGGGACCACCGAGCTGTACGACCACCACCATGATCCATTCGAGTATCAGAATCTCGCGGACGATCCGGCGCAGCGCGAGCGCGCCGGCGGGATGAAGCAGCTCCTGGCCAGGGGCTGGAAGGCCGGCCTGGGTGCGGCGGGATCCGAGTAGCAACCGCCAGGAACGCGAGGATGTCGCGGTTGGACCGTTAAACCGTGAACCATGAACCGATAACCGATAACCGAGAACTGAAAACCCATCATGCACTTCCAAAGAATTCGTGACTGGCGCAACCGTGGTCTTCGCTGGGGAAGCCTGCTCCTGGCGGCGCTGACGACCGGAACCATGGGCGTGTACGCGGCGGCGGCCGGGGATTCCGGCCCGCCGAACATCGTTTTCATCATGGCGGATGATTTGGGCCACGCGGATCTCGGCTGCTACGGGCAGGAGAAGATTCTCACGCCGCACATCGATCAGCTGGCGCGGGAGGGAACGCGGTTCACCCAGACCTATGCCGGCGCGGCTGTCTGCGCCCCGTCGCGCTGTGTCCTGATGACCGGGCTGCACACGGGCCATGGCCGGATTCGGGACAACAATCCGCTCGTCGGCGGCGAGCTGGAGTCGTTCGGGGAAGGCGGGATTCGGCTGTCGCTGCGGGACGAGGATCGGACGGTGGCGCAGTCATTGCGGAATGCCGGTTACGCCACCGGCATGGTCGGCAAGTGGGGACTCGGCGAGCCGGGCACCGCAGGCACGCCCAATCGGCTCGGATTTGACGAATGGCTCGGCTACCTGAACCAGAACCACGCGCCCTATTATTACACCGACTTCCTATGGCGGAATGAACGGAAGGAGCCGATCCCGCAGAATGCCGGCGGGCGCCGCGAGGTGTACACCCACGATCTCTTCACGGAAGAGGCGCTCGGATTCCTGAAGCGCCACCACCAGCGGCCATTCTTCCTGTATGTGGCGTACACGATCCCGCACGATCGGCTGGAGGTGCCCACGCTCGCCCCCTACGAGAACGAGCCCTGGCCCGAGAAGGCGAAGACGTATGCCGCGATGGTCACCCGGATGGATCGCGATGTGGGCCGGCTGGTGGCCGAGATCGATCGACTGGGGCTCGGCGGGAAGACACTGGTTTTCTTCACGTCGGACAACGGTGCGCGCAGCCTCCCGGGAGTGGACGATCTCTTTCGCTCGAGTGGCGGGTTGCGGGGTCGCAAGGGGGCCCTGTACGAGGGCGGGATCCGCGTGCCGATGATCGTGCGCTGCCCGGGCACTGTCCCGGCCGGACGCGTGAGCGATCTTCCCTGGTACTTCGCCGACGTGTCGCCCACCTTCCTTGATCTCGCCGGGATTCCGTACCGGGCGCAGAGCTATGATGGCATCAGCGTGGTGCCGGCTCTACGCGGGAAGTCCCAGCCGGCACTCTCCGAGCGCTACCTGTACTGGGAGGTGCCGGGAAAGCAGTTCCGGCAGGCGGCCCGGCGGGGGCTGTGGAAGGCGGTGCGGACCGGACTCGGGGCGGCACTCGAGCTGTACGATTTGCGGAACGACGAGGCTGAATCGCAGGACGTCGCGCGCACCCATCCCGAAGTGGTTGCGGAGTTCGAACGTTATTTAGCCACCGCGCGGATCGAGTCTCCACACTGGCCTGTGGCCGCAGCGAGGAAATAACGGCGGCCTGCGGCGCCGGGTCTCCGACCGGCGCATTGACGTTCCGAACTTCGTACCTGGAGGGCCGTGCTCCGTCACGGCCATGAAGACCGATCCGCTGCGCCGGATGAAACTTCCATCGGGTTTGTGGACGCCACGGAGGGCGTCCCTCCAGGAACGATGTTCCGGACTTCAATCGCCGTGACCATATTCGGCCGCAAGCCGGAGGCAGTCCTCGGCACTCCGCACGCTGGCGGAACAGCTGGGATCGAAGAGGCAGGTGGCGGCGGCAGCTACGCCGAGTTCCAGGCACCGCCGGATTGGCCATGCTTCATGAAGTCCCAGCAGGATTCCCGCCGCCAGCGCATCACCCGCTCCCGCCGCGCCCCGGATCCCGGCGGGCGGCACGCGCACGGAGGGCTGCCAGACGCACTCCCCGGCGCTCGCGGCCAGGACGCCATGCGGTGTATGCACGAACACCCATTGCCGCACGCCGAGCCCGAGCACCCGCTGCGCGGCCTCCCGCAGCCGCGCCGGATCGCGTGCGGCATCGCCCAGCAGCGGGATGCCGGTGAGCCGGCCGGCCTCGAAATCGTTGGCGAAGAAGTAATCCACGTGGGGCAGGGCGGGGGCGGCCACCCGCAGCAGCCCGTCGCGATTGTCACTCACGCAATCCAGCGCCGTGTGGAGCCCGGCCGCCTGCGCCGCGCGGAGAACCTCGGCCGCGCCGGTCCGGCCGTCGGCGCCGACGACGTCGAGCCGATCCAGCAGGAGCAGGTAGCCGAGATGGAAGATTTTCGCGGCTGAACGGCTGAAGTCGAAATGCTCGGGTCCGAGCAGCGCATTCGCCCCGCGTTGGTGAAAGAAGGTCCGGCGGCCCGTGCGCTCCTCCGTCATCACGTCGGAATAACTCGTCGGAGCATCAGCGGTGATCTGCAGCTGGCCGGCGTCAATCCCGTGGGCGCGGCAGTCCGCCACGATGTCGCGACCGGCCGGATCGTCGCCCAGCAACCCCACCCCGGCCAGCGGGAAGGGTGCGCCGAGCTTTGCGAGATCCTTCAGCACGTTGTACGGGGCGCCGCCATTGCCCGAAGACTCGCGCAGGATGTTCGCGAGGGCATCCTGGGGCGGCCAGGTATCGAGGATTTTGATGCGATCGATGATCCAGTTGCCTCCGGCCAGGAGGCCGGTGCGGGACGGGGAGAGCTTCATGAAGGTGAGTGGGGCGTGGCGCACCCGCGACTCCGCGCGGGACGGTGGGCCGGGGTGGCGCTGCGGGCAGAGATGGTCGGTTCGTAGCGCGTGCGCAAGCATCACGCGCTGTGGCCGCATTTTTTCCCCGGGATGCAGTGAGGACGATCCTGGCATCGCAGGCCTCAACCAGGGCCTGGAAAAAAATCACGGGTGACGCGCCAACGTCTTGCGGGCATCCGCTGCGGTCGCCAACGTCGCGGCCGATTCCCCATGCCCCATCCTCTGTCGACTGCTCTGGCGCGGCTGCCGTTGCGCCTGCTCCTCTTGCTTGTGCCAGCCGGCATCATGGCGGCACCGGCGCCGGGACTGGCGCGGAAGGCCCCGAAGGCCGAGCTTCCGGACGGGCTCGAGCTGGTGGTCGCTGCCGCGCCACCGCTCGTGACCTTTCCCATCATGGGCGGATTCGACGATCGGGGCCGGCTCTTCGTGGGCGATGCGGCCGGTGTGAACCTCGACCGGGCCGGCCTCGAGCAGCGGTTGCCCAATCGCGTCCTCCGGCTCGAGGACACGGATGGCGATGGCGTTTTCGATCGCCGCTCGGTGTTTGCGGATCGGATGACCTTTCCCCAGGGGGCGGCCTGGCTGGACGGTTCGCTGTATGTCGCTTCGCCGCCGGGCATCTGGAAACTCACCGATGCCGACGACGACGGTGTGGCCGAGCGGCGGGAAATGATTGTCGGCGGATTTGATTTCGACGGGAACGCGGCGGACGTCCATGGGCCATTCGTTCATCCATTCAACGGCCGGCTTTACTGGTGTCACGGACGCAAGGGCCACCGGGTCGTGCAACCGGATGGGACGCTGGTCCATGAGGGGAAGGCTTCCGGCATCTGGTCGTGCAATCCGGACGGGAGCGACGTGCAGTGGCATGCGCTCGGGAGTATGGACAATCCGGTGGAGGTCGATTTCACGCCCGAGGGCGACATCATCGGCGTCGTCAATCTCCATTACAACCAGCCACGGGCGGACACCCTGGTGCACTGGGTCTACCGCGGTGTGTTTGAGCGGCCCGATCAACTCGCCGTGCTCGAAGGGTTGCCGCGGACCCGGGAAAAGATGCCGATCATCCATGACTATGGTCACGTGGCGGTGTCCGGCAGCACGTTTTATCGTTCCGGCGCGCTCAACCCCGCGTGGCTGGGCGACATGCTGGTGACGTTTTTTAACACGCAGAAGCTCGTCCGCACCAAGCTCACACCCTCCGGCGCGACCTTCGTGGCCACCGAGCACGCACTGCTGAAAATCGACGATCCGGACGTCCATCTCACGGACGTGATCGAGGATGCGGACGGGTCGCTGCTGGTGCTCGACACGGGCGGATGGTTTCGTCGCGGCTGTCCCACCAGCCTGGTGGAAAAGCCCGATTTGCGGGGCGCCATTTACCGGCTGCGCCGGCGCGGCGCGGCGCCCGTGGCGGATCCCTACGGGCTGAAGATCGCCTGGGACGAGCTCACGCGGGCCGGGCTCGCGCGGTTGGCGTCCGATCCACGGTGGCGCGTGCGCGAGAAGGCGGCGGCCTGGAGCCGGGCATTGGAAAAACCGGGCGCGGCCGACACGTCTGCCTCCGCCCTGCTCGATCCGGCGCGGCCCCGCGCGCGGCTGCATGCGCTCGAGGCGCTCGCGCGCTCCGGCCGGATCGATGACGCGCAGCGCGAGGCCCTGCGGGCCACCCTCGCCGAGCCGCTCGATCCCGTGCTGGATCATGCGGCGATTTTCGCGGCGATTGCGACCCGTGCGTTTCAGGTCGGCGATCTGGCGGGGGCCGCGTCGCCGGAGCTCGTGCGCCGGCTGCTGGTGGCGCTGGATCAGGGCGCGCTTACGGACGAGGCGCGCGCCGCGCTGCTCGGGTTTGCCCGGACCCGGGTCGATGCCGACGAACCCGAACTGGCGCGCACCGCGGTACGGGTGGTGGCGCGAAGCATCCAATCCATCGATGCGGCCCGGCCGGGATTTCTGGAGGAGCTGGCGGCTCCGGCTGTGCCGCGCGGGATGCTGCGGGTCATTGTCGAAGTGACCGCGGCGCACCTGGCAGAGCCCGCGGCGCAGGGGGTGATCACGCGGATGCTGCGGCATGAATCCAGGGAGGTGCGGGCAGCTGCCTGGGCAATCCTGGCGGAACATCCGCGGACGTTCCGGCATCCGGACTGGCTGGAGCCGGTGGCGCGGAGCCTGGAGGAGGCCATGGCGTCGGAACGTTTCGGCGAACTGGCGCTCCTGCTGGAGGTGACGGGCCGGCTCGATCCGAAGCGATTTGCTCCGCAGGTGAGGGCAATCGTCAACGATGGCGACCGGGCGCAGCCGGTCCGGCTGAAGGCGCTCGGGGCGCTGTTCCGTCCGGGCGACGGCCTGGATCGCGATGCATTTTCATTGCTGCTCGCCTTTGCGCAGGATGAGGATTCGCCCACGGCACGGATCGATGCGGCGCGGATGTTGGCCCGGGCCCGGCTGACCCCGGCGCAGCTTGGCACGATGGCGCCGCTGCTGGCCACGGTCGGGCCGGTGGAGTTGTCGGAGTTGCTGAAACTGGGCAAACGGCTCGATCCCGAATCCGCCCGGATATGGGCCGGGCATCTCGTCCGCTCGCCGGTCTTCGATGTCCTGGATGAAAGCGCAATCAAAGTGGCGTTCAGTGCGGTGCCGGCGGAAATCTACGAGGAACTCGTGGCGCCGGCCGTGCGGGCGGCGGTGGCGGCGGTCGATGCGCGGAAGCGCCGGGTCGAGGTGCTCGCGGCGGCTGCAGAACGCGGACGGGCGGTCGCGGGTCGCGAGCTCTTTGCGGCGAGTGCCTGTGCCGCCTGCCACAAGGTGGGTGAAATGGGCCGCGCGCTCGGGCCGGATCTGAGCCGGATCGGAAGGATCCGCCAGCCGCGGGACCTGCTCGAGTCGATCCTGCTGCCCAACGCCACGATTGCCCGTGATTACGAGACCCGCGTGATTGAGACGATCGACGGCCAGAGCCATACCGGGATGATCCGGCGCAACGCGCCAGACGGACTGGTGCTGGTCGATCTTGCCGGCCAGGAGCAGATCATCCCGCACGAGCAGATTGCCGGGAACACGGAGCTGGCCACGAGCCTGATGCCGCCCGGGCTCGAACAGGCATTCACCGAGCAGGAGCTGCTCGACTTGGTGGCATGGCTGGGATCATTGAAGTGATCCAGCGGATCCATGCATTTCCCCACATGAAAAAATACAATGTCGGCATCATTGGCTATGGCTGGGTGGCAACGGCGCACATCCCGGCGATCAATGCCACGGCCCAGGCGCAGGTCACCGCAATCTGCTCATCGCGACCGCAGGATCCTGCCGCCCTCAGCGTGCAGCATGGCGGCGCGATCAGCTGCCACACCGATCTCGCGCGGATGCTCGCCGATCCCAACCTGCACGCCGTTTCCGTGTGCAGCTACCCGCACCAGCACGTCGATCACATTGTCGCGGCGGCGGAGGCGGGGAAGCACCTGATCATCGAGAAACCGTTGTCGTTGAACCTGGCTGACGCCCGGCGGGCGGCCGCCGCCGTGCGGGCCGCGGAGGTGAAGGTGTGCTTCTGCTTCGAGTGCCGTTTTTCGAGCCAGTTGATGGCCACCAAGGCGGTCATCGACGCCGGATTGCTGGGCCAGCTGCACTATGGCGAGGTCGACTACTATCATGGAATCGGCCCCTGGTACGGGCAGTTCCGCTGGAACGTCACGCGGGAATCGGGCGGCAGCAGCCTGCTCTCCGCCGGCTGCCACGCACTGGATGCGCTGCTGCTCTGCATGGGCAGCGAGGTCGAGAGCGTCACCAGCCAGACGACGACCTCGGCCAGTTCGGTTTTCGCGCCCTACCAGTACCCGACCACGAGCGTGACGATCCTCCGGTTCAAGAATGGCGCGCTGGGCAAGGTCGCGTCGGTGATCGACTGCCTCCAGCCCTATTACTTCCACACGCACCTGGTGGGCAGCGAGGGCAGCCTGCTCGACGACAAGTTCCATTCGACCAAATTGGGCACGAACAAGCAGCAATGGAGCCGGCTTTCCATGAAGATGCTGGATTCCGGCGATGTCTCGGATCACCCCTACCAGAGCCAGTTCCAGGCCTTCTTCGATGCGCTGGATCAGGGTCGGGACATGCCGCTCACGTCGTTGGATCAGGCACTGAACTCGCACCTCGCAGTCCTCGCCGCGGATCTTTCGGCGCGGGAAAACCGGACGGTGAAGCTGGCCGAGCTCCATGGCTGAGCTGAGCGCCATCGCAATCGCGGCGCACCCCGATGACATCGAATTTGCGATGGCGGGGACGCTTTGCCTGCTGCGGGCGGCGGGTTTTCGCACCCATTATCTGAATGTGGCGAACGGCTCCTGCGGCAGCCTCGTGCACCGGCCGGCGGCCCTGCGTGCGATCCGCCGCCGGGAGGCGCGCAAGGCGGCGGTGATCCTCGGTGCGCAGTTCCATGAGAGCATGGTCGATGATCTCGAGGTGGTGTATTCGGTGCCGCTGCTGCGGAAACTGAGCGCCGTGATTCGGGAGGTCCGGCCGCGGATCGTGCTCACGCATTCGCCACAGGACTACATGGAGGATCACACGAACACGTGCCGGCTGGCGGTGACGGCGGCGTTTGCGCGGGGAATTCCGAACTTTGTTTCCCGGCCGCAACGGCGGCCGTGGAGCGGTGAAACCACGGTTTACCATGCCATGCCCCACGGGTTGTGCGATCCGCTGCGCCGCCGGATCCTGCCCGGGGCGTTCGTGGATACCACGTCGGTGCAGGGAACGAAGCTGGCGGCGCTCGAGTGCCACGAAAGCCAGCATGGCTGGCTGCGGGCGTCGCAGGGGATGAATTCCTACCTGCGACAAATGGAGGAAACCTCCCGGGAACTCGGCCGGATGTCGCGAAAATTTCGCATGGCGGAGGGCTGGCGGCGCCATGCCCACATGGGGTTCTGTTCGCCGGATGACGATCCGCTGCGCGAGGCCCTCGGCCGCAGCTATCTCGTCAACCGGAAATACGAAAAGGAGCTCACCGGTGATTAGCCTCGAGTTGAGAAGCGCAGCTTGGGGATGCGGCGCCCCCGCCGCGCTCATTCGTTTCGGAACGCATTCCACCGCGACGAGGGCGTCGCGGCTCCACTGATTGGCCTCCAAACTCCAAACTCCAAACTCCAAACTCCAAACCCCAGCCCTCCAGGCCCCGTTCTCTCATGCCCCGAAAACTCAGCACCATTGCCCCCGACTGGTGGGATTACACCACATTGGACGACGACTTGATCGAGGAGGCCGCGCGGCTCACGCCAGCCGACATGGCCCGGCTCACCCGCGACGGCTTCCGGGTGGTCTTCCATGACACGCTCGCGGAGTTCTATCTCGCCGAGGCGCTGGAGTACATCCACGCCTGGCGGCAGGCGACGGCCGGGCAGCCGGCGGGCATTTGCGGTCCGATCGGCCCGACCGAACAGCTCCCACTGGTGGCGCAACTGGTCAATGAACTCGGGCTCCGGCTGGCGGACGCCCATTTCTGGGGCATGGACGAATGGTATGCCGACGGGGCTGCCACGCCCGTGACCCACCCGCTCTCTTTCGAGCGGGCCGACCGCGAACTGTGCTTCGATCGGATCCGGCCGGAGCTGGCGATGCCCGAGGCAAACCTGCATTTCCCGAAGGCCGACGTGGCAGCGTATGCGAAGAGCTGGGACGGCGTCCGGTGCGTGGTGATGCAGGGTGGCCAGGGCGACATCAAGCACTGGGCCTTCAACGATCCCGTGAAGCGGGCCGGGGCCTGGCGCGACGCGCCGCCGACGCCGGCGGAATATCGGGCCCTGGGGACGCGGGTTGTGGACCTGCACCCGGTGACGCTGGCGCAGAACGCGCGCACCTCCGGCGGCGGCAATATCGCGCTGGTGCCGACGAAGGCCATCACGGTCGGACCGGTCGAGACCTGGAAGGCCGAGAAGGTGTCGATCTGGCAGGCGGGAAACCACGACAGTCCGTTTGGGCAGCGGCTGACCACGCTGATGATCGGGAAGCGGATCATGGACAGCGCGGTGCCGATGTCGCTGCTGGCGGATCATCCGAACGTGCAGTTCAATTTCTACCGCGGCGGGATCGGCAGCTGCCAGGTGGAGATGCATTAGCAACCCGCCAGCCGCACCGTTCAGCCGTGTCGATAGGCACCGGCTCATCGTGGGGAACTGATGAAATGGAATCGGGCGGGTTGCGCTTTTGGACGCCACGGAGGTCGTCTCTCCATGACGGTCATTGCATTCATGGAGGGCCGTGCTCCGTCACGGCCATGGGACCGATGAGCTTCGCAGAAAGAATGTCATATCGGGTTTGAGGACGCCACGGAGGTCGTCCCTCCAGGAATGCAAAGGGTGGGGGGTGCGGAGGAATTTCCTCGCGTCACGAATTTCGACGTGACTCAACAACGCGACCCGAACCCCACCCCATCATCAATGAAACTCATCCCCCTGCTCGCGTTGCTGGCGTTGCCACTGACGATCGCCTCCGCGGAAACCGCCGGCCCGATTGCTCCGCGCCAGACCATTGCGCTCTTCAACGGCAAGGACCTGTCGAATTTCTACACCTGGGATGCGAAGCATGGCCGATCGGATCCCGACCGGGTGTTCACGGTGGTGGACCAGATTGACGGTGCGCCCGCGATTCGGATGAGCGGCCAGCAGTATGGCGGAATCATCACCCGGGAACGTTACACGAACTACCGGCTGGTGGCGGAGTTTCGCTGGGGTTCGGTCACCTGGGAGCCGCGCAAGGACCGGGCTCGCGACTCCGGGATCCTGCTGCACTGCCAGGGCGAGGAGGGAAATGCCAAGCCCGACTTCAAGTCGCCCTGGATGCGATCGGTGGAGTATCAGATCATCGAGGGCGCGACGGGCGATGTAATCATCGTCGGCGGCTATGACCGCGGAAGCACGGAGCCGGTTTTCCCGACCCTCAAGTCGAAGGTTGCTCCTGGGACAAGGTTGTGGGATCCCGCGGGGAAACTCGAGGAGTTCGGCCGCGGTAAGAACCGGGTCGACTGCCGGTACAAGGATCCGCAGTGGAAGGATGTCCTCGGATTCCGCGGGCCGCGCGACGTCGAGAAGCCCGTCGGCGAGTGGAACCGGATCGAGGTGATCTGCGATGGCGGCAGCCTGATCTATTTTCTCAACGGGGAGAAAGTCGTGGAGCTGCAGGACTGCTCGGTTACCGAGGGCAAGCTGCTGTTCCAGTCGGAGGGCGCCGAGCTCTTCTTCCGGAAGATCGAGCTGCACCCGCTGAAGAAATAGGCGGACGGTAGCGGAGGATGTTCCGCCTTCCGTCGCTTTTTTTCCGGGGATTCGCCGGCGATCGATCCCCGGCGCCGGGTTTACACCGGTGCGAAGACGAACCGCACGTGCGCCAGCGGGGAAATCGTGCCGCCATCCGCCAGTTCGGCCAGGGCCGTGTTCACGACCTCATCCGCGCCGATGGCGGCGGCGAACCGGCCGAAGTGATGCCAGAGCCGGTTCGCATCGACGTAGACATTCCAGTGCCAGATTTGTCCCGGCCCCGCGGCGCCCGCGAAGAACGGTGCAAAGAGCACGTCGTGCAGCAGCATGCCGTGCGTGTCGCGTGCATACAGCTTGAACGGGCCGCTGCGCTCGTGCTCCACGTCCCAGAATGGCGGGCTGAGCCAGACGCGGATGAAGTTTCCGCCGTTGGCGGCCAGCTGCTGCATCCAGCCATCCATTACAGACAATCCGTCCGGGTCCGCCGCACCGGGGGCAATGAGATTGAGCCCGATCGGGACGTACGGCCGGCCATCCGACAACTCGAAATACCGCGGATCGCGCGGGCTGACACGGACATGGGCCTCGGGCTGTGCCACGAGCGGTCCGCATGTCACCAGCAGCAAAGCAAACCAAAGGGTGTCGATCGATCCGGGTCGTGCCGCGCCAGGGCTCACGGTTGGACGAGATAGAGCGGGGTCGAACTCACTCCCAGCCGGAAATTCCCCGCCGCATAGCTGAAGGGCGGCGGATCGATCGCGCGCTCGATTCTCGAGAGCAGGGTCCAGTCAGTGGGCAGCGGTGCCCCCGGGGCTGAGGCAATCCGAATCGCTGCGGCAATGCGCTGGCCCGAATGCTGCCGGTTGTTTTCCCAATCGTACCGCCCTCCAATCGGTGTCACTCTGGTCCAGGCGGTGTTGCCCAGGTAGCCACTCATTCCGTCCGGAATGGCACCCGCTGCCGACTCCGGCGGCCAGGTGCCATGTTCCTGGGCGTAAGCCTCGAACGCGGCTGCGAAGACCCGAAAATCGTTATGCACCGCCGACGCCCGGGCATTGCGCTGAATCCGAGCGACCGCGGGCAGGGCGAAGGTGCAGAGCACGCTGATGATCAGGATGACAACCATGAGCTCGACGAGCGTAAAAGCTCTGCAGCGAATGGGTTGGCGTGGGACCATCCGCGCCATTTCGTCGGCTCCGGTGAATCCTGTCCAGCATTTCGAGCTGACGGGTTTTGCGCATTCGTGCGTACTGAACCAGCGGGATCGGGCGATTGGCTGGACGGCAGGAGCCACTAAGCATACGGCGATAACAGTCCCATAATCTTCCTTCTGTTATTTCGCCCTCGTGTTCCCTCGACTTGAATGTACCCCGCGCTGGCCCGAGATGCCCAGGCCAGGTTCGTCAGCCACGAGCCACGGACGGTGGAAAGTTGCGGCATTACGGTTTGCTGTCGCCCTCGCGGCCTGGTTGCCGCTTCCCGTTCGCGCTGCCGAACCTCCGCCACCACCGCCGGCTGCCGAGCAACCCGGCACGGTGGCGTATGGTGAAAAGGTGAACCTGGTCTCCGACGCGAGCGTGGCCGAATCGCTCGCCCGGCAGAAGACGGTTACCTTCGGCTCGGTCCGGATCGACGGGGAGGCCTCGGATGCCGCACTCTCGGCCCTTTCGGCCGAGCAGGTCATGAATGCAATCGCCACCAAGGTGCCGACGCCGGATCTCGATGCCGATGCGGTCGGCGGTTTGCTCCAACTGACGTCGCGCCGCGCCTTCGATCAGGAGCAGCGCACGCTGCGGGGCAGCCTGGCCTTGTCCTACGATCCCCTCGTCGGCCAGGCCATGCCCGACGCATCGATCACGTATGGCAGCCGGCTGGGAGGGAAAAATCGCGCGGGCTTTCTGGCGACGCTGGAACACCGGCGTGGGCGTGACCGGGATGAGCTCCTTGAGCTGGATTGGGACGCGGAGGCCGCCGGGCTGACGCGGTTCGAGGTCGGCGAGACCGAGGAGGCCACGACCGAGACGAATTTCAACGGCAGCTACGATTGGAAGCTGGGCGAACGGTCAGTCCTGTATCTCCGCACTGAAACGCAGTTCGCCACGGAGGAAAAATATGATCGTCTCCTGGGATACGAATTGCCGGACCCGGTGGGGCGGATCGAAGGCGACTCCACTGAGGTGACGGGTGCGACCATGAAGCGGCTGCTCGAGGTCGATCGGAAGCGGTCAAGCCTGTTGGGGCTGTCCGCGGGCGCGAGCCATGTGGGTGAGGTCTGGAGCATGGATCTGCGCTCGAGCTACCGTGCGGTGGAGGAGCGCCGGATTGAGGAATACGGCTACGAGTTCGAGGAGGATGACGTTGCGTTCACGTTTCGCTGGCCGGAGCTGAATTTTCCCATGTCCGGGGAGCCGGTGCCAGGCGATGCCGGCACGGGATTCCTGGATGAGTTGCGGGTGCGGGGCGGCCTGGAACGTTCATCCGACGGGGTGGCATCATTCGATGTGAAACGAAAATGGGAGCGGCAGGGCAAGCCCGCGTGGCTCAAGTCCGGCGTCAAGTTGCGTTTCCGCCGGACGCGGGAGAATAGCCCGCACGACATCTATCACGCGACGGGGCCGGGGCTGCGCATTGCCGAAGTGGAGGGCGGGCCGGTTCACCGGGCCATCTCGGACCGGTATCTGCTCAGTGGATTTCCGGATTTCGCCGCGCTCCGGCGCGTTTTCGACACGGAGCCGGGCCGCTTCGAGCTGGATGAAGCCAAGACCCGCAGCGACACCGACCCGGAGACGTTCGATGTCCGCGAACAGATCCTTGCCGGCTACGGCATGGCGAGCTTCCCGGTGGGCCGGACGCTGGTCGTCGCCGGCGTTCGTGCCGAGCGCACGGCGAGCCGGTTCAGTGGCAACGAGGTGTCCTTCGACGAGAACGGCGACTATGCCGGCACGAAGGGGGTGAAGGCGGACCGTGCCCGCACCGAGGTCTTCCCCGGGCTGCACGTGTCGCGGCCGCTGACGCGGAAGATCACGGCGTTTGCGTCCTGGACCCGATCCATCCGGCGTCCGGAATACACGGATCTCGTGCCGGCCCGGAGGATATCGCGGGCCGAACGCGACATCCGGGAGGGGAATGCGGATCTCAGGCCCGCGCTCTACACCAACTTCGATGTCGCGTTCGACTTCGACTATCGCAAGGACGGCCGGCTCTCGCTCGAACTCTTTCATCGGGACATCGTGGATCCGACCCTGACCCGGCGCACGCTGCTGGCCGACGGCCAGTTCGCCGGCTACGAGCGGACACGGCCGGAGAATGGCGGCAAGGCCCGGCTGCGGGGGCTGGAGCTGACGCTCGAGCAGGAGCTGGAGGCGCTGCATGCGCGGCTCGCCGGTTTTGAATTCACCCTGCAATACACGTTGCAGGACTCCCGGCAGTCGGTGGACAACCGGCCGGGGGAGGCCCTGGCGATGACGGGGCGGCCGCGGGATGAGCTCGGGATGCAGCTCTCGTACGAACGCGGCGGATACTATGTCAGCGTGGAGGTCGAACACCGGAGCCGGACGCTGGACTCCGTCGGCCGGAATCCTGGCGAGGATCGGATCGTTCCGGCGACCAGCGACTGGAACCTTTCGCTAAGTCGCGAATTCCGGAAGGGCCTCCGGCTGTTCCTGGATGTCAAGAACCTGACGGCGGTGGCGGAGCGGCGTTACCGGGGGAATCCCTCGCAGCCGGACAGCTATGGCATCGATCTGCGCGAGTACCGGCTGGGGTTGAAATGGGAATTGTGACATCGATCGTGGCACCTTCAGGGCACCACGCATATTTCCTGCTTGGATCCGGTTTGGCCGGGCAACCGGCGAGACCGGCAGGCGGTTATTTGCCGGCCGGGGCTTCGCGGAACACGACCCAGGTGCCGTCGGGATCGACGACCCTGGTCTGGCGCATGCCATCGCGGCCCTTGCTGATGGGTTCCGGCGCGGGGAAGCCGCCTTTCTTCGCCCGGGCCGTCAGCGTCGCAACCGTCTTCGCCAGATCCGGCACGTCCATGCTGTATTCGGGGATGGCGCGCGGTTTCACCGCTCCCGGCTTGAGCTCGTAAGGCAGCAATTCGAGATAGTCCGTGCCATCGGGAAACTGCAGTTTCACCCAACTCTTTCCCGGTTCAGTGCCGACGCCGCTGCCGCCACGGGCGACTTCCCTGAACCCGAAGTGGTCCTCATAGAAGCGCTGCGTGGCCGCGAGATCCGACACGGTCAGCGTCGCGGAACGCAGGCGGTCAGAAATGCGGGTGGGGGGAAGGTACTTGCCCTGGTTCTGCATCAGTTTCCCCTCGGGGGTGAACTGCGTGAACTCCGTGGCGTAACCCTCGGGATCGCGGAAGGTCATGATGTAGTCGGGGAGCCGGCCGCGTTTCGGCTTGGGCACCGGGATGCCCTTTGCCACGAGCGCATCGTGCACGAGGTGGATCTCGTCGGTCTCGAATCCGAGGTGGTTGAAGTTGTCGCCGTTGGGCAGGATCCGGGGAGCGTCGTTGAAAAGGTAGATGGTCTGCCGCTCGTTCACTTTCATGATGACCATCTGCAGGCTGCCGTCCACGCGGTTGAGTCCGTACGGCTCGGCAAACCCGAGATAGTCGCTGTAGAACGCGCGTGATTTGGGAACGTCGCGCACCCAGTAACCGACGTGGAAGAGTCGCGGTACCTTGAAGGGGCGGGCGGGAGTCTCGGCGGCGAAGGCGGGCAGGCCCGCGAGGGCGAACAGCAATGTGAGCAGGACGTTTTTCATGGGGAGGGGCGGCATGCAGCAAAGGCCCGAATGCCCCGGCTGCCAAGCGATTTGATGCGGGGTCGTGGTTTGTCCCGGGGGACCGCGGAATGGTTTCGCAATTTTTCGCGCGCCATGCTGCGGTGCCGCGCATGCCTGCCGCAAATTCCGCGCCTGTATCCAGCATCCAGGCGCGCTCCGGCGCGGGGTCGGCGCCAGCCGGCCGGCTCGAGTCGCTCGATGCGTTTCGCGGGCTCACGATGTTCTGGCTGATGGGCGGCAAGGCCTTCGTCATTGCGCTGGCGGGGCTGGCGGGATTGGATTTTGTCCGCTACCAGCTCAACCACAGCGAGTGGGAGGGCGTCCGCTATTACGACATCATCTGGCCGTCGTTCATGCTGATGGTCGGCGTGTCGATTCCCTTTGCCTTCGCCCGGCGCGCGCAGACGCAGCCGCGGTCGCAGCAGCTGCGCGACGCCTGGCGGCGGGCGGCGATTCTCTTCCTGCTGGGATCGCTGCGGGAATCGATCGCCGACGGCGTCCCGCGGCTCATCGAACTCAGCAGCGCGCTCCAGCCGATTGCGGTTGCTTATCTGGTGGGCGTCCATCTTTCAGGCATCTCCATCCGCCGGCTGGCGGGGCTTGCCGGGGGGATCCTCGCCGGCTATGCGTTGCTCCTGGCATTTGTCGGCACGTCGGGAGTTCCCGCCGGCAGCTATGTCATCAATCAGAACCTCGTCTCGGCGTTCGATGAGATCCTGATTGGCCGGTCCCACCCGGACGGCTGGGGGACTGCGCTAAGCACGATTCCGACGATCGCGACCACACTGGTCGGGCTGATCTTCGGAAAAGTGCTGCTGGCGGGCACGACGCCGCAGACGAAACTGAAAGTATTTGCCTGCACCGGGCTCGGCTGCATCGCGGCTGGCTTTGCCCTGAGTCCGGTGGTGCCCATCATCATGAAGCTCTGGACGACCTCGTACGGGTTGGTGACGATGGGATGGGCCTCGCTGCTGTTCGCCGCATTCTACTGGGTGATAGATGTCCGGGGCTGGCGGGCCTGGTCATTTCCGCTGCTCGTGATTGGGGTGAATGCGCTCGCCGCCTACCTGTTGAACACGATCATGCCACTGGGCCGGCTGCTGGGCCCGTTCACGAAGGCAATGGCCCCGGCGCTCGGGGCATTCGGGCCGGTGCTGACTGCCGGTGCGGCCTTCCTCACGGGCTGGCTGATTCTGTTCTGGCTATATCGCCGCAGGATTTATCTCCGACCCTGACCATGTGTTCACTGCCCCGCTGGTTCGTCTTCGGCAAAGCATCGATATCCCGCAGGGAGGACGACGTCGTGGGGTGCGCGGAAGGTGATGGTAGGCTGCAGCCGGTCCGTGGGGGCTGTCGTAGGAGAATTCCGCTTTGGCTTGCGGCGGGTATGGTGGCTTCGGCTGCGACCGGATGGCCGGCTGAAACCGGGGGCGAATCCGGCCGGCTTCGGGTCCGGCTGGTTGATGAGCGCGGTTCGCCGGTGGCAGCACGGGTTTACGTGCGCGACGCGCAAGGTGCCTGGCGAATCCCCGACGGCGCACTTGGCCGTCGAAACTGGCGGGATGAGGCTACCTTTTTCCATGCCGAGGGCTCGTTCCAGCTCGAGGCGCCGGTGGGCGAAACCGTGGTCGAGGCAGTGCGTGGTTTCGAGTACCTGCCCGCCTTGGACACAATAAACCTGCAGCCGGGGGCCACCGCCACGGCAACCCTGGTCCTTAAGCGCTGGATCGACCTGCCCGATATCGGCTGGCATTCCGGCGATGTCCACATGCACCCGAACCACGTGGAGGGCGGGGTGGTGATGACGATGGAGGATTGCCGGCTCTATGCCCAGGCGGAGGATATCCGCGTCGCCAATCTCCTGATTTCGAGCACGGACTCGGATCACGTGTTCGATCGGGATCTGTTTCGCGACGGTCGGCCGGATTCGCTTTCGACCGCAGAGTACCTGCTTGTCGTGCAGGAGGAGTTCCGAAACACGTCGGCCATGTATGGTCACATGCCGCTGCTGGGCATCACGCGGTTGATCGAGCCGTTCTTCTCGGGCCAGCCGGGCTCGGATGGGTGGGAGGATTATCCCGCCAACCATGCGATTGCGAAGGCCGCGAAGGATCAGGGTGGTGTCGTGTGTTACACGCACCCGGCCGACCGGGAGGGCATCCCGGTCGGGCCGCATCTGGCGCGCGAATTTCCCGTGGACCTGGCGCTTGGTGTCGTCGACGCGCTGGATATCCTCGGGAACATGAATGAGGAGGGGGGCTGCTGGATGTATTATCGCGTGCTCAACAGCGGGCTGCGTTGCACGGCGTCCTCCGGCTCCGATTCACGAATGGATGTGCTGCGGCATTCCGTGTCCGGAGGAGGCAAGGTGTACGTGCAGGCGGGTAATCCGCTGACCTACGACAAATGGATTGCCGGCTACCAGGCGGGCCGGACCTTCGTGACGAACGGACCGATTGTGTCACTCGATGTCGATGGGCGGGAGCCGGGCGATGAGATTCACCTGGCTGGGCCGGGCAAGGTGCAGGTGAAGGCGCAGGCGTATTCCCCGTTCGTCCCGTTCACGACGCTGGAATTGATCGTCAACGGCCGGGTCGTTGCCACTGCGCAACCGGACGCCCGCGGAGCCGCCGCGCGAATCGATCATGCGCTGGTGGTGGACGCGAGCAGCTGGATCGCCGTGCGGGTCTGGGGGGAGGGACACCGGCTGGTCGTGAACGATCCCAGGACGTTTGCCCATACGAGCCCGATCTACGTCACGGTGGCGCGCCAGCCGGTCCGGATTCCGGAGGATGCGCGCGTCGTGGTGGCGTGGATCGAGCGGCTGATCGCGGACGTGGTGAGTTCGCCCCGGTTTTCCTCGGAGGCGCGGCGGGCAGAGGTGATTGCACTGTTCCGGCGCGGCCAGGCTTATTACGAGCGCGTGGCATCGGGCGATTGAGCCGGCTCTTTCGGCATTTTCATCGAACTTCCACTATGAAGACATCCCGCGTGCTTTCGGCTCTGCTGGTGCTTTGTCCCCTGGTCAGGGCGGCGACTGAGCGTCCATTGATATTTCCATTGCCGCAGAAGATGGAATTGCTCGCTGAGGCGTTCCGGCTGGACGAGTCGGTCACGATCCTGGTGCCGGAAAGCCGACCCGCGGCCGAGATGGCGATCGCCCGTGCATGGGTGGCCGAGCTGGCGGACGATTACGGGGTGGCGTTGAAGATCGAGCCGGTCAGCCGCGTGCCGGCGGGCCGCCGGTACATCGTGATGGGAGCCGGGGGCAATCCGCTGGTGCGGGCCGAATCCGAGCGCGCAGGGTTGCCGGCGGCGACTGCCGCGGAATCGTATGTCCTCCGCGTGACCGGCGATGCGGTCATCGTGGCAGGCGCCGACGATGCCGGTGCCTTCTATGGGCTGCAGTCGCTGCGGCAGCTCGTGTCCCGCGGGCAGGACGGGGTTTCGATTCGCGGCGTGGCGGTCGAGGATCATCCGCATCTTCCGTTCCGCGCCATCCGGCTTTACCTGCCCGGGCGGGAAAACATCGCGTTCTTCAAGCGGTTCCTCCGCGACTTCATGGCGCTCCACAAATTCAACCGGGTCTTCATGGAGGTGAACGCCTCGATGCGGCTCGAGCGTCATCCGGAGCTGAACGCCGGCTGGGTCGAGTTCTCCAAGGATCTCTATTACACCCAGCGCTACAACCCGCGGGGGCCGAACCAGACCTCGCAGAACTCCGCCCACCATGACACGGCGGACGGGCAGGTCCTGGAAAAGGAGGAGGTGGCCGACCTGGTCGATTACGCCCGGCGGCTGCACATCGAAATCATCCCGGAGATTCCGACGCTCACCCACGCCTATTACCTGCTCACCCGGCACCGGCCCCTCGGGCTCATCCCGGGTGCGGAATGGCCCGACACCTACAATCCCACGCATCCTGAAGTCTACCGCCTGGTTTTCGATGTGCTCGACGAGTACATCGACGTGATGAAGCCGAGCATGGTGCATATCGGCCACGACGAAATGTTCTTCCCGATCGAACTCATGGGCGACACGGGGGGACGCGATGCGCTGCAGCTGTACGCGGATGATGTCAGGAAGCTGCACGGGCACCTCGCCGCAAAGGGGATCAAGGTGGCGATGTACGGGGATCACCTGGTCGAGAGCGTGCGCGGCGTCGAAAAGAAGCCGGCCAGGAGCAGCTCGGGCTGGAACTATCACATGCCGGGGGCGCTGTCGCCGCAGCAGGTGCAGGAGCTGATCCCGAAGGACATCCTCGTCCTGAACTGGTTCTGGCAGGATATCCGGGCGGCGGAGGGGCGTGGAGAACCCACGGATACGAAGCTGTCCGGGTTTGGGTTTCCGCAGGCCTTCATCAACTTCAGTCCCTATGTCGAGAACTGGGGCCGGCGGAGCACGCGGCCGGGTGTGATCGGTGGCTCACCGTCATCCTGGGCCGCGACGAACGAGTACACGTTCGGGAAGGATCTGATGGTCGCGTTCCTGGGCACTGGCAACCTGATGTGGTCGAGTCACTGGCCGGAGATCACGGAGCTGCACCGGATGGTGCAGGGCATGATGCCGGACGTGCGGCGCCGGCTGCGCGGCCGGTATCCGCCGAGCGAGGATGGCAATCCCGTCGCCCCGCTGGACCTGGCGCCGTACCTGAGTCGGGCGGATTTTGGCGTCGACCTGTCCGGCCTGGAGCCGGGGCGCCTGGAATCGCGCGGCCGGCCGTTCCTGGTGGCCGCCGGCGGCGCGGTGATGGTGGCGACGGCATCCGACGGCAACAATCCCCGGCCGCGCACCGCCGGGCCGATTCCCGTGGAGGCGGATGTGAGCAGCTTGATCTTCCTGCATGCCACGGCACGCGCGGCGGCGAACGACATGTCGTACCGCTATATTCACAATTTTCCGGACAGTGCGGATCTCCTCGGCTGGTATGACGTCGTGTACGAGGACGGATTCGTCGACACGGTCCCCGTGCGGTTTGGCGTGAACATCCTCCCCCTGGGATGGGCGCGGCAGCCGGATCCGGTGATGAAGGGCAACGCGCGCGAGCTGAGCTACGCCTACGAGGCGGACCGGATCGACTGCGGCAGGGAAAGCCTCTTTGCCTACGAGTGGGTCAATCCGCGTTTCGGCAAGGCGGTGAAGGAGATCCGGCTGCACGGCACGACCGGGTTCATCGACACGAAGCGGAAGCCGACGCCCGACAATGTCATCATCCTCGCCGGCGTGAGCATCGTGAAGCAGCGGCCGGTGCCATAGCGAAAATGCCGGAGGCATTTTCGGCGGGCTAGTCCGCTGCCGTGTTGGGCTACTTGTGCAGCAGCTTTCGCAGCGCGGTGAGGACGAGGTCGACGTTCCGGATCGTGGCACCGTGGCCCATCAGCCCGATCCGCCACGCCTTGCCGGCCATGACCCCGAGTCCGGCACCAATCTCGATCCCGTAATCGCGCAGGAGTGCGGTCCGGATCGCGGCATCGTCCACGCCGTCGGGGATCCGGATGCAGTTGAGCGAATGCAGGGAACGGCTGGGGATGTAGGTCAGCCCGAGTTCCTCGAGTCCCTGCCGCAGCCGCTGGTGCATGGCCGTGTGCCGTGCAATTCGCGCCGCGAGCCCTTCCTCCAGCACGATCGCCAGAGCCTCGCGCAACGCATAGGTCATGTTGATCGGTGCCGTGTGATGATACACCCGGCCGCCGCCACCCCCGCCGGTGTAGTATTTCCGCAGCATCGAGACATCGAGATACCACGACTGCGGCTTCGACTTGCGCTGATCCATCCGGGCCAGCGCGCGCGCCCCAAAGCTCACGGGCGACAGTCCCGGCGGGCAGCTCAGGCATTTCTGCGTGCCGCTGTAAATCGCGTCGATGCCCCATTCGTCGACCCGCAGCTCATGCCCGCCGAGGCTGGTGACGGCGTCGACGGCGAGCAGCGCGCCGTGTCCGTGCACGATTTCCGCCAGCCCCTCCAGCGGCTGGTGCCAGCCGGTGCTGGTCTCGGCATGCACAATCCCGACCACCTTTGAGTGCGGGTGGATGGCCAGCGCTGCCGCCACCTGCTCATTCGTGAACCCCTCGCCCCAAGTCGCCTCGAGCACATGCACGACCGCGCCGCACCGCTCGAAGACATCCTTCATCCGCGTGCCAAACACGCCATTGATGCAGACGAGCACCTCGTCACCGCGCTCCACCAGGTTGGTCGCCACGCACTCCATCCCGGCCATGCCGGTGCCGCTGACCGGGAAAGTGAGCGCATTTGCCGTCTGGAATACCTGCCGCAACATCGCGCAGGTCTCATCCATGATCGCCAGGTACTGGGGATCGAGGTGGCCGAGGGTCGGCGCCGCCAGCGCGCTCAGCACCCGCTGGGGCACCGGACTTGGGCCGGGTCCCATCAGGATCCGTTCTTCGGGAAATCGGGTAGGAATCGGCCGGGTCGATGCGTTTTTGGTCATGGGTGCAAGCATGCGAGCAGATTGAGGAGCCGGCTGCCAGCCGAACCTCACATGCCGGGTCTTTATGGCCGCGCGAGGAGCCCGCCCACGCCAGCGGGCAAATCGAACAGCTTCCGGACTTCTTCGTCCGTTAGCTCCCGGTCGAAGATCGCAAAATCATCCAGGTAGCCGGTGTAATTGATCCCCAGCGTCAGGGCGCTCTTCGCAACGTCCCAATTGAAGGTGTGATTCCAGCCCTGGAGCGTGCCCTGTTTCCGGCCGTCGAGATACAGCGTGCCGCGGCCATCGTTCGCGCCGCTGTTGATGTTGGCAAAGGTCACGGCGACGTGGACCCAGCGATCGCGCCGGAATGGGTGGGGACTCACCGAGACGATCGGCCGTTCCGCCACCGGCATCTCCTCGTATTTCCGCCCGTGTGGATTCCAATACTTCGTCACTGCCATGATTCCGAAACGAAAATGGCGGGGCGAATGGTCCTTGCTGAATTCGACAAACAAATTCCCCTCGGTCCACGCCTGGGCGACGAACTGAAACGGATCGCAATAGCCGGGCTGGAGATCCTGTTCCGGATCGAGTCGCATCCAGAACGAGACGGCGCCGGACCAGTGCGCCGGCCGGTAGCCGAGGTTCGCACCGCCTTGGAAGAACACCACCGGCTGCCGGTTGTGCCGGAACTCCAGCGCATCGCCGAACCGGCCTTCACCCCGGGCGATGCTGGCGGTGGGTGGCAGGCCGGCGACGGCGGCTTCGCGTGATTTTCGATCCGGGGCGGTGTACACCCGGGGTTCGGCGCGCGCGAAATTTGCGTCCGGCGAGCCGTCGAAAGCCGCGTAGAACGCCAGGGCTTCGCGCAATGCATCCGGCTGGGCCGGGGCGGCGATCGCGAAGCTCGTGATGAGCCCGAGCAGCAGCGCCGGGCGGACAAGGGTGGAAGTGGGCATGGGGTGGGCAGCGGGACCCGGGGCGGGCCGCGATGGCGTGATCGGTAATGGCATCTCACGACGGCTCAATGACCATTTCAAAAAAGCGTCAGCTGCTCCCCCGGCCGGCGAAAATTTGCGGTCGAGAGACCAAAGGAGTCCTGGGTCAACCCCGCTCGTCGCGCGGAGACATCGAAAAGTTTCCCCAGTTGCTCGGCAAAAATGCCATCACCCTTCATCCGCTTGCCCCAGTCGGCCGTGTACAGCCGGCCCTGCCGCAGGGTGCGCAACCGACCCAGGATGCGCGCCTTCCTCCCGGGCTCATGATCGTCGAGCCAGCGGGTTAACACGTCCTTCACCGCGAAGGGAAGCCGCAGCAGCACGTAGCCGGCCCGCCTCGCCCCAGCAGCCGCCGCCGCGTCCAGAATGGCCGGCATCTCGTGGTCGGTGAGTCCCGGAATCACCGGCGCCACGAGGACGCCGACCGGAATCCCAGCGGCGCTGAGTTCACGAATCGCCCGGAGCCGCGCGGCGGGCCGCGATGCCCGCGGTTCGAGCCTGCCCGCCAGGTCGGAATCGAGCGTGGTGACGGAAACGTGGACGCCGATGCACTGGTGCCGCGCGAGTTCGGCGAGCAGGTCCAGATCGCGCGTGACCAGGGCGTTTTTGGTGATGATCAAGATCGGATGACGCAGCTCGGCACAAACCTCGAGGCACTGGCGCGTCAGCCGGAAATGCCGCTCCGCCGGCTGATAGCAGTCGGTGACGCCGCTCATCGCGATCGGCTGGGGCTGCCAGCGCGGCGCGGTGAGTTCGCGCCGGAGCAGTTCGGCGGCGCGGAGCTTGACGAGGATCCGGGTTTCAAAATCGAGCCCGCTGCTCCAGCCGAGGTATTCATGAAACGGCCGGGCGAAGCAATAGGCGCAGCCATGCTCGCAACCACGATAGGGATTGAGCCCGAAGGCGAAGCCGACGTCGGGACTCTCGTTGCGGGCAAGGATCGACTCGGTCCCATCGATAAAGAACTGGGTGCGCGGGAGCGGGCGCTCGTCTGGCGGGCAATCGGGGTCCGGCGCGATCTGGAGCGGCTCGAACCGGTTTGGCGGATTGATGGCGGCCCCGCGGCCGGGGAAAGCCGGAGGCGACGTGGGTGGGCACGTGTTCATCTGGACACGTTAGCGAAAACTGGGCGGACGCCAGCGCGAATCATGCTGGTGGGCGAACGGGCGCCCAATTTCCTCCGCGGCAAATTGATCGGGCGGACGGAATAGGCCCGCAGCGGGAGGGTGGGTTGAGGCGTGGCGCAGGTTGCTTGCGGGCCGCGCGCAACATGGGATATGCTGGCACCTGGCCGGATTGGGAGTGTCGCACGCCCTTTCCGGATCGAGACTCTCACCGCGGATGAATCCATCAATGCAGCAGCACTCGTTCGGGCAATTTTGGCGCCTGGGCTTCCACTCCCTCGCGGCTGCGCTCCTGGGCATCGCGCTGTCAGCGTCGAGCGCGGCCGCCGCGGAGAGCATGTCCGAGCGCACGCTCAAGCGGATCGTCGAGCAGCAGAAGACCCTTTTTGCCGATGCCCAGGAGCAGGGCGAGAAGCTCGATGTCGAGGCGTTTCGGACGCAGATCCAGTCGCTGGCGCACGATTACGAGATGCTGCTCCGGGCGAATCCGGACTTTGCGGCGGCGTATGCGGCCTACGGGTACCTTCTGAGCAAGGTCGACATGCGGAAGGAGGCGGTCGCGATGCTGCTGCGGGCGAACCAGCTCGATCCGGACATCCCGCTGGTGAAGAACCAGCTGGGCAATGTGCTGGCGGAGGATGGGAAGCCGCTGCAGGCGGCGCCGTATTTCCTCGCCGCGATCAAGCTCGAGCCCAACGAGCCGCTGTACCATTACCAGCTCGGCTTGGTGCTGGCCGAGGCGAGGGACGATTTCCTCGCGAGCGGCGAATGGTCCCGCGCCACGCTCGACGAAACCATGCTGCACTCGTTCCGCCGGGCGGCCGAGCTGGCGCCGGAGCGCTTCGAGTTTTCCTACCGCTATGCCGAGGCCTTCTACGATTTGGAGAAGCCGGACTGGGATGCGGCCTTGAAACTGTGGAGTGCGTTGGAGGAGAAGGCTGAGACCGCGATCGAGCGGCAGACCATGCGGCTGCACGCGGCCAACATCCTCATCAAGGTGGGCAAGCGCGATCACGCGAGGATGCTGCTGCGAACGGTCGATGAACCGGATCTGCAGGGGCAGAAGCAACGGCTCGTCGAACAGCTTGAAAGCCCGGCGAATTGATCGAGGACGACACGGAGGTCGTCCCTCCATGAAGGTCATTCAGACTGGGTAGCGCCGGTTTTAACCGGCGAAGATCGGTGCGGGTTCAGCCCGTTCCGGAGGTCATTCATCCGCGACGAGTGCTGTAAGGCTCCATTTACCGTAGGGCTGATGGTTCAGATCCCTGTGTGACCCTGAATGGTTCGCGTTGCCTTCCCGGAAACTTCCGACCAATTCGAACGCTCCTGATGACTTTTCTCGACAAGCTGGAACGCATCTTTGGCCGGTTCGCGGTCCCCAACATCACGCTCTATTTCGTCATCGGTCAGGTGTTTGTCCTGCTCGCCTGGATGCTCGGCCGAATCGATCTGGCAAACCTGGTGCTGGTGCCGTCCTGGGTGACCCGGGGTGAATGGTGGCGGGTCTTTACCTTCCTGCTGATGCCGCCGCCGATCTCGCGGGTGGGCCCGATCCAACTCATGTTCCTCGCGTTCGCCCTGTACATCTTTTACTTCATGGGCAACGCGCTCGAGGGCTACTGGGGAACGTTTCGCTACAATCTCTTTCTCTTCATCGGCATCGTCCTCACCGTTGGCGCGGCCTTCCTGACCCCGGGGGCGCCGGCGACGAACGCCTTCCTGGCCGGCTCGGTCTTCCTTGCCTTCGCCTACCTGCACCCCGATTTCGAACTGTCGCTCTTCTTCATCCTGCCCGTGAAGGTGAAGTGGTTCGCCCTGATCACATGGGTGCTTTACGCGGTGAACTTCGTGCGGGGCGACGGCTCGACCCGGCTGCAGATTGCCGCCGCCGTGGGCAACTTCCTGCTGTTTTTCGGTGCGGATATCGTGCGGTCGATGCGCTACCGGAAGCGCCGGATGGCTTCCGAGGCCAGGCGGATCGCCCAGCCCGCGAAGGACGAGGCGCGCCACCGCTGCCATGTCTGTGGCAAGACCGACGTGACCCACCCGCAGCTCGACTTCCGGTATTGCTCGAAGTGTGCGGGTGACCAGTGCTACTGCCCCGAGCACATCCACAACCACGCGCACGTGGTGGCGGCCGATGAAGAAAAACCGGGCTGATTCCGTCGCGTTCGCCGGGACGCTGGCAACGCCGGGGGCCTGGCTCGCGTGGGCCGAGCAGGCCTATGCACGCGAGCAGCTCGCCGTCGGCCAGGTCGCCACGAATGCCCACGATGAGGCGCTTTACCTGATTTTGCATATGCTGGATCTGCCGCTCGACAGCGATCCCGGTGTCCTGGATCGCCGGCTGACACGGGCGCAATCCGCCCGGCTCGAGGCGCTGTTTCACCGTCGGATCCGGGACCGGGTTCCCGCGGCCTACCTCACCCGCGAGGCTTGGTTGGGCGAGCACCGGTTCTACGTGGACGAACGCGTCATCATCCCGCGCAGCTATTTCCTCGAACTGATCCCAACGCAGCTCGGGCGCTGGCTGCCGGCGGGCGGTGATGGGCGCCGCGTAGTGGATGTCTGCACTGGCTCTGGTTGTCTTGCGATCCTGCTCGCGCACCATTTCCCCCGGGCGAGGGTGGATGCCTGCGACCTTTCCGCCGCGGCGCTGGAGGTCGCCCGGATCAATGTCGACGCCCACCGGCTGGCCGGAAGAGTCCGGCTCTTCCAAGGTGATCTGCTGGCGGCGCTGCCCGCCGGACGGTACACGGTGATCCTGAGCAACCCGCCCTATGAACCGAGCCGACTGGTCGACGCGCAACCGCCGGAATTCGCGGCGGAGCCGCGGATGGCGCATGATGGCGGAGCGGATGGGCTCGCGATCATTCGCCGGCTGCTGGCACAGGCGCCGGCGCGGCTGGAGCCGGACGGGATCGTGATGATCGAGGTCGGTGGATTGCGCCGCGCGATCGATCGCGAGTTCGCCGCGCTCAAACCGCGGTGGCTCGCCACCGCCGATGGCGCGGACTGCGTGGTGGTGTTTCAAGCGAAGCGGCTGATGACCCACGCGTGCCGGATTTAGCCGCCGTGGAAGCGGCATCTTGCCGCTGAAGATCACTCCTCAATGCATTCCCACGGCGTCTGCCAACGGTCACTTGTTTCCGGCGGTCGGCTTCACCTCGCGCATCGGCAGCCCGGCATCGATCCAATCCTGCAGCCCGCCCGCATTCGCCACGTCAAGACCCTGCCCGGCGAGCGCCTCGGCGACCGTCCCGGAGCGCCGGCCGGTGCGGCAATAAACAATGATCTTCTTGTCGTGATTGGCGGCGAGAAATCCCTTCCACTCTCGTTGCTCGCCGTCGAAGTCGCTCTTGGCCAGCAGGACGGCCGGCCGCGCGACGCCGGTCTTTTCCCATTCGGCCGGTTCGCGCACATCCACTAGCACCGCCTTGTCCGCCGCCACCAGCGCTGCCGCCTCGGTGGGCGCAATCCTCGGAGCCTCCGCGCCGAAGGCAGCGAGCGGCGCAACGAGTAGGAGCCAGAGAAAGCGCCCGGCCGTGGCCATCATCCGGAATCCCGGCGCCGGCACCGCCGCCACCCGCTCTTGCTCGCACGTGCCATTGGGCCCAAACGGCTTTGAGGATTTCAGGTTCATAATCATGGGAGGATCTTCATCGCTTCGCAGCTGAAGACAAACCGGGGGTGACAAATGCCAGTCAAGTAGGGCGCACGTCCAACGGCTCGGGTGCAGAATGCCGTCGAATCAGGAGGCTTGCGGAACTGCCGCCGCCGCTTCGCGCTGCGGAATTTCCCGGGGGCGGGAACGCGGTCGGGCGGTGATGCATTCAAAACCGCTCGGCACAATCCGCTGCGACGCATCCGGACGCGAACACCAGTACCATTCGCCGAACGACCCGCGAATTTCCTCCGCAAACTCGCAGGACGGGCCACAGCTTCGAATGACGGAATCGGGACTCGGCATCATCAGGCGACTCTGGCACCCGCGGACGGCTCCGACCAGCCATCGCTGCCACAGGCAGGCGCTAAGTAGGCATTCTCCTCGCTGCCAAAAGAGGCGCTGACCGAAGCGCCTGCAGGTTATCGCGCCAGATCGTAGAGAGCGTAGCCCGCGAAGAGGTTTGGCGCGGTGCGGCAGGGGTCACGCCAGTTGCCCGCGAGATGGGCCCAACGGGTGATCGCGATGCCCTTGGCCACGCAAAAATGTTCGAAATCCGCAATCGTGACCGGGTTCGCCGGCCTGCTCTCGAACCACTCGGTGAGGTAGACCTCGTTCCGGATCTTGCGTCCGAGAAAGAGCATGTTCAGCCGATTCTTCCAGAATCCATGATTGACGAACCCGACCGTCAGCGAGCGTCCCACGCGCAAGGCCTCGAGGATGACGGCGGTGGGATCGTCGAGTTCGTGCACGGTGCGGGAGCAGATGACCCGGTCGAAGTGCTTGTCGGGAAAGGCGCGCATGAACTCCATCATGTCGCCCTGGTAGGCGGAGAGCCCGCGCCGTACGCAGGCGGTGATGTTGCCGAACTCGAGATCGACCCCGGTGGCCGAGACCTGCTTGGTCTGGACCAGGTAATCCAGCAGCGCGCCCGCTCCGCAGCCGAGATCGAGCACCCGGGTGTTGGGCTCGACCCAGTCCCCGATGATCTGCATGTCGACCGTCCGCTTCTCAACGAGCCGGGTGTCGCCGCCGGCTTTGGAGGATGTGCGTACGTTTGTCATCGTGCTGATGTCATCGGCAATTATGCGAGCACCGCAAGGTGCTCTTCCGCCAAACCGTGACTCACGCTTGTTCCGGCGGTCCGCGCAGCGGACCGTACTAACGAGGCGTTTGCGGCTACCCTGGCCGTGAACCCCAGATTCCCAGGTGCCCTCAACTGTTGAGCGGCCAGAGATCGCGCCTCGTTAAATGCTGTAGTCGAAGACATAGGATTGGCCTCGGTCCAGGAAGCCGCGCACCAGCGTGTAGAGTTCCTCCGACTCGAGGAGGAACGAATCGTGGCCGAGATCGGTGTCGAGTTCCGCGTAGCTCGCGCGCTTTCCGGCGCGGAGCAATGCCAGCGCCAGGGCGCGGTTCTGGTCAGGCGGAAAGAGCCAGTCGCTGGTGAACCCGACGATCAGGGTCTCCGCCTCGACCGCGGCATAGGCGGCCTCGAGCGAGCCGTGCGCCTGGGCGAGATCGAACTGGTCGAGGGCGCGGGTGATGTAGAGGTAGGAATTTGCATCGAACCGGTTGATGAAGCTCTGCCCCTGATAGCGCAGGTAGCCCTCGACCTCGAATTGCGGCTCGAAGGTGTAGGCATCGGCGTGCGCGCTGTCCTTTTTGCGCCGGCCGAATTTCCGATCCATGCTCGCATCGGAAACGTAGGTGATGTGGGCCATCATCCGGGCGATCGCCAGGCCCACCCTGGGTCCGCCATCCTTGGAGTAGTTCCCGCGATTCCAGGCCGGATCCTGCATGATTGCCTGGCGGCCGACCTCGTTGAAGGCGATCGCCTGGGCGCTTTCCCGCGCGGTGGTTGCCATCGCGATGACGCGGCGGACGAACTGCGGGTATTCGATTGCGAAGAGCTGTGCCTGCATGCCGCCCATCGATCCGCCAATGACCGCGTGCAGCTGCAGCACGCCGAGATGATCCAGCAGCAGCTTCTGGGCGCGCACCATGTCGTGGATCGTCACGAAGGGGAAGCTGGTGCCATAGGGTGTCCCCGTGGCGGGATTGAGCGAAGACGGCCCGGTGGATCCCTGGCACCCGCCCAGCACGTTGGCGCAGATCACGTGGAAACGGTCGGTGTCGACCGCCTTGCCGGGACCGATGAGGTTGTTCCACCAGCCCGGCTTCCGATCCTCGGTCGAGTGCCAGCCGGCGCAGTGATGATCGCCGCTCAATGCATGGCAGATCAGCACCGCATTGTCGCGCGTGGCATTCAGCGTGCCATAGGTCTCGTAACGCAGCGTGAATCCGGGGATCACCTGCCCGCTCTTGAACGTGAACGGCTGCTGGTGGACGAAGTCGCGCGGCTGGACCACGCCGACGTCGCCCGGCAATGGCCGCCCGGACAAGGAGCGGACCGCTTGCTCGAGGTCGAGATTCTCAGGCATCGGGTGGAACAACAAACCGGGACCATGCGGGCGACGCAAGGGTGCGGGCGGGTTATGACGCTGCGGGAGCCTGGCAACAGCCGTGGTCATACCCTGCACAATTGCAGCTAAACCGGGACATTTCACACCGCGGGAGCCGCGACCAGCTCAGTAGCGAGCATCGAGTAGCGAGTAGTGAGCATGATGGTTTTCTGTCGAGTCCTGGCCAGAAGTTGACACCCTCTATTAGGGGTTTGGTGGTTTGGAGAGATAGGTAGATTTAAGGGGAGGGGGTTTGAGGGGGAGGGGGCTTGGCTTCCTCCCCCTCCCCGTATTGTGCGGAGGGGTGGCAGGGGAGGCGGTCAGCCTCCCCGCCCAGTCAGGCGGCCAGTTGGTGGACTTCGTTTGGCGTACGCATTTGCAGGGAAAGATGCGGTCGACGGGTGTTATAGGTCGTGATGGCTTGTCCGATCGCTGTGCGAGCCTGGGCGCGGGAACGGAACTTGTGATCGAGGTGGAACTCATCTTTGAGAATTCCATTCACCCGCTCGGCATAGCAATTCTCGTAACAGTGGTTCTGCTCCGTCATGCTGATCGGAAGGCCTCGCTCGTTGAGCACCGCCACGTACTCGCGGCAACAGTACTGACTGCCCCGATCCGAGTGATGGATGGGCCAGCAGTTTGCCGGCAGCTCCAGGAGCGCCATTTTCAAGGCCTTGATGCCTTCGGCCGCCTGGCTGTTATCGGCGGCATTCCATCCAACGATGCGCCGGGAAACCCGATCGGTTATCAGGAACAGATAAACAAAGCCTTCGTCCGTCTCGATGAAGGTTAGATCGCTGACCCAAACCTGATTGGGCAGGATGGGCTCCAGATCGTACAGCTGGTTGCGGTAAACCGGCAGCGCTTGGTCGTAGTAGGTCGTGCGCACTTTCTTCTTCTTTGGGGCCACCAGCAGGTCTTTCTCCCCCAACAGTTCGAAGAGGTAGTCCCGGCCCACTGGCAAGCCATCCTTGGCGAGCACGCTCTGCAGCTTGCGCGTGCCCAGCCGCGGCATATCGAGGCGCTCGCGGCGGACCACCTCCAGGATCTGCTCCTGGGCACGGGCCTTCCGCCGCCGGTGGTGGCGCCCCTGATAATAGGCCTGGCGCGACAGTCCGGCCAGCCGACACAGTCCGTTGGTCGTCACGGTCCTCACCTTGGTTCCGGTTTTGGCGTCTCGGATAGCGTCGTGGCGGCTTTTTTTTTGAACTCATCGACATCCATCGCCATGCGCTTGCAGGCAATCTTCAGATACGCCTCGCCCAGCAGTTCTTTCATGTGGGTGTCGGCCAGCGCTCGCTCCAACTCGCGCACCCGCTTCTTCAATGCCTTCGTTTCATCTTGTTCAGTCATGGTAGCGATGGTGACTCGTCGCGGCATCAGATCGCTGCGCCCGTACTTGTGCAACCAACGTATTACCGTTGAAGTGCCTCTAATCCTGTACGCCCGGGACGCTGCAAAGGGGTTCTTGAACCTGCCGGCTTCCAGTTCGCTGATCACTTGTTGCTTGAATGCTTCGCTGTATCGGATCGTTTCAATCGGCTTCATTTTTCGTCTGCCGGGTGTCAACGTGGGCTAGGACGAGACA
>WYBX01000045.1 GCA_011525695.1 Verrucomicrobiia bacterium
CCGTGTTGCCACGACGCAGTAGCCTTCGGTTGCAGGCGGGTGAACGTTCCGCCTGACGGGGACTTGCACCCCGCTGTGTGGACGCCCTCACAGGCGCACGAGGGACGACCTCCGTGTCGTCCACAGAACTGTTGGTAGAACCATTCTGCGCAGCGAACCTGTCTTCATGGCCGTGACGGAGCACGGCCCTCCATGTAGGAGGTTCGGAACGGTGTGGCCGTGACGGCCTGCGCTCCGACTGGTCCTCCGAAGCCTTGGCGAAGGAGGAAAGCTCGGCGAAGGAGCGATCCCGGCCATCTACTCGGTAGGGCTGCCGGTTTTACTGTCAGGGGTCGAAAAGAGAATCGCCGGCCAGGCATGAAGACCGCACGTTTGGCTCGCATTCGCGACTGGCCGGCTGCAATCCGGGCTGCTGCTCCTCCGCTTTCCTACCTCCGATGAAATCACTACGAACCGCAGGCCTGGGCTTTCTGGCTTCCTTACTCGCTCCGTTCTCTTACGGGCAGGCTCCGGCCGACGAGGCCGCGAATCCCTATGCCGTGACGACCTTTGAATGCGCCGGGCTTTACTGGAAGGTGCCCGAGGCGGCAGCCTGCGAACTCCGTTACCGGGAGGCCCATGGCACGACCTGGCGGAAGGGTCTGGACCTGGTGTATGATTCCCGCCACGGCCAGTACCGCGGCAGCATCATCGGGCTGACGCCCAATATGGATTACGAGGCCGAGCTCTCGGCGGGGTCTGCGAACTCGCGGGTGGCGTTTCGGACCCGGAGCGACGTGTTCCCGATAGGGAGAAAGACCGTGCTGCCCGCGGGCGAAACCGATCGCACCATCGTCATCACCGAGTCCGGCACGCCCGACGCCTACCATCTTGTCACCGTCCCCGAATCCCGCTCGCTGCTGAATCTCAAGAATGTCGCCGACCACGGGGTCGAGATCGCTGCCGACTACGTGATCGTCCGCGGGCTGGAGATCCGGAATGCACGGGTTCATGGCATCCGGATCGCGCGCGATCGGCACGACATCGTCGTGGAGGATTGCTACGTGACCTTCTGGGGCCGGATTGGCGGGGCGAGGACGTATGGCAATCTCGAGGGTTCGTCCGACAGCGCCGTCTATGCCGAGCAGGGCACGGCCCGGCTCACGATCCAGCGCAACCTTTTCGAGGATCCCCGCGGCGCCTCCAACGACTGGGAAACCGGCCATCCGGTGGGCCCGCAGGGCATCACGGTCGTGCAGAGCCGGGGCGGAAACGTGATCCGGTACAACGACATCCTCTCCACGGAGGATCATGGGTTCAATGACGCCATTGGCGGAGCCAGCAATTTCTCGGATGTCGGCAACATGAACCGGGATTCGGACATTTACGGGAATCTCATTCGCAGCGTGTGGGACGACGCGATCGAGTGCGAAGGGGCGAACATGAATGTCCGGATCTGGGGCAACTACGCGCACAAGTTCTTCAACGGGATTGCGACCGCATCCACCGCGTTCGGTCCACTGTACATTTACCGAAACGTCCTGGGTGAGAGCCGCAGCGGGCACGGGAACACGACGGGCGGCTCCTTCATCAAGACCGGGGGCAGGGAGCCCTATGTCGGCGGGAGAAAGTACATCTTCCACAACACGGCCCTGCAGCCGGGAGGCGTGTTTCACGCTTTCACGAGTCATCCGAATCCAAACGGTGTCACCCGAAACAATATCTGGGACGTGCCGGGCCGGCTTGGCCCGGAGCGTGAAGCGGAGCCGCCGAGCGATTACGACCATGACTACTACACCGGCACCGCGCCAGGCACCGCGCGTGAGCCGAACGGGCTGAAATCACGGACCACGCCGGCCGGGACACGGCTGTATGTCACGTCCTACAAGCTCGAATTCTATCCGCGCAGCACGATCAACAGCATCATCTGGGGTGCGCATCCTTACGAGTTCGGTGATCGCAAAGTGAATATCACCGACCCCGTGCAGTGGATTCGGAATCCGCTGATCGACGGGGGAGCACGGATCCCCGGCTTCAACGACAGTTTCAAGGGCGAGGGCCCGGATGTTGGAGCCTTCGAGGTCGGCGCCCCACCGCTCGAATTCGGCCGGCGCGCCTATCTGAAGCACGATGAAGGCTGGGCACCCTGGGAGAAGTGAGCCATGAAACGCCGCCGATCGCTCCCGTTGGTTTGCATCATGGCTGTCCTGCTGGTAGCCGGTTCGGCCTGGGCGCACGATCTGCCTTACGCCCTGCAGGGAATCCCTCCGCCGCCCCCGACCGTCGATCCCGGACCGGAGGCCGCGACCCTTCGTATCCGGATTCTCGAGGCCGCCACCAGGCAGCCCGTGGCGGCAACGGTCAGCGTCAACGACGGCGATCAGGAACCGGATGACGACCCCCTTCGGCTTTTCAGCCTGCGGCGCAGTGCCAACCGGCACAAGGGCGCGATCCGGCTGCGAAAGATCCCGTACTATTTCTACGCCGACGGCGGCTGCGTCGTGCGCGTGCCGCCGGGTCCGGTCAGCATCGAGGTCCGCAAGGGTTACGAGTTCCGGCCGGTCCACCTGACGCTCACTGCCCCAGCGCGGGAATCCGTCGAAGTGGAAGTCGCGCTCGAGCGCTCGATCGACATGGCGGCGCTCGGTTGGTATTCGGGCGACACCCATATCCACATGGAGCGCACCGGGCGGAATGACGATGCACTCCTCGCGGTGACGTCCGCGAAGGGCATCCGTTATGCGTACCTGTTGTCGATGAACACGCGGGGCTACGATGCCGGCGGCCCGCGCTACGAGTCCTACCGGCAGCAAACGGGATTGGGCGACGACACGGTGGCCCGGCGGGGACCGTACCACATCACTTCGGGCCAGGAGTACCGCACGGCACCCCTTGGCCACGTCACGATTGCGCTGCCCGATGACTACGTGGCGGCTGGCGGTTTGACGGAGGATGTCAATCGTGGCCCGTCGCTCGCGGTGATTGCCGACCAGACGCATGCCCTGCGCGGTTTCATCGGTCTCGCGCACGGAGGTTATTTCAACCAGGAGGCGGACCGGTTGCTCCTGGAGGGAAAGATGGACTATCTGGAACTCCTCCAATTCGGCGAGTATCGCAGCCTTGGCCTGGAGGGATGGTACGACTTCCTGAACATCGGTTACCAACTGCCGATGGTCGGGGCGTCGGATTTCCCGCCGACCCGAGAGCTGTCCAGCGAGATGACCTATGCATGGAGCGATACGGTTCCGACCCCGCGCTCCTATGCGGAGGCACTGGCGGCCGGACGCAGCTTCGCGACCTCCGGTCCGATGCTGTTTCTGGCCGTCGCCGGCGCCAAACCCGGCTCGAGACTCCACTACGCCAGGGGCGAAGAGCCGGTCCTGCCCGTGGAAATCCGGGTCCACAGCCCGCAATATCCCGTGCGCTACCTGGACCTCGTGGTGAATGGACAGGTGGTTGAGCGCCAGTTTGCGGCCGAGGGGCGCTCGGAATGGGCGCTGAAACATCTCCTGCCGGTGCGCACCAGTTGCTGGATCGCCGCCCGCACCCATGCGGATGCGGGGACCGATGCCCATACGAATCCCGTGTATGTGTATGTTGGCGACCGAAGGCCCTTCAGTCCCGAAAGTGCGCGGCGGATCATCGGTCGGCTCGACGGATCGGCCGCGGCAATCCGAATCCCGGAGGTGGTGTCGCAGATCGAGACCCTGAGGATGGAACTGGAGGCGATGATCCGCGAACCCCGACGCACCACCCTGCCCCTGCCCGCCATCGCGCCCTGAGCCCGTCTTGTCGCTCCCGATCAGGCCTGCCGATCTTCCAACTCCGATTTCCCGACCCTCTTGATCGAACCCATGATGCCCCTGTCCCTCCGCCTGGCGCTTGCTGCGCTGGCCTGCAGCCTCGGCTGGCCCGTCGCCGCGGCCGGTGCCCGGCCCAACATCCTTGTCGTCATCACCGATCAGCAGTCGGCGGACGCAATGAGTCACCGGCTGGGCGCTCGTTTCCTGCACACGCCGCACATCGACTCGCTGGCGCAACGCGGCGTGACGTTCACGCGGGCGTATAGCGCGAATCCAATCTGCATCCCGTCGCGCACGGCGATGCTCACCGGGCGCTACCCCCACCAGACCGGCGTGCTTTCCAACGACAAGGTGCCCTTCGAGCCGGCGGCCTGGCCGACCATCGGCACGCTTTTCAAGCAGGCCGGCTATGCCACCGGGTATGTCGGCAAGTGGCACCTGCCCTACCCGGTCACGAATTCCGCCAGCGGATTCGACTACACCGCCAACATCCGGAACAACGGCGCCGACCGCGGGATGACCGCCGCGGCCGAGGCGTTTCTCCGGCAGCCGCGCGAACAGCCCTTCCTCCTCTTCACCTCGTTCAACAATCCGCACAACATCTGCGAGTGGCCGCGCGGCCAGAAGCTGCCGGACGGCGCCATCGGCGAACCGCCACCGCCTGAGCAGTGCCCTCCGGCCCCGGCGAATCTCGCCCGGCAGGCCGACGAGCCCGACGCGCTCTCCACGGTGCAGGACTCCTACCATGCCAGCCCGCAGTTTCCCGTGGGGAATTTCGATGCCAACCGCTGGCGGCAGTATCGCTGGGCCTACTACCGGATGATCGAGAAAGTCGATGCCGGCATCGGCGAGGTGCTCGCCCTGCTCGAGTCGACCGGCCAGGCCCGGAACACGGTGATCGTCTTCACCAGCGATCATGGTGACTGCCAGGGCGCCCACGGCTGGAACCAGAAGACCGTCTTTTACGAGGAATCCAGCCGGGTTCCCTTCATCGTCTGCGCTCCGGATTCAGCCGCCGCCGGCCGCGATTCCACGCAACTCGTGCAAACCGGAATCGACCTGTTGCCGACGCTGTGCGACTTCGCGGGGATTCGCTGGCCCGAGGATCTGCCGGGAATGAGCCGCCGCGCGGCCGCCGAAGGTCGCGCGGGAACCGATGAGCGGAAGTTCGTGGTCACCTCGAACCACCTGACGCAGGGAGTACCCCTGCCGGGCGGGAAGTTCATGCCCGCCGGCCGGATGCTGCGAACAGCCCATTACAAGTATTGCGTCTATGATCGCGGAACCCAGCGCGAATCGCTGGTCGATCTCGAGCGCGATCCCGGGGAGATGATCAATCTTGCCACCGATCCGGCGCACTCGGCGATCCTCAATGAGCACCGCGCGGCCATCCTCGACTGGAGCCGAAAGCACGGCGATCGCGGCTTTCCCTACATCGCTCCGGCTTCCACCGCGCGGTCATAGCCCGGAAATTTCATGAACATCTCCGCCGTCCGTGCCTACTTCCTTTCGCTCCAGGACGCCATCTGCGCCGGGCTGGCAGCGGAGGACGGGAGTGCGGATTTCCGGAGCGACGACTGGGACCGCTCGGAGCCGGGCGGAGGCGCTGCCGGCGGTGGCCGAACGCGGATCCTGGCGGACGGGGAGGTTTTCGAAAAGGCCGGCGTGGCGTTTTCGCATGTGCACGGCGAGCGGCTGCCGCCTTCGGCGACAGCCCACCGGCCGGGACTTGCCGGTCGCCGCTGGGAGGCGCTGGGGGTCTCGCTCGTCATCCATCCCCGGAATCCCTACGTGCCCACCAGCCATGCCAATCTCCGCTGCATCGTCGCCGGCCGCGACGAGGCCGCCCCCGCCTGGTGGTTTGGCGGCGGCTTCGACCTCACGCCGTATTATGGATTCAAGGACGACGCGCGCCACTGGCACCAGACCGCCCAGGCTGCGCTGGCGCCCTTTGGGGAGACGCTCTATCCGCGGTTCAAGCAGGCATGTGACGAGTATTTCTTCCTCCGCCACCGGCAGGAGCCGCGGGGAATCGGCGGCATCTTCTTTGATGACTTCAACGAACTGGGCTTCGCGGAATCGTTTGCCCTGGTCCGTGCGGTTGGCGATGCGTTCCTGCCCGCTTACCGGCCGATCGTGGCCCGCCGGAAGGGAACTCCGCATGGCGAGCGCGAACGGCGGTTCCAGCTCTATCGCCGTGGCCGCTACGTCGAATTCAACCTGGTCTGGGACCGCGGCACCCATTTCGGTCTGCAAAGCGGCGGCCGCACGGAGTCCATCCTGATGTCGCTCCCGCCGCTGGTCCGCTGGGATTACGACTGGCATCCCGAGCCAGGCAGCCCGGAGGCCGAGTTGACTGAAGTCTTCCTGAAGCCGCGCAACTGGGCGGATGAACCGCTCTGAACCGGTTTTCGAATCTTGGCGTTGGAATTGGTATAGCCTTTGACTGCATCGGGGTCTTTCCCTCTCTCATCGCTGCCATGACATCCCGCGAACGATTTCTCGCAGCCTGCGCCGCTGAAGCGCTCGACCGTCCGCCGCTCTGGGTGATGCGGCAGGCCGGGCGCTACCTGCCGGAGTACCGGGCCTTGAAGGCGAAATCGTCCTTTCTGGAAATGGTGCGCACCCCCGCCCTCGCGACGGAGGTCACGCTCCAGCCGCTGCGGCGGTATGCCCTCGACGCCGCCATTCTGTTTTCCGACATCCTCGTGATTCCTGAAGCGCTCGGCCAGGGGTATCATTTTCGTGACGCCGGCGGGATCGGGATGGAATTCCGGATGGAGAGCCGCGCGCAGGTCGACGCACTCGCCCCGGCCGATGCCGTGCCGGAACGGCTCCACTATGTCGCCGAGACCCTGGGTATGCTGAAGCGCGAGCTCGCGGGTTCCCGGGCGCTCCTCGGATTCGGCGGCTCGCCCTGGACGCTGGCCACCTACATGGTCGAAGGCGGCAGCTCGGATGAATTCGAACGGATCAAGCAGCTCTTCTATACCGAACGCGGGATGTTCGACATCCTGCTGGAGAAAATTACCTCGGCACTGATTGCGTATTTCAAGCTGCAGATCGCGGCGGGGGCCGACGCGATTCAGATCTTCGATTCCTGGGGCGGCATCATCGCGGGCCAGGATTACGAAACGGCGTCGCTGCGCTGGATCCGGCAGATTGTGGCGGCATTGCCGCCTGAGTTTCCGGTGATCCTTTATGCGAAGGGCACCGCGCCGCACGTGCTGGATCAGGCGTTCACCGGAATCCGCGTGCTGAGTGTCGACTGGACCAACGACCTCGCGATGGTTCGACGGACCCTCCCGGCCAATGTCGCCGTCCAGGGGAACCTCGACCCGGTGTTGCTCAACACGACCCCGGAGATCGTCCGCCATGAAACCACACGGCTGCTGGAGGCGATGCGCGGCACGCGCGGCCACATCTTCAATCTGGGACATGGCATCATGCCGCACGCGCGGCTCGAATGCATGCAGGCCCTGGTGGATACCGTCACGAACTGGCGGTGAGCGCCGGAGGTCCGCCGCAGCGTTTCGCGAACGAGGTGGATTTTCCCAGGAGTGGGTTCATGGAGGGCCGGGCTCCCTCCTTCGCCGGGCCTTCGGAGGGCAGGCCGTCACGGCCATAACGTTCCGAACTTCGTATATGGAGGGCCGTGCTCCGTCACGGTCGCAATTGCCAAACGAAAGCCATACTGCATTCGTGGACGCCACGGAGGGCGTCCCTCCATGACGGTCATTCCGACCGAAAGCCGGACGCCACGGAGGGCGTCCCTCCATGAATGCGATCCCGATCGCACGGCCGCCCGCAATTTAGCGTCATCCAAAGCCAACGATTGCGCAGTGGGCCTCCCCATTTCACAGTACGTTGTCTCACGCTGTGAACACCTCACCCTCCGCCTCACCCGCAAACACCCTGGCTGTTGCCGTCCTGGGTGCCGGTGCCACCGGGCTTACCGCGGCCCACCGCCTGGTCCGCCAGGGGCACCGGGTCCGGTTGTTCGAGGCTTCGGACCGCGTCGGCGGCGCCGTGCAGTCGGAAATGGTCGATGGCTGGCTGATCGAGCGCGGCCCCAACACGATGCTCGCGGGCGAGCCGGCGCTGACGGCGCTGGTCCAGGAAGTCGGGCTCAAGGACGAACTCCTGGCCGCCAATCCCGCGGCCAAGAACCGCTACATCGTCCGGTCGGGGAAGCCGATGGCCGCACCCGCCTCTCCCCCATCGCTGTTTTCCTCAAAATTGTTCTCGTTCGGCGCCAAGGTGCGGCTCTTTGCCGAGCTGCTCGCGCGCACCCGCGGCCGGGCGGCGGACGTCAGCCTCGAGGATTTTGTCCGTGACCACTTTGGCCAGGAACTCGTCGACTACGGGCTGAACCCCTTTGTCGGCGGCGTCTATGCGGGTGATCCGAAGAAGCTCTCGGCTCGCTATTCGTTTCCGAAATTGTGGGAAATCGAACAGAAGCACGGCTCGATCATTCGCGGGCAAATCAAGGAAGCCAAGGCACGGAAAGCCCGGGGCGAGCCGAAGGTGACCGGTGGCATCGTATCGTTCCGTCGCGGGCTGCAGGCGCTGCCGGAGGCCCTCGCTGCGCGGCTGCCTGCGGGTTGCCTCGCCCGCAGTGCCCGGATCGAGGCGCTCGTGCCGGGGGCGAAATGGAGTGTCATCTGGACCGAGGGCGGCCAGACCCACACGGAGGTCTTTGACCGCGTGGTGACCGCCCTGCCGGCACCGGCGCTGGCCCAACTGCGGTTTGGAACGCTGGGGGAACGGCCGCTCGCGTCGCTGGACGGAATCAATCATCCGCCGGTCGCCTCACTGTTCCTCGGCTATCGCCGCGAACAGGTGGCCCACCCGCTCGATGGCTTCGGCGTCCTGGCGCCAGCCATCGAACAGCGTTCCGTCCTGGGAATCCTCTTCTCGTCCAGCCTGTTTCCGAATCGCGCGCCCGATGACCACGTCGCGCTCACGGTCATGGTGGGCGGCATGCGCAACCCCGAAGTTGCCCGGCTTCCCGCGGAGAAGCTGCTCGCGGCGGTGGAACGCGACCTGCGCGAACTGCTCGGCGTCTCCGGCCCACCCGTGTTCCAGCGGCACTCCTTCTGGCCGCGCGCCATCCCGCAGTACAACCTGGGTTACGAATTGCACCTCGAGACCATGGCAGCGGCAGAACGCTCGCACCGCGGACTGCTCATCGGTGGCCAGGCGCGCGATGGCATCGCGCTGCCCGCCTGCATCGCTGCCGGGGAAAAACTGGCGGCACGGGCCGTGGGCCCCGCCTGATTTCCCCCCGGCAGCGCGACGGCGGATCGAAGAAGCCAAGGCCCCAGCTCGGCCGAGCCACCCGTGAGCGGATGGGGCACGCTCGCCCGCATTCTTGTCCGTGCTCATCAGCGACATCCGTTGGCCGCCCAAATCGGCTGCCCGGCCATTTCGCTCACCCTTGACTCTCCTTCCGACGGACCTAGCCTCGCGCACTTTTCGCCGGCATGGCCCAAGAACTGAAAGATACTTTGCAGCTCCCCAAGACCGACTTCCCGATGCGGGCGGGACTGGCGCAGCGCGAGCCCGGCCGGGTCGCGCATTGGGACAAGATCGGGCTCTACGCTGCCATCCAGCGCAAGAACGCCAAGGGCCCGGCCTTCGTGCTGCACGACGGTCCTCCGTTCACCAATGGCGATGTCCATATCGGCACGGCGCTGAACAAGATTCTGAAGGACACGGTCAACCGCTACAAATCGATGCGCGGGTTCCGGACGCCTTATGTGCCGGGTTGGGACTGCCATGGGCTCCCCATCGAGCAAAAGGTCTCACGCGAGATTCAGGAAAAGAAGCTGGTCCTGACCACGTCCGAGCTGCGGGCCCGGTGTGATGCCTTTTCGGAGACTTGGATCGCGCGGCAGACGGAGCAGTTCAAACGGCTCGGTGTCCTCGGCGACTGGGAGCACGAATACAAGACGAAGGACCCCCGGTTCGAGGCCGACATCGTCCGGACCTTTGCGGCATTTGTCGAAAAGGACCTCGTTTACCGGAGCAAGAAGCCGGTTTATTGGAGCATTCCGTTCGAGACCGCGCTGGCGGAGGCGGAAATCGAATACAAGGATCACATTTCGCCTTCGGTTTGGGTCCGGTTCCCCGTGGCGGAATCGGGTCGCGGCAAACTCCGCGATATCTTTGGCGCTGCTGCACCCGCCGACCGGCCCTGCTCGATCCTCATCTGGACGACCACTCCCTGGACGCTGCCGGCCAATCTCGCTATCGCGGTCCATCCCGAAGTCGACTACGTGCTGGTCGACCTCGGCAACGAATGCATCATCGTCGCGCAGGCATTGCTCGAAGCGGTCCGGAATGCGCTCGCGGAACAGCTGCGCAAGCAGCATCCGGCGCCCAAGCCGACCGGGCCTGGAGCCCCGGGCACGTCCGTCGCAGCGGCTCCGTCGGCCACGATCCTCGGAACTGCCAAGGGACAGCCTCTGGAGCACCTCGAAGCCCGCCACCCTTTCATTGACCGCGCCTCGCCTGTGGTCCTCGCGGACTACGTGACGACCGAGAGCGGCACCGGCTGCGTGCATACCGCGCCGGGCCATGGTGCGGAGGACTACCAGACCGGACTCAAGTACAAGCTCGAGATTTACTGCCCGGTTGGCGATGACGGCCGGTATTTGGATGACGGCCGGATTCCCGCGGACCTGGTTGGGCTCACGACGCTCGAATCGGTGGAGGATCTCGCCGCCCGGAAAACCTCCCCCGCCAATATCGGAGTGTTGAAGAAACTGCATGCCGCGGGAGCGCTCTTCGCGCAGCAGAAGCTCACCCACAGCTATCCGCATTGCTGGCGTTCCAAGACGCCGATCATCTTCCGGGCGGTCGACCAATGGTTCGTCTCGCTGGACAAGCATGACCAGCGCGGGCTGGCGCTCCAGGAAATCGACAAAATCTCGGCGGCCCGGGGATGGATTCCGGCCTGGGGCGAGGCGCGGATTCGCGGCGCGGTCGAGTCCCGTCCGGATTGGTGCATCAGCCGGCAGCGCGCGTGGGGCGTGCCGATCCCGGCCTTCTATGATGCCGCGAAGAAGGCCTATCTCGACGCCGGTGTGGCGCGGGCAATCGCCGACAAACTCGACCGGCACGGCACCAATTTCTGGTACGACGCCACCCCCGCCGTGATCCTGGAAGGGATTTCGCTCCCCGCCGGCTGGCCGGACCCTTCCGCGCTGATCTGCGGCCGGGATACACTCGATGTCTGGATCGATTCCGGCTCCACCCATGCGGCCGTCCTCCGGCGCGGCCAGGGAGGGTCGCAGTGGCCCGCCGATCTGTATCTCGAAGGCAGCGATCAACACCGTGGATGGTTCCAATCGTCGCTCTGGACCGGCGTGATCGCCTTCGGGCAGGCGCCCTACAAGGCGGTCCTGACCCACGGGTTCATTGTCGACAAGAACCGCCAGAAGATCTCGAAAAGCTCGACCTACCAGAAGCCCCAGACGGCGGATGCCTATGTCAACCAGCACGGGGCCGATGTGATCCGGTTGTGGATCGCGTCGCAGGATTTCCGCGACGACATGCCGGTTGACGACGAGATCCTGAAGCATGTGGGCGATGCCTACCGGTCTTTCCGGAATACCTTCCGCTACCAGCTTTCGAACCTGTTCGATTTCGACGCCGGAAGGGACACGGTGCCGGTCGCGCAGATGGACACGCTGGATCGATGGGCCCTGCACCAGACGGCTGCGCTGATCCGGGACTGCACCGCCGCCTACGAGGCGTACGAGTTCCACCGCGTCTACCAGCTCTGCAACCAGTTCTGCGCGGTCACCCTTTCGGCGACCTATCACGACATTCTCAAGGACCGGCTCTACACGCACGGCACGAACTCGCCCCTCCGCCGCTCCTCGCAGACGGCCCTGCAGCATATCTTCGGCACGCTGGTGCGACTCCTGGCACCGGTGCTGACCTTCACCTGCGACGAGGCCTGGTCCTATGCGACGGCGCAATCCGAGTACGGCGAGGGATCGATTCACCTGCAGGACTGGCCGGAGGCTCCGGTCGAATGGACGGATCCGACCGTTGAAGCCGAGATGGCGGTCCTCTTGCGGATCCGCGCGCAGGTGAACGAGGCCATCGAGCCCCAGCGTGCCGCCGGCCGGCTGGGCAAGTCGCTCGATGCCGCGATCACGATTTCCGCGGCTCCGGAAGACCCGAGCATGGGCATTCTCGAGAAACATCGCGATTTCCTGCCCGAACTTTTCATCGTCTCGCATGTCGGGGTAGGCTCGGCCAAGGGGGCCGCGCTTAACGTTCAAGTCCGACCGTGCAGCGAACTGGGACAGGTGCGATGCCCTCGCTGCTGGCGATGGGTGCCGGCACTCTCCACCAGTTCGCGAGGCGAGGTCTGTCCGCGTTGCGCGGAGGCGTTATCCGCCTAGTTTCCTTTCCCCAAACTCCCCATGGCCAAGCACAAAAAGTCACCCGCCAAGAAAAAAGCCATTCACAAGCCGGCGCCGCCAAAAAAATCGCGGCCCGCGCCCGCCCGGCCGGCACCTGCCAAGGCCGCGCCGAATGGCAAATCCCACCGTTCAGCTCCCATGGAAAAACCCTCCAAGAAAAACGCCCTCCGCAACAGCATCCTGAAGCGCAAGACGGCCAGCAAACCGATCGCCTTCAGCCTGGACGAGGTGCGCGCCATCGCGTCGACCGTCACGTCGAAGACGCATACTCCGTTTCCGTCCAAGCACGCCAAGCCCACGCCCGCCAAGGCTGCCGCCCTGGAAAGGACCGCCAAGCCCCAGCACGTGAAGGCGGCCTCGCTCGCGGACATCCTCGGATTCAATCCCAAGAAGGCCCGGGGGCCGGCGCAGGACGAACAGGATGTTCCCGAAAAGTACCGGCGGTACTTCAAGCTCCTGCTGGATCTTCGCACCAGCCTGACCGAGGGCATCGAGCGCCACTCCGAGGAGACCCTGAAGCGTTCCGCCAAGGACGACGCCGGGGATCTCTCCGCCTACGGCCAGCACATGGCCGATGCCGGCACGGACACCTTCGATCGCGACTTTGCGCTGAGCATGGTCGCAAGCGAGCAGGAGGCGCTCTCCGAAATCGATGCAGCCATCAAGCGGATCCATGACGGCACTTATGGAATCTGCGAGATCACCCAGAAGCCGATTGCCAAGGAGCGGCTGCTGGCCGTGCCCTTCACCCGTTACTCCGCCGAAGCCCAGAAGGACATCGAGCGCAACCGGCACCGTTCGCGTTCGCAGGCTGGTCTCTTCGGCGAGCTCGGCGAGGAAGGTGGCAAGATGATGGATGAGGATTCCGGCGGCGACGAGTGAGCCGCGGCGCCGCTTCCGAACTCCTGCTGAGCCTACCCCAATGCAGTCTGTGATTGGCGCCCCGCCGGTGGTCCGCTTCACGGCCGCTTTCGCGGACCAGATCCCCGGGCGGCAGGAAACCTTGCCGAGTTCCAGCCGCCCCGCCGCTTGAATCAACCGGACTCCATTTCACCCGAGCCTCGCGCGGCGGTTGCCTCCTGCCCGCCCGGCCAGCCGCAATCGTGTGGACGACGGGCCCGGGCCTACCGGCTGCTTTGGATCATCGCCGTGACCGTGTTCGTCCTCGATCAGGTCACCAAGCACTGGATCAACGCCCGGTTCCCGACGATGAATCCGTTTCACAATCACGTGGCGCCTGAGCTCAGCATCACGGTCATTGCGGATTTCTTCTACCTGATTCACGTCGGCAACACGGGCGCGGCCTGGAGCATGTTCTCGGGGCAGAGTGTCCTGCTGGCCACGCTGGCGGTTGTCACCCTGGTCGCGATTTTCTTCTGGCGGCACTCGCTTGGGCTGCGGGAACGGCTCTCGCAGGTTGCGTTCGGTTTGCTGTGCGGCGGCATCGTCGGGAACCTGGTCGACCGGCTGCTCCACGGACATGTGATCGATTTCATCGACCTGCACTTCGGCAGCTACATCTACCCCACGTTCAATGTGGCCGACTCGGGGATTTGCATCGGCGTCATCCTCTACCTGATGCAGTCGCTCAAGGCACCGGCCGACGGAAAGCCAAAGCCGGAAGCGTCGTGATCGGCGGACTGACGCCGTTCATTCGACGTTCATCATCTGTTCCCGCACGCGTTCGAGTTCGTTCTTCAGTTCGATCACGGCGCGCGCGATCACCAAATCGTTGGCCTTGCTGCCAATCGTGTTCACCTCGCGCCCAACCTCCTGCAGGAGGAAGTCCGCCTTCCGTCCAATCTCGCCCGGAGCCCGCAGGAGGGCTGTCAGTTGTTCGAAATGGCTCCGCAGCCGGGTGAGTTCCTCGCTGATATCACAGCGATCGGCAAACAGCGCGATTTCCCGCAGCACCCGCTCGTCCTTCAGGTCCAGCTCCAGGTTCGCCTCGCGCAGCCGCTTCAGCAGCTGCTCGCGATAATTGCCGGCCACCTGGGGCGCGCGGGCCGCGATCGCATCCACCAGCCGGTGCAGCACCTCGGCACGCTTGATGAAGTCGACCAGCAGCGACTCTCCCTCGCGCGCCCGCATCGCGGCAAAGCTCCGCAACGCCTCCGTCAGCGTTGCCAGCAGCGGCTTCTCCGCCAGCTCTGGCGCCGGCAGATCGCTGCCCCGTCGCTGGGAACTCGCCACCTGCCAGAGCAATTCCGGCGTGGGTCGAAACTCCACCCCCTGCCGCGCCGCAAACTCCTGCAGCCGTTCCAGCGCCTCCGTGGCCGCCGCTTCGTCCCAGGCCATCCCGCCCGCCGACAGCCCACCGGTCACCTCGATCCCCACGTGCACCTTTCCCCGCGAGGCGAATTTTCGCACCAGCCCGCCAATCGCCGGCTCGAGGCCCTCCCACGCCTCCGGAATGGCAATCGTGAGGTCCAGGGTCTTCCGGTTGACCGAGCTCACCTGCACCGCAAGCGAGAACCCCTCCACCATTGCCGTCGCCCGTCCATAACCGGTCATGCTCTTCATGCCGCAGCTAACCAGTATCCACTATCACGCGGCAAGGGGCAACCGATCCTCGGCCGCAGCCCCACGACTCACGGCGGGACCCGGCACGGTGCGGCTTCAGCCGGACTTCGCGCCGAGCAGCCGCGCCACCTGATCGACATCCTTGTCGCCCCGGCCGGAAAGGTTGATCACGAGAATCTCGTCCGGCTGCATCTGCCTTGCCCGCTTCATGCCATGCACCAGCGCATGGGTGCTTTCCAACGCGGGAATGATCCCCTCCAGCCGCGAGCAGGCCTGGAAGGTTTCGATGACCTCGTCGTCGCCGGCGGCGGCAAATTGAATCCGTCCGCGGTCGCGGTAAAAGGCATGCTCCGGCCCGATCGCCGCGTAATCCAGGCCCGCACTGACCGAATGGGTGAGCTCAATCTGGCCGTCCGGGTTCTGCAGGATGTAGGTCTTGCATCCCTGCAGGACCCCGAGCTTGCCGCCGGCGAACCGGGCGGCGTGATCGCCCCGGGCGGGTCCCCGACCACCGGCTTCGACGCCAACCAGCCTCACGCTGGGATCCTCGAGAAACTCGAAGAAGAACCCGATCGCATTCGAGCCCCCGCCGACGCACGCAATCATTTCGTCCGGCAGCCGTCCCTCCCGGGCCAGGATCTGCTCGCGGACCTCCTGCCCAATCACGCGGTGAAAATCACGCACCATCATCGGATACGGATGCGATCCCAGCGCGGAACCGAGGATGTAATGCGTGTTGCGCACGTTCGTCACCCAGTCCCGCATCGCCTCGTTGATCGCCTCCTTGAGCGTCCGCTGTCCCGCCTCGACACTGCGCACCTCCGCCCCCATCAGCCGCATCCGGAACACGTTCAACGCCTGCCGTTCCATGTCGACCGCGCCCATGTACACCACACACTGCAGCCCGAACTTCGCGCACACGGCCGCGGTCGCGACGCCGTGCTGCCCGGCACCGGTCTCGGCGATGATCCGTTGCTTTCCCATCCGGCGGGCGAGGAGCGCCTGGCCGAGCGCATTGTTGATCTTGTGCGCGCCGGTGTGCAGCAGGTCCTCCCGCTTCAGGTAGATCCTGGCGCCGCCGCAATGGCGGGTCAGCCGCTCGGCGAAATACAGCTCCGTCGGCCGGCCCGCGAATTCCTTCAGGTGCTGCCGCAACTCCGCCTGGAAGCCCGGGTCGACCCGCGCCTTCTCGTAGGCGGCGCCGAGCTCCTGGAGCGCCGTCATCAGCGTCTCCGGCACGAACACCCCCCCATACGGCCCAAAATGACCGCCCGAATCCGGCAGTGACAGGCGATCGACGGGAGTGGCGTGGGACGACGCGGACATGGGCCGCCAAAGTGAGCGACGCCCGGCGGGCGAGGCAAACCGGAATCTCACTTCCCACGCTTCACAGTCAGCAGCGTCAGATCGTCCCGCTGCCTGCCTTCACCTTCGAAAGTGCGCACCTGGCCGAGGATCGCGTCGTTGATCTCGACGGGCCCCGCCTGATGCAGGCTGCAGACGACATCCGCCAGACGCGTCCCCGAGAATTCCTTCCCATCCTCGTTTGGCGCCTCCGTGATCCCATCCGTGTAAAGCACGAGGAGATCCCCCACGGCAAACGGCTCCGTATGATCGGAAATCGCCGGGGAAAACAATTCACTGGGAGCCAGTCCGAGCGCCATCCCTTCCGAGCGGATGAACTGCCGCACCCCAGCCGAGCGCAAGGGATCGCGGCGGACCATGAGCGGCAGCTCGTGGCCCGCCCGCGCCAGCGTCACCTGCCCGGCCGCCACGTCGATGACCGCATAGACCATCGTCACGTAAAGCCCGGCACGGATATCCAGCGCCAGCACCCGGTTCAGCTCCGTCAGGACCTGGGCCGGCGACTCGTGCCGCAACGCGATCTGCCGGAAATTCGTCCGGGCAATCGCCATCAGCAGCGAGCCGGGAATGCCCTTGCCGGCGACGTCGGCCACCGCGACACCCAGCCTTGTGGGCGACAGCGCGAAGACATCGTAGAGATCGCCGCCGACCCGCTGGGCCGGAGCATAGCGCGCGTCGATTTCGAGCCCGTCGAGCCGCGGCATATCCCGCGGCAGCAGCATCTGCTGGATGCCGCTCGCCAGCGAAAGATCGAGATCGAACTGCCGGCGCTCGATCAACAGGTGCAGGAACTCCGCATTGTGCAGGGCCAGCGCGGCCTGCTCCGCCAACGATTGCATCAGGGCGAAATCCGCCTCGTTGAATGCCACGTCGCCCGCGGGGTTCGTCACCGCCAGGACGCCAAAGAAACGCTCCCGGAAGACCAGCGGCACGACGATGACCGAGCGCACCGCCAGCGCGGGATCGTCATGCCTCACCATCTGCGGATCGGAGCGGGCGTCCGCCAGCAGTTCGCCTTTTCGCGTCCGCGCGACCCGCCCCACCATCCCTTCGCCAACGGGGAACTCCTCGGCCTTCAAGACCTGTTCGATGAACCGGGCCCGGGTGGCCGGCCGGCTCCGGTCGGTGTCCCGCACGGGACGATGCGGCGGAAAAAGCCCTTCGACCGCCGTGCTCCGCATGGTGTGGTGCGGGGTCTCCTCAAAAATGCAGGCGCTCAGCGCCCCGGTGCAAAGGATCGAGGCATGGACAATCCGCTGCTGCAGTTCCTGCCGCGACAGCCCCTCCCCCAGCGCCTCCGTCATCCGGTGCATGAAGTCGAAGAGCCGCTGCCGGTCCTGGGTGAACTTCTGGTTTTCCACCTCCAGCCGGTCGGACTCCCAGTGGGCACGGCGCAGCCGCGCCAGCAGCACCGCAATGACACCGCCGAAGAGCAGAAGGATGCCGAGCCAGGAGATCACAAATTTATACAGCGGACCGCAATCGCCGGACGCGCGGTTGCAGCGGCACGTTTAGCAGTTTTCATCCCAGAGGCCAACGAATCCAGAGCCGGTTGCGTGGCAAGGATCCCAGCCCGTCGGCGCAAACGTCGTCGCGCAGAGGCCGGGAACCAAAGATTCCTGCACAGCAGGAATCTCAACCCTGCTCGACCCGGTTGCGCAGGAAGGCGAGGACGTCCTGAAATTTCGATCGATTACCCTCGTCGGCATTGACCAGGTTCTCGTGGGCTTCGAGCGCCAGCCGGGCCTGCTCCACCTCGGGCTTGTTCTCACATTCCAGCGGCAGCCGGCAATTGCCAAGATTGAGCGGCACCTCGCCCGTATCCACGATCAACAGCCGGTGCAGCCCCAGGTTGCGAATCAGCTCCAGGTTCCGCTGGCCGACGCGGGCGAGCACCAGCGAACCCGGCGGGCTGGCTTTTCGCAGCTCGATGGCCGCCCCGGCCAGGACCCCAAGGAAGGTGCTGTCCATGCTGTTGCACTGCTGAAAATCGATGACAAAGCGCGCCTTCCCGCGCCGCAGCATCTCCGCGATGAAATCGCGCAGGCAACCGCTGTTCTGAAAGCTTGCCCGTCCCTCAATCCGCACCACCACCGGATCGGAGAAGGCGTCGACCAGGAAGACAGGTTTGTTGCTGGCGTCGGGCATGGGAATCAAACCGGGGGCACGCGATAAGGAAGCCTCGGATTCTCCGGCTCGCAAGCGGGCTGCGGCGAACAGCGCGGATCCTCCCCGCATGGAATGCGGCGAGGGATCCGCCCCGCGACGCGAGGTGCCCCGCCCAGGTCAGCCGCGTGCCAGGATTTGCCGCAGGACATACGGCAGGATCCCCCCGTGCTGATAATAATCGATTTCAATGGGTGTATCGATGCGGCACCGGACCGCGATCATCTCCACCAACCCTCCCTTGCGGGAGATGCGCAACGTCAGGTCCTGCTGCGGTTTGAGGCCCGGGCCGAGCCCGATGACGTCGTAGGTCTCCGTCCCCTCGAGCTTGAGGGTCGCCGCGGTGACGCCCTCCTTGAATTGGAGCGGCAGGACACCCATTCCGACCAGGTTCGAGCGGTGGATCCGCTCGAAACTCTGCGCCACGACCGCCTTCACGCCCAGCAGGTTGGTGCCCTTGGCAGCCCAGTCACGGGAGGATCCCGTGCCATACTCCTGGCCGGCGATGACGATCAGGGGCGTGTTCGTGGCCCGGTGCTTTGCGGCCGCGTCGAAAATGGACATTTCCTCGCCGGTCGGCTGGTAGATCGTGTTGCCGCCTTCCCGGCCGCCGAGCATGAGGTTCTTGATCCGGACATTGGCGAAGGTCCCGCGGACCATCACGCGATCATTGCCGCGCCGGGAGCCGTAGGAGTTGAACTCCTCGAAGGGCACGCCGTGCTCGATCAGGTAGCGCCCCGCGGGTGAGGTCTTCTTGATCGCGCCCGCCGGCGAGATGTGATCCGTCGTCACGGAGTCTCCGAAGATGCCGAGCGCGCTCGCGCCCTTGATTTCGGCAATCGTGCCGATCTTGAGGGAAAAGTCCGCGAAGAACGGCGGCTCCTGGATGTAGGTCGAATCCGGATCGAAGGAATATACGTCTCCGGTGGTCGACGGGATCTCATTCCATTTCGGGTTCTGTTCGGCAAAGTCGCGGTAGAGCTTCCGAAACACGTCCGGGCGCAGCGCCGCCTGCATCTGGTCGCGCACCTCTTGAAGCGTGGGCCAGAGGTCCCGGAGGTAAACGTCCTTGCCCGCGGGGTCGCGGCCAAGCGGCTCCTTCGCCAGATCGATGTCGACCCGGCCCGCGAGCGCGAACGCCACCACGAGCGGGGGCGACATCAGGAAATTGGCCTTGATGTTCTGGTGGACGCGCGCCTCGAAGTTCCGATTGCCCGACAACACCGAGGCCGCCACGAGGTCATGCTTGGTCACCGCATCCTCGATCGCGGGATGGAGCGGCCCGGAATTGCCGATGCAAGTGGTGCACCCGTAACCGACGGTCTGGAATCCGAGCCGGTCAAGATAGGGCTGCAGCCCAGTCTTGTTCAGGTAATCCGTCACGACCCGTGATCCCGGGGCCAGCGAGGATTTCACGGTCGAATTCACCCGGAGGCCGCGCTCGACCGCCTTCTTTGCCAGCAGGCCCGCGGCCAGCATCACGCTCGGATTCGACGTGTTCGTACAGCTCGTGATTGCCGCAATCAGGACGCTGCCGTGGCCGATCTCGCCGTCGACCCGGTTCGCGCGAACTGAAACGGCATCGGGCGTCGGCCGGTTGTTGGCCATTTCACGCTCCGTGGTGACGCTGGTGTTCTTCACCTCGGCATCCGAGGTTGGGACCTCCTCCTGGCTGCCACCACCGGAGCGCGGCCGGGTCCAGCCGGCCCCCTCCACGTGCACGCTGCGCTCGAGTTCCGCGGTCAGCTTGCCGAACCCGCTCTCGGTAACCGGCCGGGAGAAGGCGGCCTTGAACTCCTGGGCGAGCCGGGGGAGCTCAATGCGATCCTGCGGCCGCTTGGGCCCGGCGACGCTCGGGACGACCGAGCCAAGATCCAGCTCGAGTTCCTGCGTGTAGTCGATGCTGCCGCGACTGGGAATGCCCCAGAGTCCCTGGGCGCGGTAATACGCCTCGTAAAGCTCGACGTGCTTCTCGTCGCGGCCGGTGGCGCGCAGGTAATTGCAGCACTCGGCATCGATGGGGAAGAAGCCCATGGTCGCGCCGTATTCCGGGGCCATGTTGGCGATCGTGGCACGGTCCACCACTGGCAGCGCCGCGGCACCCGGCCCGAAGAACTCGACGAATTTGCCGACCACCTTCGCCTTCCGCAGCATCTGCGTGATCGTGAGCGCGAGATCCGTCGCGGTGACACCCTCGCGCAATGCCCCGGTGAGGTGCACGCCGACGACATCCGGCGTCAGGAAATAGACCGGCTGGCCCAGCATGCCTGCCTCGGCCTCGATCCCGCCCACGCCCCAGCCGACGATGCCCAGGCCGTTGATCATCGTGGTGTGCGAATCGGTGCCGACCAGCGTGTCAGGATAATAAATACCGTGGCTGTCCGCGAGCACGCCCTTCGCGAGGTACTCCAGGTTCACCTGGTGCACGATGCCGATCCCGGGCGGCACGACCTTGAACGTGTCGAACGCCTGCATGCCCCATTTCAGGAACTGGTAGCGTTCGCGGTTGCGGGTGAACTCGAGTTCGAGGTTCTTGGCCAGCGCCTCCGCGCTGCCGGCAAAGTCCACCTGCACCGAGTGGTCCACCACCAGGTCGACCGGCACCAGCGGCTCGATGATCTTTGGGTTCCTTCCCATCCGCGCCACGGCGGCGCGCATCGCTGCCAGATCGACCAGCAGCGGGACGCCGGTGAAGTCCTGCAGCACGATCCGGGCGACCACGAACGGGATTTCGGCGGTGCGCTCCGCCTTCGCCCCCCAGCTGGCCAGTTCGCGAACCGCGCCCTCGCTTACCCGCTTGCCATCGCAGTTGCGCAGCAGCGACTCGAGCACCAGCCGGATTGAAACCGGCAGCCGGCCCACGTTGAACCCGGATTCGGCCAGGGCGGGCAGCGAGTAGAACGGCCGCGGCGTCCCCTGGACGGAAAACGTCTGCAGCGTGTTGAAGGGATTGGGAACGTTGGTCGGAAGACTCATGGCGGTGGAAAGACTCTCATTCGGAAACGCCGGACCCGGCGCCGGCATCCGTCGATCGGTGGGCGTTTGCCCGGATGCCGGTTGCACCCACTCAGCCGAGCGCTGCCTTGAGGGCGGCAAAGTTCGGCAGATCCTTCGGCGTCGGCGTCTGTTCGGCGTATTTCACGACACCGTCCTTGCCGATCACGAAAGCCGCGCGGGCCGAGGTGTCGCCGATTCCGGCCAGCATCGGGAAGAGCACGTCGTAGGCCTTCGTGACCGTCTTGTTCAGATCCGAAAGCAGCGTGAGCCCGATCTTGTTCGCCTTGGCCCAGGCCTCCTGGGCAAAGGCGTTGTCGACGCTGATGCCGTAAACCTGCGCCCCCAGCTTCTCGTATTCGGCCAGTCCGCCGGTCTGATCGCACATTTCCTGGGTGCAGACCCCGGTGAAAGCGGCGGGAAAGAACAGGAGAACCGTCTGCTTCTTGCCGAAATTATCGCTGAGCTTGACGTCCTTAAGGCCGTCGTCGGCCTTGGTCTTGAGGGTGAAATCGGGAGCTTTGGAACCAACAGCGATGGGCATGGGATTTGGGATTGATGGGTTGATGGGCTTCCCGAACGAAGGTCCGATCGGGAGGGAATCGCCACGTTGAGCCCCGGCCTGCGCGTCCGCAAACCGTTTTTCCCCAAAACCGTCCGGTTTCCACCGCCGACCGCCCGTCACCGTCCCGTTTCCGCGTGGCGGTAACGCCGTGCGATTCGATGTCCCAGCGGGGACATGGAATCGCACGGCCCGGGGCCCGGCACCCTGGCTGGCTGGGATCGGGCCGCAGCCGGCCATCGCGAAACCCAGCGGCCGGCCGTCATCATTCATTCGAGCTTCCCCTTGACCCGATTCCGCGACGCGCGGTTTACTGGCCTTCCGCTTCATGACCATTCTCGACGATCTCCGCTGGCGCGGCCTCCTTGCCGACTGCACCGATATCGACGCGCTCGCGAGCCGCATCGCCCAGGGTCCGATCACGCTCTATTGCGGGTTCGATCCGACGGCGGATTCGCTCCACGTCGGCAATCTGGTTCCGCTGCTCGCGCTCCGGCGGTTTCAGCTGAGCGGCCATCGGCCGATTGCGCTCGCCGGCGGCGCGACCGGCATGGTCGGCGACCCTTCGGGGAAGTCCGCGGAACGCAACCTGCAATCGCCCGAACAGGTCGCGCACAACATCGCCGCGATTCAGCAGCAGCTTACCCGGTTCCTGGATTTCGAGACTGCCACCAATCCCGCGCGGCTGGTCAACAACCACGATTGGACCAGCAGCGTCACGCTGCTGGAGTTCCTGCGCGAAATCGGCAAGCACATCACGGTCAATTTGATGATCGCGAAGGATTCGGTGCGTTCCCGGATGGAGGATCGGGAGTCCGGGCTCAGCTTCACCGAGTTCACCTACATGCTGCTGCAGGGCTTCGATTTTTGCCACCTGCGCCGGACCCTGGATTGCGAACTGCAGATCGGCGCGACCGACCAGTGGGGCAACATCACCGTGGGGACGGAACTCACGCGCAAGAAGCTCGGGCAGACGGTCTGGGGCCTCGTGTTCCCGTTGCTCACCAAAGCCGACGGCTCCAAGTACGGCAAGACCGCCACCGGCACTGTCTGGTTGGATCCCAAGAAGACGTCGCCCTACCGCTTCTACCAGTTCTTCGTGAACTCCGACGACGCGGACGTCGTGAATCTGCTGAAGACACTGACGTTCCTCCCGGCGGAGGAAATCGCGGCTCTGGCCCAGGAGGTGCAGACCAACCCGGGAGCCCGGCAGGCCCAGAAGACGCTCGCCCGCGAGATGACCAAACTGGTGCATGGCGAGTCCCGGCTGGCGGGAGCCATCAAGGCGAGCGAAGTGCTCTTCGGCGGTGCCATCGAGGGGCTGTCGGCCGGGGATTTCGAGGACGTCGTGGCGGAGGCGCCCGTGAAACAAGTCCAGAAATCCGTCCTGGAAGGCACCGGCGCCCCCCTGGTCGAGTTGCTGGTGCAATCCGGGCTCGCACCCTCAAAGGGCCAGGCACGAAAGGACATCGAGGGCGGCGGCGCCTACCTCAACAATGTCCGCGTCGGCGACATCCAGCGCACGGCCACTGTGGCCGACCTGCTTTTCGGCCGGTACCTGCTCCTCCGACGCGGGAAACGGAATTACGCGGTGCTGGACGCGGGACGGTAACCCCCGGCGTCCGCTACCCCGGATGCATCACAGTTTTTTGGGCCGATCGCTCTCCCGACGGAATTTTGCCGGTCAGAGACACGGTGCTACTTCGGACGCTTCTCCTCCCAATGGTCCCGGCACGGACCGCCATTGCGTCCGAGACACAGCTCAGCCGCGGAGATTTCAGAATCGCTCCGGCAGCATCGAGTGAACGGTTTGGATCACGCGATCCTCCGTTCCGGGAGCGAGCCGGCTGGGCCAGCCGTAATAGTCCATGGAGCCATCCACCTCGTAGCCGCCCTCGGAGAACATTTTTCGCGAAGCCACGTAGCAGGGCACGCTGTTCGCATAGGCATTTACCCACACCCGTTTGCCCGCGAGCTCGCGCTGGAGCCGGAGGCCGTACTCCGACACCACCTCGCCACCCAGGAAAACCATCGCGAGGTCGCCGCCGAACGTCCAGGTCTGGATCGGGTACGGCACGACCCGCGGCAGCGGTTTCCCGGCATCGAGCTGCGCAAGAAACTTCGAGGCGGCGAAACGAATCGACTGCTTCTGTTCGGGCTCGGTTCGGGCAAGGAGCTCCCGGCGATCCGGGACCTCGTGCAGGTCGAGTTCAATCCGGCGATACGACGCTGACGTCACTGCGCCGAGCGGTTGCCAGTCACCGGCCAGCAACCGCTCAATTTCCCCGGCCACCGCAGCGCCATGACGGGCAACGTCAGCCAGGGTCCCACGCGGGTCCGGGTTGGCGTCGCCGCCGCAACCGGCGAGCATGATCGCAATCGCGCCGGGATGGGCTGCCTCGATTCGTGCCGCGGCCTCGCCGGCCCAGTCACCGTGGATGAAATTGTCCTGTCCCCGCAGGGTCGTGCAGTGGCAGGCATACTTGAACAGGATCCCCCGGATCGCGCCCGCTTCGTCGGTGACCCGGAGCACCGGCAGGCTGGGGTCAGACGGCCCGTTGGGATCGCGACCAAAACCGGTCCACTTCCCGTTCACCACGACCCGGCGGTGACCTCCGAAGCCGACCTGACCCTCGGCCCAACCCAGCCGGCCCGGCTTTCGATCCGCCAGTGCCGCCCGCCCGACCTCAATCAACCGCGTCTGCAGTTTGTCGGAGTAGCGGTTGATCCGCTCAATCTGATCCGGCGGCAGATCGGCGCTGAAAAGATACGGCAGGACGCCTCGGAGCGATGGCCCCGTATGCGTGTGAGTCGTGCAAACCGCGATTCTGGCGGGATCGAGCCCATGCTCCCGCGCCAGCGCGGCGGCGACGGCATCCCGCATCTCCTCGGAAATTCCGATCAGCTCCGCGGCGATGATGAGCGCGGGCGGCTGCGTCCCATTGCCGAGCGCCAGCGCCCGGGCGGAGAGCCGTTGCTCAATCTGGCTGGTCTCCTCCACGCGATTGCCGTATCCGGAAAGCCGGATCGGTCCGTCGGGTGTGATGTCGATTCTTGCCGTGCCGATGGCAAGGCGCGGCGGTGGCGGTGCTGAGGGCGCGGCGGCTGCGCTCGTCACCATACCCAGGGTGAGGACAAGGAGGCGAAGCATCGGGGTCATAGGCGGCATCGGCTGGTTTCGGCCGGCACGGGTATCCAGCCGGCAAGGCTCGTCCGGGGCGAGAATTTTTGGCCGCCGAATCGCAGCCGCCGCAGAGTCGGTTCAGAAGAACATGGCTTCGCTCAGCGCGCTTTCCGGGGCCAGCAGGCTGACCGCCGCCGGCAGCCGCGTCGTTCCCGAGCCGAAATCCGCCTCGAAGTCCGCGTGGCCGGTCGCGAGGTTGCCGCGCCAGCGAAAGAACCGATCATGACGGGCATAGTTGAAGTTGACCGCGAGGCTCCCCCCGCCCTCCGCGGGGAGCGAGTTGCTCTTGAACTGCAGCTGATCGCCCTCGGCTCCGCACGCTTCCAATCGCTCCTGCAGCCAGCCGAGTGCCACACGGGCTTCCGCCGCAAGCTCGGCCGCATGCGCCACTGTCACCGCCTCGAGTCCCTCCACCAGGACTTCGGGCGCATAGGCCGACAGAAATTGTCCGAGGCTCTGCCGGACCGGCAGCAGCCGGCAATAGACCAGATCGCGGGTCGCCGCCGGATTGGGCCAGGGATACGTCAGTGCATCCGCCGGCGCGATCGCGCTGTCCAGCAGGAAGCGTTTCGCCCGTCCCAGGAGATGCTGGTAGTCGGCCATCCGGCTGCTGGCGGAAAAGCGGTGCGCCCAGTAGTAGAGCGGCAGGTCGGTGGAGAGACAGATCGAAACCTGGTTCTCGAGGAAGGGTCGTGCACTGCGCGAATAGCTCAGCATCACGAACTCCACACAGCGTTTGTCCGATTTCGATTTTCCAAGGAAGCACTCGCCGAAGATCTTGGCGCGCATCTGCGGTGCGGGGACATCCGTGTGCAGGGGGCAGAGCACGACCACCCGGCTCGGGTAACGCTGCGAGAACTTCAACAGCACCTCGAACTGGCGCACCGCGTCCGCGGCGGTTGCATTCATGCCGAAATGCAGGACGAAGTTCACCTGCGTTGCCCGGGCGTCCTCCGCGGCCGGCGCCGGCCGGCCACTGGCCGCCGTGTCGGCCCACAGTCCGGCCAGCCGCTGGTTGATTTCGGCCACAGGGACTTCCAGCCCGGGAAGCGCGTCAAAGATCGAAGGCATCGCTCAAAGAATCAAAAATCCACCTGGCCTGATCCCCGCCCGGGCAGCAAACGAATCGCCGGCTCCCGCCCTTGGCTGGGCCGACGCCGTCGGGAATCCATGCTCATGGCTGCCTCCAACCGTGGCCGCGGGCGGCCAACAGCGCCTCCGCACTCGCCGGCCCCCAGGAGCCTGCCGCATACGTGTCCATCCCCGACCGGCCGACGCTGTTCCAGTAATCAAGCACCGGGGTGTAGAGCTTCCATGAAGCCTCCGCCTCGTCGCCGCGAATGAAGAGCGTGCCATCACCAATCATGGCATCGAGCACGAGCCGCTCGTAGGCTTCGGCCGTGTTGGAGCCGAAGGTGGTCGCGTAACGGAAATTCATCTTCACCGGCTGCGTGCGGGTCTCGAGTCCGGGCACCTTGGTGTTGAGGATGAGGTGGAGGCCCTCGTCCGGCTGGATCTGGAACGAAAGGGTGTTGGCCGCGAGGTCGAAGCGCGAAGTCTCGCCGGCGAACAAGGTGCCCGGGGGCCGCCGGAAGTTGACCGCGATCTCCGTCACGCGGCGCGCCATCCGCTTGCCGGAGCGGAGATAGAAGGGCACCCCCTGCCACCGCCAGTTATTGATCGAGAGCCGCAGGGCCGCGAAGGTCTCGGTGTTCGAATCCGGCGCGATCCCCTCCTCCTCGAGATAGCCCGGCACCGCCTTTCCTCCGAGCATTCCCGCGGAGTATTGCGCCCTGGCAACATCGCCCGCCGGCCCGATCGTGAGCGGCTGGATGGCATTCAGCACCTTCACCTTCTCGTCCCGGATCGCTTCCGCCTCGAGCGAACCGGGCGGCTCCATCGCCGTCAGGGCGAGGAGCTGCATCGTGTGATTCTGGATCATGTCCCGCAGCGCCCCGCTCTGCTCGTAATAGCCGCCCCGCGAGCCGACGCCGACCTCCTCCGCCACCGTGATCTGGACGCTGTCGATGAAGTTGCGGTTCCAGAGCGGCTCGAAGATCGCGTTGGCGAAGCGCTGCACCAGCAGGTCCTGGACCGTCTCCTTCCCGAGGTAGTGATCAATCCGGTACACCTGGTGTTCCGCGAACACCGCGCCGATGGCCGTGTTGAGCGCCCGGGCGGAACCGAGATCCTTCCCGAACGGCTTCTCGACAATGACCCGGGCGTGATGCGGCTGATCCCGGTGGCGCCCGGCCAGCCCGCTGGTGCCGAGATGCCGGACAATCGGGGCGAAGACCGACGGTGGCGTCGAGATGTAGAACAAGCGCTGCAACTCGCGGCCGAGTTTCCGCTCGAGCGCGTCGAGATGCTCCGCCAGCCGGTCGAAGGCCTTCGGGTCGTCATAGGCCCCCGCGACATAGCTGGTGTGCGCGGCCACCCGGCTCCAGGCGTCCTCCCGCAATTCGCGGCGCGAGAATTCCCGGACCGCGGCGGCGGCCAGCGAGCGAAACTCCTCATCCGGGATCGCCGTCCGTCCGTAGCCCACGAGGAAGAAGTCCGCCGGGAGCAGGTTGTCATGGCTCAGGTTATACACCGCCGGGATCAGCTTGCGGGCGGTCAAATCCCCCGAGGCGCCGAAAATCACAATGACCGTGGGCGGTGCGCCCCGATGGAGGCTGAGGCCGTGCAGAAAAGGATGACGCTGGGTGTCCGGCATGGGTGGGACTGCCAACTGGATGCGTCCCGCCGGGCGAGGCAAGGTGAAATCCGAGCAGCCCGTCAGCAAGGCCCGCCAGGTTGCCGGAAGAATGCCATGCATATTGTGGCACCCGACTGCAAGTCCGACGGGCTGCTAGGCGCGAAAGTGCTTGGGGAAGAGCGGAACGTTTTCGAAATGAAGGATCCGCGGCGCCGCCGGTGTGCCGTCGCGCGGTAAACCGATCTCCACGATGTCGAAGCGAAAGGTCCGCGGGCGATCCCGCAACGAGCGCAGGTAGGTCCGCGCCGCCCGCTCCAGAATCCGCTTCTTCCGCCGGGTGACGGCATAGTAACCGGGCACGAGCGCGTCCGCCGCCCGCGCCTTCACCTCGACAAAGACCAGCACCTCGCCATCCCGGCACACGAGGTCGATTTCTTCGCGGCGGTCGGCGGGATTCCGCCAGTTGCGGACCACGAGTTGGAAACCCCGCTCGCGCTGCAACCAGTCGGCCGCCAGCCGCTCCCCTTCATCGCCCGCCGCATCCGGCCGTGGCGGCCGCCCCAGCCAGCGTAGCAGGAAACGGATCACGGCGTGCACGGTCGGCGAGGTTTACGTGTTGCCCGGCGAGGTTTCGCATTGCGACAACATCCGGCGCGTCTGACAATCCCGGACCTCATCCAACCCGGGTTCCGCCACATGGCTTCATCAAACATCGCCAGCACGCTGCGCCGGTCGCTGCTCATCAAGGTCATCTCGAAGCCGGCGCCCAGCCGCGAGGACGTTGCATCTGTCATCGAACTGACGGCCTCCAAGGTCGTCGAGGCGCTCCAGGCGCAGTCCATGACGTTCTACCTGGTCGAGGGGAACGAGATTGCCTTCAAGCAGATCTACTATTCCCCGACCCTGTGGGCGAACGATGCCGCCAAGGAGAAGAAGTTCCAGGACACGGCGGCGAAGCTCCTCACGATGAAGGTCCCGATCGGCAAGGGGATCGTGGGCAAGGTGATCGAGTCCGGCGAGCCGGTGTTTTTCCGCAACACGGGGAGCCAGGCCCCGATGATGCAGTCGATGACGCAGACGACTGGCTTCGAGGTCCGATCGATGCTGACGGTGCCGCTGAAAACGACGATCACGCTCGGCGCCATCCAGGTGCTGAACAAGGAGATTTCGGCGGGGACCGACGGCGAGTTCACCGAAAAGGATCTGACGCTGCTGAAGGAGGTGGCCGAGTACTCGTCCACCATGATTCACCGGATGGTCGATCCGAAGTTTGTGCCGAACGCGGAGGATACCGCCCGGTTCGTCTCCCGCCTGACCGACCTGCCGCTGGTCTCGAAAATCGAGGAACTGGAAATCGACGACAAGCTGATCGAGGTGGTCGGGGACGCCATCATCCGCCGGGAGGGAATTTTCCCGCACAAGCGGCTCAGCCCGAACACGGTCGCCGTGGTGATGACCAACCCGCTCGACTATGCGAAGCGCGAGTCGTTCTCGCAGGCGACGGAGATGGGGATCGAGGAGGTCAGCGTCGTGTCCGCGACGCTCTTCGAGGCGCTGCTCAAGAAATTCTTCAAGGAATCGAAGGCCGGCGCCGCCGGAACTGAAGACATCGACATCAATGCCGTCACGGAGGTCATCCAAAATGCCTACAGTGCGGATGGCGCGACGGAAATCAGCGCGAAGGATTTGGAAAGCGAGGAGTCGGCGCCGATCGTCCAGCTGGCCAACCGAATCATCGAGGACGCCTATATTTCGGGCGCTTCCGACATCCACGTCGAACCGATGGAGAAGGAACTGCTGATCCGGTACCGGATCGACGGGCTCTGCCAGGAGAAGCTCCGGTTGCCGAAGCAGGTGACCGGCGGGCTGGTCGCGCGGCTGAAGATCATGTGCAATCTCGACATCTCCGAGCGCCGGCTGCCGCAGGACGGGCGGATCGTGTTCAAGAAGTTCACGAAGAAAAACATGGATCTCGACCTGCGCGTCGCCACCGGGCCGATGAAGGACGGCGAAAAGGTGGTCATGCGTATCCTGGACAAGCAGAAGTCGACGCTGCCGCTGCCGGCGCTGGGATTTTCGGATGAGAACCTGGCCAAGTATCGTGAATGCATCCGCCAGCCGTACGGGATGATCCTGCATTGCGGACCGACCGGCTCCGGCAAATCAATGACCCTGTACTCCGCGCTGGGCGAGGTGAACACGCCGGACGTCAACATCCAGACCGCCGAGGATCCGATCGAGTACACGCTGGCCGGGATCAACCAGATGCAGATGAACCGCCAGATCGGGCTCACCTTTGCGCGGGCGCTGCGCTGCTACCTGCGCATGGATCCCGACATCATCCTGGTGGGCGAAATCCGTGACGAGGAAACGGCGCAGATCGCCGTCGAGGCTGCGCTCACTGGGCACCTCCTGGTCTCCACCCTGCACACGAATGACGCACCCTCGACGGTTTCCCGCATCGGCGAAATGGGAGTCGAGCCGTTCAACATTTCCGCCTCGCTCGTGTGTGTCTGTGCCCAGCGGCTGCTGCGACGGGTCTGCAAGAACTGCAAGATGCCGTACGAGCCCCAGGGCCGGGAGAAGGACATCATCGAGAAGGCGCTCGGCTGGAGCGGCCAGGTGTTCAAGGCGAATCCGCAGGGCTGCCCGACCTGTGGCGGCACCGGCTACAAAGGCCGGGTCGGCATCCATGAGTTGATGGTGAACAGCGAGGAGCTCACCGAAGGGATCAACAAGGAAGTCGAGGTCGCGGCGTTGAAGCGGATCGCGATGAAGAATGGAATGAAGACCCTCCACCAGGATTCGATCCTCAAGGTCAAGATGGGTCTGACGACGGTGGAGGAAGCCCTGGCGAACGTGCCGCCGGACCTGATCCTCTGAGCCGGAACTGCGGCCGAGTGCGTGTTGGCTCTCCGTTTCCGTCTGCAGACGACACCGGAGCGCAATTCGCAGCGGCGTTACGCCAAACCTAGCTAGGATGCGCAGATAGGTTTGGCGGGGCGCCGCTGAAACGCACTTCGGAATGCATCGCCATGGCGGGACGCCGTAGGCAGGCTGTCCCGGCCGTACGCGCTCGTCAGGGCGCGGGTGCCGGAGCCTCTGCTGCGATCGGGGTCCACTGCGCGAGCTGGCGCTTCGCGGGGGCGTAATCGGGAAACCGCTGGAGGATGGCATTCACCAGCAGCAGTCCCGAGTCGCGATCGCCAGCCGCGTCGAAATTCCGGCTCAGCTCGAGCAGGCCGCCGGCGCGATTCGGGCCGCCGAGCAGGTTCATCCGGGCGGCCGCCATCAACGCCACCCGATCACCACGAGCCTGGCTGGATCGCATCAGCACGAACCAGAGGTCGGCATCGCGCCGGCCGAGCCACTCGGGCGGCGGCCGGTGTGCGCGCACGTTGCGAATGGCACGCTCCACGTCGTCCCAATGATTCGCATCGATGGCCTGTTCCAGTTCCGAGAAGAATGCCATCTCGCCCGGCACGGCAGCGGCCGTGTGCGCAGTGGGCGGGTCGGCCGGGCGGGCCGCGATTAGCTCCGCCAACTCGACTTCCTTCGCCTGCAGCCACGCGTTGTCGGGATAGGCGCGGCGGCCGACCGCCGCGATCTCCCGGGCGGTATCCAGCCGTTCTTCCCGCATCATGGCCTCCAGGCTCTGCCGGATGATTCGCAGGGGCCACGGGCGGGCGCGCAGCAGTTCCACCAGCGGCAGCTGGGCCGCATCGCCCTGAGTGGTGGCCGCAGCGATCAGCCGTTGCGCCCAGCCGCGCCAGGCTTGTGCCGCCGCCGCGTTGCGATCCGGAGGCAGGACGATCTGCTCCAGCAGCGTGGCGGCAGCGCCCCATTCCCCCTGCTGCAGATGGAACTGGGCCAGCTGCAGCTGAAACCGGCTGATCGGGTAACCACGGTCCATGGCCGCCGTGACGCAACGCTGCAGGAGGGCCTCGTGCCCCACCCCGGCTAGCAGCTCGGCGACGAGAAAGATGTTCGCCGGACTCCCGCCAAATCGGAACAGATAATCGTCCAGCGCGCGCAAAGCCAAATCGTCGCGCTGCGCCTCGGCCAGCTGCGCCACGCCGTAAGCCAGCGCATCGGGTTCCGCCGGCGCCAGCCGGTGCAGCTCTGTAATTGCCTCCGACATTTCCTCGATCCGGCCCGCCTGGCCCAGCGCCCGCACCCGCAGCCGCAGCAACGCCGCCCGTTCCGGGCCGGCCTGCTCTTCCCAGGCATCCAGGATCTCGAGCGCCTCCGGGATCCGTTGGAGTGCAAGCAATGCCTGCGCCCGGTGATGCCGGGCCCGGGCGGTTTCGCCTTCCGAAACCGCGAACGTCAGCGCCGCTGCGGGCTGTCCGCCGTCGAGCAACGCGGTAAAGTGCCGGTCCGCCAGCCAGCGCCGCTCCGTCTCCGAGGGCGCCATCCCGGCGTAGCGGGTACAGACGGCCGCAACCCGGGCGTAATCCTCCCCCTGCGCGGCGATCTCGAAATACAGCTCCAGGTAGGGCCGCCCGGGATACGCGGGGCCGAGTCCCTCCGCCAGCAGGGTCAGCGCGGCCGGACGCCGGTTCGCCATGAGGTAGAACTGAGCCAGCTGGCGTCGGGCGACAAAATCCCGGGGATGCCGCGCCAGCCCGTACCGCAGCAGATTGGCGGCATCGACATACTTGCCGGCGTCAAACAACGCCTTGCCGCGCGCCAGGAAGGCCCGACCCTTGGCCGCGGAAACCTCGCTCCGCCGCATCGGATAAAACAGCGCATCCGCAAACCGCAGTTCGCTGAAACCGTTGCGCTGCCAGATCCAGAACAGCGCCGCCGCCGCCGCCAGATAGCCCGCCAGCGCCAGCGCGGCTCCACCCACCAGCAGCCCCCGCACGCTGATCGCCAGCCCGCTGTCCGGCCGCCCGTGCTGCCGCTCATAAAACCCAAACAAACCCAGGTGCCATCGCCCCCGGATGACCTGCGACGCGCCCCAGACGAACTTGACGCGCCGGCCCTTCATCACGCGGGTACCGGAGCCGGCGGCGATGCGGCGCGCGCACTCGTCACCGACTCGGCAAGGTTCTGCGCCTGCACTTCTGGTTCACCCTGCTCCTGGTTGAAGCGCATGGACACGGTCTTTGAAACTCCGCGCTCCTCCATCGTCACGCCATAAATCGCGCCGGCCGCCGCGACGGTCCGCTTGTTGTGCGTGATGATGATGAACTGGGATTCGCTGACGAACTTCCGCAGCAGATTCGTGAACCGCCCGATGTTGGACTCATCGAGGGGCGCGTCGAGTTCGTCCAGCAGGCAGAACGGCGATGGCTTGACCATGTAGAGCGCGAAGAGCAGCGCCACCGCGGTGAGGGTCTTCTGTCCTCCGGAGAGGAGCGAGATTCCCTTCAGCCGGGTCCCGGGGGGCTGGGCGACGATTTCGATTCCGCTTTCCAGGATGTCCTCGGCCTGGAGCAGCTCGAGCCGGGCGACACCGCCGCCAAACAGGGTGTTGAAGGTGTACTCGAAGTTCTTCTGGATTTGCCCGAAGGTGACCTCGAACTGCCGCTGTGAGGTCTGGTTGATTTCGTCGATCGCGCGGACGAGCTCCGCCTTGGCGGTCGTGAGATCATTGACCTGGTTGTTGAGGAAATCGTGCCGCTGCTTGAGCTCGGCGTATTCCTCGATCGCGACGAGGTTGACCGCCCCCATGCTGTTCAAGCGCTGTCGCAGCGCATCGATTTCGGACTTGATGGCGGGCCAGTCCGTCGACGCCAGCGCCTGCAGGTTTTCCTCGGTCGGCTCGCCGCGTGGCTCGCGCTTCTTCCGTCTCCGCCTGGTCGGAGCGGCCGCGGCTTCGAGTCGCCGTTCGCCACCGGGCTCGACTCCATTTCCGCCTGCGTGCTCGGGACTCGACTCCACGGCGCCGCCGCTCCCGGGTTCTCCCTCTGCCGCTGCCGGGAGCGTTGCCGCCGGTCCTGGCGAGCCTTCACCGGGTTCGTCATCGTCCTCGTCGAGGTCGAGGGGCCGGATGCCCTCGGGTTCGTCATCCGCGCGCCAGACTTCCCGGCGCCAGTCGATGGTCGCCACGTCGGCCTGAAATTCGCGGGCGGCCTCCTCCGCCAGGAACTGCGCCCGTTGGCGGTTCTCCGCGAGCTTCACCTCGTGGGCGCTGAGGAGATCGTGTGCGCGCTCGGATTCGTCGCGCACCGCATGCTGGGAGGATTCGAGGGTGCTGATTTCGCGCTCCACGTCGGCGAGTTCGAGCCGGACTTTCTCCACCTGTTCCTGCGCCACGATGAGCGTTTCGGCCAGCTGACCCGCACGGGCCCGCTGTTCCGCCGCCTCGCGTTCGAGTTGGGAGGTCTGCTCGGTCCAGGACTCGATTTCCGTCTGCCGCTGGATCAGGAGCTCGCTGAGCTGCAGCCGGCGCCGTTCCATTTCGCCCAGGCCCCGATCGATCACCTCGACTTTCTGCCGCCGTTCGGCGAGCTCGAGCCGGGCCTGGCCCAGGCTGTCGCGCTTCACATCACGATCGGTACGGACTTCCGTGAGGCGCACTTCCAGCTGATGAAGCTTCTCGCGTTGCTGCACCGCCGCCGCTTCCGCCTCAGCCAGGCCGGCCTGCGCCTTTTCCCAACGGGCATGCGCCTCGTTGCGGGCGTGCTCGAGCGCACCGAGTTCCTGCTCCATCCGCGCGAGCCGCTGGTTGCTCTCCTCGAGATTGCGCTGGGCGTTGCGCTGCTCCGTCTGGACCGCCGCCAGCGTCTGCGTGGCGGCCAGGACATCCGCCCGTCGCGTTTCGAGCACCTGCTCGGCCTCGGTCAGCCGGGCGCTCAGCAGATCGATGGCCGCCTTCTGCAAGTCGTGCGCCTGCTGATCCTCGGCCAGCGCGCGTCCGGTTTCGCGCAGATCGATCTCGCGCTGGACGATGCTGTGCGCCGCCCGCTTGCTGCTATGGTGGCCGCCGTAGACCAGCCCGCGCCGGTCCACGAGGTCACCCTTACGGGTCGCCACCGCCAGGAAGCTGAACGCCGGGTTGGCCCGCCAGAATTCCAGGAACGCCGTGAGATCCTCCGCGAGGTAACACTCGTTCAGGATGCCGAGCGCCGGATGCGCCGGGTCCGTTCCCGCCACCCCGGTGATCGCCGGTGCGAGCCCGGCGGGAAGGTCCACGCCGGGTGCATTCTCCTTTGCGCCACACTCCGTGATTCGCAGGACAGCCGATCCGATTTGCTCCGCCTCCAGCTGCGCCAGGATCCGCTGGGCGGTGGCAAGGTCGCTGACGCTGATGGCCTCGGCCGCCGCGCCCAGGATGGCCTCGATCGCCCGGCCGTATTCGGGCTTCACCGCGAGGCCCTGGGTGATCGGCGCCACGCTGGCGCCCTGGAGCGCCGCATCGAGCCGGCCTTGCAGCACCGCCTTCGCGCCTTCGCCAAACCCCTCCCATTTCTCCTGCAGCTGCTGCAGCAACCGCAACCGCGCCGTCCGCTGCGCGAGCTGCCGATCGATGTCCTGCAGCTTCCGCTGCGCGTCCCGGAATTCGCGCGTGAGATCGGTGATCGCCTGCTGCGCGCCCACCACCTCGTTGTGCGTGCGGGATTTTTCGGCCAGCGCCGATTCGAGCCGCGCGTCGATTTCCGCCGCCAGCTGGGCTGACGCCACCTGCTGCTGCCGCATCCCTTCGAGATTGCCGGCAAGCGCCTCATGCTTGTGCACGCTGGTCTTCTGATCGACCTCGTAGCCGGAACAGTCCGTGCGGAGACGGGCCACGGTGCTTTCGAGCTGCAGGAGCGCGAATTTCCCCTGGTTCAATTCCTGCTCGAGCCGGCTCAGCTCGCCCTCGACCAGCGCGAGTTCACGGCTCCGCTGCTGGAACACGGCGTCGCTGCCGCCGAGCAGTTCCAGCTGCAGCTGCTTGTCCTGCGCGTTCGTATCGAACTGCACCGTCACCTCGCGCAGCTGCATCTCGAGCTCGCCCAGGTTTTCCCGCGACGATACCAGCCGGTCATCCAGCCCGCTGCGACGGATCCCGGCGAGGTTCGCCGCATTCTCCGCCGCCTCCCGCTGCGATCGGACATCAAACACCGCCTGCTGGGCATCCTGAATCCGCTGGTGCAGCCGGCTGCGCAGCTGCTTCCTCTCGTTCAACAGCGATTCCTGCTGGTCGAGATTCTCCCGGCGGGCGCCCGCCTCCGCGCGCAGGGCATGGACCTTGGCGTCCAGTTCGTCGAGCGTCGCCGTCAGCTGCCCATGATGAAAACCGCTCCAGGCCAGCGCCAGGTGCCGCAGCCGGTGGTTGAGCCGCTTGTATCGCATCGCCTTCGCCGCCTGCCGCCGGAGGCTGCCAATCTGGCGCGAGACTTCGCCAATCACGTCCGCCACGCGTGCGAGATTCTGATCGGTCAGGGCCAGCTTCTGGAGCGCTTCGCGGCGCTGGGACTTGTATTTCGTGATGCCCGCCGCTTCCTCGAACACCGCCCTTCGCTCCTCCGGCTTCGACGAAAGGATCTGATCGATCTGCCCCTGCGCCATGATCGAGTAGCTCGTCCGGCCGACACCCGTATCCATGAAAAGCTTCTGGATGTCCTTCAGCCGGCACAGCTGGCCATTGAAAAAGTACTCACTCTGGCCGTCGCGATGGACGCGCCGCATGATTTCAATCTCGTGGAATTCGCTCCCCAGCTGCTTCTCGCAATCGGTCAGGAGGAGCGACACCTCGCACAGCTGCGCCGCCTTGCGGGTCTCGGCCCCTTCGAAGATGACATCCTGCATCTTCCCGCCGCGGAGCGCCTTGGCGCTCTGCTCGCCCAGCACCCAGCGGATGGAATCCGCGATGTTGGATTTGCCACAGCCGTTTGGGCCGACCACGGCGGTGACCCCGGGTTCGAAGCGAAGCGTGGTGGGATCTGCGAAGCTTTTGAAGCCGTGCAGCTTGAGCGCCTTGAGATACATGCGGTGGTGCGGGTATGAAAAATTGCCATTGAAGGGTGCCCCCCTCACCCCGCAACGGAAATTTCCCGGAGCTTGTTCACATTCACCGCACCCAACTCGACCTCGAACCGGGCCGGATCCATGGCCGCTGATCGGTCCGCGCCGCTTTGACGCCCGCTCAGGCCCGCCCCGCAGGCGCCTGCCCCGGTGTCGGAATCCCTGCCATTTTGTGCTCCGCCCGAAAACGGGCATCGCCTCCCTCGAATATCCAACTGAGCAAATTGGAGTTACTTAGTATTTTCGCACCGCCTCGACGAATCAGGCACCCGGTATGCTTTTACCTCCCGGCAGCTTGTTCACGTTTGTGCTTTTCACTGCCCGTCCTCCCCATGCCATGAAAATCGTTCCTGCCCTCGCCTTCATCTCGGGAATCCTGGCTGGCGCAGCCACGGCGAATGCGGCCCCGGTGGACCTCTCGACTTGGACGGCGGAATCCTATCCCGCGGTGAGTGGTTTCGGCGCCGGGGTCTGGACGGTGGCATCGGGCGGCGGCAGCGTCCTGCAGTCGGTCAACGGACAACCCACGATTTTCTACAGCGATTTCCTGGCCCAGGGCACGGAGGTGACAGGGAAGATTCGGGTGGGCAGTGACGGCGACGACGATTTCGTGGGTTTTGTCCTCGGCTACGATCCCGGCGATATCACCAGCGGTTCCGCCGACTACCTTTTGGTCGATTGGAAGCAAGGCACGCAGCAATTCGACTTCGGCGTTCCGTCGACCTCCGGTGGAGGCACCGCTGCGCGCGGCCTGGCGGTTTCGCGCGTGACCGGCATTCCGGATGCGGACGAATTCTGGCAGCACGCGAATCTCGGTGGCACGCCGATCACCAGTGGGCTCACGGAGCTCGCCCGGGGATATACCCTGGGCTCCACCGGTTATCTCGACCAGACCGAGTATTCGTTCACCTTCGATTTCGGACCCAACAATCTGCGGGTGTACGTGGATTCCGTGCTCGAGTTGGATATCACGGGCACCTTTGCCAACGGGAGGCTCGGATTCTACAACTTCTCGCAGTCCTCCGTATTGTATTCGGCTTTCGAGGTCGAAGAGGGGTCGTTTCCTGTTCCCGTCGGCAGCGTGCCCGAAGGGGGTACGAGCGGCCTGCTCGTCGCCGCCGGGCTGCTTGCCCTTGCCGCGGTGCGACTGGGCCGCGCCAGCGTTGGGTAGCGATCGCGACTAAACGCTGGCTTTGGCCCTCCCCGCAGGCAACCGAACCGGGTTCCGGTGCGCGGTCAGCCGGGCCTCGGGCGATCGAAGCAGCTTCCGGTTGCAGGTTTGGCCTGAGCGAATACGCGTATGCCAATGCCCTCCAATGAATCCCCAGCGTCCCCGCGTGCTCCCGGACCGGGCCTGTCCACGGTGACCGAACTCAACAATGGCGTCCGCATGCCCTGGGTCGGACTCGGGGTCTGGCAGGTGGACAGCGATGCCGAAGCCGAGCGCGCCATTCGCACCGCCATCGATCTCGGCTACCGCAGCATCGACACGGCGAAACTGTATGGCAACGAGCGCGGCGTCGGCCGGGCGATCCGCGAGTGCGGCGTCCCGCGCGAGCAGCTTTTCGTGACGACCAAGGTGTGGAATGACGACGTGCGCGGCGACCGGGTCGTCCGGGCTTTCGAACAGAGCCTGGCGCTGCTCGGACTGGATTACATCGATCTTTACCTCGTGCACTGGCCGATTGTCGGGAAGATCGTGACGGCCTGGAAAGCGATGGAGCAGCTGGCCCGGTCCGCACCCGTGAAGGCGATTGGCGTCAGCAACCATCTGCGGCCACATCTCGACGAACTCCTGGCCTCGGCGGAAGTTGTGCCGGCGGTCAACCAGATCGAGTTCCATCCCTACCTTCAGAGCCGGCCCCTGCTGGATTTTTGCCGGAGCCGGCGGATTCAGGTGGAGGCCTGGAGCCCGCTGATGCAGGGCGGGTCGCTGCTGCAGGATCCGGTGCTCGTCGAAATTGCCCGCCGGCACCGCAAGACGGTCGCGCAGGTTGTCCTGCGCTGGGATCTCCAAACCGGCATTGTGACCATCCCGAAATCGGTCCGGGCCCAGCGGATCAAAGAGAATGCCGACCTCTTTGGATTTTCGCTCAGCGAACCGGAAATGGCCGCGATTGCGGCGCTGGATCGGGCACAGCGAGTGGGCGCCGATCCCATGAACTTCGGATTTTGAACCGACATGAAACACTACGACTTCCCCACCCGTTTCCGCCGGGCATATGACCATGCCGTGGCCCAGTACGCCGCCGGCGACCGCGAGCCCGCGACTTTTTTCGTCCCGGCCGACCTGGCCTGGCTGCAGGCGAACGGAATCGCCGCCCAGCACCTGTACGATTACGCGGAGGATCACCACAATCACGAGGGCGAACCCGGGTTCGAACAGGCGCTCGGGATCGAGCTCGTGCGGCGGGACTACTTTCACCAGGTCCAACAGGGTCGCAGGTCCGGAATGACGCTGGACGTTTCGAGCCTCCCCGAAAAGACGGCGGAAATCCGCGGAATCGCGTGGCTGCCGCGGCTGCTGCCCAAGGCGAGGGCCAAGCTCCGGGGCGAGCTTCCCTCCTCGCTGATGTTCTGCTGCGGCGGGGATCGGCGGTTCTTCAAGGAGCACGACATCGTGCCGGCGGAGTTCCTGGCCCAGGTGTATCGTCATGAACATGACGATGCCGCGATTGTCGACTGGGTGCTCCGCCGCGCCGGCAAGGCGGGCTGAAGTCAGGTCACGGGCCGAGCCATCTGCTCGGGACCCGGCGGCTGTGATGTCCGCGGCGGATCCGACGGTTGGGAGCCGCGAGGAGCCACGGGCCTCCGCTTGTTTCCTAACCTGGTGGCCGCAGTCCACCGGGTGCAGCAGACGTGCGGCTACTTGTGATCCCAGGGCAGCTTCACCTCGAGCCGGGGATGTTTCCAGATTTCGAAAAGCTCGAACATCTTGCCGGGATTGAGAATCCCGCGCGGATCCAGCGCATCCTTGACGGCCTTCATGGCGCGAATCTGCGCGGGCGAGTGCTGAATCCGCAGGAAGGGGGTCTTCGCCAGCCCGATCCCATGTTCGCCGGATATGGAGCCACCGAGTGCGACCACGGTTTCCATCAGCCGCCGCACGGCCTTCTCGGCGGCGCGGCACTCCGCCGGCACGGCCTTGTGGTACATGATGTTCACATGCAGGTTGCCGTCGGCCAGGTGCCCGAAGGTGGGAATGTGGAGCCCCGACTCACGCGTCAGACTCCGGAGGAACCGGGCAAACTTCACATAATTGCGCATCGGCACGACGATGTCCTCGTTGAGCTTGGCATCGCCGAGTTCAAACATCGCGCCGGAGCATTTGCGCCGCACGGCCCACAGCTGCTCCGCGTCGGCCCGGCTCCGCGCGGCGGCGTGCGCGGTGGCATGGGCGGCCGCCCAGCCCAGCACGACCGCGCGCTGTTCGCGGACCTCCGCGCGCGAGCCCGCCAGTTCCAGCAGGATTACCGGCCGTCCGGATTGTCCCGGAAACACCACCCTGCCCGTGGCACGCTCGGCGCAGAGCACGCTTCCGCGATCGAGGAACTCGCAGATTGCCGGTTGAACCCGGGCGCGAAAGAGCGCGAGCGCCGAGCGCAGCGCATGGGCTTCGTCCCGGAACGAGGTCAGCAGCGTCCATCGTTCCGCCGGTCGGGGAATCAGCTTGAGCACCGCCCCGGTCACCACGCCGAGCATGCCCTCGCTGCCGATCCACAGGTCGCGCAGGTTGAACCCGGCCGCAAACTTCTTGGTGGCCGTGCCCCACTCCACCGGCTCGCCGGTCGGCAGGTATCCGCGGAGCGCGATCACGAAATCCCGGGTGACACCGTACTTGCCCCCGTGCATCCCGCCGGCATTGCACGCGATGTTGCCGCCAATGGTGCAGTACTCCTTCGAGGAGGGATCGGGCGGATAAAACCAGCCACTGGCCTCCGCCGCCCGCTGGATTTTCGCCACCGTCGCCCCACCCTGGGCGTGCGCCATTCCGGCGTCCGCATCGATGGCGACCTCGTCCAGCGCGAGCATATCGAGGACCCAGCCGCCGCGGACCGGGGTGGCGGCGCCGGTCAGCGTCGTCCCGCGGCCGCGCGTGGTGACGGGGACCCGGTGCTGGTTCGCCAGTTTCAGCGTGACGCCGACATCCGCCTCCTGCCGGGCGCGGACCACTGCGGCCGGGAGAAAGGGAAGCTTGGCGCTGTCAAAGGAGGCGTCGCGCCGCGCGGCCTCGTCCATGGCGACGATCCGCGTGCCGAGTCGGCGTTGGAGTTGCTTGGTGGCGGCGGAAAACGGGCTCATGAGATCGCAGAGAGGGCGAATCTGAGCGGATGCCGGAGCCCCGCGCAAGCCGGCTCCTCCGCGCCATGCCGGCCGGCACTGAAGCATCAGCTGCCGGCAAACCACATATGTGCAATGATCATGGTACATGTGTGGTTTTGGCCCAGAGTGGGCATCGGCCGGCGAACCACACATGGGCAACGATCGTGGTGCTAGAGTGGCAACGATGCAAAATGGGCGTCCACCGCGGCTGCCAGCCCGCCCCCCACGCCGCAGTCCGCTTATGCACGGTTAAGCCGCAAAAATGACCCTCGCCCGGGCGGTCATAAACGCACTTTCGCCTTCCGTCCCCGGGAGGCTTGTGCGACAAGCACCGTTCCTTCTGCCATGACAAAGATTCTCCTGACCACGACCTCGTTTCAAGACACGCCCGGCGAGCACCACGACCTGCTCGCGAAGACCGGGTGGGAAGTGATCCGCGCCCGCGGACCCCTGAACGAGGCCGACACCCTCGCGCTCGTCGGCGATGTCGACGGCTACATCTGCGGTGATGACATGATCACGCGCAAGGTGCTGGAGAAGGCCCGGCCGAAGCTGCGGGTGATTTCGAAATACGGCATCGGCGTCGACAAGATCGACGTCAAGTCCTGCACGGAATTCAAGCTGCCGCTGCTCTTCACGCCCGGCGTGAACCATACCACCGTGGCCGAGCACACCTTCCTCCTGCTGCTCGCCCTGGAGAAGAATTTCCTGTTTCACACCGATTCCACCCGTTCCGGCGGCTGGAAGCGGAAGACGGGCCACGAACTGCTGGAGAAGACGATCGGCATCATCGGGCTGGGCCGGATCGGCAAGGAGGTCGCCCTCCGCGCCCGCGCGTTCGGCATGAAGGCGATCGGCTACGACGTCTACTGGGACGAGAAGTTCGCGGCGGCCAACGCGGTGCAGCGCGCCGGATCGCTGGATGAAGTCTACGCCGCGTCCGACTATATTTCACTGCACACGAACCTGACCCCGGAGACCCGCGACATGATCAGCGCGAAGTCCTTCCCGAAGATGAAGCGGGGGGTGTTGATTCTGAATTGCGCCCGGGGCGAGATCGTGAACACGGCGGACATGGTCGCCGCGCTGAAATCGGGCCAGGTCGGCGGCTACGGCACGGATGTCCTCGACGAGGAGCCGCCGAAGCCGGATCATCCGCTCCTGAAGCTCCCGAACGTCGTCTGCACCCCGCACATCGGCTCGCGGACCTTTGAAAGTGTCCAGCGGCAGGCCGTCGCCTCCGTCACGAACCTGATCCGGGCGATGCACGGCGAAAAGCCGCTGGCGCAGGTGAACCCCGAGGTGCCGGTCAGCAAGGTCGTCTAGTCGACGTGCAATTTCCGAATCCACATCTACGCGATCCCAATGCCTCGACACAGAGGACACAGAGACCGGGCCGGAGGACACAGAGGGTCTTGGGATACTCGAGCGAGAATTCCCCCTCTGTGACCTCCGGTCTGGCCTCTGTGCGCTCTGTGACCATAGATTGAAATGGCGCAAGGGGTCGCGGCTGCGCCGCGCCAGGCACTCTGTGTTACCATCCGAATCCTTTTACCATGTCCGAAACCTTCTACGTCGTCCCGGAAGAACAGCACAACGCACTCGTCACTGCCGCGTATAAGAAACGTGGCTACTCCAGCCAGGAAGCCGCCGCCGGGGCGCGGTTCTGCGCCGAGGCGAGCCGCCATGGCATCCGCACGCACAATGCGCTGAAGGCGCTGCACCTCGATCACCTGTTCGGCTCCGCCGCCGGCGGCTGCGTGCCGAAGGCGAAAATCGAAAAGGTGAAGGTGCCCTATCGCGCCGCCGCGGTCTGGAATGCCAACCGGAAGCTCGGGCAGGCCACGGGCTACGCCGCGATCGAGCACGCGATCAAGCTCGCCGACAAGTACGGCGTGGGGATGGTCTCGGTCGACAATGCCTTCCATTACCTCTGGGGTGGCGGTTATGTGATCGAGGCGGCGAAGCGCGGGTACATCGCGTACACCAACTGCACGGCCGCCCTCGCGGAAGTCGTGCCATTCGGCGGCCGCTACCCCACCCTTGGCACGAACCCGCATTCCTGGGGCTTTCCCACGACTTCGGCGATTGGATACCCGATCGTGATCGACTGGGCGACGTCCGTCGTGGCCATGGGCCGCGTCCAGCAGCTGGCGCGCGAAGGCAAGCAGTTGCCTCCGGGCGCCGCCGTCGATGCGAACGGCAACCCGACGATTGATCCCAGCCAGGCGAAATATCTCGTCCCCTTCGGCGCCCACAAGGGCTACGGGCTCGCCCTGATGAACGAAATCATCGGTGCATTCATCGGCGGATCGCTGCCGACGATCCGCAATCGCTGGAGCGAGGTGCCGGAAGGCGAAAAAGGGACCTGCGCGTTCTTCTTCCAGGTCTGGAAGCCGGAGGCGATGAGCGCCGGGGCGTTCGCCCGGGGTCGCAACCAGCAGGAAAACGTCAAGGCCGTGATCGCGGACGTTCTCGGCCATGGCAACGAGGGCTGCATGCTGCCCGGCCAGCTCGAGGCCCAGTGGGCGGAGCGGAGTGCCCGGAATGGCGGGCTGCTTTTCTCGGAGGCCGAGATCAACGCCTTCAACGAACTCGCGTCGGAAGCCCGGAAGCGGAAGTGGGACCTTGCGAGCTTCAAGGTCGCCGAATAGGACCCGGGCCCGACTCGCAGGCGGAAGGGACTCGTCCGCCCACCCGCGCTCATTCTTTCTCATGGGTCTTTCTCTTAATTAGGCTGGATCTTTATCTTTTCCGCCAGAATCAAGGCGGAGAAAGATCAAGAGAAAGATCCAGGAGAAAGATTCATCCGCTACGCCCCCGGCAGCCGCTCCGTCCCGCGCAGGGCGGCGCGTTGCGGGAAACAGATCCGACCGACGGCCTCGTCGAAGTCGGCGGCGCCGCGCAGGATTTCGATTTCCAGCCGCAGATAATACAGCGGCAGCGGAAAGCTCGCCTGGCTGCTGATGCGCACGGCATCCTTCTCGGTCGTGACGAGGCATTCGGCGCCGTTGCCCTGCGCCTGGGCCGAGAGCTGGGTGAGATCCTCCGGCTCGAAGCGGTAATGGTCGAGGAACCGTTCGCGTCCAACGAGCAGCGCACCCAGGTCGCGCAGGAACTTCTCGAAGCTCTCCGGCGTCGCAATCCCGCTGAACGCGAACACGCGCCGGCCCTTGAGGAACGACAGCGGCTCCCGGGCCGCGGGGGCATCGGCGGGCACGCCGAAGCGCTGCAGGTATTGCGGACGATGGGCGCACTCGATGATGTCCACCCCCGGATTGTGCTCCTCGATCAATTGCTCGAGCTCGGGATCCCGCTGGCCATTGGATTTCGTGAGGAAGACATAACTGGCGCGGCGCAGATGCTTGATCGGCTCGCGCAGTATCCCCCGGGGCAGCAGATGCCCGTTGCCGAAGGGATTGGTCTTGTCGACCAGGAGCAGGTTGAGCCGGCCCTTCAGTGGCAGGTACTGGAACCCGTCGTCGAGCACCAGCGTATCGCACCCATACTTCTTGATCGCATACGCACCCGCCTTCACGCGGTTCTTGTCCACCAGGACGATCACGCCCGGCAGGTTTCGCGCCAGCATGTAGGGCTCATCGCCGGCCGCCTCGCTGTCGAGGAGAACCTCCACCCCGTCGCTGACAATCCGGGGCGGCGGCTCATCCGTGTGCGTCAGTGCATGCCAGAACTTCTTCCACACGGGTGGCGCCTTGCTCTTGTAACCGCGCGAGAGGATGGCGACGCGCCGGCCGCGGTCGCGCAGCGCCCGGGCAAACTTTTCGACCACGGGCGTCTTGCCCGTGCCGCCCACCGTCAGATTGCCCACCACCACCACGAGGCAGCCCAGCGGCTGATCATGGAATATCCGCCGCTGGTACAGCCAGAGCCGCGCCTGGGCGATCCCGCTGAACAACCAGGACAGCACCTGCAGGAACGCGCCATACACCGCCGGCCCCGCACCCGCCCGCCGGCCGTAAATCACGTCGACGGTGTAGAGCTCGAGCGAATTGACGTGTTTCTTCAGCCAGGACATGGGTTTTTGCTCCGCAAAAACCTGGTCACTTTTCGCCGGCGGCGAAAAATGGGCTGTCGAGAACCGGAGGGCGCGCTGGTTTCATTCTCGCCCAAGGATGAAGGTTGACGCCTCGGGTCACGCAAACTGTTTTCGAAGCGCCTGACCGGTTTTGGCTTCGCCAGGACCCGCCGGAACAAAATCACATGAGCTACAAACTTTTCATCCCCGGCCCCATCGCGGTTTCGGAAAAAACCCTCCGGGCCATGGCGCAGCCCATGATCGGGCATCGCAGCACGGATTTCGTCGCGCTCTACAATTTCATCCAGCCCCGGCTGCAGGCGCTGATGGCGACGAAGGATCCGGTCTACCTTTCGACCAGCAGCGCCTGGGGCGTGATGGAGGGCTCCTTGCGCAATGTCGTCCAGCGGCAGGTGCTGAACTGCATGAACGGCGCCTTCTCCGACAAGTGGTATGATGTCGCCCGGCGCGACGGCAAGGCGGCCACCGCCCTCAAGTTCGAATGGGGCCAGCCGGTCGACCCGGCTGCGGTGCGCACCGCGCTGGCCGGCGGCGGTTACGACGCGATTACCCTGATTCACAATGAGACCTCCTGCGGCTGCATGAGCGATCTCGCCGCGGTCATGGCGGTCGTCCGGGAGTTTCCCGAGGTGATCTCGATCGTGGATACCGTCAGCTCGTTCAGTGCGCTGCCGATCCCGAAAGACGAGCTGGGCATCGATGTGCTGATCTCGGGCTCGCAAAAGGCGCTCGCGCTGCCCCCGGGGCTTTCGTTCCTGTCGGTTTCGGAACGGGCGCGGGCCCGTGCGGCCCAGACCGAGGGGCGCGGCTATTACTTCGACTTCGTCGAGTTCCAGAAGAACCACGAGGCGGGCATGACGCCGAGCACGCCGGTGATCCCGCTGATCTATGCGTTGAAGTCGAAGCTCGAGGACATCGAAGCCGAGGGGCTGGCCAATCGCTACGCGCGTCATGCCCGGCTCAACCGGACGGTGCGCGAACACGTGTGCGGCCACGGCTTCAAGCTGTTCCCGAAGGAGGGCTACGGTTCGGTGTCGCTCAACTGCTTCGCCAACACCCGGAACATCGATCTCCCGGCCCTGAACAAGATCCTGAAGGCGAAGCACCAGCTCGTGATCGACGGTGGTTACGGCAAACTCAAGGGCAAGACCTTCCGCATTTCCAACATGGGCGACGAGACCGACGAGACGATTGCCGCGATGCTGCGTGCCTTCGATGCGGCGCTGGCGGAAACGCCGGCCGCCGGCGCGACCGCCTGAAGCCGCCATGCTGCGGCACCGCGGGGCCGTCTCCGGGGGCGTCAATCGAGCGCAAAGCGCGAATGATGGGTGCGCTTTGCGCTGCCGGATCGGTGTTCCGATCGTAACATCGATTTGGCTGCGGCCAAGCCCGGCAAGGGACCGGTGCGACCACCCGGGAGGGCGCCGGGTCCAAGAAACAATTTCTTGCACTTCGGTCGGACGCAGCTAACCGCTCGCTGTCCCATGAAGTCACTTGTGATTGCCGAGAAACCGTCCGTCGCGGCCGATCTCGCCCGCGCGCTCGGGAAGATTCCCAAGCACGGCGACCACTATGAAAACGAGGAGTATGTGATTTCATATGCGCTTGGCCACCTCGTCGAACTCGAGATGCCGGAGGACATCGACAAGAAGAAATACGGGTTCTGGCGGCTGGAGACGCTGCCGATCATCCCGGCGAAATTCGGGCTGAAGCCGATCGAGGATTCGAAGGATCGCTTCACGGCGCTGAAAAAGCTGCTGGCGCGGAAGGATCTCTCCCAGGTGATCAATGCCTGTGACGCCGGCCGCGAGGGCGAGCTGATCTTCGCGTATCTGTACCAGCTGACGAAATGCAAGCTGCCGGTGAAGCGCGCCTGGATGCAGACCATGACGATGGAGGGCATTCGCGAGGCGTTCCGGACGCTGCGTGAGGGCGAGAAGCTGAAGGGACTCGAGGATGCCGCCCGCTGCCGGAGCGAGAGCGACTGGCTGATCGGGATCAACGGCACGCGGGCGCTCACCAAGCGGATGTTTGGCTCGCGCGCCGGCAACGTGGCATCGGTGGGGCGGGTGCAGACGCCGACGCTCGCGATTGTCTACGCCCGCGAGCAGGAGATTCGGAATTTCAAGCCGCGCGACTACTGGCGGATCACCGCCACTTTCGAGATCGCGAGTGGCCGCTACGAGGGCGTGTACCAGCGGCCAAACTTCAAGCGCGCGGAAAACGACGAGCACGACCGGATCGATCGCCTCTGGGACCAGGCCGCGGCGGAGGCCGTCCTGGCGGCCTGCCAGGGCCAGCCGGCGGCGCGGTTGAGCGAGGAGAAGAAGGCGAGTTCCCAGATCGCGCCGCGGCTCTATGATCTGACCACGCTGCAGCGCGAGGCGAACAACCGTTACGGTCTGCCCGCCCGCCGCACGCTTCAGATCGCCCAGGCGCTCTATGAGCGGCACAAGATGATCACGTATCCGAGGACCGATGCGCGCGCGCTGCCCGAGGATTACATTCCCACGGTGCGCGAGACGCTGAAAAACCTCCACGGTCACCTCGCGCCCCATGCGCAGAAGGTACTCGCCGAAGGCTGGGTCCGCCCGAACAAGCGCATCTTCAACAACGAACAGATCTCGGATCACTTCGCGATCATTCCCACCACGCACGAGGCGAAGCATCTCGACGAGATGGAGGCGAAGGTGTTCGACATGATTGCCCGCCGGTTCGTCGCCGTCTTTCACCCCGCGGCGGAATTCGACATCACGACCCGGATCAGCACGGTCGCGCCGGGGCACGATTTCAAAACCGAGGGCAAGGTGCTGACCGCTCCCGGATGGCTCGCGGTTTATGGCCGGACCACGGTCGACGACGACTCACCGGATTCCAAGGCGCTGCCGCCGCTCATGCCGGATGACGGCACACCCCCGCAGGCGAAGACGCTGGAGCCGGTGCTGCACCGTGAAGCCACCAAGCCGCCGCCGCGCTACACGGAAGCCACGTTGTTGTCCGCCATGGAAGGCGCCGGCAAGCTGGTCGACGACGAGGAACTGGCCGAGGCGATGAAGGAGCGCGGGCTCGGCACGCCCGCAACCCGGGCCGACACCATCGACGGGTTGATCAACCAGAAGTATCTCGACCGGCCGCAGCGCGAGCTGATCCCGACGGCGAAGGCCGAGCAATTGCTGCAGTTCCTCGGGGCCGTCCAGGCGGAGGAGCTGACGAAACCCGACCTGACCGGCGACTGGGAATACAAGCTGCGCCAGATGGAGCACGGGAAATTCACCCGCGACCGGTTCATGGCCGAGATTGCCGCGACCACGAAGGGAATCGTCGAGCGCGTGAAGAATTTCGAGGAGGATGAGTCCGTCGCGCGGGTGACGGACATCGTCTCGCCGACGGACGGCAAGCCGCTGCGTGAGACCCTCCGCGGCTACAAGTCCCAGGATGGGGAGCTGATGCTCTACAAGGTGATTGGCGGACGAAAGATGGAGGAGCACGAGATCGCCGAACTGGTGCGGACCGGCCAGGTGGGGCCGTTGGATGGCTTCATCTCGGCCAAGACGCGCGCCCGCTTCTCCGCGCTGCTCAAGCTGACCAAGGATGCCGAGAGCGGAAAGTACAAGGCCGAGTACGACTTTGGCGACAAGGTCGACCTCGGCACGGTCGAGCCGTACTGGACCGATCCCCGCACGGGCGCGCAGCTGTGCGAAGTTGGTTCCAGCCACGTCCTGCGCGAACGCGACGGCGACGGCTGGAAACAATCCTTCCGGATTGGCCGGCTGATGTGCCAGAAGCCGATCACCCGCGAAATGGCGATCCAGCTGGTCGGAAACGGGAAGACCGAGCTGATCAAGGGGTTCATTTCGAAGAAGGGCCGGCCCTTCGATGCGTTCCTCAAAAAGGAGGGGGCGAAGTTCTCCTGGGAATTTCCGCCGCGGGCACCGAAGCTCGACAAGGACGGGAAGCCGGTCGCCCGCAAGGCCAAGGCGCCGCCGGATCTTTCGAAGGCGTCCGTCGTCGGCCGGAGCAAGATGCACAAGGAAGGCGAGATTCTGGAAACCCCCGAGGCTTACTACGTGCGGCGCCCGGATCAGGACAACCGGGTCGTCTTCACGCTCAAGAAGGAGCTCTGCGGCCGGGAGGTTCCCCGCGAGGAGGTCATGAAACTGCTCGAGACCGGACGCACGGAGTTGATTCCCGGGTTCATGTCGAAACGAGGCATGCCCTTCGGGGCGTATCTCGTACTGTCGAAGACCGGCGCCAAGGCGGAGTTCGAGTTTCCGCCGCGGTGAGGGCCGCGCGCATGAGCCTTGGCGCTTATTCGCGGTTGAACCGAATTGCCCGGTTGAAGGCTCGGACCTTTCGCTGGGAAAAGTAATCTTCAGAGCCATCTGATAACCAATCAAGCCTCTCGCCCTGATTGGATTGGTGATTGGTTCGCCGATTTCTTTCCCAGACGGGACGCCAATCTCAGTATCCGTTGCATGTTGGCGGAGATCCGGTAACCTTGCCTGTGTAGTCGCGTCTAGCCCCGCAGCCCCCGTGAGATCTTCCAGGAACGCCCTCATTCTCATTCTCGTTGCAACGACGATCGGCGGAGCCGCGCTGGCCTGGCGCCAGTATGGCGAACTGGTCGAACTGCGGGCCGTGGCAATGAACCGGGAGGAGCGGGCCGATTTCAACCGGCGGATCTGGGACCTGGAGAAAGCCAACCGCGAACTGCGGGACCAGCTCGCCGCCCTGCAGGGCAACGGAACGGATGAACTGGATTCGCTGGCCGCCGCCGCGTCGGACGAAGCCGCAACGAGCGCGGAGGGCGAGGATCGCGGTGAATCCCGGGGGCGGCGGAGAGGCCCCTTCCAATCGGCCACCGCCGTCCGCGATCTGATGAGCCGACCTGAAATCCAGGCGATGCTGAACGCCCAGCAAAAGGCACGGATCGAGCAGAATTACGCCGCCCTCTTTCGGAAGCTGAACCTCGCGCCTGAACAGGCCGAGAAACTCACGACGCTGCTCGCGGAGCGATTGACCACCCGGATGGATGTGCTGGCGGCGGCGCATGCGGAGGGAATCAGCCCGCGGGACAATCCCGAGGCCTTCCGCAAGCTGATGACGGACATGCGCGACCAGCTCGACAGCTCGATCAAGTCGGTGATCGGAGACGGCGGATTCGCCCAGCTGCAGGATTTCGAGCAGACGTTTCCCCAGCGGAGCATCGTGAACGATCTCCAGCAGCGATTGAGCTATTCGGATACGCCCTTGACCCGGAGCCAGGCGGAACAGCTCGTGCAAATCCTGGCGGCGAATACGCCACAGCGCCCCATGGACACCACGGTCCCGACCCCGCCGGGCGGTCGGGTGCCCATTGAGGCGGGACTGGTGGTGGGAATGATGGGAGCCGGTCCGGGTGGAGGCGTGATCAACGCGGTTTTCGACGGGGGCCGTGGCGTGATCTCGGCGCCGGTTTCCGAGGCTGCACTCAATCAGGCGCAGGCCGTGCTGTCCCAGCCGCAACTGGCCGCGTTGCAGCAACTCCAGCAGCAGCAGCAGGCCCAGCAGGAACTTGCGCGCGTCATCCGCGAAACGGTGACGAATACCCAGCCGGGTGCCTCGACTGGCGGAGCCGCTAATGGCGGTGGCGGCGGGCGGCGGACCCGGCCGGGTGGCGGCTGAGGTTTCGCAAATCGAGCGGGTAGCCCGCATATTTCGTGCCCCCTCCTTCGCCGAGCCATCGCCCCGGGCAGGCCGTCCCAGCCACAACGTTCCGAACCTCGTACCTGGAGGCCCGTGCTCTGTCACGGCCATGAGGACGACGCTGCGCAGAATGAAACTGCTGTCGGGTTTGTGGACAACACGGAGCCGGTTCGATGTCCCACGGCCCGTCGAGGGGGGTCATCCCTCCAGGAAAGCCGGTTGCTCTCCACGATGCGGACACGTCCGGGCAGCGTGTGCCGGACCTGGTTTGGGACGGCGCCCCGCTTTCGCAAACCCCGCGCACTCGTTGGCCATTTTTGCGCACAGAATACCCTTGCGATGCCACCCAGCCGGGCGGAAGTTCGGTTCGCGTATCCTTTTCGACCATGATTGTAACGACCGCCCAGCTCTTCAAGCACGCCTATGGCAAGTACGCCGTCGGCGCCTACAACATCAACAACGCCGAGCAGGCGATGGGCCTCTTCAAGGGCTGCATCAATTCCAAGGCTCCGTTCATCATCCAAATCTCAAAGGGGGCGCGGAAGTACACGGATAAGAAGATGCTCGAGGCGATCATCCGCGCCGCCGCGGAGATCTTCCCCGATGCCATCTTCGCGGTCCATCTCGACCACGGCGACGAGGAGACCTGCTACGACTGCATCAATTCCGGCTTTTACTCCTCCGTGATGATCGATGCTTCGCACGATCCCTTCGACCAGAATGTCGCAATCACGAAGCGGGTGACCGATGCAGCGCATGCCAAGGGCATTTCGGTCGAGGCGGAGTTGGGGATGCTCGGCGGCGTCGAGGAGGACATCAAGGTCGAGGAAGGCAATGCCTGCCTGACCGATCCGGCCGAGGCGGAGAAATTCGTGAAGCTGACGAGTTGTGACTCGCTCGCCTGCGCCATCGGCACCTCGCACGGCGCCTTCAAGTTCAAGGGCAAGCAGTCGCTGCATTTCGATGTGCTGCAGAAAATCAAGGCGCGGCTGCCGGGATTCCCGCTGGTCATGCACGGCAGCTCGTCCGTCCCGAAGGTCGAGGTCGATCGGATCAATGCGGCGGGCGGCAAGATCGCCGGCTCGATGGGCGTGGATCCGAATGAATACCTCCCGGCGGCAAAGCTCGGCGTGACCAAGGTCAACATCGACACCGACGGGCGGCTGGTGTGGACGCGCGTCCATCGCGAATTCTTCCGCGACAAGCCCGCCGAGTTCGATTTCCGTCCGCCGGGCAAGATCTTCATCGAGGAGTACGCGAAGTTCATCGCCAGCCGGAATGAACTGCTCGGCAGCGCGAACCAGCTCGACGATCTGCGGGCGAGCCTGAAGAAGTAAGGACGCTTTCCGCTCACTCTCACCGGCCCAGGCTGCAAACTGCCTAGGCCGCTTCGTTTGGCTGCGGCTGCAGACTACGGCAGCCAGGGATACTTCCGCGGTTCCGGTTTTCGCTTCTCCCGCTGGGCGGTCATGAAGTGCTTCGCCTCCTCGCTCATGTAATAGAGCATGGTGGCGTTGCCCGCGAGTTCCTGGATGCCGGCCTGGCCGTCGAGTTCGGCGTTGAAACCGCTTTTCAGCAGCCGAATCGCGAGCGGGCTCTTTTCCAGGATCTCATTGGCCCACTTGACGCCCTCGCGCTCGAGTTCCGACACCGGCACCACTGCGTTGACCAATCCCATGTCGAGGGCCTGCGCGGCATTGTACTGCCGGCACAGGAACCAGATTTCCCGCGCCTTCTTCTGCCCGACCACGCGCGCCAGGTAACTCGAGCCGAATCCGCCGTCAAAGCTGCCCATCTTGGGGCCGACCTGCCCGAAAATCGCGTTGTCCGCCGCGATGCTCAGGTCACAGACGACATGCAGCACATGGCCGCCGCCGATCGCATAGCCCGCCACCAGCGCGATGACCACCTTAGGCATCGAGCGAATCAGTTTCTGAAGGTCGAGCACATTTAGTCGCGGAACGCCGGCCTCGTCGATGTACCCGGCATGCCCGCGCACGCTCTGGTCGCCCCCGGCACAGAAGGCATGCTTCCCATCGGTGTGCGGCCCCGCACCCGTCAGCAGCACCACACCGATGGCCGGATCCTCGCGGGCATCGGAAAACGCATCGTACATCTCGGCCACGGTCAGCGGGCGGAAAGCGTTGCGCTTGGCGGGGCGGTTGATGGTCACCTTGGCGATGCCGCCGGCTTTGTGGTAGAGGATGTCGGTATACGTCTTGGCGACCTGCCATTCCGGTGTCATGCCGCAGATCGTGGAAAATTTTGGTGCGGTTGTCGACCGGTCAGGACGATCGATTCGCAGGAAAACTGCTTGGACGGTCGCGCTGGTTTCTGAACACTCTGGTTTTTCATGAGTACGACCCCGACTGGATCGATGTCGCCGGCCACGCAGGCTGCCCTGGCCATCGGCGCACTCGGAGTGGTGTTTGGAGACATCGGGACCAGCCCGCTTTACACGATTCGAGAGTGCCTGCACGCCTTGCCCGTTGAGGAGCATGCCGTCGCAGTCCTGGGTGTCCTTTCGCTCATCGTGTGGTCGCTGATTCTGGTCGTGAGCGTAAAGTACACGCTCTTCGTACTGCGGGCGGATAATCGCGGGGAAGGCGGAATCTTTGCGCTCCTGGCGCTCGGCCGGCTGGATCGCGGGGCAAAGCAGGGTTTGAATGCTGGCGCCCTGATCGTGTTGGTCGGCGCCGCCATGCTCTGCGGGGAGGCGGTGATCACTCCGGCCATCACTGTCCTGGGCGCGGTGGAAGGCATCAAGCTGATTTGGCCCGGCGTCGAGCACCTGGTCGTTCCGCTCTCCTGCGCCATCCTGGGCGGACTCTTTGCCTTCCAGTTTCGGGGGACAAAATTCATCGGCGGCATTTTTGGCCCGGTGATGCTGATATGGTTTACCGTCCTGGGCGGGTTCGGACTTTGGCGCATCCTTGAGACGCCCGTGGTCTTGCAGGCGCTCAATCCGATCCTGGGCATCCGGCTGATTGCCTCCCATCCGCTGCAGGCCACCATCCTGCTCGGTGCCGTCGTCCTCGCCTTCACCGGGGTCGAGGCGCTCTATGCCGACATGGGACATTTCGGACGCCGTGCCATCGTCTGGGCCTGGTACGGCATAGTGCTTCCGGCGCTCACGTTGAATTATTTTGGACAAGGCGCCTATTTCCTCTCCGGGCGCGGCTCCCCGGACAACCCATTCCTGGCCGTGGCACCGGAGGGGCCACTGCGGTACGGCTTGCTTTCGCTATCCGTCCTGGCGGCCATCATCGCAAGCCAGGCCCTGATTTCGGGGGCCTACTCGCTCATACGCCAGGCCATCCAGCTTGGATACTTCCCGCGGCTGACCGTCAAACACACCAATCCGAGCCAGCGCGGGCAAATTTTCCTGCCGCTCATTAACGTGGCCCTGGCGCTGGGCTCGATCGCCACGGTGCTGGAATTCAAGTCCAGCTCGGCCCTCGCCGCCGCCTATGGCATTGCTGTCACCGGCACGATGATTGTGACGACCCTCGCGTTATTTTTCGTCATGCGCCGTGCTTGGCGGTGGGGCGCCGCTCGTGCCGGCGCCGTCTGCGCGTGCTTTCTCTTGATCGATGTCACATTCTTCGCCGCCAACCTCCACAAGTTTGCGGACGGAGGCTGGCTGCCGCTGGCAATCGCGCTCGGGGTGCTGGCGGTGATGGTCACCTGGAAGACAGGCAAGCGGGAGATTTTCCAGAGGATTTACGCCAACGAAATCACCGAGGACGAACTGAAGGATATCGCGGCGAGCACCCATATCCACCGGGTCCGCGGTACCGGCGTATTCATGGCCGGAATCCCCCGCGGCACGCCGCTGGTGCTGCTGCACCATGTGAAGGCCAACAAGGTGCTCCATGAGACCGTGGTATTGTTGAGCATCATCACGGAAGAGGTTCCCTACGTCGCCGCCGCCGAGAAAGTGGAGGTTCGCGAAATCGGCGAAGGTGTCTGGCGCGCACTGGCCCGATATGGGTACATGGAATCGCCCGATGTCGCGGCGGTGATTGACGAGATTCGCGAGCGGGGCGTGCCCTTGAAGGCCTCCGAGGCGACGTACTATTTCAACCGCGAAATGATCATTACCGGCGGCGATGCCAGGATGTGGGAGTGGCAGAAGCACTTTTACGGGTTTCTCAGCCGGAATGCCCGGCAGGCGCGCGATTACTACCAGCTACCGCCGATGCAGATCATCGAGGTGGGGCTGCCGATCCAGCTGTAGCCGGGCGAACTCGCGCGGCACCAGAGGTCGCCGGTTCGTCTGCGCCCTGGAAACCACCTGTTCCCATTGCTGGTGCCGAGCGCGGGCGCGCGGACGCACGGCCGGCGGCGGAAACCTGCTCAGCCTATCCCGGCGGCGATTTCAGCGAACAGTTTCCTCCGGGTGGCGGCATCGGCCTTGCGATCGGTTTGGAGTTCCAACACGCGCATGCCCGCGGCGGGAAGGCTCGAGACGAGTTCCGTGAAGTGAGTCCAGTCGCGCACCCGCACGTGTTCGACTCCATGGGCCGCACACAGCAGCCCGAAGTCCGCCGACTGCGGGGTAGCCCAGAACTCCTCGAACGGCGGGTCGAACCGGGCCACCGGCAGATGCTCGAAGATCCCCCCGCCACGGTTGTTGATCAGCACGACCGTGAGTGAACCCTTCAACCTCGGTCGCAGCAGGAATCCATTCGAATCATGCAGCAGCGCGAGATCCCCCGTCAGCAGCGCGGCGGGCAACGGCGCCCCATGGGCGATGCCGAGCGCGGTGGAAAGGGTGCCGTCGATGCCATTGGCGCCGCGGTTGGAAAACGGATGCACCCGCCGCTCGTTCGGCGGCCAGAAATATTCCACGTCGCGGACGGGCATGCTGCTTGCCACGAAAAGCGGTGTATCCACCGGCAAATGCCGGGCCAGCAGCCAGGCGGCCTTGCCCTCGAACATTTCCTCGATCCCGGCGAGCCGCGCGTCCAGCGCCTTCCGGCATGCCTGCTCGAGCCCTGCCCACTGGCGTTCGAAATCGCTCCGTCCCGAGGCCGCCGGCAGCACCTGGGCCAGCGCCGCCAGGCCGGAGCAATGCTGCGTGCGGCCATGCAGGGCATCGCGATTGTCCTCCCGCTCGGAAAACATGAGGATGTGCGCCGGGCTCCGCTCGATCCAGCCGCGCATCACCTTGCTGGTCGGCCAGCCGCCGACACAAAGCACCACTTCGGGCACCAGCCGCGCGGCCGCAGCCGGATGCCGCAGGATCGTGTCGGCAGTCGTCACCAGATTTGGCACCTCGGCTCCGTGGTTGCGCAATGGCGACAATCCGTCCGTCAGCACCGGCCAGCCAAGGATTCGCGCGAGATCACCCACGAGCCCGACGAACACGTCCGGCTGTGGCTGCGGCTCCGGACCCACGACAATCACGCCGGCGGCATCGGCTCGGAAAGGCACCGCGCGCGAGACGGACTGCGCATCGCGGTCGACCCGGCGGAGGTGCGTGAAGAACGACTCCCAGTCGATTCCGCCTGCGCCGGCCGCGGCTGCGCCGCCGTCGGGATCGGGCGCCAGCGGATCCCGCATGGGCGCGTTCAGGTGCACCGGGCCGGCATGCGGGCGCAATGTGCGTTCGCAGGCATGCAGCACGGTCTGACGCAGGTAGCGCAGCAGCGACTCGCCTGGCTCCGGCACGGCCAGTTCATGGTAAAAATTCACGTGTCCGCCAAAGAGCTTCTGCTGGTCGATCGTCTGGCCGGAGGCACAGGCGCGCATTTCCGGCGGCCGATCGGCGGTGATCACCAACAGCGGCACCCCCGACTCCTGCGCTTCGATGAGGGCGGGAAGATAGTTCGCGCCCGCGGTGCCGCTGGTACAGACCAGCACGACCGGGCGCTGCTGCTGCTTGGCGATGCCCAGCGCGAAAAAACCCGCCGACCGCTCGTCCAGGACCGGAATCGCCTCGATCCGGGGATGCTGCACCAGGGCCATCGTGATCGGAGTCGAGCGCGAGCCGGGCGATATCACCGCATGGTTCACGCCGCAGCGGGCGAGCGTCTCCACCATCACCCCGGCCCAAAGGGTGTTCACATTGCGGACATCGGGGACGTAGGACTTCATCGGCCTCAGGTTGACCGGCTCAGCGCATCGAGCATCGCCTTGAATTTCAATTCGGTTTCCGCGAACTCCTTTTGCGGATTCGAGCCGGCGACAATCCCGGCGCCCGCAAACACCCGCGCCCGCCGGCCGTCCACCAGTGCCGAGCGAATGCCGACGAAGAACTCGCCGCCGCCACGCGCATTGAGCCAGCCAAGCGCGCCCGCATACAGGCCCCGCGGAAATCCTTCCAGCTCGCGCAGCCGGGCCAGCGCGGCCTCCCGCGGGGCGCCACCCACCGCCGGGGTGGGATGCAGCGCGGCGAGGACATCGAGGAGACGCACCGCTGGCGGCAGGCTCGCGCGCACCGGCGTGCACAGGTGCTGGACGTTGGCCAGACGCCGCACGTGGGGCATTTCGGAATGCTCCGGGGCGAGGCCGAGCGGGCGGAGTCGATTGACGATGTCGTCGAGCACCTGCCGCTGCTCGCGCAAATCCTTCTCGCTGTGGAGCAGGGCGGCGGCGAGCGCCGCGTCCTCGCTGGCACTGGCACCCCGCCGGATGGAACCGGCCAGCGCCTCCGTTTCGAGTGCACCCTGGCTCACGCGCAGCAGTCGCTCCGGGCTGGCCCCGATGAAGCTCGGCCCGGATCCCTGGGCAAAGGAGAACGCATAGCAGTCGGGAAATCGCTGGCGCAGTCCGTTCAGCATCCGGAGGGGATGCAGGGGCGCGTTCGCGGTGAGATCCTGGGCGCGGGCGAGGACGATCTTCTGGAATTCGCCGGCCGCGATCCGTTCCAGCGCCTGGCCCACGGCGGCCCGATAGTCGCCGGACTCCTTGATGGCGAAACTGGCGCCCGTGGCTCCGGCGGCATCGCGCCGATTCCCGAGCTCGGGTTCGGCGCCGTTGTCACCCTTGTCCGAATATTCAAACTGCCGGAACTTCCCGTGCGCGCGCCAGACGCGCTCGGCCAGGACGTCGAGCCCGGCGTCGGCGGTCACCATCAGGTTGGCCACCGCGGTGGTCGTTTCGCCGGCGAGCGCCACCTGCCAGCGGGGAACGAAGGCATAGGCAGCCGGGAACGGCTCCCCCTGCTCCACTTCGTCATGGAAGCTGAAGCCCATGAAGACATGCGGGCCGCCGAAGGGGGCGGCGACGTCGCCGACGGCAATGGTGTGGGCGATGATCTCGTCACTCCAGCGCTGCACGGCGGCAAACCGGCCCGGGCCCCGGGAGGCATGGGCCGCGGCAATCTCCGCGCCGGCAATCGCCGTGCCGAGCGCGGGCCGTTCCGCATAAAAATGTGGCTCGCCGGGCTCGAAGATCGATTCGAGGACGGCCAGCGGATCCAGCGCGTCCACCGTGAGGGAAATACTCACGAGCTTGGCGTGGCCGTCACGCTTCGCAGCCGCCTGGCATTGCTCCAGGAAGGCGCGCAGGGCATCCGGTGAGGCGTGGCTGGCGGGATGAAGCGGGAGGATTGTCATCACGATCTTTCTCTTGATTCTTTCTCATCCCTCTTTCTTCCCGACTCCATCACACCACTGCTGGCGAAAGCGAAAGGTGAAGATAAGGACGCAAGCGCAGGTTCACGCCGGCTTGCCAGGCTTCTCCGGCCGCGGGAACAGCACCAGCGAGGCGGCGACCTTGGCGCCGGCGAGCCTGCCGCCCCAGTGCAGTTCCTCGGCCCAGGTTGGACCCGGCGTGTAACCGAGGACGCTGTTGATCCGCCGCGCCGTGGAGGGCATGACGTGCTGCAGCAGGGCGACAGCCAGCCGCAGTGCCTCGGCCATGGTGGCAAGGGAGGTTTGCAGGAGTGCCTGATCCCGGGGTTCCGCCGACTTGCCAAGCTTCCACGGGGCACGCTGCTCGATGTAGGCGTTGGTCTCGGTGAGGAATACCATCGTTCGCTCGAGCGCGGTGTGGAACTGAAAGCCCTCATTCAGCGCGAGCGCCTCGTCCCGGGTCTTCAACCACAGGCCCTGCAGCGCCCGCTCGGGATCCTCCGGCGGGCCGGCCGGTGGCAGCTGTCCGCCCGAGAAACGGGTGGTCATGTTCAGCGTGCGGTTGACGAGGTTGCCGAGGTTGTTGGCGAGTTCGCTGTTGTAGCGCACCATGAACTGCCCGACGGTGAACTCGCTGTCCTGGCCAACGTTCATCTCGCGGATCAGAAAATAGCGGAAGGCGTCGACCCCGAACTGATCCACGAGGGCCAGCGGATTGACGGCTTCGCCGGTGCTCTTCGACATCTTGGCGCCGCTTTGCAGCCACCAGCCGTGCACCAGCAGCGCCTTGGGCGGCGGCAGCCCGGCGGCGTGCAGCATGATCGGCCAGTAAACGGCATGCGGCGGCACCAGGATGTCCTTGCCGATGACATTGAAATCCGCCGGCCAGAGTCCCTTGTCCGCCACGGCCGAGTAGTAGTTCAGCAGGGCATCGAACCACACGTAGGTCACATAGCCTTCATCGAACGGGAGCGGGATGCCCCACTCGAGCCGATCCTTGGGGCGGGAGATGCAGAGATCATTCAACGGCTCCTTCAGGAACTCGAGCACCTGCTTGTGCCGGAATTTCGGGAAGATGAAATCCTCATGCGTCTTCAGGTAATCGATCAGCCAGTCCTGATAGGCCCGCAGCTTGAAAAAATAGTTCGGTTCGACGATTTCCGTGACCTCACCGAAGATTTCGGGCCAGGAACCGTCCGGCAGCCGATCTTTTTCCTGGAGAAACTGCTCCTGACGCGTGCTGTAGAAGCCGCGGTATTCAGCGCGGTAGATTTCCCCCTGGTCGTAGAGCTTCTGGAGGATGCTCCGGACAACGTCCTTGTGCCGCGGCTCGGTCGTCCGGATGAAATCGTCGTACGAGACCTCGAGTCGATCGTAGAGCGCGCGGAATTCAGCCGCCGTGGTATCCACGTAAGCCTTCGGCTCAATGCCCTGCCGCCGGGCGCTCGCCTGCACCTTCTGCCCGTGCTCATCGGTGCCGGTGAGGAAATGCACCTGATCCCCCCGCTGCCGCCGGTAACGGGCAATGACGTCCGTCAGCACCTTTTCGTAGGCATGACCCAGGTGGGGTGACCCGTTCACATAATCGATGGCGGTCGTGATGTAGAAGGACTTCATGGGAAGCCGGCCAAGCAAACGCCCCCTCCGCAAAATGTCGAAGGATTTGAGCTCAGCGGCTGAGCCCGCGAATCAGCTCCACCATCGGCAGGAACATCGCGATCACAATCGTTCCCACCGCGAAGGCCATCACGACGATCATCAGCGGCTCCAGCATCGCCGTCATGGCTGCGACGGCGCGATCGACCTCCTCGTCATAGGCATCGGCGATACATGCCAGCATGTCCGGCAAGGCCCCGGTCTCCTCGCCCACCTCGACCATGCCGGCGACGAGGGCGGGAAAAATCCCGCTCGCCCCGAGCGGACGGGCCACGGTTTCGCCCGCTTTGACGCGATCATGAACCTGGCCAATCGCCTCGGCGACCCCCGCATAGCGACAGGTCTCGCGACAGATGACGAGGGCGGTGAGGATGGGCACTCCGGAAGCCAGCAGCGTCCCAAAGGTGCGCGCAAACTGCGCGATCGACGATTTCAGGCACAGGTCCCCCAGGACGGGAACCGACAACAGCGCGCGATCGGCGAATTGCCGGCCAAAGGCCGAGCGGCAAAAGAGCCAGGCCAGCACCGCCAGAACGGCAACAGCCGGCAGGATCCTCCAAAAATACTGGCGGAGTCCGGCGGCAATCCCAGTGACCAGCTGCGTCAGCCACGGCAGCGGCCGGCCTGGAAGCAGATTGAAGAACGTCGCCTGGAACGCCGGTACGACCCACATCAGCAGCACCCCCATGATTCCGGCGGAGACCAGGCTGATGACGAGGGGGTATGCCATCGCGACGAAAATCCGGCCGCGAATCCGCAGCATTTTTTCCTGAAAAATGGCGAGCCGCTCCAAGACCGTTGCCAGCACGCCACCCGTCTCTCCCGCCCTGGTCAGATTCACGAAAAGCCGGTCAAATGTCCGCGGATGGAGGATCAGCCCATCGGAAAGGCTGCCGCCGGACCGAATGGTATCGGCGATGGCCTCCAGCGTGGCCCGGAAACCCGGCCTTCTCTCCTGGCGGCCGAGAATCTCGAGACTCCGCAGGATGGGCATCCCTGCCCGAATGAGCGTGGCAAGCTGCCGGGTGAAGATGGCCAGACCCGATCGGCTGATGGGCGGGCCCGCTCCCAATTGCCTGCGCCACCAAGGGGAGTCGCGCCCTCCGGACCGGCTGATGGGCAATGGCGACGGAACCCGTCGTTCCCTACCCCGGGATCCAGCGGCGGCAATCGATGGATGACGGCCATTCATGTTCACGCGCCGATGGAGAACCATGGGAGTCAGGTGTACCGGATGACTTCCTCGATCGACGTGCGGCCATCGTAAATGGCGCGGATGCCGTCCTCCCGGAGCGTCCGCATGCCGAGGGCGATGGCTCGTTGCCGGATTGCGACGGTGGGTGTCCGCGCGGTGATCAGTTCACGGATGGAATCGGTAACCGGCAGCCATTCGTAGATGCCGACCCGCCCGCGATACCCCGACTGGTTGCAGGCGACGCAGCCGGGTCCGCGTCGGAAGCGCCGTTCGCCGGCGGCATTTCCCGCGAGCCCGAGCTGCTGCAGCAAGTCGCCCGGGGGCTGGTACTCGACGCCGCAGGCCGGGCAGACGCGGCGGACGAGTCGCTGGGCCAGGACCGCCTCCAGCGTCGAGGCAATGAGGAAGGGCTCGACGCCAAGGTCGACGAGCCGGGTGATCGCGCCCGCGGCATCGTTGGTGTGCAGCGTCGTCATCACCAAATGGCCCGTGAGCGCGGCCTGGATTGCGATCCTGGCGGTATCCAGGTCGCGGATTTCGCCGACCAGGATCACATCCGGATCCTGCCGCAGGAAGGAGCGCAGCGCGGTGGTGAACGTGAGCCCCGCGGCCGGGTTCACCGCCACCTGCATGATGCCTTCCAGCTCATATTCGACCGGATCCTCCGCGGTGAGGAGCTTGCGTTCGATCGTGTTGATCAGCCGGAGACAGCTGTAGAGCGTCGTCGTCTTGCCGGAGCCCGTCGGGCCGGTCGCGATGAAGATGCCGTTGGGCCGCCGGACGATTTCCTGGATCCCGCCGAGCACATCCGCGGGCAGTCCCAGCTGGGAGAGTTCGAGCCGCAGGGCCGATTGGTCCAGCACGCGCAGGACCACGCTTTCGCCGAACTGCGTCGGCAGGGTGGAAACGCGCAAATCGATCGTGCGCCCGCGGACGTGCAACCGGATTCGCCCGTCCTGCGGGAGCCGGCGTTCGGCAATATCCAGGCTGGCCAGGACCTTGATTCGCGAGGTGATCGGCAAGGCGAGCCGGCTGGGCGGCGGTGGCATTTCAAACAGGGCCCCATCCACCCGGTAGCGAATCTTGAGCTCGCGGGCGAAGGGCTCGAAGTGGATGTCGCTCGCCTGTTCGCGCACCGCCTTGCCGAGCACGTGCTGGACGAACCGGATGATTGGCGCCTGTTCCGCCATCGACTCGAGATCGCGCTCCGACCATTCCCGGCTGGAATCCATCGCGTAATCCCCGGTGGGAAGCTGCTGCAACAGCTCCTCGATTCCGGCATCGGAATCATCCTCGCCATAGTGCTGTTGAATCAGAATGCCGACCTGGTCGGGATCGGCGACAAGCAGCCGCACCTGGCGATCAAGGGCGAAGGCGAGATCCTCGGCCGCGTGCGGCCGAAAGGGATCGCCAATGACGAGCTCAAGCATACCGCCGTCATCCCCCAGCGGCAGGACTCCGTAGTCGTGGGCCAGCCGGCCGGGGACGGCGGCAATCGCCTCGCCTGGGATCCCGGCTGGCAATGCGGCGAGGTAAGGCCAGTTGAGATAGCTGGCGAGGCTGCGCAACAGATCCGCCCGGCCAATCGATCCGAGATCGAGCACGAGATCGGCCAGCGGCCGGCCGGTGGCCTGGTGCTCCTCATTCAACGCATCCAGCTGCGGCAATCCAAGGAGCCGCTGTTCCTTGAGGAATTCATACACTGCGCTGCTGCGACTGGCGAACATCGGTCACAGCTTGAGCGATCGCGGCATCGCAACGCGACCCGCGGCTATACCCGAAACAGGGGCTAACGGTACCCGACGCGCGCGAAGGGAACGATCGATCTATTCAGGACCACGGGCGGGACGCCCGTGTCACGTGAAGCCTTTCAGAACGCATCGCTACGGCGCGACGCCGTGGCCTCGTGGTAACCGGTGCCCGGTTTCGGACCCGGCGGCTCCCGGCTCAAACCTCCCGCAGCTTAAGGCCCATCTGGAGGAACTTCTCGCGCATGACGTTTGGATCCTGCGCCTTTTCGAGTGCCTCGTCGGGTGAAACCAGTTCGCGATTCACGAGACTCATCAGGTGGGTGTCCATGGTGATCATCCCCAGCTGCGCGCCGGTCTGGATGTCGGACGAGATCCGGAAGGTCTTGTTCTCGCGAATCAGCGAGCCGATCGACGTCGTGTTGACCATGATCTCGTAGCCGGCAATCCGGCCGCCGCCGACCTTCTTGCACAGCACCTGGGAGATCACGGCGACGAGCGACGAAGCCAGCTGCGTTCGGATCATATCCTTCATGTTGGCCGGAAAGGCATCGACAATCCGATCGACCGTCTTGGCCGCGCTGTTCGTGTGCAGCGTGCCGAAGACCAGGTGACCGGTTTCCGCCGCGCTGATGGCCGCCTCGATCGTCTCGAGGTCGCGCATTTCACCCACGAGGATGACATCGGGATCCTGCCGCAGCGCGCGCCGGATCGCCTCGGCGAAACTCGGCACGTCCACGTGCACTTCGCGCTGGGTGACGACGCAGCGTTTGTGGTTGTGGTAATATTCGATCGGATCCTCGATCGTGATGATGTGTCCGTCGCGGGCTTCGTTGATGTAATTAATCATCGAAGCCAGCGTGGTGGACTTGCCGGAACCCGTCGGGCCGGTGACCAGGATGAGCCCTCGGGGACGAAAGAGCAGTTCGCGAATCTTGTCGGGCAGGCCGATATCGCGAAGGCCGAACATCTTGTAGGGAATCTGCCGCAGCACCATGCCGTAGTTGGTCTTGGCTTTCATGACCGACACGCGGAACCGCGCCTTCTCGCCGAACGCGAAACCGAAGTCGGCGCCGCCGTTGAGCTTCACATTGCTGACATGGGTGTCGGGCGTGATCGACAGCATCAGCTTCTCCGTATCGCTGGGTGTGAGCGCCGGGCCGTCGATGGGGGTCATGCTGCCGCTCAGCCGAATGGTCGGCGGCTGGCCAACCTGCAGATGGAGATCGGAGGCGCCTTGGTCGACCATCAGGTCGAGCAGGTCATTCATTTCGTAGCTCATGGGTTGAAGCGTTTGTTCGGGCTAACTGGCATCGCCTACCGTGATGGAAGCGACCTCGGTGATCGTGGTCAAACCTGCGATGGCCTTGCGCACACCATCTTCGCGCATCGTGCGCATGCCAAGTTCGCGGGCTTTCTGCCGCAATGCCGAGGTGCCGCTCCCTTCGTGTATGAGGCCCTGGAGTTCCTCGTTGATGCTGAAAATCTCGAAGATTCCCATCCGGCCCCGATATCCCGTTCCGTTGCAGTAGGCGCATCCGTCTCCTCGCGCGAAAGTCGCACTTGCGGCTCGGGCCGCGTCGATCCCCACGCTGCGCAGCTCCACCGGGCCGGGCATGTCTGGCCGCCGGCAGCGGGGGCAGATGCGCCGGACCAGCCGTTGTGCCATTGCGGCCCGAAGCGCCGTTGACACGAGGAAAGGCTTGATCCCGAGGTCGACGAGCCGTGAGACCGCACGCGGCGCGTCGTTGGTGTGCAGGGTGGAGAAGACCATGTGACCGGTGAGCGCCGCATGGAGTGCAATCTCGGCCGTCTCCCGGTCTCGGATCTCGCCGACCATGATCACATTCGGAGCCTGCCGGAGGATCGACCGGAGCGCCGCCGCAAACGTCAGGCCAAGGTCCGGACGGACCGGCACCTGATTGATCCCGTCGAGTTGAAACTCCACCGGATCCTCAACCGTGATGATCTTCCTGTCGGTCTGATTCAACCGCTGGAGACAGCTGTAGAGGGTCGTGGTCTTGCCGGAACCAGTGGGGCCCGTGATCAGGAGCAATCCGTCGGGTAGTGTGATCATCCGGTCGAAGGTCACGGCGTCATCCGCCAGGAATCCCAGCTCACCCAGACCGAGACGCAGTCCCTCCTGATCCAGGATTCGCATGACGATGCTCTCGCCATGGGCGGTCGGGAGCGACGAGACGCGAAGGTCGACCGGCCGGCCCTGCACCGCGATCTGGATCCTTCCGTCCTGCGGTACCCGCTTTTCGGCGATGCTGATGTTGGCCATGAGCTTGAGCCGCGAAACGATGGCCAGTTGCATCCGCTTGGGCGGCCCTTCGACTTCAAGCAATCCACCGTCGACCCGGTAGCGCAGCCGGCAGCGTTTCTCCAACGGTTCAAGGTGAATATCCGATGCCCGCCGCTGGATGGCCTGGAGGATGATCTGATGGGCGAGTTGGATAATCGGTGCATCGGCATCGCGCTCCGGGCTGCCGGTGGCCTCCGTTCGGCTCCCCTCCTCAGGTGGTGCGGCCTCACCAACGGCGTCGAGCAACTCTTCGAGCGGCGCGCTGGCATCCGGTCCATAGCAGCGGACAATCGCTGCCGTCACCTCGCTGGGAACGGCCACCACCAGGTCCAAAGGCACTGGCACCTCATGCCGCAGCGCGTCGATGGCATCGGTATCCAGGGGATCGGAGATGGCGACGCGCAACCGGTCTCCGTCGCGTTGCAGCGGGATCAACCGGTATTTCGCCGCCAAGGCACGGGAAACGAGCGCCAATGCGTCTTTGGGAATCCGAGTGGACGCCAGATCCGGCGCCAGCGGGAGCCTGAACTCGGCGGCCAGCAGTTCTGCGACCTGCCGTTCCGCCAGGACACCCTGCTCTGCGAGGCGGGCCAGCAACCCCGCCGGCCTGGCCGGCCCCGCTGCGGCCAGCGCAGCCTCGGCCGCCTGGACTTGCTCCGGGCGCAGCCATCCGCGATTCAAGGCCAGCCGCACCACGAATTCGTCCGCGGCCGCAGTGCTGGGGAGCGGGCTCATCGCGGCATGGCGTTGGTCTCCGACCCGCTACTTCGGGGCGAGGGCGAGGAGGAACTCGGCGTTCGAACCGGTCTTCTTGAGCCGGGTGATGAGCATTTCCATCGACTCGATCGGGCCGAGGCCCTGCATCGCGCGGCGCAGCCCGTAGATTCGCTGCAGTTCCTCGGGATGATAGATGAGCTCCTCCTTGCGCGTGCCCGAGCGATCGATGTTGATCGCAGGGAAAATCCGGCGCTCGACCAGCCCGCGATCCAGGTGGAGCTCGGAATTGCCGGTGCCCTTGAACTCCTCGAAGATAATTTCATCCATCCGGCTGCCGGTATCGACCAGCGCACTGGCGATGATCGTCAGGCTGCCGCCACCCTCGATGTTGCGGGCCGAACCGAAGAACCGCTTGGGCTTCTGCAGCGCATTGGATTCCAAGCCGCCGGACATCGTCTTGCCGCCGCTCCCGGTAAGCGCGTTGTAGGCGCGCGCAAGCCGCGTGATCGAATCGAGCAGCACCACGACGTGCTCGCCCTGCTCGACCCGCCGCCGGCAGATCTCAATCACCATTTCCGCACAATGGACATGACTCTCGGGCGTCTCGTCGAAAGTCGATGAAACGACCTCGCCCTTGGTGTGGCGGCGGAAGTCGGTGACTTCCTCGGGCCGCTCGTCGATCAGCAGGAGGATGAGCTTTACCTCGGGGCTGTTCGCGGAAAGCGAATTGGCGATGTTCTGCAGCAGGATGGTCTTGCCGGTCCGCGGTGGGGCGACGATCAGCCCGCGTTGGCCGAACCCGATCGGGGTGAGGATGTCCACGGCCCGCATCGAGACGTCCTTGCTGTGGACTTCCGAATTCTCGAGCAGGATCCGCTGCAGCGGGTAATAGGGGACGAGTTCCTCGAAGGGCGTGACCTTCGAGATTTCGTCCGGCGGGAGGCCCATCACGCTTTCGATCCGGACGACCGACGGGCAGCGTTCGCCCTCCTGCGGCGGCTGCAGCACGACCTCGAGCCGGTGGCCGCGCTTGAGCCCGTAACGCCGGACGAGGCTGTCGGGGAGGTAGGGATCCTCGGGATACAGGCGGTAATTGACATGTTCGTGCACCACGAACGAGCCGCGGTCGTTCTGGTCGACGTAGCCGGTGTCGCGCAAGGTGCGTTTCGCGGTGGTGGCGAAGCGGAAGATTTCGGTGATGAGTTGCCGCTTGTTCGGCGCGCCCTCGAACTGGACCCCGAGGCTGCGGGCGTAACTGGTCAGATCCGCGAGGTTTTTCGCGTAAATCTGGTTGAGCGCGAGCGGTTCGCCCTGCCCGTTCGCGAGTTCCTGGGCCAGCGCGTCCAGGGCGGCGAGATCGTTGAAGCGCGAGGGATTCGGGAGTTCGCCCAGCACCGGCGCACTGCTGGGGGGCGGCGGCTGCGGCGGGTGCTGTTCGCGCGGAGGGCCTCCCCCGCCCTGCCAGTTGCCATGACGACCGCGTTTGCGCTTGCCGTGCTTCCAGAACCCACGATCACCACCTCCACCCTGCCAGTCGCCCCGGCCGCCACCCTGGCCCTGCGGTTGGGGCGGTTTGGGTGTCGCCGGCTGATCCTGCGACGGGGGTGGCTGGGATGGCGTGGTCTCGCCGCCGGGTGTCGCCGGCCGCGGCTCGAAAGTTGGCCGCTGGGCCGTCGCGCCGGCATCGGGGCGTCTATCGCTGTCGGCCGGGCTTGGCGCGCCGGACCGATCGGGGCGTCCTGCCGGTTCCGCCGGCTGTGTCGGCTCGTTCCGCGCAGCGCGTTCGGAAGGCGCAGCCGGCCGCGAATCGGTTCCACTGCGCTCGTGGTCGCTGGTGCGGGGAGCCGTTTCACGATCGCGGGGAGGCTCCTCCCGAGGTGCGGGGGCGCGTGTTTCTGGCGCGTCCGTCGGGATTTCCAACTGCTCGACTCGTGGCCGGCGGGCCGGTTTCTCGGCTTTTTCCGGCTTGGGCTTCCTGGGGCGGGCAGCCGCGGCGCGGGGCCGGCGGGACTTCTTTTCCCCGGCTTCGGAGGTGCGGGCGGCGGACGACGGCTCGTCGTCGGATTTGTGAGAGGAGGCCATGGAGTTGGGTTCGGAAGGGATGGCGCCGTGCAGTGGGTGCGCCGGCGGGCCGAAGATTCAAGCCGCCTCGAGAGCTTGGGCCAAACGATCGACCTCGGCTTCAAGGAATTCGGGGCTGCCCTCGTTCCACAAGACAAAGTCGGAAAGCTCGATCTTTCGCGCCAGCGGCAGTTGCTTGGAAATTCGCTGCCCGGCGAGCCCCCGCGGAAGGCCGCGTTGCTCCAGTCGGGCAAGTTGCTGGGCCGGAGCACACGCGACGCATACGGTGAAATCAAACCAATTTTCCAGCCCCTTTTCGAAGAGCAGCGGCACTTCCACCGCCCACCGGGCCTTCGGGGCGGACGCGAACGCTGTCCGCCAGGCGGCAAAAACTCCCGGATGTACGAGTTGCTCGAGCCATTGGCGCTCCGCGTCGTCCTGGAACACCCGGGCGGCGAGGACTGGCCGGTTGACTCCGCCATCAGGACCGAGAATCCCGTCGCCGTGGCGCGCCCTAAGCGCAGCAACGACTTCCGGCTGGATGAGCACTTCGTCGCGGACAATTTGATCGGAGTCGAGCCGGCGAAAGCCACGCCTTTCAAACAGCCGTGCCACCGTCGATTTGCCACACCCCATCCCGCCGGTTATGCCCACAATCATGTGCCTCAAGTGTTCGGCCAGCTTTGGGCTTGCCGCTCCCATCCGCAAATTCTTAATCGGCTGACCGCCTGCCCCAAAACCACATTTGGGATCGCCCTTCGTCCCCCACCTTCCGCGCCGGCATGTTTACTCCCGTCGATACCAAGAACGCCCCGGCCGTCGCCGCTTACGTGAACGAGAGATTTGCGGCGATGTATCCCGGCGCTGCGCCACGGTGGTTGAAGGTCATTTTTCGCGACGTCCAGGATTTGTTCAACGGGCTCCATCCCGATTACGCGGCGGTTGACCTGCGTTACCACGATCTCGAGCACACCCTCCAGGCTGCCGTCTGCATTACGCAAATCCTCGAAGGCAGGCAGCTGGCCGGGGTCGAGCCGCGGATCGACGCGCGGCAGTTCGAATTGGCGATTTCCGGCGTCCTCCTGCACGACTCGGGTTATTTGAAGCTCCGCTCGGACACATCGGGAACCGGCGCGAAATACACCTTCTGCCATGTGCTGCGCAGCTGCGCCTACACCGCCTCCTATCTCCCCTCGCTCGGCGCCACCGATGTCGAGGTCGAGGCTGTCCTGGGTGCGATCAACTGCACGGGACCAACCAAGCAGATCAGCCGGTTGAATTTCCGCGAGCCGGTCGAGCGGGTCATCGGCTGCGCGACGGCCACGGCGGACTACCTCGGGCAGATGGCCGCACCGGATTACCCCGATGAGCTTGAAATCCTTTTCCATGAGTTCGAGGAGTCCGACAATTTCATCCACCTGCCGCCGGCGCGACGGATGTTCAAGTCGGTGGAGGAATTGAAGGCGCGGACCCCGCATTTCTGGCGGAGCTTCGTGAAGCCGAAGCTCGAGACGGATTTCCAGGCGGTCCACCGGTTCCTGGCGCGACCCTACCCCCAGGGGCCGAATCCCTATATCGAGGCGATCGAGGCGAATATCGCCGAGATCGAGCGCCGGCTCGGCGCCAGGCACCTGGTGGCGCAGGCGTGAGCCTCGTGGGCGGCAACGCTCTCCATCGGCCACCGCGCGGTCAGATTCGTTTTCTCGGGAGAGAGCACCGCTTTCAGCTTTCGCGATCGCCTGAGCTGCTATTCGAGTTCCCGCTGCGTGCGTGCTGGGCGCCCCGCGCTATAATTTCCAGTGTTGGCCGACAAACCGCACCGGCTTCAGTGCCGGCTTGAGCTGGCTGGCAAACGACGCGAAGGCCAGGAATCGCTCCGCTGGTTGCAGCGAGACGGGTGGCGGTCGCGGCGTCTTCCGGTCCGCGGCCGTCTTCAGCTGGAGTTTTTCCTGTTCGCTAAGCCGTGCCATGGATCGATTTCAGTTCGGGCAGCTTGTCCTCGAAATGAAACAGCCGCAAGTAGTCCTCCATGAGTTCCCAATCCAGCGCGAGGCCTCGTTCGCCGGCGGCGGAGAGGAGCAGGCCGATGTCATGCCAGTCGGCAAGCGCGCGGGTGGAATCGTTCGCGAGGGCCTGAATTTTCAGGCCGATGACGTCTTCGATCGTCACGACTGGCAGCGTCAGGTCGGCGCCGACCGGCAGCCGCTCGGCGCGACGCAACATGCCCAGGCTCGGTCCGCGGAACGCGTGGAGGATGTCGATCCGGCCCCACACCTCGTCGGGGTTGAGGTAGTGCGAGACGTTCTCGGAGTGAAATTCGCGGCGATAACCCAGCTTTATCAGGATGTCATGGGCGACTTTCAGATCGTCGAGCATCAGGATGAAATCGAGATCCATGGTGGCGCGCTGCACGCCGCGGAGCGCCATGGCGAATCCGCCGATCAGGGCATAGCGCACCCGAGCGGCGTCGAGCCGGCTGGAGAGGGCGGCGATGACCTGGGCAAAATCCATCGGAAGTCTGCGCTACGGATGCTGGCGCAAGGGACCCGGCAGGAGCAAGGCTGGCCGCACCCGCGACGCCGGCAACATTGAGCGTTGAGTGTTCAGCGTTGCGCGTCGAGGTTTGGCGCAGCCCCCCCACGACCTCCCAGTTTTCCATGTTTTGGGATTCTCAGGTCAGCGCCGGGCACTGCTGCAGGAGGTTTTCGAATGGCACTCGATCACGAGCTTTGCCGAGTCACATTGATGGCGGAAGTCGCCGCGGAACGGTAACCTTCAAAAAGATTAAGGTCTGGGGCAATTTCAGATCTGCATCACCACGGCCACGCCGTTTATCGCAGTTGTCACCGAAGCTGGAAGCCGAACAGTTGGGCATGGCGGAACTCGAATTCGATGCGCACCGGCTGCCCGCGGAGTTCCGCCAGGCTTCCCGTCCAGCGGGCCGGCGCTTGAACCTGGTCGCCCGTGATTTCCACCCAGTCGAAGCCGGGGAACGCGGCGCCGCCGGCATCGATCAGCCGGACGCGCATTGAGCCAGCCACGCGGGCGTTGACCGTGAGCGCTTCACCCTCGAGTTGCAGCGGCTTCGTGACCAGCCGGCCGGGGTTGTGATCGGCCTCGCGCGCGACGTAACGATCGAGCGGCATCCGCGCCAAGCCGATCTGCCGCTCATCGAAGCGCGCCACCTTGTGACCCCGCTGGTAGCCGCCGTAGTAGACAAAGGTCTCATCCCCGATGACGATCTGCTCGTCACCCCAGGCCATGGCGTGATCCCAGCGTGCCGGATCGGGATCGTTGAGCAGGAAGGGTTCTTGGTCGCGCTGCCACGTCCGGCCATCGCGGGTCCAGGCCAGGACCGTGTAGCCGATCCCGGCCGCCTTCCGCTCGGGGTCGCCCATCTCCGCCGCGGTCCGACCCGGAGTCGCGTTCAGATCGTCCCGCAGCACCTTCACAAGGCCAATCAGCAGGTCGCCGCGGGCGATCACGCCTGACATCGAATAGAACTGCAGTTCGCCGTGCTCGATGGGCGCCCCCTGCTTCGGGGCGATGATCCGCCACGGGTCCTCCCAATGGATCAGGTCCTGGCTGACGCTCTGGTGCGGGATCCGGCGCTTGTCCTCCCAGAGCGGATCCTCGAGGAAAACGGAAACGATGGCGAGGTAGTGCCGGCGGATGGGATCCCAGTGCAGCGAAGTGATGTCGTGATTGTGTTCCAGGACGGCGTCGGGCTTGAGCATCCGCCAGCCAAGCCCATCGGGCGAAACGGCGATCCGCAATCCGCCCGCATTCCAGAACGCGTAAACGTAGCGCTCATCACGTGGCCTGAACTCGCGTCCGCGATCGAGGACCGTCACGCCGAACTGGATCCGCTGCGGATCCGCCAACACCCGGTGCGGGCGCCGCCAATGAATGCCATCCTCCGACTCCATCGTCGCGAGATGGGACTGGCTGGCGTTCTCCGGCACGCCATACCAGACGCGAAAACCCCCCGTATCCGGGTTCTGAATCACACTGAGGTACGGCTGGAAGTTGTCATCGCCCCCGGCCCGGCCGGTAATCACGGGTTCGGGACGCTTGGCCGGACGATTGACCGTGCGGGAGAGGAATGACTGTTCGGCAATCAAGTGCTCGTCGAGCAACAGGTGCGGGCCGCGCCCGATCCGGAGGGGTTCGCCGGCGGAGGCTGAAGCCGCGGCCAGGGGGAGAATCACCGCCAGCCCGAACGCCGCCAGGAGTGATGATTGTTGGCGCATGGCCCCTCCCACTCAATCCAGGAGACCGTCGAGATCCCAGACCGCGATTGTGAAGTCGGTTCCGCCAAAGCCGGTCACAAGCGTCTTTCCGTCGCGCGAAAGGGTCATGGACTCGATCCGGCCCGGCAGCCCGCTGATCGAATGCCGCTCCGTGAACGTGCGCATGTCCCAGAAGAGGATGGTGCGATCCTTGGACCCGCTGATCGCGAGCCGGCTGTCGGGGGTGAACGTGCCGCTGTCGATTTCCAGCCCGTGCTGGTTGCCGTGCGCGGTTGGCAGGTCACGCAGGATTTTCCCCGTACGCGCATCCCAGAACAGCAGCTGCCCGATGTCTCCGGTGCCGCCAAACAGAATCCGGCCGTTGGGGGAAATCTCGCAGAACTCCAGGCCCTTACTGGCTCCCCGAATCACCTGGCGGGGCTCTCCCGTTTCGGCGTCCCAGAGCCGGACCGTGGCGTCAAGCGCCGCCGTCACGATCGTCCGGCCGTCGGGCGAATAGGCGACGCTCTTCACTTTTCCCTGATGCTCCCGGCGCGTCACCTTCAGCCGGCCGGTGGCCACATCCCAGAGCCGGAAGGTGAAATCCTCGCCCACGCTCGCGAGCGTCCGGGCATCCGGTGAAAATTCGACCATCCGCACATCCGCCTCGTGGCCTTCGAGCTTGCGGATGGGCTTGAAGGTGGCGGCATCCCAGAGGGTGATGGTCTTGTAGCGGCCGCTGCTGGCGAGCACCTTGCCATCCCGCGAGAATGCCAGGGCATAGATGTCCGCATCGCCCTCGGCCGGCTTGATTGTGCGCTGGAGCTTTCCGGTCGCGAAATCCCAGACCTTGATCGTGTCGTCGCGGCTGCCGCTGACGAGGGTCTTCTCGTCCCTGGTCAACCGGACGGAAAGCACCGAGCCCTCGTGGCCGGGCAGCGTTCGCAGCTTGGGATAGATCTCGCCGGCGCGCGTGATGGGCGCGAGCAGCGCGAGCGATAGCGGCAGGAGCAAGCGTGTGGAATGCGATCGGGATTTCATGTGAGTGGGATTGAATTGGGGGTGAAAAATGAAACTCAGGAATGCAGCTGCGCAGTGCCTCCCTGGCTGCCGCCGAGCGACGCGATCAGCGCGGCCAGCGACTCCGGGCTGCCCACGTTGCCGGGAAAGACGACATAGGCGACGCCCGGCCAGGTGGTCTCATCGCCCAGCCGCCACACCGGGATTCCTGCCGCGGCCTGCCCAAGGATGCGCGCGCGCCTCACCCCGACTCCGTGGACGGCCAGATCGCTCGAGGTAATGCCGCCCTTGGCGATGAAGAACGCGGGGCGAACCGATATCCCGCGGACGATTTCCACGAGACTCGATGAAACCGTCCGCGCCACGTCGAGATCCCCGGCGCGGCCGAGCGCACTCACCTGCTTCCGGCTGGTGTAGACCAGCGCATGGCGGCCGGCGGCGAGCGTGGCATTGGCGGCGGCCGCAGCACGGGCGACTTCGGCCCGACGGCTTTCCGGTTCGATGAATCGGTCGACGTCGACCTCGATCGGGGCGACACCCGGCGCGCCCAGCGCCAACCGCAACTGCTCGGTGGTCTTGCCGACATAGGAGCCGACAACGATCAACCCGCCGCCGCCCCCGCCGGCAATTTCCTCCGCCGGCAGCGGTGCGCGCGGCGCCACACCCGCACGCACCCGGACGAAACTCGCCGCGGTTCGGAAGAGGAAGTGCTTTCCGGCACGTTCGGCACGCAGCAGCCCCGACACAAACGTCTCCAAATCGCGATACCCCTCGGCGTTTACAACGACGAACCGGGCCGATGACAACTGCCCGAGCGTCGCGTTGACCGAATCCGGCCCACCCTTCCGCAGCTGCTCGATCGAAATGGTGACGACATCGGTTGCACGCACGCCTCCGGCAGTCTTTTCCTCGATCCAGCGCGTCAGGTCCGATTCCCGGTAGCCGAATGTGGCGTCGTGCGCAAACTCGGTCGCCGCCGCCGGGACGAGCGCGCCGCGATCGGCCACGTAATGCACATTGCCAATGGTGTACCGGCCGCCCTCGAAGAAGGCCGGCGCGACGATGACTCCGTCGACCGGCTTCCGCTGGGCGCCAATCAGTGCATCCACCTCCGCCCGAAAGTGCCCCCGGAGCGTCGAGTCGCTGCGGCTGACGATGCTGAAGCGTGTTCCCGTCTCACCGGCCGCAGCATGGAGATTCGCGGCGATTTCGGCATTGAGTGCCGCGGCTGCCGGCTCCGGCAACGAACGCGAGTTGGTCAGCACGAAAAAGGCAGGCCGCGAATCGGCCAGGGCCGCCGCGAGGCTTGGCACCGACCACTCGGTGAGAACATCGATTCCATGGACCGTCTGCGTGCCGGTGGGATCGTCGTCGAGCACGACGAGCTTGGGCGCACCATCGGCGAGCAGGCTCCGGATGGCGGCAAACTCGGCGCCACCGCCCCGAAGTTGGGGACTATCGGCGTCCGGCACGGCAGGCACGACAGCGGAAGCCGGCAAGGACTCGGTGGGACGCGAAGACGACGGCGACATGGTCCGGAAAGCGCCGACTGCTACTCGAAATCGATCTGCACAGCCGTGAGGATTGGCGAGGCGGCGCCGTTTCGGGTATCGAAGATGGCCCGATACTGCACCCAGCGGCCGGAGACCTCCGCCGGAATCGTTGTGCCAGAACGATCAAAATGGCTGTCCACACCGCGGGGACCAAACCAACCCGCGCGCTCCAGCGCCTCACGACTGGCCGCGGCGCGGACCTGGAATCGCAGGGCTGTACCGGCCGGCGTCTCCGCCTCCCAAATCAGCCGCTTTCCACGGGCATTTCCTGCATCGTGCGGCGATGAGACATACTCCCATTGCAGCCGTCGATCGGCTACATGCCCAAGGTCCACGCCCATGTCGTAGTGCACCCCAACGGTTGGGATCCGCAGGAATCGCCGTGAATCGAAGCCGTCACGACCGCCCCAATACAGCCGCGAATCCGCCACGTGATCGGCGTACTGGCCCGGCCGCTCGGAGTCGCCATCGGTCCGATGACAGTAGAAGAAGACATCGGCATAGCCATCGAAGTTGAAGTCGCTCACCAGGCTGCCGGTGCCGCCATCGGTCGGGAAAAGGATCCGCCGTTCGAGCGAGAAACCTTCGGCGCCGCCGAGCAGCACGCTCGACTCCAGCGAGCGCTGGCCGCCAACCTTGTACCGCGGACACACCAGATCCAGCCAGCCGTCCTGGTTCACGTCGGCGACGGTCATCGTCTTGGCATCGATCTCGAGCACGATCCGATCCTGCTCCGCGTAACGCGCCGACTTGTCGCCGGGAAAGATGATCACCTTCGGACCCGCGAAAACAAGATCGAGGTAGCCGTCGCGATTCAGGTCCGCCACTTCGCTCTGGTTGCTGGCGACACCCAGCGTGCCACGGATCGGCTGGCGGCGGGGCCCGTAGTTGCGCGTCCCATCGCCGAAGAAGATCGCTGCCTCCGGCCCGGCAAAGACGAGATCGAGGTGCCCGTCGCCATCGAGATCGGCAATCGATGGTGACCGACACTGCGCGACCGGCAGATCCGTCCGGCGGGTGATGGCAAAGCCATCGGGGGCGCCCCAGTAGATGAACGAGGCGGGACGGACCTTGCCGCCCGGCAGCGGTGCATAGGGCTTGTTGTTGGCCACGATGATATCGAGATGGCCGTCGCGATCGAGGTCCGCCACCTCCACGCCGACACCCGCGTGCGCCGGCAGTCCGGACATCCGCCAGGGGTCGAGTTGGTTGTCCCGGTTCCAGAAGATGAAGACCTCGTTTTCATACCGGGTGACCTCGCCCTGGTTCATCAGCAGCACATCGACCTGCCCATCGTCATCCAGGTCGGCCATCGCCTGCTCGTAGGGTTCACGACCAGGCAGGTCGATCCGCCGGTCCACCGAGTAATTTCCCCGCGGGTCGCCCAGGTAGAGATAGGTGGGATCGTAATCTCCCCGTGAACGACCCATCATCGAGGTGATGAGGATATCGAGATGGCCGTCGCCGTTGAAATCGGCGATCGCGTTGCCTTGGGCGCCATGCTCGTAGAGTGGGGTCCGCCGCGTCACATCGAGACCGTCCGGCCCGTTCCAATAGATGAAGGAGGGGACCTCGAACGAATAGTGCTCCTGAAAATTGCAGACCAGCAGATCGGTCCAGCCGTCGCCGTTGAAGTCCGCCGCATTGGCTCCCCAGGCGCCGATGGTCGGCACCGACTGCCGGCGCTCCGAACTGAACCCGTCCTTGCCTCCAAAATACAGATACGAGGAGGTGAACCGGTTGCCGAGCCGCTCCTCGCCGTCTTCGGCAAACAGGTGGTTGGTGAAGAAGACGTCGGGCGCCCCATCGCGGTTGAAATCGGCGACCACCACGTCCTTCGCGAAATGGGTGGCGAACGCGACCCGGCGCTCGGGCGCGTAGGTGCCGCCGCGGTTGAGGTACGCCCATGACTCGGGTCCGTCCTGGTTGGCGAACACCACGTCGATCGCATCGTCGCCGTCGAGATCCGCAAAGCGAACGGCATGCGCGGCCGCCGTGGGAAGTTCCAGCCTCCGCCCGTCGTCGAAGCCCTGCGGTCCGCCGCGATAGATATAGGAAACGCCGGACTCGGTGCAGGAGAATGCCAGCTCCGGCCAGCCGTCGCCGTCGATGTCCGCGGCATCCACATCGGTCGCACCGGTCGTGGAGAGTTCGACGAAGTCATCGCGGGAGAACGCCCCCCGCCGGTTCCAGTAGATGCGGGAGTTCGGGACTCCGCCCGTGCCGCGGTACTCCCAGAACCCCGCGGACATCGCAAAGACCAGCTCCGGGTACCCATCCCGGTTCAAATCGGCATTGATGACGCCCTGGGCATTGCGCGAAGGCAGCATCGTTTTGCCTTGGAATGGACCGGCGGCCCACCCGCCTGCTTGGGCCTGCCCTGTACCGTCACCGCCCCAATAGACGGCGGAGTCCATGCTGGTCCAGGTGCCGTTGGAGTAGTTCGCGACCGCCAGATCGGTCCGGCCGTCGCGGTTGAAATCACCGGGCGAGACCCACATCGGCCCGTCGGCCGGCACGTAGGTGTGCCGCTGGATGCTGAAATCCTTCCCGTTTCCCCAATAGATCGACATGTCGAGCATCTCGAGCAGCGGATGGGAATTGGGACAGAGCAGATCGATGTAACCGTCGCCGTTGAAATCCCAGCGGTTCACGGTCTGGACGCGCCCGGCGGCGGAGACGTAGGCATTCGCGCCGGCGTCGGAGAACGTGCCATCGGCAAATGCGGCAAAGCCCTCCTCGCGCCAGGCTGGAGCCGCCCCGAGCAGGGGCAGGGCGGCGACGCCGAGCAAAAGAAGCCGGCCGGGAAGAATGCGCGTGGGGAGGCGGGAAATCATGGCGGAAGGCGGGGGAAAGCCGGGACAGCCAAACGGCTTGCCTGAACTCATGCTACTCGTCTTATGAGTGCAAGCCCATGAACCCCCTCTCCCACTGTCAAGTCCTCTCGCTCCTGTTTCGCGGCGCACTCGTCGCGCTCGCCGGTGCGGCCACGACCGGCCGCTGCGCCCCGGTCTCGCCGCCCGCCGGCAACCAGGCCGCCTATCTGCGCGAGGCGGTGCGCAACAAGACGATGTGGGGTGAACCTTACGAACTGCGCGGGTCGCGGATGGTTTTCACGAACTGGTTCCTGATCCGCCCGGGCAACCTGCTATGGCTGAATCAGCAGGGCGAGATGATCAACGAGGTAGAGGAGAACGCCGAGAATCCCGTGTACGACGATTGGTCCGCCCAGTTGAGCCGCCCATCGTCGCCGCATGGCATCCGGATCGCCGTCCAGCCAGCCGAGCGTTACGGTCCCGTGCTGCGGCGCGAGAAGCCGTGGGAAAGGGGCTATGTGATCTTCAAGACTGTCCTCCGCGACGGCGATCGCTACCGCGCCTGGGGCAAGTCGCTGCCCGGCGGCGACTGCTACCTCGAGTCGATGGACGGCTACCATTGGGAGCGTCCGGTGCTGCGACAGAAGGAATTCGAGGGCAGCCTGGAAAACAACCTGCTCAAGCCGGGGCCGACCGGCACCGTGTTCATCGATCCGCACGCGCCGCCGGCGGAGCGCTACAAGGCAATCTTCGGCCCCCGGATCAACTTCGAGCAGTTCCGCGCGTTTGCCGAAAAATACCCGGATCGCTGGGAAACGCGCGTGATCAAGGGTGACTGGGACAACCCGAAGATCTGGTTCCATGCCCTCCAGGGTGCCACCTCGCCCGACGGCATCCGTTGGACGGTGCTGCCCGAGCCATTCACGATCGAGCACTCGGACGGGATGGAGACTGGCTACTACGATCCGGTGTTGCGGAAGTACGTCCTTTACACCCGAAGCTGGGTGGTGGGGCCGCGCGCGACCGGCTGGAACGGTCCGCTCGAGCAGCGAACCTGGCTGGGAGAGTTTCACGGCTCGGGTCGGCGCGTGATCGGCCGCACGGAGAGCGATACGTTTGGAAACTTTCCCATCTCCGAGCCGTGCGTCATCCAGATGCCCGGCGAGACGCTGCCCTCCGAGGTCTTCTACACCAGCATCTACAGCACGGTCCCCGGGGCGCCGGAGGCGCACCTGATGTTCCCCACCATCTGGGACACGCGGGACGACGCCTCCAGCATCGGTCTCTGGTCGAGCCACGATGGCAAGCTCTGGAGCCGGTTGCCGGGCCCGCCGGTGCTGAGGACCGCTCCCTTCGGCCAGTGGGACGGCGGCTGCATCTTCTCGTTCGCCTCGCTCTTCGAGCTGCCGAACGGCGACTTCGCGCTCCCCTACAAGGGCTACAATCTCCCGCACAAGTACCCGCGCGGTCACATGGAGTTGCATGCCGGATATGCGATCTGGCGCAAGGGGCGGATCATCGCGGTCGAGGCGGAGGAGACCGGTGAGTTCTCGACCGTGGCCGTGCTGCCGCCGGGCCGGACGCTGAAGATCAATGCGCTGACCTCCCGTGCCGGTGGGATTCGGATCGAACTGGCGGGTATCGACGATCAGCCCCTGCCCGGCCGCTCGTTCGCCGACTGCGACATCGTCCAGGGCGACCAGTTCTGGCACACCGTCACCTGGCGCGGCCAGTCCGAGCTTGGCGTCGCCAAGGGCGAGGGCGTGGTAATCCGGTTCCAGATGGATCGCGCAAAGCTGTTCGGGATCGAGTTCGAATAACCGTTTGCCGGCATCATGCGGCGGGCACCCGTAACCTTCAGGATGCACGGCGACCCCCCGGATTGCCCGGGTCGGCGCCCGCAGTCCCGCTTTCGCGATGCGCTCAGGATCTCCGGACTAATCGGGCTGGTCGTCCTCACCGCACTGCCGCTCGCGGCAGAAGTGCGCCGGCTGACGATCCTCCACACCAATGACGTCCATGACCGGGTCCGTCCGGGCCGCGAAGGTGTCGGCGGAATCGCATATGTATCTGGATACATCCGCGCGGCGCGGGCGAAAGAGCCGGCGCTGCTCGTCCTCGATGCCGGGGACGTGACGGAGAAGGGCGATCTCGTTGCGTTCAGGACGCACAGTCTGATCACGTACGAGGCGTTCCGCCGGATCGGCTATGATGCCGTGACGATTGGAAACCACGATCACGATGCGGGCGACGAGTGGCTTCGCCGCTACGAAAGCGCGATGGGACGCCCGTTGATCTGCCTCAACACGGTGGACGGGGCGGGAGCACCGCGTTTTGAATCCTCCCGGCTGATTCGTCGGGCGGGAATGACCATCGCGGTGATTGGAATGCTGGTGCCCCAGGATGCGGGCACGCTGGACTTCGAAGCTTCGGGCCGGCGACTTGCCGTTGAGGCGGAACGGCTCGATCGGGAGGCAACGCTGGTGATTGCGTTGTGTCACGCCGGGTCCGACGACTGCGCTGCCTGGTCGCGCATGGCGCCGGCGGTGGACCTGTTCGTGAGCGGTCACACCCACGAGAGATTGGATACACCCCGGATCGTTCCGGAAACCGGTGTGCCCATCGTGCAGGCCGGCCACTATGGCGAGGATGTCGGCCAGCTGGAGCTCGAAGTCGATACGGCAACCGAGCGGATCGTCGCGATTCACGGCCGTCTTGTCCCGATGCACCACGCGACCGTGCCGCAGGATCACGAACTTGCCGCCCGCATTGCAGACCGGGAACGCGAGCTTTGTCCGGACGCCGGCCGGATCATTGCCCGCGCGTCCATGCCGATCGGTCCCGAGATCGCCTGGCTTGCGGCTGAGGCGTCACGGCAGGCGGCCGGAGCTGACATAGGCTTCTGCAATCCCGGCCATGTGATTCGCGATGGGATTCCCCCGGGGCCGGTGAACGTGAATTCGATTTTCCTGACCGGAGGTCAGCGCGGCCACGACATGGTCACTGCGAACCTGACTGGCGCTGAGATCTCCGCCTACCTGGCCGCCTTGGAGGCCAACCCGGAGGAACAGACCGCCTGGGCAGGTTTCGCCTGCCGGGTGATGGAGGGCTCTGGCCGCCGCCGAGCCTTTGAACCCGAACTGGGTCCCGAAGCGTCTTATCGAATCGTGATGCCGCGAATTGAATGGGAAAAGCGGTTCCTCCGGGCCGCCAGTCGCCTTCAAAAATCGGAGCCGGCCAGTCCGCTGGCGCGTGGCACCTTCGACGCCGTCCCGAGCACCGTCACTTTTTTCGACAGCCTCGTGGCGATGCTTGACCGGACCGCGGAATCCGAACGCGACCTCTCGTCGCTGATCAAGCAGGCCCGGACCGCGGCAATGGAAACCACGCGCCCGTAGCGCCGCGTCTCCGACCGGCGAATTCCCTTCCACTCCGGGATCAGCACGGCTTGCTACTCGAAGAACCCGCGGTCGTCCGCGAGGTGCCGCCGGCAGACTTCCTCGTTCAACTCGATTCCAAGGCCCGGCCGGTTCGAGACGGCCAGATAGCCGTCCTGGTACAATGGCCCGTCGCGCCGGATGAGATCCTGCCAGTGCGGCGTCTTGGCGCTCTCCACCGTATCGGTCTCCAGCGCGACAAAGGACTTGATCGCCATGCAAGCATGTGCGGAGGCAATCGTGCCCACGGGGGTGGCTCCGTTGTGGCAGAACAAGGGAATCGAATGCAGATCGGCCCAGTCGGCCGTCCGCTTCATCTCCAGGAGCCCCCCGCTCTTCTGGGCGTCGAAATGGATCATGTCACAGGCCTGGCGCTCGATGAACGGCCGGAACCCTTCGCGGTTGTACAGGTTTTCGCCCGTGAGAATCGGAACGCGGCTCTTGCTGCGAAGATGGACGAAGCTATCGACGTTCTCCGGCTGGATTGGGTCCTCGAGAAACCAGATGTCGAGATCCGCGATCATCTCGGTGAACCGCACCATGTCGCCGACGTTGTAGCGCCAGTGAAGATCGATGCCGATCGGGAATTCGGGTCCGAGCTCCGCACGCGTCTCCTCCATGATCCGCGTCCACTTCCGCAGCGTCGAGGCCGTGGCGACGCCGCCCTTGGGGCTGTCGAAGCGCGGCAGGCTGTGTTTGACCGCCCGGTAGCCGTACTCCTTGGAACGCACGGCGGCGGCGGCCCAGGCCTTTGGGTCGTCGCCGTTCGGCGAGTCGGTGTCGTTGTAGAGTAGCACGCGATCGCGATAGGCGCCGCCGAGCAGCACATAGAGCGGCACGCCCAGCATCTTGCCGGCCAAATCCCAGAGTGCGGTCTCGATGCCCGCAATCGCGCCGCTGAGGGCACCGGCGCGCGAGCCGCGCGACTGGTATTGATCGACCAGCCGGTACGTGAGCACCTCGACCTGCAAGGGATCGTGACCGATGATCTCGCGCTTGATCGTTGCAATATCCTCCGCGACCTCGGCCTTGGGATAGGCCTCACCGATTCCGAACCGCCCGTCTTCGGTCATCACCTTCACGAGGTGCGTCTTGTAGCCGATGTCGATGGCTGCGGTCCGGACATCCCGGATCCGCGTGCTGCCCGCGAGCCGGCTGACGGCGGGGCTGGCTGCGGCACCGAGCAGCGGAGCCGCAGCGAGGAGGGAGGAACCGCGCAAGAAGCTGCGGCGGGATACCAGGCGTGGCGATGAAGGGGCGTTCATTCGGTGGCAATGTCGCGAACCTCGTAGAGTACCCGGCCATCCACATCGTGGATCCGGATTGTCAGGACCGGAGCGCCGTCTTCGACCACGACGCGCTGCGGGTTGGCCAGGACCTTCTTGCTGCCCTTGCGAAAGCCGACACTCACAAATCCGCCGCCCTCGCGGTAGAACGAATGGTAGTTGGGATCGTAGCCCGGCCCCTTCAACACCATGGCATCCGACGTCGGGCCGCAGGCAAACTCGCGCACACCGCTGCGCGGATCCGTCGAGGCATACTGCCAGTGGCGATCGCCAGCGATGACGAAGAAGTTGCGGAGCCGGCTCGTGCGGACCCAGTCGCGAAACTCGTCGCCCTCGCGGCGGAAAGACGCGTTGGCATGACTGTCGGACTGGTCGGGATTGTCGGGTCCGACCATCGCGGTGGGACTGACGAGGATTTTGAAGGCCGCATCGCTTTCCAGGAGCGATCGTTTCAGCCACTCCTTCTGTTCGCGGCCCCAAATCGTCTTGTCGGGGCCGTCCGGCATCACGTCCGACGTGCGGAAATCACGGTTTTCGGTGAGCCAGATTTGCAGGCCGCGGCCCCACCGGAACGTCCGATAGAGGGATTGGCCAACCGGCGTCTGTTCCCGGAAGAGCTGCTGGCCCTGTTCGAAGGTAAGCGGCCTGATCCAAGGCGCGTCGAGCCCGCGATAAGAGTCGTCGAAGAAGGTGTCGTGATCGTCCTTCTGCCAATAGCTCGGCACCTGCCGGAAGAAGTCGACCAGCATCGGGAGCGAGAACATCCGCTGCCAGTGCAGCCGGCAGAGGTCGATCGTGCTGCCGCGGGGATTGTCGCGGTCATAATAGACGTTATCGCCTGTCCGGACGATGAAATCGGGGTAGCCCAGGTAGAGCGGGCTGAGGTTCGCCATCGAACGGTAGATCCGGAATCCGTCGCGCTCGTCGCGCTGGTAATACAGCTGGCAGGTGATCACCGCGAACCAGACTTCCTCCCATTCGCCGGGTGGCGGCGCCGTCCTGAACGTACCCACGGGCGAGCTGGCAACCGGCGCACCCTCACCGGTTCGTCCCTCGATGACATAATAGTACCTCTGGCCCGGCTGCAGGCCGGTGAACGAAAAGGCATGGGCGAAATCAGTTTCCTGCCCGACGCTCGTCCAGTCCGTCCGCCGCGCCTCGGGCGGGATAGCCGGTGTCTCGGCCAGGGCGATCCGCAGCTGGCCGGCGGCCCCCGGCACGGCGCCCTCCCAGGCGGATGCCGGAATCTCCGGCGATTCCGAAATGACCCGGGTCGGGCTCATCAGAGGCATTGGCACCACGCCATTCCAGCGGCGCTCGGGTTCGGCGGTCAGCCGCGCCCAGATGATCGCGGAATCCTGGGAGACCTCACCGACCCGGGAACCGGAGGCAAAGTGGATCCCGGTGGAGCCAGCGCCACCGCCTGCCGGTGGCGTGGCACCGCGCAGATTGGGCAGCGTCCCGGAAACGAGCCCGGCCGCCAGCAGGCCGGAGGACTGCATGAAGTCTTTTCGTGTGATCATGGATGCATTAAACCTTGCCGGGATCGTGGACGGCTGCGTCCCGCGCCGGCAGCCCCGCAAGGCTGCTTTCGACCGCGGCGAGCGCTTGCCTGATTGTTTCCATTTCCTGATCGCCCGCCTGCGGCCACGGCGGCACCGTGTGCCGGCCCGCCCAGCCCTTCAATTCGAATGCCGCCTTGATGCTGGCGGCGCCCGTCGGCAGCCGCTCGATCAAATCCGCGAGCGGCGGCACCACGGTCTGATCGAGTTCAGCCACGCGATCGAACCGCCCTTCCATGGCCGCCCGGTACATGGCCACGAATGGCTCCGGATGGACGTTCGCCGGAGTGCTCACCACGCCATCGGCGCCATGCGCGTACAGCCGGCCCGCAAGCCGGGAATTGCCCGGCAGGAAGGAAAAATGCGCGGGCCGTTCGGGCATCGCCGCAATCGCCGCCATCGCCGCGAAGTCACCATGGGTACATTTCAGGCCCAGGAGATTTGGGATCTCGAACAGCGCCGTGACGAGTGCCGGCGGCATCTGCCAGCCAACCGCCTTGGCCAAATCGTAGGCGACAATCGGCAGTGGCGAGCGGGCGGCAACGGTCCGGAAGAACCCGACGCTTTCCGGCACCCGCGGTGGCCAGCCATAGTAAGGCAGCGTCAACACTCCGGCGGCCACGCCAGCCTCAGCCAGCCAGTGCAGCCGCTCGAGGACGCGTCCGACGGAATTGTCGCTCGCCCCGCCGAGCAACAGGCTCCGCCCGCGGACGGCCCGCGCCGCGCAGCGCGCGACCTCCCGGTACTCGGCATCCCCCAGCAGCGGGCCCTCACCCACCGAGCCGAGCACGAAGAGCCCATGCACGCCGGCTGCCACCTGCCGCTCGATCAGCCGCTCCAGCGCCGGCAGATCGGGCCGGCCGTCCGGGGACAGCGGGGTAACGAGCGCGGTGACCACGCCGTGAAGCCGGCGTGGAACGCGGCCGGGGTGCGCACCGGACTGGTTCACTAGAACGTGAAGCGAATCCCGGCTGCGGCATTCCAACCGAAGAGCTGAGCCCGGCGGATCCGGTCGTCCCGGTCGCCGAACGTCTCGGCGGTGGGCTCGTCGGTGACGTTCTGCCAGTTGGCATAGATCCGGTACCGCTCGGTCAGCTTGAAGCTGGCCTGCAGGTCGATTTGCTCGCGTTCCGCGCGGTAGATGTCGAAATCGGGCGTGTCGCTGATTTCCCGGATGCTGTTCGACTGATAATTGTAGGCGACCCGGGCCGAGAACCGGACCCCCTGGTAATAGAATCCCGCATTGTAGATCCGATCCGGCTGCCGGAAGAACGGGATGTTCAAGTCACGCGGATTGTCGGGGTCGGCGTTGAGCGTGGCCTCCGACTTGATGAAGGAAGCGTTCAAATCGATCCCAAACCGGCCCAGCCAGCCATCGAGGAAGGAGTTGAAGGGGAGCTGCGCATTGGCCTCCACGCCGGAGACCTTGCCGGCATCGGCGTTGCGGACGGAGCGCAGTTCCAGGGTCTCGAATCCAAGCCCGTTGTAGACGTAATCGTCGCGCGTGCTCCGGTACGAATAGATCGGGTTGTCGATCTCCTTGTGGAACACGGCCAGCGCGACCATCCCGCCCTTCTGGAGATACTGTTCGAAGGAGAGATCGAAATTCAGCGCTTCGTAGGGCTGCAGATCCGAGTTGCCGATGGGATCAATCGTGCCCGTATACGGAAAAGCAGGATTATCCGGATCAACGAGCGGCGCGTACTCCAGAATCGATTGCGACGCGGTATCCTCGTAACGCGGCCGGCCAATCGTGCCGGTGATGGCCAGGCGGAGGATCCGCCGGTCCGCCAGCTGGAACCTGGCCTGCAGATTCGGCAGGAAGTTGTCGTACCCAAATTCCGCGGACTGGGGATAGATCCCGTCGATCTCGTCGTCTTCCGTGCGCAGTTCGAACGACTTCATGGTCGCATCCGTCTTTTCATAACGCGCCCCGCCCAGCAGCGTGAGCCGATCGCTCAGCTTGATCTGGCCCATGAGGTAGACGGCCTGGATCTTTTCCTGGGTGTCGTAATCGTCCTCGACCTCGTTCGTCGCCTCGTCGACGGGATCCACCTCGAAGAGATCGGGGTTGGAACGGTAGAAGTCGAACACGCGATGGACGTTCACCGTCGCATTCGTCCGGTAGCGGCCGTCGAAGAGCGACTCTCCGGGATCGGCGGCCCCGAGCGACGCAAGCGTCTCGTCCTCGAAATTCGGGCGGGTCGACTCGCGGTCGACGAAGCGATCGCGGTGGGTGTACTTCACGCCCGCCTGCAGATAGCCGCTGTGACTGCCCAGCAGCCGGTCGCTGTCCCACCGCACGTCGAACCGTGGCGTCCAGGTGTCCTCGCGGATGTTGCGGGTCTCGTCGATCAACCGCCGCATCGGAAACAGCGCCCCGTTGGCCGGCGGCAGGCTCTGGTCGAACTCGGGATAGAATCCGTCGAAACCGAGCGTGAACAGCGGGTTGGTCTGGTTGACATTGCCGGTCCGGAACTGCGCGTTGATCGAGACCGGGTTCCATTCCTTGGCCTGCGAGAACGTCAGCTCGCCCTTGAGGGTCAGCGGACCGCGCTTCACCGAACCGCCGCCCGTGATGTTGAAGAGATACTGTTCCGACTCGCGGTAGGCGGTGCGGTAGTCGTACCGCATCCGATTGACCGATACCTGGGTGGGGGTGACGAACGTCGGATCCCGCCGAAGGGTGAAATTCGCCTGGCTCTGCCGCTCCTCCTGCGAGAGCGAATTGATGATGGTCCGGAGGTAGAGCTGCGCCCCACCTTCCGGCCGGTATTCGAGGTCGAGGTTCGCCCCAATCCGGTCCCGCTCACCCTCGGTCGGATGCAGTTCGAAGGTCTCGAGGTAGAACTGGTTGTTGAAGGTCTTGAAATCCCCTTGGATCTCATCGGCTCGGAAGGGACGATGCGAGAAGTGCAGCGAGGCGGAAATCCCGAAGTCCTTCTTGCTGCCAAACCGATCGGCGAACGTGCCCTCGACCTTGTACAGGCTGCCACTGGTGGCGTTGTTCTCGCCCACTTCGACGGAGCCGCGGATCAACCGCTCGTTATGATCGAAAGCGCTGCCGGATTTGATGTTGATCGTGCCTCCGAGCGCGTTGCCGTCCATGTCCGGCGTCACCGACTTGATCACCTCGATCTGGCTGACCTGCGAGGAGCCCACCACGTCCAGCGGCATCGCGCGACCGCCGCGGCCGTCGGTGTCCGGAGTGGCAAGGGTGGCGCCGTTGAGCGTCACGTTGTTCAACTGCGGCTCGATCCCGCGGATGGTCACCCAGCGGCCTTCGCCGCCCTCGACATCGATGCTCAGTCCCGGCAGCCGCGACAAAGCGTCGGCGACATTGCGGTCGGGCAGGTTGCCGACCGAATCGGCGGAGATGATGTCCATGATGTTCTCCGCCGTGCGCTTCTGCTGGAGCGCCTTCGAGCGGCCTTCGCGGTAGCCCTCGACCCGGAACTCGCTCAGCTGCATGATGCCCTCGCCGAGCCCGATGGTCGTCTGGGTGGTGCCGCTGGCGGGAACGGTCACCGTGGCGATTTTTTCGTCAAAGCCGATGTACGCCACGCGCAACGAATACGTGCCCGCGGCGAGAGCATCGAAGTGGAAGCGTCCAGTCGCGTCCGTCACAGCCGACCGGCCGTTCTCGACGATGGTGACGGAGGCGCCGGGCAGGGAAGCCTGGTTGGAGAGATCGGTGACGGTGCCGACGAGGTCGGTCGCCCGCACTTGCAGGACGGAAACGCAGACGCCGATGGTGAGCAGCGTGCGGCGCAGTATCAGGGCAGTTCGTGAGTTCATGTTGGTGGGGAGGAAGCGGGGGGTCTGGTTGCGGTTGGGGTTCGGCCAGTTGGCCGGTTAGCGAGAGAAACACAGGGGATCAGCTCCGGCTCGCGCGGCGGCGCGCCGAAGACCGTTTCGCCCCGGTGGAGCGGCGCTTGGAGCCGTTGCGGCCGGAAAAGTGCTCCGCGACGCTCTGGACACCGGCGCGGGGACTGGTGAGCACCGGCACCGGCGTCTCCCCAAGCTGGGAAAGTATCGCCACCATGCTTCCCTGAGCGCAGACGACGACGTCGACCTCCCGGGCGAGCCGGCGGATGGCGTCAATCACCATCGCGTTGTGCCGGTCGCGGTCCCCCTTGACGAGAATGTCGAAGGCGCCGTCGACCAGTCGGCGGGTAATGGCAATCTCCCGCCCCATCCGTCGGGCGGTTGACTCGATCAGCCGGCAGGTCGGATCCAGCGTCGTGGCCAGTGTCGCCACCACGCCGATCCGCCGGCCCGTGCGGCAGGCAATCTCCGCCATCCGCGAATCCACTTTCACGACGGGCGTGCGGACGAGTTGCGCGGCGACGTCGGCGGCTTCGCCGACCGAGGAACATTGGTTGAAAATCAGATCAGAACCGGCCAGTTCAGCGGCCTTGTAATACTCGCACATCCGGCTCACCACCCCGGGGGTGACGCCGCCCGACCGCAGGACCTCGGCGAGCAGGCTGTCGTCGACGATGTGCCTCACCTCCACCGCGGGCACGAGCTCCCGAAAAAGCTCCGTCAGGTGCTGGACCGAGACGAAGCTGGTGTGGACGATGGTGACGATTTTCTTCCCTTTGGTCTTCTTCATGGTGGCGCGAGCGCTGAAATTAGAGCAGGCCGAGCTGCGTGAGGATGGACTGGACGGCTTCGATGACGCCGTAGAGGGCGAGGGCGAAGACGAGCGCCATCACTGCGTTCTCCCACCAGCGGTTGCGGTATTGCTCGCCGATGAACGCTCCCTTGGCGGTGATGCACCAGAGTCCGCCGGCGAGTGCGGGTATCATCACCACGGTGACAGAATTCGCGATCAGCGTCAGGGAGATGAACTCCGCGCGGCCGAGCCAGACGAGGGGCGAGACGATGATCCAGAGGACGAGGTAGCGGTAGACTGGCGCCTCCCGATAGCTGACCGCGAGCGGCTCGTTGTTCCCGGCGCGCCACCGCAGCCACGCATGGCTGGCGAGGCAGGCGAGCCCCAACCCGGCGCCGACGATTGAGGTGAAGACGGCGGCAAATACGCCCAGGAGGAAGAGCAGGCGCCCGGCATTGCCGAGGACGCCGCCCAGCAGGTTCGCAAGATCGTCGATCGTGCCGATGCTCCGGCCGGTGCCATGGACAAGCTCAGCGCCGAGGGTCCAGACCGCGAGGTTGAAAGCCACCATCGCCACCACTGCCAGGATGAAGTCGTAGCGCTGGAGACGGCGGAAGGCCGGCCCGCGCCACCCCTTCTGTTCAATGAAGTACGGATAGACGAGGTTGACGAGGGAGCCACCCACCGCACCGACCATGCCCACGGCAACGAGCACGGCGCCGAAGGGTCCGTGTTGCGGAGGGATTTCGAAGGCGAAGACGCCGCGCACGGCCGCCACCGGATCGACACCCACCCAGAGCGCACACCCGAGCAGCGAGGCGGCGAGCAGCCCGAGGAGGATCTTGAACAGGAGTTCCACCCGGGCGTAGGCGGGCCGGAAGATGAGCGACAAGGCGATGGCGACCCAGATCACCTCCCACATGAATTTCGTGCCTACGCCGGAAATCTGCGCCGAGATCTCCCCCACCCCTGCCAGCATGTAGCTCGAGCTGAGGTGCCCCCAGAACAGCACCGCAAAGAAGAGGAAGGGTGCATACCAACGGTGTAGCCGCGCCAGGCCATCCAGCACCCCCTCGCCACGCGGATTGCACAGCTGGTAGCGGGCAATCATCGAGACAAAAAGGTACCGGACGACGAGCGAGAGCACCATGGCCCACATCAACGCGTATCCATAATTTCCCCCCGCCACGCCGGCCGAAACGATGTCGCCTGTTCCGAGCCAGCTCAGGACCGCGAGGATGCCGGGCCCGAAGGAACGCAGGTACTCCCCAAACGTCCGCGGCACATCGGGCGGAAGCTCGGCCACGGAAGGACGGGCGGTGGAGGAGGAGGTCGTGCTCATCGACGGAGTGGGCGCCGCAGGTGGGTGACGTCGAGGGCTGCGCGGCGAGGCCACTTTGTCAACTCATATTATGAGTTGCAACGCGCCGGCTCCTCGTTGTCCTCGGGCCGTGCATCTTCCCCACCCTCCAGCTTCCGCACCCGGTCGGCACACCCTGACTGGCGCCTTGCCCACCAGCCAGCCCCCTTCAGACTTATCGGTGCGAGACCGTCACCGGCCGATCCTCCATCTCATCTCCATCCAGCATGGATAAAGCCATTCAATCCGTCAGCATCGTCGACGCCATCGAGAGTCGGCTCAAGGAGATGATTGCCAGCGGGACTTTGGAGCCCGGCCAGCAGCTGCCGAGCGAACGCGAACTGCAGGGCAGTCTTGGCGTGAGCCGGCTTCCGCTGCGCGAGGCGCTGGCCCGGCTGCAGGCGCTGGGACTGATCCGAATCCGCCATGGCAAGGGTGCCTTCGTCGAGGAGAATGTCAGCCGGTCCGCTTTGCGGGACGTGCTGATCGCGCTCTTTCCCGAACGCAATGCGGGACGGCTGCGGGAGCTGGTCGAGGCCCGCGGACTGCTGGAGGGCGAGATTTCAGCCTTGGCGAGCCGGAACGCCACCGAGGAGGAGCTCGCCCAGCTGGCCACGCTCCTCGCCTCTGGACCCGAGGTCGTCAAGGACGCCGAACTCTTCGCCAATCTCGATTACGCGTTTCATCACCAGCTGGCGACGCTGGCTCGAAACAGCTTTCTGCTGCTCATGCATGAGGCGTTGGGGCCGCATATCCGTTCCTTCATCCTGGCATATGCGCGCACGTCCGATGACCGTCAGCGGGCGCATACTCGGAACCTGGCGCTGCTGAAAGCGGTGAAGTCCCGCGATCCCCAGGCGGCGGCGCAGAGTGCGCGCGAGCATCTCCAGCCCTGCCTGAAGTCGATGACGAAAGCCGTGGATGCCGGCGCCGGGCGCGTCCCGGCTTAGTTTAGCCGGTCGATCTTACGGCTGCACGAGTTGCGGGCACCGAAAGTGGGGCGACTCATCCGGCATGCTGCTGAACAGTGCGCACTGAGCAGCCGCGCGCTCCCGGACTGTGTGGACTGCGCCCGTTGAGCCAGATCGATGTCGTGATCACGACATGCATCTGGCTTGAAGCGCCCGACCGTCTCGTTCTCCCCCGAAGGTGAGGCTTCAATCCGAGCCAGATCGATGTCGTGATCACGACACGGATCTGGCTCGCCACCAATTGCCGCGCAGCTTCGGGGGATGGGCGCGGCGTTCGAGGCTCGTGTCCCGCCCGCCGACGAGCCAGATTATGGAATCATGTGCCGCCCTGCCCTGCTCGTCTTCATGCTTGGCTCGATCATCGCCGCGCTCCCGGCCGCAAACCCCTCGGGCCCGAAGACCACGGTCGCGATCCAGGAAGACCAATTCTTCATCAATGGCGCGCCGACCTATGCCGCCCGCACCTGGAAGGGCAAGCGGATCGAGGGACTCCTGATGAATGCGCGGATGGTCCAGGGAGTCTTTGACGATCTCAATTCGGAGACGGCCGCGCGCTGGGCGTATCCCGACACGGGCCGATGGGATCCGGAGCGCAATGTTCGTGAGTTTCTCGCTGCGATGCCAATTTGGCGGGCGCACGGGCTGCTGGCGTTCACGATTAATTTCCAGGGCGGATCGCCGGAGGGTTATTCGCGCAACCAGCCCTGGATCAATTCCGCCTTTCGCGGAGACGGCAGCCTGCGGCCGGATTATCTCGAGCGGATGCAGCGCATCATCGATTTCGCCGACGAACTCGGCCTGGTGGTGGTGCTTGGCTACTTCTACTTCGGCCAGGACGAGCGGCTCAGCGACGAGGCCGCCGTCCTCCGTGCCACGGACAACGCCACCCGCTGGGTGCTGGATCATGGCTGGCGCAACGTCATCGTCGAGGTGAACAACGAATGCAACGTTCGTTACGATCATCCCATCCTGCAGCCCGCGCGGGTGCATGAACTGATCGAACGCGTGAAACGGATGAAGGCCAACGCCGGCCACCGCTTGCTCGTGAGCACCTCCTACGGCGGTGGCAGGATTCCCGACGCGAATGTGGTGCAGGCCTCTGATTTCATCCTGCTGCACGGCAATGGCGTCCATCTGCCCGCCCGCATAGCCGAAATGGTCCGCGAAACCCGGGCCGTGCCGGGATACACACCGAAGCCGATCTTCTTCAATGAAGACGACCACTTCAATTTCGAGGTCCCGGCCAACAATTTCACCGCGGCGATTGGGGAGTACGCCGGCTGGGGATACTTCGATTTTCGCATGACGGGCGAAGCTTTCACGGCGGGTTACCAGAGCGTGCCGGTCGACTGGGGCATCCGTTCGCCCCGCAAAGCCGGGTACTTCCGGCTGCTGGCCGAAATCACCGGACAGGATTCGGCGCAATAGGCATGCACCTCACAAGGTTGGGTGCAGCGCCTCTCGGCTGGATTCGCCTGGAGCCATGGTCCCATACCCGAATTACAGTATCCGCCGCCGTCGCTTCGGGAGCAATGGCGGGACAGGCTCGGGGCCATGCTCGCGACCATCACCTCCGCCGCCCTCCAGGGAATCGATGCCGATATCGTCTATGTGGAGGTGAATGCCGGCGAGGTGGGCGAACCGAAATGGTACCTCGTCGGGCTGCCGGACACGGCCGTGAAGGAATCCAGCGACCGCGTCTTTGCCGCCCTGACCAACAGCGGGTTCCAGCCGCCGCGCACGCGCACGACCATCAACCTCGCGCCCGGCAACCTGCGGAAGGAAGGCCCCTTTTATGACCTGCCCATCGCACTGGGAATCCTCGCGGCCACGAAGCAGCTCGTCTGCGAGGCATTGGACAGCTGGATGATTGCCGGTGAACTGAGTCTCTCCGGCGCCACACGCCCGGTGCGCGGTGCGCTGGCCATCGCCCGGCTGGCTCGCAAACTCGGCAAGCGAGGCATTCTCCTGCCAGCGGTCTCCGCCGAGGAGGCGGCGATGGTCGAGGGGATTCCCGTTTATCGGCTCGGCTCCCTCGATGCCGCCGTCCGCTTCCTTCGCGATGAGAACCGGCCTCCCCCGCTTGATCCCGGCCAATGTCGCCGGCGCCAGCCTTCCTCCGACGGACAGCCCGATTTTTCGGAAATCAAAGGCCAGCATGCGCTCCGCCGAGCCGTCGAAGTGGCCGTCGCCGGCGGACACAACCTGCTGATGATCGGTCCGCCCGGCGCGGGAAAATCGATGGTGGCGAAACGGATTCCCTCGATCATGCCCGAGCCCACCCTCGACGAGCATCTCGAGATCCTGAGCATCCATTCCGCCGCCGGCCGGACGATCAGCGGCGAGATGAACTGGGACGCCCGCCCCTTCCGGTCGCCCCACCACACCGTGTCCGACGTGGCGTTGCTCGGAGGCGGGACGATTCCCGGCCCGGGAGAAATCTCGCTCGCGCATCACGGCGTGCTCTTCCTGGACGAGCTGCCGGAGTTCAAGCGATCGGCGCTCGAAGTCCTGCGGCAACCGCTCGAGGACGGAGACGTCACGATTTCGCGCAGTGCCGGGAAGGTGACGCTGCCGTGCGCCTTTGTCCTGGTTGCAGCGATGAACCCGTGCCCCTGCGGGTATCTGGGCGACTCGAATCACGAGTGCCGCTGCACCCCTACGCAAATCCAGCGATACCGCGCGCGGATCAGCGGGCCGCTGCTGGATCGGATCGATCTGCACATCGAGGCACCGGCGCTTTCCCTGTCGGAACTGCGCTCCGATCAGCCGGGGGAAGCGTCGGCGGTGATCCGCGCGCGGGTGCAGGCGGCGCGATCGCGGCAGCTCCGGCGGTTCGCAGGGACGCGGATCACGGCCAATGCCCGGATGACCCACACCCAGATTCGGAAACATTGCGCCATCGATGCCGCACTCGGCGACTTGCTGCAGCAGGCGATGGAGCAACTGCACCTTTCGGCGCGCGCCTATGATCGGATCCTCAAGGTGTCGCGGACCATCGCCGATCTCGCCGGCACCGAGCGGATCGAGTCGAAGCAGCTGCTCGAAGCCATCCAGTACCGCAGCCTGGATCGGACGGTCTTCTATTGACGGCGTCTCCGGATCCCAAATCGAACCGAACCATGGGACGCAAGCGTCGCGGTGGTTATTTCTTCATGTGGTTCAAACGCGACCACCAGCCGCGGCATGTGCATGTCTTCGATGCGGGAAATCGCTTCCTGGGCCGCGTACGCCTTGACAACTACTTGTACCTCGAGGGCGGGCAGCCACCGGCCACCGTGGTTGCAATCATTCGTGAGTTCCAGCAGACTGGCGTCCTATGAAGCCCTACGCCCGGCCAAAGCCGCTCGGGAAAGAGACCTTTGAGCCAATACGAGCCGTGCGGTATCTCGACGACTCGGATATGTTCGAGGTGGAATTCGAGTCGGGCGCAACTTACTGCGTTGAGCATTCGGCGATCCGGAGTGCAAACGGACTCAAGGGGACCGCCGAGATCGACTCCGTGTGGATCGAGGCGGAGGCGCGCGCCGGCTTCCTGGTGCGTTACGACAATGGTGAGTCCGCGGATTGCTCGTGGGATTTCGTGCGGGAGGGACCCTCGGCGAAATCCTGATATCGTGCCAATACCGATCCGGATCGTGCATTTTCGCGACGATTTCGCTCGCGCTCGTAATCGTGCTCCTGCTCGTGCTCGATCCTCCGAGTACGACCAAGATTACGAATCACGAGCACGATTCCTTCGGTTGCGGCTTTCGCCGCGGCAGGAGGTGTTCAGGCTATGGCCCGGCCCCGGTTGCCCGGCGCAATGCCAGCAGAAGGGTCTCGGCGGAAATCGGCTTGGCGAGAATCTCCACCGGCGGGGAAGCGACGCGCAACGCCTCCATCGAGTCCGGATCGGCCAGCGCACTGATCGCGATGATCGGCTGGCGGGGGCGCAGGGCGCGCAGGGCGCGGACGATCTCCGCTCCGCGGAATCCCCCCACCTTCAATTCGGTGATGATGACCGCGATATTGCTCCGCTGCTGGAACTCCTCAATCGCACGCGGGGCGTCCGGAACGGCGATCACCACATAGCCGGACTTTTCCAGCAGGAAATTGAAGGTCTCGCGCACCTGCGCGTCGTCATCGATCACCAGGATTCGCTCGCCGTGACCGCGGATCGAAAAGGGAGCGCTTGATCGTGCCGGCACCGGCGCCGGCGTGACCTGGGCCGGGAAATAGAGTTCAAAAACCGTGCCCCGCCCCACGGCACTCTCGACGGTCAGGAACCCGCCGTGGCTCTTCACGATTCCTGCGACGCTCGAAAGCCCGAGTCCCGTGCCGCGGCCGCCGGCCTTCGTGGTGAAGAACGGATCGAAAATCTTCCGCAGGACCTCGGGCGGCATCCCGGTGCCGTTGTCCTTGATGGCAATCCTGAGGAACGGGCCGGGCTCGACTCCGGGGTGACGGCGGGCGAGCGGCGCATCCACCGTGGCCGTCGTGCAACGGATCTCGAGTTTCCCGCCTTGCGGCATCGCGTCGCGGGCGTTGAACGACAGGTTGAGGAGCACCTGTTTCATCTGCGTCGCGTCGGCCTGGATCACCGGCACGTCCGGGCTCACCTCGATTTCAATCGCGATGCTCCGGTGCAGGCTTTGGCGCAACAACCGGCGGACATCCTCGATCAGGCTGTCAATCCGGACCTCGCTGCGCACCCCTTCGCTTCCCCGGGCGAAGGCCAGCAGTTGTTTCACCAGCGCCGAGCCATGGGCGGCGCTGTGCTCGATGTTCTCGAGGATGCGCAGATCCTGCGGATCGCTCGCCCGCAACCGCAGCAAATCGGCACCCATCAGGATCGGCGTGAGCACATTGTTCAAATCGTGCGCGACACCACCCGCGAGCATTCCGATGCTGTCCATCCGGTCCGCCCGCAGCAGCTGCAGCTCGAGCTTCTTTCGCTCCGTGACATCCGTGTCGATGATCAGGATGGAGCGCGGCTCACCGGCATCGCCCAGCACGAGGCTCCAGGTGGTCTCGACGTGGAGCCCGGATCCGCCGCGGTTGGAGAGCGTGAAATCGCCGCGCCACTCGCCCGCCGCCAGGACGCGTTTCCGGGCCTCGGCAAAGCGGGCAGGCGCGTAGCCCAGCCCAAGTTCATCGAGCCGGCGGCCAAACACTTCCGCTGCCGTCCAGCCATAGAGCCGTTCCGCGCTGCTGTTCCAGTAGGCGATGCGCAACGAGATGTCGGTCGCGATGATGGCGTCGCGCGCCTTGTCGAGGAGCGATGCCTGCTCGCGCAACCGTTCGTCGGAATAATGCCGCTCCGTGATGTCCTTCACGACCCCGCTCAGGCCGGCATTCGTCCCGGCCGCATCACGAATGATCGTGCCGCTGTCCAGGACCCAGGCGATGCTGCCGTCAGGCCGCCGGATGCGGTATTCCTGCTCGTACCGGGGCGTGGCACCCTGAATCCAACGGGCAAACGCCTGTTCGACGCGTTCCCGGTCGTCGGGATGAATTGATCCCAGCCAGGCCTGCGGATCGGAGCAAAAGTGTTCCGCAGTGACACCCCAGATCCGTTCCACTGCCGGGCTCACGTAGAGGATCTTCCTCGGACTGACGGACGAAAACCAAAACATGTCGCTGCTCTGCTCCGCCAGCTGGCGGAAGCGCTCCTGCCATTGTTTCAGTTCCTCCTCTGAACGCCGCCGCCGGCTGATATCCTCGACCCGCGAACGGGCCTGATGGATCGCCGGGACCAGCCGGCCGAGGCGATCCTTCAGGATATAGTCCGCCGCACCATGCTGCATCGCCTCGATGGCGCGTTCCTCGCCGATGGTTCCGGAAACAAAGATGAATGGCGTCTCGGGTGCGTGTTGCCGGGCGAGTTGGAGCGCTGCAAGACCGTCAAAGCCAGGTAGCGCATAATCGCAGAGGATGACATCGAAGCCGCCGCGTTCCAGTGCCGTCTCGAACTGCAGCTGATCGATGGCGTGATCGACCTTGCATTCGGGCCAGGCACGCCGAAGCGCCGCCTGCACCAGGCCGGCGTCAATCCGGGAGTCTTCGAGATGGAGAATGGTCATGAACTGTGAGCGGCGCCAGAAAGTCGAATTGGGGATCGAGGCGCGTTGGGATTGGTAGGCCAGCGCCAGCTCCCTCCTGGTTTGGCATCCGCTTGCGCTACTTTCGCAACGAAATGGCGGATTGGCCAAGTCCCCCAACTACCGGAATTCCGGTAGTCAGGATGCTTGCATCGCGCAAAAAGCTTCGATGTCTCAACGCGCTTCAGAACCGCCAATCCTGACGCAGCCCGGCCCCTCGCAGAGAGCGGGCGCCGGGGCTTGATCAAGGACGTAGGCCGGCGCTGCCGGGCTCGTGCCCCTGCAGCAATGCGTGCACCTTCGCGAGCAGCGCCTCGGGCTTGAAAGGCTTGGCCAGGAAGCCGTCGGCAAAGTCCTCCGGTACGCCGGAAGCCGGTTCGGTCGAGGACGAAAGCCCGCTGACCGCAAGAACCTTGGTCGCGGGATTAATCCTACGGACCGCCTGCGCAAGCATCGCACCATCGAGATTGGGCATGTGCAGGTCGGTAATCACCAGCCGGACTTCGTTTGAGCGTTGCGCGAATACGAGGACGGCTTCGGCACCATCGGCCGCCGGCAGGACTCGATAACCGCTGCGCGTCAACATGGTCAGCGTCATGTCGCAGATGCGCCGCTCATCGTCGACCACGAGAATGAGTTCGCCTCGTCCTGCGGGCGTGGGGCCGATGGGTGCGGATGCAGCGCCGGAAGCCGGACTCACCTCCGCAGGAAAGAACACGCGAAAGCTGGAACCATGCCCTAGGGCCGTCCGGACCTCAATGAACCCCCCATGGGCCTCGACGATCCCGCGGACGGTCGACAGTCCGAGCCCGGTGCCCCTGCCGACTTCCTTGGTGGTGAAGAAGGGTTCCCACATCTTTTCGAGCACCTCCGGGGCAATGCCGGTGCCGGTATCCTCGACGTGCAGGACGACGAATGTGCCCGGACGGCCACTTTTCAGCGCGCCGGCAGCCTGTTCGTCCAGGGTGATATTTTGCGCGCCGAGCTGGAGCGAACCGCCATTCGGCATCGCATCGCGGGCGTTGACGCAGAGGTTGAGCATGACCTGGTGCACCTGGGTGCCGTTGGCGACGATCGGCCAGAGATCCGCGGCGATGTGATCCTCGAACCGGATCGATTTTGGAAAGGTGCCGGAGACCACCGAGGAGATGTCGCGCAGGAGATGTTTGACCTGGAGCAGTTGTCGCTCACCGGCCGTGCCGTGGGCGAAAGCCAGGATCTGCCGGACGAGATTGGCCCCACGTTCGGCGCTGCTTTCCAGCGTCGAGAGCAGCCCGACGGCGCCGGAATCGGTCACGTACTCGCGGAGCATCGGCGCGGCCAGCAGGATCGGGGCGAGCATGTTGTTGAGGTCGTGGGCGATTCCCGCCGCGAGCAAACCGATGTTCTCCATCCGCTGGGCGCGGAGGAATTGTTCCTCGAGCTGCTTGCGACCCGTGATGTCGCTATTGATGCAGAGCCGTGCCTTGGGTGCGCCCCGTTCATCGCGAATCAAGGTCTGCCGCGATTCGACAAACAGCGGCTCGCCCTGCCGGGTGTGCATCCGCAATTCGCCGGACCACTGGCCCCGGCTGAAGGCGTGTTCCCGGGCGCCGAGCAGTTGGGGCACGACTGCCGGATCGAACAATTCGTCCTCGGTGCGGCCCATGACTGCGTCGGTCTTCCAACCGTACAGCCGTTCGGCGCCGGCATTCCAGTAGATCAGCCGGTGATCGAGATCCGTGATGAAGATCGCCTCCCGAGCCTGGTTGAGCATGTCGGCCTGCTCGCGGTGGGCGCGCCGTTCGTCGCGTTCGCGCAGCGCGCGGCCGATGGCGGCGCCCAGCCGCTTCATCCGGTCCTTGAGGATGTAGTCCACCGCGCCGGCGCGCAAAGCCTCGATGGCACAATCCTCGCCGATGTTGCCGGAAAGGAAAATGAACGGTGTCTCGGGGGCGGATTCCCGGGCCAGACGGAGCGCCTCGAGCCCATCGAGCGTTGCCAGCGCGAAATCCGACAAAATGACATCGAACCGGCCCGTCCGCAGTTCGTCGATAAACGCGGCACGGCCCTCGACCCAGGTGATCGCGCAGTCCGGCCACTCCCGCAGGAGCGTCTGCCGGACGAGTTCCGCGTCGTCCTCGGAATCCTCCACGTGGAGGATTCTCATGGCGCGTGGTCCCGCGCGGGTCCTGAGCTGCGGGAGGGTGGCGATCGACATCAAAGGAAGAAATAACGCTCGCCGCCGCGGAGATAGCCCTCGCTGGGCGGGCGGAGGGCGAACCGCCAGATTGTCGCGAACTCATCCCAAGGCCCTGGAATATCGGAATCGCAGATGATTTCGGGCCTCAATGGAGCCAATGACGGGCGGGTCGCGAGCCGTTCCTGAAAGAGCGCGTGGCCCTCCTCCGAGGCAAAGAAAAGGCAGCGCTTTTCGAAAATGTTCGTGGGGCGAACGGGATCGCCGGCGATCGTCGCGAGCCAGCCTGCACGCAGAACCCATTCATGTCGTGCGAGTTCAACGACGGCACGCTCGCAGGCGGCGCCGAAGGATTCCTCCGCCGCGTGGCCGTAAACGTAGCCGCCCCAATCGGACTTGGCGTAGGCGATGACGGTGACGCCGCCGAACGGGCCGTCGATTGCGATGGAGGAGACGCCGGGCCAGTCCGTCTCGAAAGCGCGGCCCGCGACGCGACCCTCCCACCAGGAGCACAGGCTGAAACGCTCGACCGCCTCGAGGACGGAGGTGCGCCGGGCCTGGCGTCGCAGCATTCCAGGGAATGCGGACATGCCGGTGGTGGAGGGATCGACGTCGAAGCCAAACTCGGCGGCACGTTCGGAACGTACCGTCGCGTGAAATGCCCAGCGCTCAAGGGCTTCTGAAACGGCCTTATGGCGCGCAACCGTGGCGATCCGGTCGGTGCCGGTGCCGTCGGCGTCGCTGTAAAGCATCATCGGACCCTTCCGGACCAGACCCGGGGTGAGCCGGGCGTTGGCCATGGGGATTCGACGGCCGCGGACGGAGAGTTCGCCGGTTTCAATCCGGGCGATCGGTCCCCCGTCAACGGCCAGCGCGTTCCGGTAGCGGACAGAAGCGAGGCTGAGCATGGGGCCGGATTACTCGTCCTCGCCAACCAGGTTGCAGAAATTCGAGGCGCAGTTGGTCGCGGTGCGGGAGATCGTGTTATTCTCCGTCACGCCGAGACTCTTGGTCATCGGATCCAGATTTTCGGCTGCGCGGGCAAACCCGGCGGCAAGGAAGAGCGACGAGACGAGACCGAGAACGAGACGAGTGATGGTTTTCATACGGCGGCCATCCTTCGCAACGGCGCGAAATCCTGCGAGATCCCGGACTTCCGGAATTCCGGCGATTTTTAAGATTGCAGTCGCCAATTTTCGGTAAATTCCGCACGAGTTTACAGAGTGCCGAAGTGTCAAAATTCCAGTCGATGGCTACTGCGGGCGAGTTCCTGCTTGGCGCTCGTAGTCGGGACTATTGGCGGCGTTGGACCTGCACTATTTGCATCAGCTCTCGGAACTCCAATTACTCATTCCCACCCGCCATCCGATACCCGGATGGAAATGATCGGTTCGGCGGCCGTGCAGGATACCGATGGTGTTCTCTACTTTGCAGCCAATGGCTTATTGACCTTCGACGGCGAACGCTGGGCGTCTTACCCGGTTCCAAACTCCTTTCTGGTGCGTCACATCGAGTTTGGACCTGACGGCCGAATCTGGGCCGCAACCAGTAGCGACTTGGGATGGTTCGAGCGGGCTGCTGACGGCTGGATTTTCAATTCTCTCAAAGCGAAGTTACCAGAATCGAGTTCTGCTGTTGGCGAGTTTTGGGGAGCGTACCCGGACGCTTCCGGCGTAACCTTCATCGCCGCCGACAGAATCCTGCGGTGGAATGGACAGAGGTTTTCAACGTGGATGATGCCGGGCGGGAGGCGGCTCTTTCCAACACTTACTAAAGAGGGGTTGTACGTGCATCATCTCGATACGGGGCTCTACTTCGTTGACGAAACCGGGCCACGTTTAGTTGTGCCACAATCAGCGCTTGCCGGATTAACAATCATGTGGGTGGAACGCCATGATAGGACATGGCTGTTTGGTGCGACTAGGGGATTCTTCATCTTTGACGGTACCGGTTTGCGGAGTGTTTCCGAACGGGATGAATCCTTTTTTGAAAGCCATCGGATGACTTGTGCGATTCGATTACAGGATGGTCGAATTGTTGCCGGTACGATGCAGGGCGGCATTGTTTTTCTTTCTCCTGAGGGGAGAGTGCAATTTTCCATGACAGAAAAGGACGGCCTGCCGTCTGCGTACGTGACTTCCTTATCTATCGGGAAAAGACGTGAGCTCTGGGCAACGATGGCGGAGCATGTCATTCGAATCAATACATCGCCTGAGTCGACTATTGTGACCGAACAGGCCGGTCTTCCCGCGCAAACCTATCGGGCAATCACAAGGTGGGAAAACAGGATCGTCGCCGCAAATGATGTCGGTATCTCAGCCACAAATCCTGACACTGGCCATTTCGAACGTGTTTCCGGTGTGGCAGGGCGTGTTACTGATTTATTCGGTGGCTCCCCGGACCTGATTCTTTCCGGCTTCAAGGGAGTCGCCAGATGGGACGGCGCGAAGGTCTTGCCGTTCTACGAGACTCCCTACGACGCATTTGTCATATTTCCGGTCGTCGGTTCTAAAGAGTTCCTGATCTCCGACAATCGTTCGATTGTCGCGGTTTCTCCCGATGGGGCTTCGCGCAAGCTCGTCACCGATCTGCCCGACATCGCCACGTCAATTGGACAGGATGAGCGGAGCCGGCTCTGGTTGGGGACATTTTCCCGGGGGTTGCTCGTCGCGACACCCGCGGATGTGCCCACGCTGGCCCAGTCACCAGCGGCCTCATTCGCTCTTCCCGGCCTGGAAGGGCATGTCCGCGTCCGCTCGACCCCGGAAGGCGCCGTCCTGGTTCTGGCGGACAACGGTGCCTGGCTGAAGCCTGTCGGCTCCGAGCGCTTCGCGCCCGTTGCCGGGTATCCGTCGCGGAAGGTCGATCTTATTTCGAACGTCACCACCGGGGCGCCGGCAGTCTGGATCGTCCATGCGGGCGCCAAGAATGCGCCGCAGAGCATCGGCAGAATCGAGATCTTCGCGGATAATGCCCGCTGGCAGCAACATTCCATCGATGCACTGCCCAGCATCGGGTCGGCACGAAGCCTGTTTGCGGATGTGGATCGCGCGGGCAGCACGACTCTTTGGATTGGAGGCAGCCAGTCCGTGCTGCGCCATGAGGTCGGAACGGAGTTGTCCGCCCCCGTGCCGGCGAAGCCGCTTTTGCGGGCGTATGCCCGGCGGGCGGCGAACGAAGGCCGGAAGCCGATCGAGTCGGCACTGCCCTATTCGATCCCGGCAATCGAATTTGAATTTGCCGCGCCGGAGTATTCCCGGCGCGCGCTCCTGCGGATCGAGTCCCGAGTCGACGGCATCGACGATCACTGGGTCCCTGCGGGGCCGGGCTCACGCCGCGAGCTCACCGGGATTCGCGATGGGCGGTACCTCGTCCGCGCGCGCGTGGTCGCCGAAACCGGCATCGCGAGCGAGGAGACCACGTTCGGATTCCAGGTGCTGCCTCCCTGGTGGCGGACAACGCCGATCCTGTTCGGCGTCGTCCTTGCGCTCGCCCCCCTTACCTACGGGTTTTTCCGGCTCCGCGTCCGCGCCCTCCGGATCCGCAATGCGGAACTCGAAACCAAGGTCCGGATTCGCACCCGCGAACTCGAGGCGGCCAACGCCACGAAGACCCAGTTCGTCGCCAACATCAGCCACGACATCCGCAATCCGCTCAATGGCATCGTCGGGCTCGCCCTGGCGCTCGAGGATACGCGGCTGGATCGGCGGCAGCGCGAAATCGTCTCCACGCTCCAGGAGTGCACCACCTATCTCTCCTCCCTGGTCGATGACGTGCTCGACTTCGCGAGCATCGAGGCGGGCAAAGTGGAATTGCGGCCCGGCCCATTTCCACCCGCGGGGCTGCTGCGCTCAATCGTCACGACGGTCAAGTCGCAGACCGCCGAGCGGGGTGCCACGATCATTGTCGAAGCGGATCCTGATTTGCCCGAAAACCTCCTCGGGGATGCGGGACGGATCCAGCAAATCCTGGTCAACTACGTCTCGAATGCGCTCAAGTACGCCGGCGGTCACATCCGGCTCAGCGCAGCGATCCCCGCGGATGGGCCGGGCGAAGTCGAGTTTGCCGTCACGGATGAGGGTCCGGGAATCAGCGAGCCCGACCAGGCGATGCTCTTCCGCCGGTTCTCCCGGCTGTCTGGAGCGATCCGACACGACATTCCCGGTACCGGGTTGGGGCTCGCCTCCTGCCGGCTGTTGGCCGACATCATGGGAGGGTCCGTGGGGGTTGCCAGCATTCCCGGCCAAGGCGCCCGTTTCTTCCTGAGGCTGCCGCTGGTTGCGGCCGTCGCCCCGCCAGAACTGCCCGCGGGTGCGCTGCAGCATACGACCGTCCTGCTGGTTGAGGACACGGATTACAATGCCTGGGCGGCTTCCGCCGTGCTGGGCCGGCTGGGGCTGACCTGTGAACGGGCACGCACCGGTGCGGAGGCGCTCCGGCTGTTCCGTGAAAAGCGCTACAATGTCGTCCTGCTCGATCGCAATCTTCCGGACATGGATGGCACCGAGGTTGCCCGGCAGATGCGGGAGACGGAGTCCGAGGGTTCGCGGGCTGTGCTGCTGGCCGTGACCGCCTATTGCACCGCGAGTGATCGTGATGTCTGTCTCCAGGCAGGGATGGATGCGTTTGTCGGCAAGCCGCTGACACCGGAGAAACTGCGGAAGGCGCTCCGGGCCGCCGGTCGGCAGATGCTGGCGTCCGCCTCGGTGCAAGCGCCCGATGACGCGGTGGCCGCCCCAGACCGCCACCCACTCGACCTGTCGCTCCTGAATTACCTCGCCGGTGATGCGGAGCAGGGGCTGGAGCGGCAGATTGAACGCTTCCTGGCATCACTCGCCGAGGCGGAAGCCGGAGTCATCGCGGCCGGCCAGGCGCTCGATTATCCGACGCTGTCCCTTGCCGCCCACGAGGTCGTGAGCCGGGCCCGGATGGTGGGCGACGACTCACTGATGTCGGCCGCTGCCGGGCTCGAGCATGCGGCAAAGGCACGCCACGCCAGGGACTGTGCCGATTCGATCCGGGTGGTCCGCCGCGAACTGGCGCGACTCACGGCAACATTACGTCATCACCGCTCCGCGGGGCAGAGAGCGTGAAGCCGTGTTCGCGGGCGTAGCGGACCAGTTCCATCGTCGAATTCAGCTCGAGTTTGCGCAGGGTGTTGAGCCGGTGCTTCTGCACGGTCTCCACGCTAATGGAGAGCCGGGCTGCAATCTCGTCATCCGTGAGCGACTCGCCCACGAATGACAGGATTGCGCGTTCGCGATCGGTGAGAATCTTGTCGAATGACATGGGGTCCGCCTGGCGTGCGCGGCGCACGTTCTGGTAGGCCCTGGAGAAGGCGATCCGGCCGGCAGCCACTGCGATGATGGCGTCCTTCAATGCGGCCACGGTGTTGGTGTTCTTGTCGACAAAGCCCTGGACCCGCGCCTGTTCGACGCGGTACACCGTGTATTCGTCACAATGCGACGAAAGGATCAGGATTCGTGAGTCGGGGGACACCTTCCTGATCTCCTCCAGCACCCCAAAGCCGTCGAGGTTCGGCAGGTGCAGGTCCAGCAGGACGAGGTCCGGCTTGATCCGGGCCACCAGCGCGACCGCGGAACGACCGTCGCCGGTTTCCCCCGCCACCTCATGCTGAAGTTCCTGCTCGCACACCTTGCGCAGCACCTCCCGGAACATCACGTGGTCCTCCACAATTGCGATCCTCACGCCGGTGGTTTGCAAGATGATGCGGTGCGAGGCAAGCCATGCCCGTGTGTTAAATGACCGGATGTTCGGAAGGCGCAGCAAGAATTCACCAGCATTGCGCAACCGGTGACGAGTCGGCCACGGGCCGGGATGCTTCAATGGCGGCCTGCGAACATGCCTTCGGAGATTCACGGACACGAGGTGATTGCGATGCTGGCGGAGCCGGCCCGTTTCCATACGCGCGAGTCGCTCGCCGATGCGATCACCCGGCGCTTTGGTCGGACGACCCGGTTCCACACCTGTTCCGCCAGCGGGATGACCGCGATGCAGCTGGTCGAATTTCTGGCCGGCCGCGGGAAGATCGCCCGAAGCGCCGGCGGCTTCGTCGTGGACCCCGGCCGGCTTTGCCGGCACTGAAAGCACCGGTCGGGCCGGCCAGGCTGAATTGCGCCGACCGTTTAGAAGCCGACTCGCCAGCTGCCGGTCCATTCTCGCTCGGCGCCCAACCGAGCCTGTTTCAGCAGAAAATCGTAATTCAGTGCGTTCCGCACCGCCATGCCCACTTGATGGGTGTACTTACCGCGTTTGAACGCCCGGCTGGCGTTGAGGCCCACCAGGCCATAGCCGGGATAATCGAGGAGCTCGCGCTGGTTGTCGCCGTAGGTGGCCGTGAACCCTGCGACGTAATTCCAGCTTGCTCCCACCGAAATCCCATGAAGCCGTCCCTTGGGAAAAGCATAGCTGGCCGACGCACTCGCCGTGTAAGGCGGAACCCGCGTCATCTGCCGTCCGACTTCTTCAGGGATGTCGGGTGACGCAGTCGTGATGGCTTCGGCATAGGCGACCCGTGCCGAGACGGTCAGGGGCGCCAATTTCAAGCGGGCATCCAATTTGCCACCGGAGAACCGCTCCTCGCCCGACGCGACAAGTTGCGGCTGCGTCTGGTTGGCATCGAAAAGCGGATCATCGTAAAGCGGGTTGCGTCGTGAGATCGCCTCGTTGAAGAGCAGGAAGCCGGCGGCACTGACATCGAGCGCCTGCTTCAAGAACCGACCCTTCAGCCCTGCCTCGTAGCCGCGCGTCATTTCGTTGTCCTGCACCCGGCCGGTGCGCGCATCGATGCGCGTCGACGGTTCGAAGGCAGTGCTATGCGTCGCGAACAGGAGCAGCCGGCTGGGCCTCGCCTGATAATTCACGCCGAAGTGGTAGGTGAGTTGCTCGGTGGCAGTCTCGACCCGCGGCCGGGCTGCGTCCTGGCGCCGATCGGAAATCTCCAGTGCGATGTAATCCTGCCTCAGCCCGGAGGTGAAAACCCAACGGCCCTGCGCCAAGGCCATCCGTTCGCTCAGCTCGAGCGCGGTATAACGCGCATCCTCCCGCCGATCGGTGAGAATCCGGCTGTAGCTTTCGCGGTCGAATGCCGGCCGGAAATAGTCTGGGGACTCCGGCCGGAAGAGCCGCACCGTCGCGGGCAGCGCATTGCGCAATGCAGTGGCCAGCGCGCGCTCGTCCCGGAGGTAAACGCCCTCGGTATGATTCAGCGCCGCCATCAATTTGTGCTCCCCATGCAGCGCGTGAAACCGGCCGGTGATTTCCAGATGCCCCAACGCCGTCCGTTGGGGCTGTTCCAGGTGCCTGGGTTCACGCGTCCCGTCGAACCGTCCGGTCGCGACGTTGTACACGGAAGTCGTGAATCGATCCTGCTCCAGTGTCCGCCACCACGCCTCCAAGCCGGCGCGCAGAGCAACTTTGGGATGCGGTTGAGCATCGAGCAGCACCATCGCCGAGGCGGTGCGACGCCGCACTCCTGCCTCCGGACCAAGTGCATTGAACCCGGCGAGGGGAAGATAAGGGCCCAGAATCTTCTGTCCGGTCGCACGCCGATATTCAGGTATTCCCGGTGCCGCCGTCGCATGCACCTGCTGGTAATCCACCGCCCAGAGTGTGCTCGCGGCCGCACTGTGCTTCCAGGTGAGCGAACTCCCCGCCGCGCGGGTCTCCGATGCGGCGTAGTGTTCGGGACCGGTTTTCCGGTTCCATTGCGCCGCGACCCGGTGCCAGGCCTGCTTCGGCTTCGTCACCCCCACGACCTCGGCCGCCGCATTCTGGCGCTGGAGCGATGAAAAAGAATAGCTGTACGACTGCCCGGCCCTGGATCGCGGCCGCCCCGTGAGGAAGTCCTGAATCCCGCCCGGCGCCGCGCGTCCAAGCACCGGCACGAGGGCGCCCTGAATGACGATCGTCCGGCTCGTATTCAACATGTCGAGCGCGCCCATGGTGACGAATCCATTCCGCAACAAGGGCGTTGGAAATCCACGCAGGTTCATCCGACTGTCGCCGGTGGCCAGATCCACCGGCGAAGGCGTGGCTATCTGCCGCAGCTCGCCGACCAGTTCCATGGCCGTTTCATCATCCTCGAACGCCTCCGCAGTCGTCAGATCGTTCGCAAACGGCACATCGCGCAACTGCTGTTCGTACGTGCCCATGCCGGTCGCATCAAAGGCCGGGTCGTCTTCGCGTGTACCCCGCACCTCCAATGGGCTCAGCTGAATCGCTTCGCCGCTCCCTGATCGTGCCATCGGAGGCGGGGCCGCGTCCGCCTTCATCCCGGACGCCGCACTGCTGGAGGGTTCAAATCGTACCGCTTCGGCACCCGGCGAATTTCCCCCGATGACGAGCCATGGGGCGACAAGGATGACTTGATGGAAGCGGAACCGCATTAATCAGGCGGTCCATTTCCTGTCGCACTTCCGCAGCTTGGCAACCTTGACTCGCCGGTGAGTCAATTATTGACCCAAATTTCAGCGCAACCGCCGTCGCGGCGGACTTCAGCCCACCGGGGCGCTCACCTGGGCCACGGCCGCCAGGAGTTGCGAGCGGCCAAACGGTTTCTTCAACACGCCGTCCGCCCCGACTCCCTTTGCGACCCTCAGGCAGGCGTCGGCGGGCATTTGCTTTCCTCCGCCCGAGATGGCGAGAATCCGGGTTGCCGGCCGCAGCCGGTTGATGGTCAGGATGGCATCCCATCCATCGCCCTCCGGCATCACGATATCCGTGATCACGAGATCCGTTGGCTCGTCACAGACAACGCGGACTACCTCGCGGCCATTCGAGGCATGCCTGACCTGATGTCCCTCTTCCTGCAGCCAGATCGTGACGAGGTCCTGGATCTCGCGGACGTCATCCGCGACGACCACCCGGAGTGGCCTCTGTGCTGTTTTTGACTTCTTGGTGAGCGCAAGCATGGGAAAAATCCACGGTGAGGTGGTTTAAGGAATCCGTAGCGACATGGGGTCGCTGATTGCCATCGAATTGTGGTGAGCCTGTGGGTTTGTCCGGACGAGCCAATCTGCAAAACTTCCGGAATTCCGGAAGATCCGCCGCGGCGCCCGCCGGACCTGTGGGCAAGAACCTTGGCAACCCCGCACCCAATTGGTAATTTGGACGTGCTCGTCAGAACAGGGGTCGCCGCTCCAACAAGTCGCTCAGCCGGGGATTTCCTGAATCGAGGAAATTTCCGGGTCGACGCCTACTGTTTCCGGTCCCGCACTGGAAGAAATACGGCTGCAACAGCCTCCATGAAAGCGGCTCGGTTGAAGGGCTTTTGGAGCACCGCGATCGCTCCAGCGGCCCGCGCAGCGCGCAGAACCGCGTTTGGTGGCATCTCCCGGCTCCCGCCCGACATGGCGATGATTCGCGTGTCCGGCCAGAGCCGATGCACCTCGGCGATGGCGTCCCAGCCGTCGCCGTCCGGCATCAGGATATCCGTGACCAAAAGGTCAAATACCTCCTCGCGAATGAGCTGCATGATTTCGCGTCCGTTCGAGGCGCGTCTTACCTGATGGCCGGCATCCTCGAGCCAGCAGGCAATCAACTCCTGCAGGTCCCCGGCGTCATCCGCCACGAGCGCCTTAACGCTGATTTTCCCGGTTTTGCCCGTTTTCTCGGTCATCGCGCTGATGCGAGCAGTCGCGCCATGCCGGTGCAACGTCGGCATGGCGTGCAATTGTCGCACGAACGTAAAACGTTGCCGGCGGTGGGAAAAAGTTCCGTCACGGCACCAGTTTGACTCCGCTAATTCGGCCTCACGCCGGCAGGCGCCAGCCGGCTGCCGTTCCCGGCTGCTCCGCAGGCATTGCCCAGCGGCCACTCAGCCCCGGTGCGCCGCGATTTCCGCCTCGGTCGCCGGCTCAAAGCTGATCTTGCGTTCGATGATCTCCCGGAGCGCGGTATCCTCGGCGGAGAGCTTTTCGAGGGACTCGACCAGCGCCCGGTTGCCCCGCTTCAACTGCTTTACCCGCCGAGATACCACATTGATGAGGACGTTCGGATCATCAATGACCTGGAGCGCCGCCTTCACATATTCGTCTCGCATGATTGGAATCGGCCGTGCCCGGGCTTCCAAACCGGCGGGATGCCCGTTCGTGGCCGTAGCGTAAGCTTGGGCAGGGTTCTAATGATGCGCCGCGAGGAAAACGATACTTGTTTTTTCCTGCCGTCCGACCGCCTCCCTGTTCCGTCGCGTCTTGGATGGAGATATTTCCGATTCGAATGGCAATCCCGTCGGGCGCAAACTCGGCTCGCCACCTCGGGAACGCATGACACACTCGGGTCATGCCGGAGACCGACACCGATCACCACGTGTTCGTCGATTTCGAGAATGTGCCGACCGTGAACCTGGAACTCGTGGCCACCCTGCCCGTCGCCGTGACCCTGCTCATTGGTGAGAAGCAGAAGAAGATGGACCTCGCGTTTGTCCGCCAGATTCACCGGCACGCGGCCAAGGTGGACCTGATTGAAGTTGGCGCTTCCGGCCGTAACGCGCTCGACCTCGTGCTGGCCTGCCACCTCGGCAAGGCGGTGGTCCGACACCCCGAACGCCGGTATTACATCGTTTCGCGGGACAAGGATTTCAACCCCCTCGTTGCCCATCTTCGCGCGGACCATATCGACGTCAGCCGACACGACTCGTTCGATGCACTGCCGTTCTTCGGGCGACGGACCGGCAAAACGGCGCCCGCATCGCGCGGGAGCACCCCGTCCCGCCGCGCTGCCCGAGACGAAACCCTACCTACGGTCAGAAGACCTGACGTCGTGCCATCGGTGCCGGTGGCGGTCGACCCGGTAGCGCCAAACCCGGAGGCGCCCGAACGCCTGGCCAAACTTATCGATCGCCTGCAGCGGCAGACCAAGGCCCGGCCGGTCCGCCGGAAGACGCTGCTGTCGCACATCAAGGCGTTCTACGGCAATGCACTCGCGCCCGATGAAGTTGCCGGAGTCGTCGAGACGCTGATCGGTCGCGGACTCATCGCGATTGATGACCGCGACCGGGTCACCTATCCCTGAACCGGATCGTGGCCCATTGGGCTCCCCCCATCGCGCCTCCCCTTCCCCCCAAAGACCAATCCCAACATCGATACACCATGCCGCTCACCCGCCGTCGTTTCATTGCCCAGACGATCGCCGCTTCGGCCGCCGCCGCCGGTGTCCGCGCCGCCGCCAGTTCCTCTGTGGCACGACAGTTTCCCGCCACCACCAACGAAGCGCTGGCCGCCGCTGCCGCGCGTCCCGTCCTTACCGTGAAGGAACTCATCCGTGAGCCGGTCATCATCGAGTCGATCGATCTGCTCGCCATCGGCCGCCAGCACTTCGTCCGCGTCCGGGCCAAAGGCGGCGCCGAGGGGCTTTCGCTCGACAACGGCCGGATGCAGGTGCTGCATCCCATCCTGACGCGGCTGATCGCACCGTATCTGATCGGGAAGGACGCCCGCGACCTCGAGGAGCACCAGTTCGAAATCTATCGCCAGGGCAGCAACTACAAGTTGCAGGGGCTCGCCTTCTGGAGTCCGTTCGCGCTGGTGGAGTTCGCCGTGCTGGATCTCCTCGGCCGCGTTGCCGGGCGCTCCATCCATCAGCTGCTCGGGTCGCAGGTTCGCTCCCGCGTGCCATTCTACATCGCGAGCGGCCGGCGCGACACCACGCCGGAACAGGAAATCGAGCACCTGCAGTCGCTGATTGCCGAGACCGGCGCCAAGGCGGTGAAGTACCGCCTCGGCGGCCGGATGAGCCGCAACCGGGACGCATTGCCCAACCGCACCGAACGGCTCATTCCGCTCACCCGCAAGGTGCTGGGTGATGGCATTGCCATCCATGGCGACGCCAACAGCTCGTATGACGCGAAGGAAGCCATCCGGATTGGACGGATGCTCGAGGAAATCCAGGCGGTGTATTTCGAGGAGCCATGCCCATTCGATGATTTCATCGCCACCAAGCAGGTCACGGATGCGCTCACCCTTCCGGTCTCGCTGGGCGAGCAGGAATCGAGCGAGGCACGCTTTCGTGAGCAGATCCTGACGCAGGTCGCCGACATCGTGCAGCCGGACATCTTCTATTACGGCGGCCTGATTCGATCCCTCCGCGTCGCCCGGATGGCCGCGTTGCGCAACATGTCAACCATTGCGCACATTTCGGGCGGGTTTGGGTTCGTGTACATGCTCCACTTCGCGGCGGTGGTCCCGGATATCGGTGGCTGGCAGGAATACAAGGAAGGCGTAAAGACCTTCGGCCAGTGGTTCGATCCCGCCCTGAAGATCATCGACGGCGAACTCACCGTGCCGATGGGGCCTGGCGTCGGCATTGCGGATCCAAAGTCGGTCCTGAAGGACGCGAAGCTGGTGAGGATGTGATCCGCCGGGCGATCCGGCCTGCAGCTTGCCCAGCAGTGCACAGTCGCACTGCGTCGCGGATCCGGTCCATGGGCGCCTCATTGCCGGCATGCAGCGCGAAATCAGCAGCCCGTCGAGCGGGGACTTGAATCGCAAGCAATTGTCGCCGCGAAGCCCACGCTCCCGTCTGCAAGTCCGACGGGCTGCTACGGCCACCGGTTCATCACCGATTGCGCCGCATGATACCCACACATTCCGTGAACCCCGCCGCCCGGAGGGGTCGCGCTCGAGCAAATGAAGATGCGCGGATTCGGCGTGGTGTAGGGATCGAGCCGGGGTGTCGGCCTGAATAGAAACTGCCGCAGATCGTTCCGCCCCCCTCCGATGTCGCCTCCGATCATGGCGGCGTTGTGTCCCTCGAGCCGGATGGGGCTGATGCTGTGGCGCGCAAGGATCTGATCGCGAAATCCCGGGGCGAAACGCTCGACTTGCGCTTCAATCCGAAAGGTCATGTCTTCCTTCGATCCGTTGGGCACATGGCAATACGCCCAGCCGGTCTGCCGGCCAGCCGGACTGCGCGAGGTATCGAACACCGACTGCTGGGCGACCAGCACAAACGGCGTCTCGGACGTCCGGCCGGACATCACCTGATGCTCGGCGTGTGCGACCTCCGCAAATGTGCCACCGACGTGGACCACCATTGCGCCGGCACATTCCGGGTTGCGCCACGGGATCGGGCCATCGAGCGCCCAATCCACCTTGAAGACTCCTGGTCCATGGCGATAGCTCTGCAAGCGCGACCGGTAGCCGGATGGCAGTGCATCGCCACAAATCGCCGCCACCTGACGCGGGCTTAGATCGAAAAGTACCGCGGTCGTCTCCGGCAAATCCTGCCACGCTGAGATGCGCCGGCCGGTTTGAATCGTGCCACCGTGGTGCGCGAGCGCCTGTTCCAAAGCGCGAATGAGCTGTCCTGAGCCGCCGCGAACGCATGGCCAGTCGACCACGTGACCGGCCAGCGCCAGCACCATCCCGAATGCGGCCGTGCCCGCTCGATCCAGTCCGTGACCGGAATGCGCCGCGCAACCTCCAAACAGCGCCTGTGCCGATGCACCGCGAAAACAGCCCTGCACCACGTGCTCGCACGAGCGGAGCGCGAAACGACCGAAGCGAGCCCGACGCAACAGCGAAACACCTCCACGACGCCAGGCCGGCCCGAGCAACGAACGCAGGAATGCCGGATCCGAAAAAGGCTCGAGGAGTGCCCTCCAAGCCGGGCCGTCGCCATCGAGCGAATGCGCTGTTGCCTCAACCGACCGCCTCAGCACCGCCACCTCGCCATCGGGAAGAGGATGGGCGAGCGGCACACTGGCGCGCACCCAGCTGAGCCCGAATCTCTCCAATCCAAGATCCGCAAAGGCCGGCGACAGCGCGGCCGTGGGATGCACCGCAGCACAAATGTCGTGCAGAAAACCCGGTAGCGTTAGCTCCTCAGTCCGGCATCCGCCGCCGGATGCACTTGCGGCCTCGAGAACCTGCACCGACCAGCCTGCCCGTGCGAGCAATACGGCCGCCGTGAGGCCGTTCGGCCCGCTGCCAACGATCACCGCATCGCGGCGGGAGCCATGTTGGAGGCGGGGCATGGTATTCATCCTCTGCGTCCGCGCTCGATTTGCAATCTGCCCGCGCACCGTCGCCGCGGCTGACCGCCGCCAGGTACAAGAATCCCCGCCCAAGAAACCGCGAAACAAAGCGCGGAGGTCAGAGCCGGATTTTCAGCGCCAGTTGCAGGCCGTGGGTCTTGAACCCGTCGAAGTGGGTTCGCGGCCCGGGATCATCCGTATACCCCGCCGATCCGCCGAAGATCCTGGTGTCGTAATCGAGGCCGCCTGTCTGCAGGTAGCGGTAACCCAGATCCAGCGAGACGATTCGGCCGAGCGCCAGGGTGAAGCCGGCCAATCCCCCGTAGGCGCCGACCCATTCCCGTGCGAACCCGGCATAGGCCTGTCCCGAAAGACTGGTGGCCACATGCCCGCTGATCCTGCTTTTTCCACCCCAGGCGCCAAGGTAGGGCCTAATCCGGTCTGTGCTGTGCCCAAAAAAGTAGCGGTAGCTTGCGAGCAGCGACACGGCGTCGCCATCGCCTACCCGGCCTGGATTGCCAAGCCCCCCACCCGGGTCCTCCATCGACCATGGTGATCGGGACCAGACCAAATCCGCTTCCTGGGAAAGCGTCGGACCCCAGGTCAATCCCAGTGCGACGCTCGAGCCCGAACCGCCGTCGATTCCACTCCCCTGATGCTCCACCTGAGTGGTTGCCGGACTGAGAAAAAGCCCGGCGCCCACGGCCCGGCCGGCGCCAGGCCAGCAAAGGATCAGGAAGGCGAAGCAGAGCGGACCCGACAATCTCATCTGGCGAAGTACGCATGCCCGCGGGCGCTCGTCAGCGAAAAAGAGGAATCCCTCCACGGTGGAATTATCCGGCAGAGCGACTATGCTGCCAGGAATGTCTGTTCCCGAATCGATGGCGAGTCCGCCCGACGCGGAAGTTCCCGATCATCTGGTCGAAGCCGGCCGGTACGCCAGTGATCGGGATGCATTCGAACATGGTTTGGTGATTCTCGCGGCGGGCCATTCCTGCTGGCTCGTTCCGCGCCCTGGGAGCCATCAACTGCTGGTCGAGCCCGCGACACTGGACCAGGCTCGTGAGCAACTGCTCCGCTTCGATCGGGAGAGCCTGGGCTGGCCGCCCGCGGCCATCAATCTCCCCTTCTCTTACCCTCTCGACCTCCTCACGCCATTAATCTGGGCGGTACTGGTTCTTGCCCTGTTCACCCTGCAGATCCAGCATCCGGAATGGATGGCATACGGGGCGCTTGATGCGACGGCAGTCGTCGACGGTGGTGAATGGTGGCGCACGGCAACCGCCCTGTTTCTGCACGGGGATGCAGCCCACGTCCTATCCAATGTGCTGGGTGGCACCTTCGCTTTCGCCGCTCTCATCACCACGGTCGGCCGCGGCCGGGCGTGGCTGTGGCTTGCCGTCACCTCCGTGTGGGCCAACGCGATCCTCGTTACGATTCATTATCCGGCGCCGTATCGTTCGCTCGGAGCCTCCACGGCGGTATTCGCCGCGATTGGCCTGCTGGCCGGGCGTGCTGCGGGCATCCTGTTCCGCGTTCGACGGCACCTGCGCCGGCGGGAGATCCTGGTGCCAATTGCCTCGGGCGCGATCGTCCTTGCGCTCTATGGGGCGGGAGGCTTTCGCGTCGATGTCGGGGCGCACGTCATCGGCTTCACCGTGGGATGTGCCGTGGGTGTCGCCCTTGGCTTGGGCGGGGAAAAGAGAGGTTGAAATCCGGGCGATCCCGCAGCCAGATCAGGCCATGAACTTTTCGATCCAAGCGTTGCACCCGAGCATCCTGCGGCGGCCCGGACAGTTCCTGTGCATCCTGCTCGCACTGGGAAGCGCCGGCCGCGCCGGGGACCCACCACCACCGCCGCCGCACGAGAGTGTTGGGCAGCGTTTCGTACCAAACGATGTGGCCTGGGACCGCCCGGTCTATGAGACCTCGTTCGACGATCCGGGCGAGTTGCGTGACTGGAAATTGGAAGGTGGCATGCGGATGAGCATCCAGGACGGCAACCTCGTCCTCGAAAGCAAACCCGGCCAGGTCCTGAATCACCTGGTGTGCTGGCTGACCAAGGAGATGCCCGCCGACTTCCTGCTGGAGTTCACCCTCCGACCCCAGGACCGCACGGAAGGGCTGAACATTGTCTTCTTCAGCACGCGTGGGATCCATGGCGAAAGCATCTTCGATCCCGCCCTGAAACCGCGCGATGGAACCTTCAAGCAGTACCACAGCGGCGACCTCAACGGCTATCATATCTCGTACTGGGCGGGCGAGCGGGGGCACGCGAACCTCCGCAAGAACGCCGGCTTCAGCTATGTCGCGGCCGGGCCCGACCTGATTCGCGACGCCCCGCAGGGATCCTGGCAGGTGGTGCGCCTGTACAAACGTGGCGGCACCATCCGGCTCATGGTCGACGACGTGGTATCGCTGGGATTCGATGACGATGGCAGGACGCACGGCCCCGTCTGGAATCATCCCGGCTGGATCGGGCTGCGGCAGATGGGGCGGACCGTGCGCTGCGAGTACGGCTCGCTGAAGGTGTTTCCGCTGCAGCGCTGACATTCCGCCGGCCCTGCAAGCAGCGCGTCAGGCTGCATCGTCCCGCGGGTGTGGAACCCGCGGTGTGGCTCAGTTGGCGTTCGTGTTGAGGGGGCGCTCCACCACGAGCGGTTCCGGAAAATCGGCCGCCCGTTCTCCACCCCTCGATTTGAGCCGCTTGTTGCTCGAACGGCCCATTGGGGCATTCAGCGGTATCTCCATGCCACCAAGCTCGTCCATCATCGCGTACAGCCGCGTCTCCATTTCTTCCGCGATGGGCGCGAATTCCGGATCGTACAGCAGGTTCCGGGACTCGTTCGGATCCGCCCGCAGATCGTAAAGCTCATCGGCGTCCCACAGCCCATAATAGGTGATATACTTGAAGCGATCCCCGCGCAGCGAAAAGACGGTCGGTGACTGCGGGAAATTCTTTTCCCAGTAGTAGACGTAGAGGAAATAGTCGCGCCAGGGGATGGTGCGGCCCTGCGCCAGCGGCAGGAAGCTCCGCCCGTCGAAATGCCGGGGGACGGCGAGACCGGCCGCCTCCATGATCGTGGGTGCCACATCGATGTTGGCCACCACCTGATCGATGATGGTGCCGCCTTTGAACAATTCAGGACACTGCATGAGCATCGGCACGCGAATCGAGGTCTCGTACGCCACCCGCTTGTCGATCAAGCCGTGCTCACCGAACATGAAGCCATTGTCCCCCATGTAGATCACGAGGGTTTCATCGTGGATTCCCATCGCCTTCAACTGCTCCATGATCCGGCCGATGCTGTCGTCCACCGCCCCGAGGGTCTCGCAGTAGCGCTTGTAGTACTTTTCGATGTCCAGTTCGCTGTGATAGGGAAAATCGACGCCATGCCAGCTGTTGCGCTGGTCGGCCAGCCAACGGGGCTGATGCGCCGAGCGATCAGCCTTGGGCTCGGTTGCGGGACGCTGGAAGGGAAGCGAGGCCAGCGAATCCTCATGGCGGGGAGCCGGCGTGAAGTTGGCGTGCACCGCCTTGTGCGAGAGATAGAGGAAGAACGGCTTCTCCCGCGGTTGCTGCTGTCGCAGCCAGTCAATGGCATAGTCGGTCAGTTCGTCGGTGATGTACCCCCGCTGCGGCACCCGCTTCCCATCCACGTTGAGAGTGTAATTGGCATTTGGTGACAAATAATGTCCCTGGCCGCGGAAGCTGATCCAACGATCGAACCCGGGCCGCCTTTCGTCCGATTCGCCCCCCATGTGCCATTTCCCGATGAAGGCGGTCGCATAGCCCGCTTTTTGCAGGTATTGGGGAAAGTACACTGTGCCCGGTGGAATCGGCCGGTTGTTGTCGATCACGCGATGACGAAAGGTGTAGAGCCCGGTGAGGATCGATGCCCGGCTGGGCGAACAGAGCGACGTGGTCACGAGCGCGTTCTTCAAATGCACCCCGTGCCGTGCCATCGCGTCCATCTGGGGCGTCCGCGCGAATTGGTGCCCCAGGAAACTCATGGCGTCATAGCGGTGATCATCGGCCAGGATGAAGACCACGTTGCGCGATTTTGCACCGGGCACCTTCTCCGGCACCACCTCCCGGGGCACCGGGGTCACGGCGCCGGACAGGGCGGAATGGCAGCCAAGGGCAAGGCCGAGCACGGCCAGGGCGGACAAAGGCAGGGAAGATTTCATGAGCGCGTCGCTCTCCAGCGTGCCGCCGCCACGTCTGGAGGCAAGTGTCGGCTGCTGCCCGGACAACGCTGACATATGATCCGGGTGCGCCCTTTCAGAACGGTCCACGTAGGTCCACGCAAGTCCGACAGACTCCTACCGCCATTCGTGCCGCGGGTAGCGGCGCGAAAGTTCGACCTTAATCTTCGGATACATGTCACGCCAGAATGCCGCCAGATCCTCCGTCACCTGGATTGGCCGCTGGTTCGGCGCCAGGATCTCGATCTTAACCGGCACCCGGCCATGGCCGACGGCAAAGGTTCGCTCGATGCCGTACAGTTCCTGGATCCGCGCGCTCAGCACCGGCGGCCCTTCCGCGTGGTAGGTCAACCGGGAGCGGCGGCCATTCGCCATGACCATCCGCTCGGGCAGGAAATCATCCAGCACCGCCAGCTGCTCGGACGTCAGCCAGCTGCGCAGCACCGGCATGACCGGTTTGCCCTTGATTCCGCGGTAGCCGGTTTCCCCGTGGCAGACCTGTTCGATCAGCGTGGCGCGGTCCGCCATCGTGATGGGGTTCACCTCGAGTTCGGGAAACCATTCGGCGAGCCGATTCACCCGTATGATCCAATGCTCCACGGCTTCATCCCATGCCGCCAGCTTCAGGCGGCCGGCGAGCACCTCCCGGGTCAGCAGCTCCGCCGCCGCATCCAGCGGAACCTCATCGGCACTCGTTTTCGAATCGAGGACGAGATCGCGAAACCGTCGCTCGCGGCGGATCACCACCCGTCTTTGGCTCGCATCGTAGTCGACGCCGGTGGTTTCATGATAGTCGTCGGGGAAGAGTTCGCCCAGCCAGGCTTCCTCCACTGCGGTGGCCAAGGTCAGCAACACATTGACCTCGCCACCACGGCCGCCGATTTCACTGATTTCCGCGGCGACGAGGAGGGGCGCCTTTTGAATGGCGCTTTCCCGCGCAAGCACGCCGCGTCGCTGGTGTACGAGGTCGCACCGCAGCGTGCCGGCATCCAGTCGTTTGGCCAATTGGTCCGAAAAGCCGGCGACGACGCACTTGCGCACGGCCATACTGTCGAACGGATGTTCGCCGACATCGAGTCCCTCCTGGGCGGCAATCTCCAGAAACTGCGCGAGGATCGGCCCCACCTGGCGGACACCTTGCGCGTGGATGCCCAGTCGCCGGCACGCTTCGAGCCCGTAGTTTCCCTGGTCGGCATAGCGCCAGGCGCGCAGCAGGAGGAAGAAGTCACTCTCTTGCTCCTCGCCGAGCACATCCTCGCGCGCCTGTTCCACCTCGCGCGAGACGCCGCGCAGCAGGAAGTTCCGCCCTTGGGTCAGCGCCGCCATCAGCGCCACGGCACGCACGCAGCGCCGCTCGTGGGCGGCAAGAAACATGCGCGCATAACGCGGGTGCACCGGAAACCGGAGCATTCGTCGGCCGGTTTCCGTGATGGTCGGGTATCCCGGGCTCGAAGCCGTCGGGCCTGGCCGCAATGCCCCGGTGCCCGCGCTCGGATCTCCAGGCGTTGAGCTCTGAGCTCCGCCTTGCGGATCTGCTCGAATCGCGAGCGCCCCGAGATCGGCCAGCAGCATCTCCGCCCGCGCAAGCGCTTTCGGATCCGGCTTCTCCAGCCACGGGAAATTGAATACGTCGTCAATCCCGCCTGCTTTCAAGGTCAGGACCACCTCGGCGAGATCCAGCCGTCGCACCTCCGGGAGTTCCTGGAGGGAGCGCTGGCCGTGTTCCCGTTCCGTCCACAGGCGGATGCAGATTCCGGGCGCGGTCCGGCCGGCCCGCCCCGCCCGCTGGTCGGCATTTGCCACGGAAATCCTTTCGACCAGCAGCGTGTTGATCCCGCGATGCGGATCGAAGCGCGCGATTCGCGCCAGTCCACTGTCGATCACGATCGTGACACCCTCGATCGTGAGCGAGGTCTCGGCGACATTGGTGGAGACAATGATCTTGCGCGCGCGGTGGCGCGCAACCGCACGATCCTGTTGTTCGCTCGCAAGCTCACCATGGAGCGGAAAGGTGACGAAATCGCGGAGAGCCCGAATTTCCTGGATTGCCTGGATCGTGCGATTGATTTCATAGGCCCCCGGCATGAAGACCAGCATGTCGCCGTCGCAGATGCCCGCCGCGCGTGCACACTCCCGGGCGGCTACCGCCCACACCGGCTCCTGCTCGGTATTTACCGGCCGAGACAGGTACTCGATCCGAACGGGGAAGCTGCGTCCGGCTGAGACGAGCAAGTCGCAGGGTGCGAGGTAGGATTGCAGGCGCTCGGCCTCGAGAGTTGCCGACATCACGATCAGCCTGAGGTCCGGCCGAACGCCACGCTGCAGTTGCAGGGCGCGAGCGAGCGAGATGTCGCCGTGAAGGTGCCGCTCGTGAAATTCGTCGAAGACAATGGCACTGATGCCCCGCAGCGTCGGATCGAAGGACATTTGGCGCAGCAGAATCCCCTCGGTCACGAAGCGGATCCGGGTGCGTTCGCTCACCCGCGATTCAAGCCGGATTTGATAGCCAACCTCATCCCCCAGCCGTGTGCCGGTCTCCTCCGCCACGCGCTTCGCGAGCAGGCGGGCGGCCATCCGGCGGGGCTGCAGCACGACGACCTCCCCACGGGCGCCGAGCAGTCCATCTGCCCAAAGCATCTGCGGAATCTGGGTCGATTTGCCCGATCCCGTCGGCGCCTGGACAATCAGACGCCCGGCGGCGCGCAGCGAAGACACGACGGCGTTTTCCAGTTCATAAATCGGAAGTTCCCGGGGCGACATGACCACAGTGCAGCAAAGTGGAAATGCGGGCCACGCGAAGCGATTTCTGTGAATATCCCGTGGGTCAGGTTATCCACAAATTATTCACCAGATTTTTTTGTGAAGAAGTTGGTGAGAACAAAAGCTTCTCCCCGGAACGAAGTGGCGCACGCTCCCTCGTGTTCCTTGATAGAACAGTCGCAGTGCAGGGACCTGAAAAACGTCACTGAGAGCGCGGCTGGGATAATCCCGGGTGACCGGGGAAAGGTCGGCGGCAACTGGTGCTGCCCTCCCCTCGAGCCGGCGAAAGCCGGTGTGAGGCATATATCACCAGTTCCTCTGGCCGGAGTCGTGTCCGGTCAGTCCACACACGAATCAGGAACTGAGCGGCGAGGCGCGATTAGAAACCGCGCTGAGTCGAGTCAGGCCCACGGGGCGTTTCGACCCGTGCGCCGACGCAGTTACCCCAGAGGGTTTTGGTTGCTACTGCGCAGACCAGAACGCAGTCGCGGTTTCCGGCGGGCCAACCCCGCCAAAAGGCCTCTCTCGCTCCGCGAGCGAGGCGCGCAAGGAAGCCGGGACGGCGGGGAGCGAGCGGACCTGGCAAAGTCCGTGAACCTCCTCACTGGGGTGGTCCCGACAAACGGGGTCACCCTGCTGCAAAAGCGAATGCAACCTGAGAGATAAGAGGTCAGACCCGTAGCGCGAGGCCAACGGCCGGCCAAAAGCCGGCGCCGTCCTCGTGGTAAAGGTGACGACGCGAGAGTTAGAGATTGCAGGCGTGTCTACACCACGTCCGGCGCGCCACTCCCGGCAGGGAGTGTCCGAACCGGGCGTAGAGGCCTCACTCAATAGATCCCGACCGGCAACGGTCAGGACGGTCCCGCCATGAGACCGAAACATCCGCGTGCCGCGGAGAGTGGCGTCGGGAAGCACACCGCCCGCTACAGCGAGAGCGCCCAAGCGTGTGCCGCCGGGAAAGAGCGTGTGGCGAACGCCCACTCCCACAAATTGGCTCCGGAAGCGTCAAAACTTCCGGAGCCTTTTTGTTTTTTCCAATCGTCCACCTGCGCCCATGAATTTTGCCCGACTTGCACCCAGCACCTTCGCACTGCTATGCGCGCTTGCCTCCTGCCCCAACGGGTCCACGTGCCGGGCCGCTGACGACAGGCCGGACTCGACTCCTTACCCGCTGATCCTCGGACCCATTCGCCTTTACGAAGGAGACGCCCCTGGCGCACTCGGCCAGCGGCCGGAGGACATTCCGACCCTGACGCCGTTCCCGCCCGAGAAGTCGCACCACACGGGGGCGACGATGCTGGTGTTACCCGGCGGCGGATACAGCAATCTGGCCGAGCATGAGGGAACTGGCTACGCGGAGTTTTTTGCCGCCCACGGGATCACGGCCTACGTCTTGAAATATCGACTCGGGTCATATGGTTACCGTCATCCCGTGATGCTCAACGATGCTGCCAGGGCATTGCGGCTGGTCCGCGCGATGGCACGGCGCGATGGACGCGACCCGTCCCGCGTTGGGGTAATCGGGTCATCGGCCGGCGGACATCTCGCGGCAACCCTCATCACCCATTTCGCATCCGTCGAGGCCCTGGGTCCAGGGACGACGGACCCGATCGATCGGGAATCCGCACGACCCGATTTGGCGGTGCTCTGCTACCCGGTCGTCTCGATGCAGGAGTTCGCTCACGCCGGATCGCGACGACAATTGCTTGGGGAGGCCCCGACCTCCGAATTATTGCAGCAGCTTTCGACTCATCTGCAGGTGAGCAAGGATACACCCCCAGTATTCATCTGGCACACCGTGGCGGACAAGAGTGTCCCGGTTGAAAATGCGCTCCTCTTTGCAGCGGCTCTGCGGCGCGCGGAGGTGCCGTTTTCACTTCATATATACGAGACGGGAACGCATGGGCTTGGACTCGGCCGGCCGGGACGCCCCGCGCCACCCTGGACCTCCCAATTGCTCTACTGGTTCGCAGAGCGGGGCTTTATCAAGTAGCTGCTGCGGTCGCTTTGAACGACCGCAACGGCGGGAAACCGAGTCCAACCTGCTGGAGGAAAAAGGATTGGCTTTGCTGTGCGCCCGGGGCATTTTTTTCGCCATGCGGTCCAGTACGGTCTTGATCGTTGACGACGATGAAGTCGGTCGAAAACTGCTCGAAGGATTGCTTGCTCGAGAGGACTACACCGTGGTGGCGGCCCAGGACGGGCGCGAAGCCCTCGATCTCGCGGCTCGCGTTTCACCCGATGTGGTGCTCCTGGACGTGGTCATGCCCGAAGTTGATGGCTTCGAGGTGTGCCGGCAGCTCCGCAGCAATCCGAGCTTGCGCGAAATCCCGATTATTCTGCTGACGGCGCTCGACAGCCGCGGCGCCCGGCTTCGCGGTCTGGCTGCCGGTGCAGACGAATTTCTGACGAAGCCGGTTGATCCAGTCGAACTGCGGACACGCGTACGAACCATCACCGGGCTGAACCGATTCCGGAGGTTGTGCGATGAACGGGCGCGGTTCGAGGCTGCGGTTGCGCACTCCCCGGTGTCGATTGCGCTCACCGACTCCGAGGGACGGATATTGCACGCAAATCACGCGTTTCAGAACCTGATTGGCGTCCTGCCAGAACGGATTCTCGACTGTTTCCCCACACCCGCAGCAAAGTCGCTGGCCAACCAACTCAACCGCAGCGCTGCCCTTCGTGCATCAGCTCCGCCATTGGCTACGAGCCTCCTGATTTCCCGTGTCCCCGAAGCGAGTGCCGAGGTGACCGTGGTGCAGCTTCCATCGTCGGATGGCGCGCTCTTTGAATTCATGCTGCGCGACACCACGGATCAAAGGCAGCTGGAGCTGCAGCTCTTCCGATTGCAGCAGATCGATCTGCTGGGTCAATTGGCCAGCGGGGTCGTGCACGATGTCAATAACCTGCTGATGTCGGTCATCGGCAATGCCGAGATGCTGGAGTCAGATGGCGGTGGTCCCGTGCAGGAACGTGCCAAGGTCATCCGTCAGAGTGCGCAGCAAGGTGCCACCCTGCTGCGGCGGATATTGATGTTTGGTCGGGAAGAAAATCAGCCCATGACTCCGATTCAGCTTTCGTGTCTCTTACGCGAAGCGGCAACCACGGTCGGCAAGCTGGTGGGAAAGGCCATCACGCTCGACATCGATTCTCCCGCCTGTCTCCCGGCAATACGTGGCGATGGTGGCGAAATCCATCAGGTTATCATGAACCTTTGTTTGAACGCCCGGGACGCAATGCCGGCGGGAGGGAGCATTTTATGCAGCGCCCGAGCGGTATCGCTCACGGAAGCCGCCGCCCGAGGGATCAGCCCCGATGCTGCGGCTGGCGAATTCGTGGCCATCAGCGTCCGGGATACGGGTCCGGGAATCTCCGCCGAGGTCCGACGCCATCTCTTTGATCCTTTCTTTACCACGAAGCGCCGGGAGGTCGCAACAGGCCTGGGCCTCGCCACCGTCCTGCGAGTGATGCGGCACCACCGTGGCTTTGTCGGCGTGGAGACCAAGGTCGGAGAGGGGGCCTGCTTCACCTGCTACTTTCCGGTTGCCGAGGCCGGCGTTGCGGCGGCGTGACGCAACTGCCCTCGCACGACATTCATGGATGGGCCCGGTGGACTGCCCACCTGCCAAAGGCAGGATCCTTCAGCCGATGGCGTGCCTTCGGCCTTGCCTTCAATTCATGCGCCAAGCACGTTGGGCCCCTTTTTCAAGATACCACCGGCCCGCCGCATGAACCAGAGCATCCGCAACATTGCCATCATTGCCCACGTCGATCACGGGAAGACCACGCTCGTGGACAAGTTGCTGAAGGAAGGCGGCGTGTTTCGTGCCAATCAGCAGGTGGAAGAGCGCGCGATGGATTCCATGGACCTGGAACGGGAGAAGGGAATCACCATCAAGGCAAAGAACACGTCCGTCCATTGGAAGGACAAGATTATCAACATCGTCGACACGCCAGGGCATGCCGACTTTGGCGGCGAGGTTGAGCGCGCTCTCCGGATGGTGGACGGCGTCCTGCTGGTGGTCGACGCCTATGACGGTCCCCAGGCCCAGACCCGTTTCGTCCTGCGCAAAGCACTTCAGCATGGGCTGAAGGTGATCATCGTCATCAACAAGGTGGATCGCGAAAACGCCGAGCCCGCCAAGATGTATGACAAGGTGCTCGAACTTCTCATGGAGCTGAACGCCACCGAGGAGCAGTTTGATGCCCCGGTTGTGTACGGGTCCGGCCGTGATGGCTACATGATGTACCGATTGGGTGATGAGAAAAGGGACATGACTCCCCTTTTCCAGACGATTCTCGACCATATTCCACCTCCTTTTGCCAAGCCGAACGAACCGTTCCACATGCTGGTCTCCAACATTGACTGGAGCGATTACGTGGGACGTATCGCCATCGGGAAGATCCTCGGCGGGAAGGTCCACGTGGGCGACCCGGTGTTCATCATCCGGCACACTGACGGGACGCGACTCCGCGGGAAAATCACCCGCGTGTTCGAGTATTCCGGTCTCGGGACGCACGAGACTGACATCGGCGGTGTTGCCGGCAATATCGTCGGCCTGTCCGGATTCGAGGACGTGGACATCGGTGACACCCTGACAGCGGACGAGGCCGGCCACGCCCTCCCCTTCACCCAAATCGACCCGCCCACGCTGGAGATGCAATTCTGCGTCAATGACGGCCCGCTTGTCGGTCAGGACGGCAAGCTCGTCACGTCGCGCCAGCTGCGGGAACGACTCTTCCGCGAATTGAAGACGAACGTGTCCATCTATGTCGAGGACACGGATCGGGCCGGCGTCTACAACGTCAAGGCCCGGGGCGCCATGCAGGTCGCGGTGTTGGTCGAAACGATGCGCCGGGAAGGATTCGAGCTCCTGGTCTCGCGGCCGACTGTGATTGAAAAGACGGTCGACGGCAAACGACTGGAACCCTACGAGACCGTATGGCTCGAGATTCCCGATGAATGCGTCGGTGCGGTGATGCAGAACCTGGCCAACAGGAAGGGCCAGCTCACCAACATGGAAAAGCATCCGCATTCAACGATGATCGAGGCGTCCATCACCACGCGCGGCCTCATCGGGATGGAAATCGACATCGTGAATATCACGAGCGGTCGTGGAGTCATGTCCCATCTTTTCAAGGAGTACGGACCTTATGCGGGTGAGGTGCTCACTCGCACCACAGGAACGCTCATTGCGACCGAAGCGGGCGTCACGACTTCCTACGCGCTGGTGATGTGCCAGGAGCGCGGCAAACTCTTCGTGGGACCTGGCGAAGCCGTTTACGAGGGGATGGTCATCGGCGAAAATCCGCGGAATGAGGATATCGCGGTCAATGCCGTGCGCGAAAAGAAGCTGACGAATTTCCGGTCGCAAGGTGAAGGCGTGGCGGCAGGGCTCACCCCCGCCGCAAAACTGTCCCTCGAACGGGCCATAGAATACATTGCCGCGGACGAATTCGTCGAGGTGACACCAAAAAACCTCCGGCTCCGTAAGCGGATATTGAAGGAAGTGGAGCGTCGAAAAGTCACTCGTGCCGCCAAGGCTGCAGGTTGAAGGTGTCTGGGCCTTTTCGAACCGCCGCCGACAGGCGCTACCGCAGTTCCGGTGGAAGCTGCTGTACGATTGATTTGATGTCCTGCACGGCCTCGCGGTGACAGACCAACACGGCGTCGCTCGTCTCGACCACGACCAGGTTGTTCACGCCGCAAAGCGCTATTGTGCGGCCACTGCTCAATGCGATATTGTTGCTTGCACCGGCGGTGATCACGCGTCCGCGCACCGCATTCCCGCTGGCATCCTTCGGCAGATGCCGGGGTACTGCGGTCCATAGTCCAACGTCATCCCAATCGAATTTGGCCAGAATCGTCTCCACGCGGGAGGCCTTTTCCATGATCGCGTAATCGACCGAGATCTTCGGCAAACCCGAAAACCGCGCCGCCAGATACTCTCGCCATCCTACCGCCGGGAATTCTCGCACAAAACTGGCCAACTCCGGGGCGTTCCGTACCGCCTCATCGATGAAAGTGCTTACCCTCCAGCAGAACATGCCGGCGTTCCACGCGAAATCGCCGCTGGCCAGATAAGCCTCGGCAGTCGCGATGTCGGGTTTTTCCACGAATCGCTTCACCTCGCGCACGCTATCGGCGGCAGAGGCGACTTCCTCCCCCATCTGCAAATAACCAAAGCCAGTTGCTGGATGATCCGGCTTCACCGCTACGGTTAGAATCGCCCGGGTATCCGCCGCCCGGGCAAGTGCCGCGCGCAATTGCCGCCCGAAAAGCTGCTCCTCCCTGATAAACGCGTCGGCGGGCAGCAAGGCAAGAGTGGCGCCGTCGCCGCCCCGGGCTCGGACGAGGGCGGTGGCAAGGGCTGCCGCGGGAGCAGTATCGCGCTTCGCTGGCTCGGGGATTATCTGATCCGAGGGCAGCAGCCCCTCGACGGCTGCGCACGTTCCCTCAAATTGCGCCTCGTTGGTCAGGACAAACACGTTCCCAATTGGCACGACTTCGCCAAGTCGGCGGATGGTTTCTTCGAGCAAGGTTCGGTCGGAGAAGAGCTTTAACAAGTGCTTCGGCGTGCGACTCCGGCTCATCGGCCAGAATCGCTCGCCACTGCCTCCCGCCATCACGCAGGCAAAAAATAGGGACGGTTCGTTCATCACGAACGTTTTCCGCTGACACTGCGCACACGCCAAGCCCAAACGAGGTGGGTCGTCACCTACCAGACCACTTCGGCTTCAGTCAGGCAACCGCGCGACCAGCGGGCCGCTATTCGGCGTTGGTCGATTCGCGCCAGTTCGAAACCGCAAACGGCGTCTCGAGCCCGCTCAACACAACGTTGCGCAACTGCACATCATAATGCACCGCCGGTGCCGTCCCCGTAAACGCAACTTTCTTTGCCACCACCGCGCCGTAAATCGTGGAATTTCCCAGGACGTTGAACTGACCGGTCGGGGTATAGATTATGCCGTAATAGGGCACCGTGGTATTCATGTCCGGTGCCGTCAGCGTGTTCGTGCTGAAAATCGCAACCCGCTTCGGGTCCTTCGACTGGTTGGTGATTCCACCACCGTAAATCGCCAAGTCGCCGGAACTGAAAACCTCGAGGGTGCCGTTCGAAGTTACCTCGATCGACGGACTGCCACCGTAAAGGCCAATGTAAAATGATCCCGAGACCACCAGCCGCACCGGACCGTCGACGATAATCTTCGTCGTACCCGTAAGGTTCAGGCCGGACGAGTAGTAGATGTCGGGACTCGTCGCAGAGGGGGATCCGAGGGTCGTGGTCGAGCCGGTTGTCGGATTTGCCAGCACCGTACCCGTTCCGGAAATCGACTTGATTGAGAATACGGGCTGGTAGGGGCTGGAGGTGACCCGTGCCGAGTCAATCTTGACGGTGCTGGGAGTTTCCGGGCCAAACACGCGGGCACCCGTGCTCACGGATGGACCGGCACCAAAGGTGGAAGCGACATAGCCCTTGACCTGGGCATTGGTGAGCTGGACGGTGGCGGAACCACTCGCCGTGGCATTGGAAGCCACGATGGCGGAATATCCCGGGTTGAGCGGATCGTACACCCCGAGGCTCGAGTCGTAGCTGTCGATCGTTCCGCCACTGCTGAACGTCACATTCCCGGTGGTCGCGGCCACCGCATTCACCAGCAGCGGCACCTGGGCGGAGGCTGATTCGAGCGTGCGGCTCACGGTGGAGCCGTCCGGCATCGAAAGCGTGCCGGTTGCGCTGATCGTGCGCGGTCCCGCACTGCCATTGTAGCTCGTGACCACCACCGAAATCGACCCCGTAACCCCGTTGTCGAAAGTAAAGCCACTGAAGGTGCGGCTTGCGGTTGTTCCAGCCAGTGACCAGCCGGACCAATCATTCTTGTTCAGCGCCCACAGCGCTTCTTCCAGTCCGTTTTCCGCCAGGGTGACGCTATGGCCGCTGCGCAGCGACCGCGTGCTCATTTCCAGTGTCCGGTAACACACCGTCAGGTAGCTCGCGAGCGAGATTCCCAGCACCACCGTGACGCACAATGCGGCGAGAAGAGCGGAGCCCTTTTCCCGCGAGTTTCTTGCATCGCCCGATGCAGTCGCGCACCCGGTGCGTGTGGCACTCGGACTCACCGTGGCGTTGTGGGTGGCGACCATGTTCTTTGCGACCGGGGCAGCATCCGCCTTCGTAAGATGGCAGTCGAGCGTTTGTTGCCTCGGAATACACCTAGGCGATATGCGTAGTTTCTGCATCCGACTTGCGAGGGGAGCTCACGCTGCGTTTCCTGCTGATGATCAGCTTGTTATTACCACATATCACTGGCTGCCGAGGGGATGCGAAAGGCGCTTGGCAGCGATTGGAGGCTCAAAAAGCGTGCTAATACGCATGATAAAGGCTGCTCTCGCCATTCCCGTGCCGTCTTTCCGGCCGGAACCGGTGCCATGCGCCGCCATGACTCCGGTTTTAGGATACGCCATCTGCACCATCCAGGCGGCTCCTGAATTCCGGACCAACAAACGGAATTTTCCCCATGCGGCCGGCATTGAACCCGGTGTCCGAATGGCACAAACCAAGCCCATGACCGAAACCCCTCCGGCTTTGATTGTCGCGGTCGATGATGAACCCGATGATATTTTCTTTCTTCGCCGACTGCTGAAACGGGCGGGCCATGCCCATGAGTTTCAGCCCTTCGCCAACGCAGAGGCCGCAATGGTGGCCCTGTCCAGCTATGCCAGCGACCCGCAAAAGGCCGGCTTTCCGCTGGTTTGCTTTCTGGACATCAAAATGGCCGGGATGACCGGGCTCGAACTCCTGAAGTGGATTCGAGCCAACCGTGCTCTCGATATTCTCCCCATTATCATGTTCTCCTCGTCAGACCACCCGAATGACGTGGAGCGCGCCCGGGAATTTGGCGCGCAGGGTTTCCTGAAAAAATATCCGTCAGTCGAGGCGATGCGCGCCGTACTGGATGAGGCGCGCGAGTTCGCCGCCTCATTGCCACCAAAGAAGACCTTCCTGCAATGGAGCTACCGCTTTGTGGATTCGGCCGACGCGATCGCGGCAAAATAGCTTTGTCCGAACTGGCTTGACTCGCCTACCGTCCGACCCGCCTTCCCGATTTCCGGCGCGGTCGTGGTGATCGGGCACTGCTGCCGGCACGCCGGCTCGGTCTGGCCGTCGAACGGGTGCCTTCCCGGCCGCCCCCACCCCGTGTCTGGCTGCGGACGAGTGCCGACCGGCGCTGCCGGGACCTGTTTCCCGTCGACCGCCTTCGGGTCGCGGTGGCCTGGGCCCTCGTGTTCCCTCCGCCTCGTGAATTCCGGATTCCCCTGGGTATCGCTTGACGTGGGATAAACGCATCGGAGTGACCTCCGCTCATGTGCTCCTCGGCCGACTCCGAGACTTCCCGCAGCGCCAGACCGCTGAAAGCCGGCTGGGACCTCACCGCGATGTCTCCCAACGCGAGGATGCCGACCAATCGCTTCGCTCGATTCAGCACCGGCACCCGCCGAATCTGCTTCTCCGCCATCAGTTGTGATGCCACCTCCACTTCCTGGTCAGCGAACACGTGAATCACGCCAGAAGACATCACGTCCCGGACGACGGCGCTTTCAACCGGACGTCCGTCCGCCACTGCCCTGAGAACGATGTCGCGATCCGTTACCATGCCCAACAGCCTGTCATCCTCGCAGACCGGCAGGGCCCCCACATCGAGCAGCCTCATCAGGCCAGCTGCTTCGACCAAAGTATTCTGTGGCGCGATACACCGCGCACCAGCGGTCATGACTTCATGAACTTTCATTGTCCGAACTTAATGGCTCGACCAGTGGTTCGCCATCAGGCCGGTCGCGCGTCGGCGCGTGGGGGAAAATCACCCCAGTAGATGGTCCAGCCATGGGGTCTGCACGGGAGGCGAAGGACGAATCCTGCGTTCCGGACGGATTTAGTGGGGCAATCCCCCGCTGCGGGATTGCGCACCGCCAGCGCCATATGCGGTCAGTGCATGCGTTTACCACCCACAACCTCGACTCATTATGAAAACTCTCCTCGCCATCGTCCTGATTGTCATCGGCGGCATCGTCTTCTTCCAAGGATTGAATCGCAAGGATTCGATCGCGGGTGAAGCCTCCGAAGCCGGGACCCAAATCGCCAATAGCATTGATGGCGGCACCCGCACGCCGCAACATGTCGTCTACATGATCGCCGGCGGCGCCTTGGTCCTCGTCGGCATTGGCCTGGCTGTACGTCGCGGGCCAAGGACGATTGTGACCCGCTAAGTCCGGAAGTCTCCTGCTCGCCGGCCGCGCGCGAGACGTTCCACGCAGCTTGATGCGGAACACTTCACAGTGAAATCTCCGGGTTGAATGCCCCCAGCTGCATGCGGGTTGCATGCAGCTCCCCATCCGTTGACGGTTCAGCCCGGAGGAATTTCGGGCCCCGGTGGCGCCCGCGAGGAGTCGCGAGGCGTCGGCTGGTCGGAACTGGGTCTTGCCACGGTGACGCCCCGGCTTTCGCGGCGAATCCCACCGGCGGTTCCGGTCCGTCGCCCGAGCAGGAGGAATACCAGCGGTACGACGAGCAGCAGCAGCACGATTGCGATGATGTAGCCCATCGGCCAATAGACCGGCCTCGGCGCTTTCCGCCACGCGGTGCCCACCGGATTTTCTCCCGCGAATTCTCACCGCGATCCATCGGTGTTTTTCCGGTGCGGGATGCGGACGGCCGGCAACTCCAAATTTCCCGATCGCGATGGCCAAACCACGATGGATGCTTTGATTCCGGCCAGATGAAAGGCCTCAAGATTTTCGCGCTGGTTGTCGGAATTCTGATCGCACTGATGGCGCTTGCGGCTGCTGTTATGCTGACACCCGCTACCCAGACCTGGCTCGCCAACTGGACATTGGCACGGCAACCCGGCTTGGACGGACACGTCAGCCGCGTCGATGCCAGCCTCTCACAAGCTCGGCTTGATGACGTCCGATTGGTCGAGGACGGCGTGAGAGTTACCGCCAAGACCATCACCGCCAGCTTCTCCGGATGGAGCTTCCTGAGCCGGAAGGTTCTGGAGGTCGATCGCCTGGACATAGCCGGGCTCGAGTTGGATCTTCACGCGCAACGGGCTGATACGGTGGCGCCGGCGACCCGGCCGCCGGCGAATATCGCCCGTGGATCTCCGGTGGCCGCTTCGCCCCGGCCCGCGTTCGAGGGCGTGCTTGCCCAAATGAAGCTGCCGCTCGACGTGCGAATCGGAAGGCTCACCGCTGAGGGGAAGGTTCGCCTTTCTGACACCCGGTCGGTGGGTTTCACATTGCGGGGCGAACGCCTGCAGCCAGGAGACCAGGGCACCATACACTGGAAGCTGGACTTCAACGATGCTACCGAAAGCGCGCCGCTGGTTTCCGCCCATAGCCAGGGCAGTGCCGTCGTCCGAATTGCCGCCGACCGCCGCGTGGAATCGATTCGGATCGAAGCCTCGGCGGTGGCCAAAGGTGCCGGTTGGCCGAAAGACCGCGTGATGCTCGTGGCCAGCGCTTCTCAATCCGGCGTGGATTCGGATGAGACTTTCGAAGTTCAGGCCGGCTTCGAGCGCGATGGGGCGATCGAACCGTTCGTTACGAGCACCGCGGTTTTCGGGGCAAGCCGACGCGAGTTTGACGGCAAATGGTCTCTCGGGATCAACGAGACGCACATCCGGGGGCTTTTCACCGGCTTGCGCCTTCCCGAAATCGCGGGCCGCGGCGACGGGCGTTTCACGTTCAATCCCGTGACCGGAGCGGCAAGAATCGAGGGTGATCTACAAGCGACCCTGAACCGGCTTGAACGAATCTCACCCGCTCTTTCGGCGGTCGGCTCGCTTCAATTGCAGACCGGTTTCGAAGGCGGACGCACGGGAGACACGGCTCAACTGGAACGGCTTCAGCTCGAGGTCGGCGATGGCGCTGGGCGAACATTCGTCCGCATTGATGCGACCCAACACGCCAGTTTTGACCTCGCCACCCAACGGATTTCATTCGCAAAGCCGGATGCCGAGCTTGGCCGAATCGTCTTGGAATCACTGCCGCTCGCTTGGGCACAGCCTTTTCTCGCCGACTTCGCAATCGCCTCCGGCGATCTTTCGCTGGCAATGTCCATCCAGGCCGAGCCTGACGGCAGCCGCATTCGCGCCCGCAGTCTGAAGCCGCTGCAGCTTCACACGGTGACGCTCCGCCATGGCGAAAAAGAATTGCTGAACCGCCTCTCGCTTTCGGCCCGGCCCCAGATCGAGTATTCGGCAGCGCGAATTCTCGTCGAAGTGGAGGAATTCGCCGCCTCGACGCCTGCGGGTGATGCACTGACCGGTAGGTTCTCAGCCGACGTGGCAAACCGTTCCGCCGCGCCGGCCTTATCATTTGCATCGCAGCTCCAGGGCGTCTTGACCGAAGCGGTGCTCGGAGCCCTGCCCTTCGAAACGGGAAAGCTTTCCGTCTCCTCAAGCGCCGACGGCAGGCTGGAAGCCGACAGGCTTCAACTGCAGACTGCCAAGCTCACCATCGCACGCGAAGGTGGGGCGCAGCTCGCCGGGCTGGAGCTTCAGCAACCCGTCACGGTTAATCTGGAAAAATCCACCCTCGCAGCCGAAAAGCCGTCATCTGCCGCCGCTCGCATCCAGCTGCGGGAGGTTCCGCTCGCCTGGGGCCAGGCATTCCTGAGCGATTCGCAGTTGGCCGGCGTGGTAAGCGGAGTGACGTTCGAGGCGCTCCTCAGTTCCGCGGATGATCTCACGATCACTACCACGGAACCGCTGGATGTGCGTGGAGCTGGTGCAAGCCTCGGTGGCAAACCGCTGCTGCGAAACGTCGACGTAACGGCCGACTTCACCGCCCGCAAGCACGACAACGGATTCACCTTTGCAGTGCGCCAACTGGCACTGCGCGAGGGCGGCGCCACGCTGGCTACACTCGCGGCGACCGGCGAAGGCAGCCTGAATCCAAAGCTGACTCTGTCCGCAAGTGGCAGCCTCGACGCGGACGTCGCTGCGGCGATGAGGCAGCCGGCTGCTGCAGACTTTGCCGGCCTCACCCGGGGTCGGCTCAGCACCCGTTTCGAGGCGACGAAGAACGACGCGGCTTCGATGAAGGCGGAAATCGCCCTGCGTGATTTGGTCGCTCGGGAAAACGGCCAGCCGCTCGGCGCGCTCGAGCTGACCATCGACGCAAGGGTGAACCCGGATGGGAGCGGAACGCTCAGGCTGCCGGTGGCCCTCTCCAATGCAGACCGCCGATCGAGCCTGCTGCTCGCCGGCACGTTCGGCCGGAGCCGCGATGGGAATGCCTTCCTCTTTTCGGCCGAAGTTGAGGGTGACCGGATTTTCACCGACGATTTCATCGGGCTGGCGGCGATTGCCCCCGATAGCCAACCCAACGCCGCGGGGGATTCTCCGACGACGCCGGACACCGAAGCCTTCTGGGCGGGCGTGCAAGGCAAACTGCAGCTCAACCTGAAGCAGGTCATCCACGGGAAGGGTTATGCCATCAGCAATCTCCGCGGTTCGGCAACAGTGACACCCAGCCGCCTCATGCTCGAAGACCTGGAGGGAAGCATGAACAACAATCCCTTCACGTCGGACGCGGTGATTACCTTCACTGCCGGCAATCCCAAGCCGTATGGCCTGACCGCCTCCGCCGACATTTCCAATTTCGATGTGGCAGCCCTCCTTCGCGCCGCCAACCCGAAGGAGAAGCCCGCCTTGGAGTCGAAGGTGAACGTGGTCGCACGTGCGAACGGCGACGGCGGAACTCTGGGCCAGCTTCTGAAAAATGTCTATGGTCGCTTCGAGATCGAAGGCTCGCAGGGGGTCCTGCGCGCGCTTGGCCGCCGCACCGCGGCGGCAAGTGCGGCGTCGACGATTCTCGGCATTGCCGGCATCCTCACCGAATCGAAAACCACGTCTGCCCTCGCCGAGGTGACGTCGGCTCTCTCCGAGCTGCGCTTCGACCATTTTCGGATGCAGATTGAGCGCGGTGCCGATCTCAGCTTCAAGCTGGCCAATATCGAATTCATCTCACCGCTGATGCGAACGACCGGCGGCGGACGACTGGCACATCGCGAGGGCACGGCCCCGCAGAACCAGCCCATGGAAATCCAGCTGCAATTTGGCGCCAAGGGTCAGCTGGCGCAGTTGCTCGGCCGGATTGGGGCCCTCGGCCAGACGGTTGACGATCGCGGCTATAACCTGCTGCAGCGTTCCTTCACCCTCGGTGGCACGCCCGCCAAGCCCGATTCCGGCGCCCTCTGGACTTTCCTCCTGCGTGAAGCCGCGGCAGCCGGCGCACCGGCCTTGCAGGACCTTCTCAACCGGCGCTGAGGATCGGGTGATCACATTCCGCGCTGCAGCGCAGCCATCACCTGCCGGGCAACGCGCAGCCCGCTTCCCCACGCCCCATGCACCGTCCCGATTTCGTCTGCTGGCGCAGTTGCCTCTCCCGCAAAAAACAGCGTCTGATGCAGCGGCTCGCTGAGCTCGTCGGAGGCCTCGTCCTGCCCGGCGGCAATGAAAGCATAGGCCCCGCGACTGAAAGGATCGCGGGTCCAGTTGTGAAAATGGAATCCCAATGCCGCGCTGCGCAATTCGGCCGCATTCACCCTCAGCGCACCGGCAAGGGAATTCAGGGCGATCGCAAACACCCCGGCGGAGCTTGATTGCCGCAGCAGGCTCTCCTTGGCACCGGCCCAGCCGGTGACGACCGCACCTCCGCTGAGCGCCCACCAGACCGGCACGACCTGGCCGGGCGCATGCAGGAAACCGAAGCCGCCGCTCCTCCGCTGCAGTGCGTCGGGCAGCAGCCGGCGCCAGCGCCTGCCATCAAACCGTACTGTGATTCGCAGCACGTGCCCAACCTCCATCCTTCCGATCACCCGATGCTTTGTCCCGAGCGATGGCTGGAACACTATTGTCCCGCGTGCGCCGGAGCCTGCCTGCAGAACGCCCAAGGGGACCGCGATCACTGCCGCACGGGCATGAAACTGTCCCCGTGCCGACTCCACTTGCACGGCCCCACGCCGCCACTGGATCCTCCGGACCGTGTGTCCGAGGCGCTGGTCGACAAACCGCCGCGACAATCCCCGCGCGAGTCCGGCCACCAGCCGATCGTAGCCGTTCACTGGCGCAAATTGCTCCCGCGGATCGAGTGACTCGTCCTCGACTGCAGCGGCGCTCATCTTCCCGGCAGGTGCTCCCTGGAAACCTTCGACAAATTCGGTCGCAAGTTGCCGCGCCTCGTTGCCGAATTGCGCGCCTTTCCGCTCGAGGAATTCAGCAAATGACCAGCCACGCATCTCCTTTCCATCGATCCTTGTGGTGACATCACGCACTTCGGCCGTGAGATCCGGGATCTTCTTCAGTTCGGATCCGCGGGCGAGCCAATGAGCCTCGGGCACGCGCCGGGTGGCGACGCGCAGAGTACGCAGGCGTCGCCAGAATTCAGAGGTGCCACCATGAATGAACTCGGCGCCCAGCTCCACCGGCCGCGGCCAGTGCTTCGGCCGAATCGTGCAGACCCTCCCGCCGACCCGGTCGCGCGCCTCGAGCAGGACGACCTCGAGTCCCGCCCCAGCCAGCTCGGAGGCCGCCGTCAAACCAGCGACACCCCCGCCAATCACCACGACATCTCGCGCCACGGATCCCATGCGGAGCAGAGACCCGCCTGGCTCCACTTGGTGCGCCCAGGCGGGATTCGGGACCCTGCCCCGCCCATCACCGCACCGCCCTCATGAAAAACACGTCAACCGCGATGCGTTCGCGCGTACTGGCTCGGACGTCGACGCCCCGCAGCTATATGTCAGCGTTCACCGCGAAGTCATCGGTGGGTGGTACTCTCCCGATGCCGGGTGAAGACGCGGCGCATGGCCCCGCTCAATTCGTCCTGGACCGCCTGTAATTTCCGATAACGGGCAACGTTCGCCCGGTTCGGCAGGCATCGGGTCGTCTCGTTCAGAGCCACAATCCCTTCAGTGAAGTCGGTGATTCGCGCAGTTCGTTTCCCCTCCCGCCGCTCCACGCACCACGCCGCCTGCAGTGCGCCCCCCAGCGCAGCCCCCTCGTCCTCCTGCATTCCCACCACCGGAACGCCAAAGATGTCCGCCATCAGCTGCCGCCAAACCGGCGACTTCGCCCCGCCGCCCGTCACCCGGATCTCCCTGGCCTTCACGCCCAGTTCTTCCAGTCGGCGCAAACCGTAGTTCATCCCCATCGTCACACCCTCCATCGCGGCGCGGGCCAGGCATCGCGCAGTCAGTGACTTCTGGCTCAATCCCAACAGCACGCCCGAGCCATCCGGGACGTTGGGCGTCCGCTCCCCCGCGAAATACGGCAGCAGGAGCAACCCCTCGGCACCGGGCGGCGTCGACTGCACCGCGCGTTCGAGCCCGGCATGATCCTGGTCGAACAAGGTGCGGATCTGTTCCGTCACGGTGGTCACATTCATCGTGCACAGGAGTGGAAGCCAGCCGCCGGTCGAGGAACAGAACGCCGCGATCTCACCGCGCGGATCCACGATGGGCTGGTTCGCATAGGCATAAATCGTCCCACTCGTGCCGAAGCTCGCCGTCACCACCCCGGGGGTGACATTGCCCGTGCCGATTGCCCCCATCATGTTGTCGCCACCGCCGGCGCTGACCACCACGTCGTTGGGCAAACCATACGATTTCGCCAGCTCCCCGCGCAGGACGCCGACCGCGGTGTCCGACGACTGCAGCGGCGGCAGCCATTCTTCCAGGTTGCGATCAATCGCCCGGATCGCATCCCGCGACCATGCTCGCCGGCGCACATCCATCAGCGCGGTGCCCGAGGCATCCCCGAATTCCATCGCCGCGGTCCCGGTCAGGTGAAAGTTGAGATAGTCGTGCGGGAGGAGCACGCGGCGCAGCCGCCGGTAATTCGCCGGTTCATGGCGTTTGAGCCAGAGGATCTTTGCCGCCGTGAAACCAGGCAGGATCAGGTTGCCCGTCTTCCGGATCGCGGCCTTGGGCCCGCCGAGCCTGCGGGTCATGAGCGCACATTCTGCCACGGTGCTCGTGTCGCACCACAGCTTCGCCGGCCGAATCACGTCGCCGTGCGCATCGAGCGGGACAAACCCGTGCTGTTGCCCCGACACCCCGATGCCGCGAACACGCGAGCGGTCGATTGTCCGCGCCACTTCCAGGATTACGGTATCGAGCGCGGCGACCCACTCCTGCGGGTGCTGCTCCATGTGGCCGACCGGCAGGCCGGGAATCAATTGGTGGGGCGCGCGCGCCTCCGCCACGACCTTGCGCGCCTCGAGGTCCAAGACGATCGCTTTCACGCTTTGAGTGCCGGAATCGATACCGATGAACAGGCTCATGGGGAAAAGGCTTCGCCGATCGCCGCAAAATTAGCCGGTCGGGGCAAGCCGGGACGGCTCCCCAGCCCGGCCCCGCTCCCATGATCCGGCTGCCGGCCGGCCCCCGGCCTTGTGGCACGATTCGGGCCGGCGGCCTGCAAAAGTTCTTCTTAGCGCTTCCCTTCGCCGCGCTCGCCGCCTAAATCCCGCTCTCCCGTCAAGATGCCCACCCAGCCCACGCGCCCTGCCACCCGCACCTCCTTGAGTTCCGCCAGCGCCGCCCCGGCCCGCGATCAAAGCCCCATCCGGCCGATCCATAAGCTGATGGCCGCGAATCGCAGCGAGATTGCCGTCCGCATCTTCCGCGCCGGCACCGAGCTGAACCTCCGCACCGTGGCCGTGTTTGCCCAGGAGGATCGCCTCTGCATCCATCGTTACAAGGCCGACGAGGCTTATCAGGTGGGCGCCGGCAAGGGACCCGTAGCCGCCTATCTCGACATCGATGACATCATCGCCGTGGCCAAGGAAAAGAAGGTCGACGCGATTCATCCGGGGTACGGGTTCCTTTCGGAGAACCCCGAGTTTGCCCGCGCCTGCGAGCGGGCGGGAATCATCTTCGTCGGCCCGAGCGCCCGACTTCTGGACATGATGGGCGACAAGACTGCCGCCCGGGCGCTGGCCCAGCGCATCGGCATTCCCACCCTGCCCGGCACCAGGGATCCCATCACCGATCGGGAGGCGGCGCTCCAGACCGCCAGGGCGATCGGCTTTCCGCTGATCATCAAGGCGGCTTTCGGCGGCGGCGGCCGGGGCATGCGCGTCGTGCCGAAGCCCGAAAACCTCGCCCCGTTGCTGGAGGAGGCCCAGGCCGAAGCCGGACGCGCCTTTGGCAATCCCGCAGTCTTCCTCGAGAAATACATTCCCCGGGCCAAGCACATCGAGGTCCAGATCCTCGGCGATCGCCACGGCAACGTCATTCACCTGCATGAACGCGACTGCTCGGTCCAGCGGCGCCACCAGAAGGTCGTCGAAGTCGCACCCTCGTTCGGCCTGCCGGAGACGGTCGTGCGGGAACTCTGCGCGGCGGCCGCGCGCCTGGGTCTCGAGATCGGCTATGACAACGCCGGCACCGTCGAATTCCTCTACGATCTGGACCGCCACGAGTGGTTCTTTATCGAGATGAACCCGCGCATCCAGGTTGAACACACAGTAACGGAGGTCATCACCGGCCTGGATCTCGTCCGCGCGCAGATTCTCATCGCCCAGGGCCACGCCCTGCATTCCCCCGAGGTCGGGATGCCCGCCCAGGACGAGATCCCGCGCAACGGTTACGCCATCCAATGCCGGATCACCACCGAGGATCCGGGCAACAAGTTCATCCCGGATTACGGGCGGATCCTGGCCTACCGCTCGCCGGGCGGCTTCGGGGTCCGGCTCGACGGCGGGATGGGTTACGCCGGCGCCGTGATCACCCCATTCTATGACTCGTTGCTCGTGAAGAGCATCACGAGCGGGCAGACCTATGACATCGCGCTGCGGCGGGCCCAGCGGGTCCTCTCGGAGTTTCGTATCCGGGGCGTCAAGACCAACATCCCCTTCCTCGAGAACGTCATCGCACACGAGCAGTTCCGCTCCGGGCAGGCCACCACCACGCTGATCGACACCACGCCCGAGCTCTTCGCCTTCCGGCCGCGCCGCGACCGCGCCACCAAGCTCCTGAACTTTCTCGGCAATGTCATCGTGAACGGCAATCCCCATGCCAAGGGTTTCCGTCCCGACAAGCCGTTCCCGCTGGCACCCGTCCCCGCCGCGCAGGCCGCCGCCTCCAGCACCGCCCGCCCGCCCGCCGGATCGCTCGACCTCGACCCCGCCCCCGGGACCCGCCAGCGGCTGCTCGAACTCGGCCCGCGAAAATTCGCCGAATGGACCCTCCGGCAAAAGCGGCTCCTCATCACCGATACGACCTGGCGCGACGCCCACCAGTCGCTCATGGCCACGCGGCTCCGCACCTATGACATGCTCGCGGTCGCCGGGGCGCTCGCCCATCGCGTGCCTGACCTGTTTTCACTCGAGATGTGGGGCGGCGCCACCTTCGACACCGCGATGCGTTTCCTCAATGAGGATCCCTGGGAGCGGCTCCGGCAGCTGCGCGCCCGCGTGCCCAACATCTGTTTCCAGATGCTCTTTCGCGGCGCGAACGCGGTCGGCTACACCAATTACCCCGATCATGTCGTCGCCGGATTTGTCCGGCACGCCGCCGCCAGCGGCATGGACATCTTTCGCATCTTCGACTCGCTGAATTACCTTCCGAATCTCCGCGTCGCAATGGAGGCGGTCAACGACACCCACGCGATCTGCGAGGCCGCGATCTGCTATACCGGCGACATCCTCGATGAACGGCGCGACAAGTTTTCGCTCAAGTACTACGTCCGCATGGCCCGGGAGCTCGAACGAATGGGCGCCCACTTCCTTGCGATCAAGGACATGGCCGGGCTCTGCCGCCCCTACGCCGCGCACAAGCTCGTCCGCGCTCTGCGGGACGAGATTGGGCTGCCGATCCATTTTCACACCCATGACACGAGCGGCGTGGCCGCGGCCAGCGTGCTCCGGGCGACCGACGCCGGCGTCGACGTCGTCGATCTCGCGCTGGCGTCCATGAGCGGCAGCACGGCACAGCCGAACCTGAATTCAATCGTCGCGGCGCTGCAGCACACACCGCGCGACAGCGGGCTGGATCTCGAGGCGCTCAACGAGTTCTCGGACTATTGGGAGACGGTGCGGGACTATTACCGGCCCTTCGACACGGCACCGAAGAGCGGTTCGGCCGAGGTCTACCTGCACGAAATGCCCGGCGGCCAGTACACCAATCTCAAGGAGCAGGCAGCCGCCATGGGCGTCGGCCACCGCTGGCCGGAGATCGCGCGAACCTATGCGGAGGTGAACCAGCTCTTCGGCGACATCGTGAAGGTGACGCCGAGTTCCAAGGTCGTGGGCGATCTGGCGCTGTTTCTCTTCAGCAAGGGCATCAAGCCGGCCGACGTCGCCAACCTCCCGCCCGGTGAGACCGCATTTCCCGAAAGCGTGATCGACATGCTGATGGGCGGCCTCGGCTGGCCCGACGGCGGCTGGCCGGAGCGGCTTTCACTGGTGGTGCTCGGGGAGGACCGCCACCGCGAGGCGCGCACGAGATATGCCGCGGCCCGCAAGACCGCGACAGCCGCCAAGTCCGTCCGTCGCCCGAGGCATTCCATCCGTGCCGGCCGCGGCGGGATCGAACCGGGGCAGTCCGAACTCGAGCGGCTCCGCGCCGAGGTGTCCGAAAAACTCAAGCGCCCCGCCACCGACGACGACATCTACTCTCACCTGATGTACCCGCAGGTGTTTGCCGACTTCGCGAAACACCAGGCGGCGTACAGTGACGTTTCAGTGCTGCCCACTCCGGCGTTTTTCTACGGGCTGCGGCCCGGCGAGGAGATCTCGGTCAGCATCGAGGAAGGCAAGGTGCTGATCATCCGGCTCATCTCCATCGGCGAGCCGGACAAGGATGCCCGGCGCGCGATCAGCTACGAACTGAATGGGATCGGTCGAGAGACCTTCATCGTCGACAGGAGCATCGCGCCCAAGAGCAAGGCGCGGCCCAAGGCCGACCTCAATGATCCGACCCAAATCTCCGCACCCATCCCCGGTCTCATCGCCCAGCTCAATGTCTCGGTCGGCACGAAGGTCGCCCGGGGCGACAAGGTGCTCATGATGGAAGCGATGAAGATGCAGAACACCGTGTATGCACCCTGCGCGGGTGTGATTGCGGAACTGCATGTGGCGCTGGGCGACACCGTCGAGGCCAAGGACCTGCTGATCAAGATTCGTCCGGCCGGATGATGCTCCGCGTTCCGCCCGAGGCATTGTGCGCCGGCGCCACCCTTGTTCGCTTCATCTCTTCATCATCGGCTTGGCTGAGCAGTCCGTTCCGCTGATCGGCGCGCCAGCGGGCACCGTGGCCCACGCCCGCGGCAAACCGTCATCGCCACATATGCACCATGATCATGGTACATATGTGGCGATGGCGGCCGGGGCTGCGCGGCTCGCCAGTCGCCGGAAGGGCCAATCAGAAGAATGAATAGTCGTAAGGCCGGCGCATTTCCCGGCGGACAAATCTGTTCGCCACCTGCTCATGCTCGCCCACAAAACGCTCCGCCGCGGAGTCCCAGGTGAGCGGCAGCCCGGTCCGCAAAGCGATTGCTCCCAAATGGCACATGGACGCCGAACGATGGCCGGTTTCCACATTGCACACGGGATCTTCCCGCGACTCCACGCAGTCGAAGAAATTCCCCATGTGGTTCGTGCTCTCGTACAACTTGATCCCAGCCTCCGGGAGCGGTGTCTCCAGCAAATCGGGATCGCTGGCCTCGATCCGATCGCGATTCACCCAGATCCAGCCATCGCGACCCTCGAAACGCAGCCCGTTGCGCTGCCCGTCCGGATTTATCTTTGCCCCGTAGATGCTGTCGTCCCGGGTCGTGCGCACAAACAGCCGGACGCCGTTTTCGTAGGTATAAGCGATCTCATACTCGCTGTGTGCCGTGTATCCGCCGGGCACCGGCTCCGCCAACCGGGTGGCGACCACCGACCGCGGTGCCAGCAGCCCGACCGCCCAGTAGGCGATGTCATTGTGGTGCGCGCCCCAGTCGGTCATCGTCCCACCCGAATAATCATACCAGAACCGGAAGGTCCGATGGCAGCGCTGCGGCACATAATCGACCTGCGGCGCCTGACCGAGCCAGAAGTCCCAATCCAGCCCCTCAGGAATCGGCGCCGGTTCGAATGGTCCCTCCCTCAGCCCGGCCGGCAGCCAGACGTGCACGTCGCGCAACTTCCCGAGTCGTCCGTTGCGCACGAGTTCGCAGGCCAGCCGGAACCGCGCCGTGCTCCGCTGCTGGGTGCCGGTCTGCAGCACCACGCCATGTTTCCGCACGGCCGCAATCACGTGCCTGCCCTCGTCGATCGTCAGTGTCAGCGGCTTTTCTCCATAAATGTCCTTCCCCGCCCGTGCCGCGGCGATGTTGATCAGCGAATGCCAGTGATCGGGCGTGGCGTTGACGACAACGTGAATGTCGTCGCGCTCCAGCAAGGCCCGGAAGTCATGGTAGACCTTGGGCTCAGGATTTCCGTCGCCGGTCAGCCGCTCCACTACCTTGGCAGCCTGGTTCCCGTCGACGTCACACACCGCCAGGATATCGCCGTAGCCGCCGGCGGTGCGGATGTCGCCCGTGCCCATCCCGCCGCAGCCGATCAACGCCACGCCGGGGCGATCGTTTGGTCCGCGCCGGCGTGGCTTGGCCTCCGCGGCCGCCAGGGCCCGCTGCGCAAACCAGGTTGGCACCCCCGCCATGGCCGCCACTGCACTGCAACGCTGCAGGAACGATCGCCGGGAGATCTGGAAGTCAGGTGCCGCCCGCGGACGGAACCGTTCGTGCGTGGCTCGATTGCTATTCATCGCCCGCAGCGAAACGGGCCGCCGGGCAAAAGGCGAATTCACTTTTGGCGGAGCGGCCTGAATCCGCCGTGCCCCCTGCGGCCCGGCTCGATTCGGCTTGCACCCCGCCGGGCTGCTACATAACCACCCGGTTACTTCATGAACGGCGCCGTCCCCTCCCTCCCTTCCCGCCCTGTCCTGCCCTGCCCGCCGGACGAGGTGGACTCGTTTCTGGGCCAGCCCACGCCGGGTGTCCTGGCCACCCTCGAGCGCACCCCCGGCCCGTTCCTGGTCCTGGGCGCCGGCGGTAAGATTGGCCTTCATGTGTGCATCATGCTGCGCCGGGCACTCGATTCCCTCGGCCGCCAGGATGCCGTCGTCGCCGTCTCGCGTTTCCGGCTCCTGCGCGATCAGTCGGAGTTCTCGCGGCACAGAATTTCGGTGCACCCGTGCGACCTCACCGAACCCGCCGCGGTCGCGGCATTGCCCGATGCCCCCGTCGTCTTCTTCCTGGCCGGCGTCAAGTTCGGCACCGCCACCGCCCCGAATCTCCTGCAGCAGCTCAATGTCGAAATGCCGCAGCTCGTGGCCCGGCGGTTTCGTCATTCGCGGATCGTGGCGTTTTCCTCCGGTTGCGTGTATCCGTTCGTCACGCCGGAATCGGGCGGCGCGACCGAGGAAACCCCCACCAGTCCCGTTGGCGATTATGCCGCATCCTGCGTCGCGCGCGAAGAGGCGTTTCGCACGGCCTCGCTGGAATATGGCACACCCGTCGCCCTGCTCCGGCTGAACTATTCCGTCGAATTCCGCTACGGCATCCTCGTGGATCTCGCCCAGAAGCTGATCGCGGGCGAGCCGATCGATCTGACCACCGGGTATGTGAACATCATCTGGCAGCGCGATGCCGTGGCCCACACCATCCAGACGCTGGAACTGGCCGCACACCCCGCGGTGCCGGTCAATGTCACCGGTCCGGACGTTCTCCGCGTGGCCGACCTTGCGCGCGGCCTGGGCGAACTGCTGCAACGGCCGGTCAACCTGGTGGGCCGGGAGGCCCCAACCGCCTGGCTGAACAATGCCTCGCGATCCCACCAGCGGTTCGGCCCGCCCCCGACACCGCTTCCCGATATGATGCGCTGGACCGCCGCCTGGCTCACGCAGGGCGGCACCACCTGGGGAAAGCCGACTGGCTTCCAGAAACGCGACGGACAATTCTAATTCCATGACCGCCCTTCCGCCACTCGACATCCGCCATCACCTCCGCGCCGGCCAGGTCATCCCGGCGCTGCCGCTTGCCTTGAACCGTCGCCGCCGCTGGGACCCCGCCCGGCAGCGTGGACTGGTTCGATACTATGTCGATGCAGGGGCCGGTGGCCTGGCCGTGGGCGTGCATTCGACCCAGTTTGCCATTCGCGAGCCAAAGATTGGACTCTACCAACCGGTGCTCGAACTGGCCGCCACCGCCGCGCACGAGTGGCTTGGGCGCGGCGCTCGTCCCTGGATCCTGATCGCCGGCCTCTGCGGCCGCACGCCGCAGGCTGTCCGCGAGGCCCGGCTCGCCCGCCAACTCGGGTACCATGCCGGCCTGCTCAGCCTGGGCGCCTGGAGCGAGGCGCCGGAGCGGGCCGTGCTCGCACACTGCCGCCGCGTCGCCACTGAAATCCCCCTGATCGGATTCTATCTCCAACCCGCGGTCGGCGGGCGCGTGTTCTCCCACCGTTTCTGGCGGCAGTTCGCCGAGATTCCAGAACTCGTCGGGATCAAGATAGCCCCATTCAACCGCTACCGCACCCTGGATGTCGTTCGCGCGGTCCTCGAGGCCGGCCGCGATGACGTCGCTCTCTATACCGGCAACGACGACAACATCATCGCCGATCTGCTTACCCCGTTCGAGTTCGGCGGCCGGATCCGCCACATCGATGGCGGTCTGCTCGGGCAATGGGGCGTGTGGACCGAACGGGCGGTCGCACTCCTCCGCGAAATCAAGCGCGTCCGCGTGCGCCCGCGGCTGGAGCAATCCTGGGCCACCCGGAATGCCGCGCTGACCGACGCCAATGCCGCTGTGTTTGACGCCGCCCATGAGTTTGCCGGCTGCCTGCCGGGAATCCACGAGGTGCTCCGCCGGCAGGGGCTGCTCGAGACGACGCTCTGCCTCGATCCGCATGAGCGGCTGTCGCCGGGCCAGGCCGAGGAAATCACCCGCGTGTCCAGGGCGTACCCATGGCTGGTCGATGACAAGTTTGTGCAAGCCAACCTCTCCGTTTGGCTAGCCTGAGCATGTCGGCTACGTCGGCCCCACATTCGGGACCTTCATGTCGAACACCCCTAAGACCGACACGCTACTAGCGGTTGAAGGATTTCGTGAAATCCTCCGAGGTCGTCTGGACCACCTTCTTCTGGTGATGCGAATTGGCGATCAGGTCCTTCAACTTTGCCTCCCACGCGGCACCGTCCATCGGCAGCTCGATCGTCTGCTTGATCAACGATGAGTAGAGGAGGACATTGGCCAGCTCCACCGAGCCGATGCCACTGGAACCGGGCGCAATCAGCGGCGTCCGATCCAGGATCGAGTCGACGAAGTTCTGCATGATGATCGCGTGGGGATTGCCCGCGTTCTCGAATGGTATCTCCACGTTCCAGATCTCGGGCTTTGCAAAACCGCTCCGCGAGGACTTGCTGAATTCAACCATGTCCGCGTCGTTCCGCTGGAATGTCATCTTGCTGCCTTCGAGAGTCACCTTGCCCCGGGTGCCGACCAGTTCGAGCCGGTTCGTGCCGGGCGACTCGCCGGTGGAGGAGATGAACGTGCCCGATGCCCCGTCGGCCCATTCGAGGTAACACGTCACGTCATCCTCGACCTCGATGTCGTGGAACCGGCCGAGCTGGCAGAAGCCGCGCACGCGCGCCGGCATTCCGCAGAGCCACTGCAGCATGTCGAGCTGGTGCAGGCACTGGTTGAGCAGCACGCCGCCGCCCTCGCCCTTCCAGGTCGCGCGCCAGCCGCCGCTCGCATAGTACGCCTCCGTGCGGTACCAGTCGGTAATCACCCACGTGATACGCGTGAACCGGCCGAGCTCGCCGCTCTGGATGAGTTTCCGAAGCTTGAGGTAGCGCGGCTCGACCCGCATCTGGAACATGCCGCCGAAGACCTGCTGCGGATGCGCGTTCGCGACGGCGATCAGCCGCTCGGCATCCGCCTTGTGGGCGGAGATCGGCTTTTCAATCATCACATGAAGGCCCTGCTCCAGGGCGTCGATGCCGATGGTGGTGTGAAGGTAATGCGGCGTCGCCACCACCAGGGCGTCGATTTCGCCGGAACGAATCAGATCCTCGCTCTTGGCGAACGTCTTGACGCCGGGCCGGCCCTTGAACGGCTCCAGGCTGGGCTCATAGGCATCGCTGACCGCAGTCAGCTGGCAGCGCGAGATTTTGCCCTCGAGCAGGTAGCTCGTGTGAAACTTGCCGATGTTGCCGAGACCAACGATTCCAAGGCGGATTTTTTTCATAAGTTCAGGGTTACGTAGGAAGGAAGCAGCGGTGACGGCAATCACTTCCGCGATTGCCGGCTGATGCCATCAAAAACGAGCGCGATCACCTGCTGCAAGCCCCGCGCGCGCACGTTCGGGTTTCCCAGATCGATTTTCAGGCCTTCGGAAAGCGAAAACCGGTTCGAATGATAGATGAAGCACAGGCCGATGAAGTGGACCATCAGGTGGGCCACATCGAGATCCGGACGGAGTTCCCCGGACCGGATACCCTCGTCGATGGTCGAGCCGAACCGCACGATGAAGGGATTCTTTGAAAGCGGATGGCCCGCCTTGCCGATGTGCCGACCCTGTTCGACATTTTCCCAAAGCAGGAGCCGCGTGAATTCGGGATTCGCATCGAGAAAATCGAAATAACCCCGCAGCAGCCGTTCCAGCTTGGCGCGCGGCGACGCGCCGCTGTCGAGCGCCTGGAATTCCACGCCCTCAATCCGCCGGTAAACTTCATGCAGGGCGGCCTGGTAGATCGCCTCCTTGCTGCCAAAATAGTGGTACACCATCCGCTTGTTGAGCCGGGCGGACGCCACGATTTCGTCCACCGAGACGCCGTGAAATCCCCGGGCGGCAAAAAGCCGGATGGCGGCCGCCAGCAGCCGCCGGCGGCTGCGTTCCGGGTTGCGTGGCGCTAGCGGTTTACGGGCCATGGTTGGCGCCCATCTACGGGTCTTGGACCGCCGGAGGGAAGCACGTAATTGTCGGCCGGGTGGGCCATTGCGCGTTTCTCCGACAGTTTTTCAGCAGCAAATGGTGCTCGGGACAGGACTCGAACCTGCACGCCTTACGGCACACGCCCCTCAAACGTGTGTGTCTACCAATTCCACCACCCGAGCAGCAAAAAAGGGAAGGCGGACTAAGAGAGATCCCACTTTCCTTGTCCAGCCCCGAAATGAGGCGTCAATTCGCGGGCGGCTTGAGATTCACGCGATTGGGCAGCCGGCTGAAGTCGTGGTACTGATACTCAATCCGATCCTCGCGCACGATGGCGATCGTAAGTCCGGAACGCCCGTCGCCGAGCGGCTTGCCCACGGGCCCGCTGGTAATCACCTCGAGATCGCCGTCCTTCGCGATCGCCGTCCGATGATAATGCCCGCAGAAAAGGTAACGCACCCCGAACTGCCGGAATAGCGCCAGGTGCCGTTCCCGTCGCTCACGGGGAATGTTGAAGTACTCATCAGGCTCGGTGGCCGACTTGAGGAACCAGGGATGATGCTGGAAGACGACGATGTGCCGCACCTTTTCGGCCCGCGCCTTCCCGAGTTCCGCTTCCAGCCACTCTTCCTGCGCCGCCAGTCGATCGGCTGTCTGCTGCGGCGAGTGAATGAGACAGGAATTCAGCACGATCCCCACCAGCCCTTGGTGGCGGAAGGTATAATAATCCCGGCCGAAATCCGCGGCGTAGCGCTCCAGGCTCCTGGCGGTCGGCACATTTTCGACATCGTGGTTTCCCGCCACGTCGTAAATCGGGATCGAGCGATCAACCCTGGCCATGATCCGGCGGTATTCGCCAATCTGCGCCGCGTCGCCCGGCCGGTTGACCAGATCACCCGTCACGATGACAAACGCTGGCCGGAGCCGGTTCACGGTCGCGACGGCAAACTCGAGGTTGGCAGTCTCCTGTGCGAATTCGGCGTTCTCCGTGAACATGCCAAACTGGGGATCGGTCAGCTGGACGAAGAAGAACGGTTCGGCGCCGAGCGTGGTGGTTCGAATTCCGCCGAGGAGGACTGCGAGGCAGATGAACCAGCGTACAAAAAGGCGATTCATGGATGCAATGAGGCTAGCCGGAAATGGGAGGCGAAACAGGCTGAAAGTTGAAATTCAGATTCTGGATTGAATCCTACCAATCGTAGGGGCGCAGTCTTGCTGCGCCCGGACGCGTGATTGAATGGTCCCGTGGGCGCAGCCAAGTCTGCGCCCCTACGGGAATGGGCGATCTAATGGGATAAGAGGGCACAGCAGACTGCGCCTTGTGGGCGAGATGATCCCAAGTTCACCAGTGATATGGAACCACGGAGGCACAGAGGGCCAAGTACGGCAGCCACAACCGAATCCCAATTCCAGACATTTGAACAGAAGGTAACGAAAGAAACGAAGGGTGCCGAGCGAAGTTGCTCTTCGTTCTCTTTGTTGCCTTCTGTCAAAATCCGATGGCTGTCCCTCCGAGACCTACTTGCTGATAATCGCGCTCAGTTGGGACAAAAAAACGCACCGGACAGCGGGATGCCGCCATCCGATGCGCGTTTCAAGGTCCGGGCCGTCCTTAGAAGGTGAACTCCGTGCCGAACGTGAAGCGCCGGCCGGGATTGTTCCAATCCTCGATGTTCCGGGCATTGCCCTGGTAAGACGACTGTGCCGTTTCCGTGAGGTTCTTGCCGGAGAAGTAGAACCGGATGCCCTTGCGCAACCGGTAGCTCATCTCGAAGTCGACAAAATCCCGCTCGAGGCCGCTGGCGTCCGAGTGGATGGATTCGCTCACGGATTCCAGCATGTCGGACTTGTACCGGTAGCTGAGATCGGCGCGGAATCCGCCGGCCGCGTACTTCAGCGCCGCGTTGTACATCGTATCCGCAAACCCCGGGGTCGGCAGTTTCTCGTCGGGGCGGCTGGGATACTTGCCGTCGCTCTCGGTGAACGTGGCACTGAGCGCCAGGCTGAGCCCCTTGAGCACGCCGGGCAGGAAGTAGAGCCGCTGCTGCGCGATGAGTTCCACCCCGTAGTTTTCGGCGCCATTGGCATTCTGCGGCTGTTCGAACTCGAGATGGCCCGAAGGATCGGGAATCGGGATCCCGTTGTCGTCCACATCCGTGAACATGAGAATCCGATCGTAATAAAAGCCCTTCATCTTCTTGTAGAAGAAGGCGGCGGAATAGAGCCCACCCTTGTCGGTGTAATACTCGAGCTGGACGTCGAAATTGTCCGAGGTCGTCGGATCCAGGAGCGGGTTGCCCATCAGGACGTCGCCATGAAGATCACCCTCCTCCGGGATTCCCTCCACCCGGCCCTGGGTCAGATCGCCCAACGGCGGCCGGCCGTAGCTGCGGTTGTAGCTCTCTCGCAGGATCAGGTTCTTCCGCAGCTCGTGGCGGAAGTGCAGCCCCGGCAGCCAGACCGTGTACTTCTTCCCATACTTCACTTCAGTGACGGCTGTTGCGGGATCCTCCTCGAAAGCAGCCTCGCTGAGTTGCTTGGTTGTGGAATCCCACGTGTTGTGCTCCATCCGGAGGCCGCCAATGACGGTCGTCCGCCCCAGCTGGAGCGTGCCCATGACATACGCTGCCGTGGTTTTTTCCTCGGCCCGGTAATCCTCTTCGGTCGCTCCCTCAAGGCTGGCGAACTCATCAATTTCGAACAGTTCCGGATTTCTTTTCAGCAGGTCTCGAACCTTGACCGGGTCAACCCGCATCCATTCCTGATGCCCGTGGATGTTGCTGTCGACCGGTGCCATGACGCTGCCGTAGGGGAAGTTGCGATCAACATCGTATTCAAACTGCCCCTGCTCGAACTCCGGCGAGCTCACCGCCTGCTTGGCGCCGAGCTTTAGCGATCCGGATGAGCGTGAAGTGACGAACTTCCTCTCCCAGTCCACCTTCGCGGTGTAAATCTCGTGGGTCTTCGCCTCCGGCTCGATGCTGAGCGTGCCCTGGTAGAAGGTGCTCAGCTCCCGCGGATCCTTGCCGTTGATGACGCGGACAATGGGCTTTTCGCGATCCGTGATGTCGTATTCGAACTGGAAATATTCGGGCCGAGCCTGGTTGCGGGACACAAAATCCGAATCGTTGTACCGTTCATATTCGCTGATCGAATAGAAGAAATCATACGTCAACGTGGAGGACGCCAGCTCGTGCTTGCCGCCGGCGGCAAACGTGTAGAGATCATTCCAAGTGTCGGCCTCCTGCGCCTGGAAACGATAATTCCCCCGGCTGCCGTTCGGACCGGTCGTGGTCCGGCCGTAGTTTTCCTCGAGCACCCCCCAGACCTTCCGGCCGTTGATTTCGTCCTGGTGGCGTTCATCCATGTAGGCACGGGTGACGTAGCGCGTCGTGACCCGTTCGTACCGGCTGTACGAAGGCCGGAAATAGAACGTGGTGTTCTCGTTGGCGCGAAAATCGATCGCCGCACTCAAGGTCGTGGTGTTCGTTCTCCGGACATTCCGCTCCGACCAGAGGTGATAGGGCGCATAGAAGTGCTCATACGGCAGATTGTACGTCGGGTTGGTCGACGCGTGCCAGATGTCGTAATCCATGTCCCAGTTCTCATAATAACGGGGCGTGTCGTACTTGGAAATGTTGAGGCTGATGCCGAGATTCTTCTCCCGGCCACCGACACTGAAAATATCCGAATACGAAATCTTCCCGTCGGCGCCCCACATGTCGGCCATTTCGAGATAGCTGCCGCCGACGCCGATGCGGATCTCGCGGCCATCGCGCTCAAACGCCGAGCGGCTGACGACATTGATGATCCCGCCGATCGCATCACCATCGCGATCCGGCGTGGCCGCCTTGATGACCTCGATGCTCGAAATGCCGTCGGCCGCCATCTGGTTCGGATCGAAGCCGCGGCTGCCGCCCGAGGTGGGAGCCGAATTGCCGTCGATCTGGAAGCGGTTGAACTCATCGGCGATGCCGCGGATGTTGGCGCCGCCCGGCGAGCCGTCGCCGCTCTCATCCACTGTCAGCCCGGGAAGCCGGGCGAGCGCGTGTCCGATATTGCCGTCTTCCATGTGCCCAAACGCCTCCTCGGAGACAATGTTGATGATCCCCTTGGCGGCCTTTTGAGTATTGATTGCCAGCGCCTGCCCTCGGGCCTCCTCGGCGACCATGAACGCCTCCATCTGCAGGACGGTGTTCTTGAGGCCCACCGCCACGGTCGTGGAACTGCCCGCGGAAACCGTCACCGGCTCCCGATAAAGATCCAATCCGACATAGTCGACTTCCAGCATGTAGCCGCCGGCCGGCACGGCCGAAACCGAGAAACGCCCCTCGTTGTCGGTGAATGCCGTGGCGGAGGTGCCCACCACGGAAACGACCGCACCCTCCAGCGAACGGCCGGTTGCGGCATCAAAGACGCGTCCGGTGACAGTACCGGTGTCAGAGCCCTGGGCCGCAAGGATGACGGCGGAGACCAGGAAGAACGGCAGGCCGGCGAGACGCCGCCAGCAGGAGGTAGGCACACGGGGGATCAGTTTCATGTTTTGCTACGGGTTCAATCAGGCTGGGTTTGCATCGACGGGCGGAGCAGGAGCTTCCGCCGGGGAAAGGGGTTCGCTTGGGGGAGTCGGGAGAAGGGGCGAAAGCTGAATCGTTTAACCTCGACGAGGTGTCAAGACTTTCGCTTTTCCGGAACTGCGCGGACCCCTCACAACGGCCCGGGCAGACGGATGACCGGCTATGGCATCCCGGTGACACGGGGTCATGGGATCGGCCGCCCGGAGCGGCCCGGTTCCGCAATCTTTAGGTAAAACGTTTAGGTTTGCATCGGTTGGCCATGGGTGCGACCAAGGATTTCCGCCTAATCCGGATACTGGAAGCGCAACACCCACCTCCCTCCAATGCGCCTTCACCTGCTTGCCAACTCGCACTTAGATCCCGTCTGGCTCTGGGACTGGGAGGAAGGGCTGAATGAAGGGATCGCGACCTGCCGAGTGGTCCTTCAGCTGATGGAGGAGTTCGAGGAACTTACCTACATCCGTGGCGAGTCGTCGTTGTATGCGCACATCGCGCGCCATGATCCGGCGACGATGGAGCGGATTCGCGCAAGGATTGCGGAGGGTCGCTGGGATGTCGTGGGAGGTTCCTGGTGCCAGCCTGACACCAATCTTCCGGCGACGGAAGTCCTCTGCCGCCAGTTCACCGAGGGACTCTCGTTTTTCCGTCGGGAACTGGAGGTCCGGCCAACCGCCGCATGGCTGGCGGACTCCTTCGGGCATAGCCGCGGCTGGCCGGAAATCATGGCCGCAGCCGGCATGGAAAGCTTCGCGTTTTCCCGGCCCTCGGAAGTGGACTGTCCGTTGCCCGGGCCCGCGTTCTGGTGGCGCAGCGCGAGCGGCCGGAAGATCCTCTGCTGGCGCGTGCCAATCGGCTGGTATGGCTCCGATCGCGGAGAGATGCGACGGCGACTGGATGCCTATGCCGAGGCGGCTGGCCGCTGGAACCTGGAGAATGTGGCCGTCTTCTTCGGGCTGGGAAACCACGGCGGCGGCCCCACCCGGGCCGACCTGCATGACATCGCAGGCTGGAGGAAGGCCAACCCCGGCGTTCACGTGGAATTTTCGACCCTGCATCGCTTCTTCGCCGCCCTGCGCGCGGAGGCGGGATCGCTGCCGCTCATCGACGGGGAACTGAACTTCAGCATGCGGGGATGCTACTCGTCCGCCGCCCGGCTGAAAGGGGCCTATCGCAGGGCGGAAAACCTTCTGCTTTCAGCCGAACGCACGGCGAGCGTGGTGAGCGCAGCGTTCGGCTGCCCTGCGCCTGCGCTGGACGAGCCCTGGGCCGCCCTCCTGCTCAATACGTTTCACGACGTGCTTCCCGGCACCGCCATCGAGCGGGCCCTTGACGTGCAGACGTCGATGCTGGGAATGGTCGACCACCACGCGCGGCGGGCACGGCTCGATGCGCTGCTCGCCCTGGCCAAACGGCTCGACACTCGGGTGCGGACCCCGCCCCCGAATATGCCAGCGGCTGTTCCGGTCCTGCTTTGGAATCCCCACCCCCACCCCTTCGCGGGCTGCGTGGAAATAGAGGCCGCATTGGATTACCGGCCGATCCATCCGTACCGCGGCCGCTCCGCAGAACTCCCGGTCACCGTTCGGGACTCGAGTGGCAAGCCGATGCCGTTTCAACTTGCCGAGACTGAAAGCCATTTCGCTCCCGAGATCCCGTGGCGAAAGCGATTCGTCGTGCCCGTGAGCCTGCCTGCCATGGGATGGAATCTCGTTCAGGTCGCCTGGGAGGAACAAGCCTTCGCGCCGCCGCCGCCCGACCGGCCGGCCTGGGCGGACGGTGCAGCAACCATCGGAAACGAACACATTGCGCTTCATGCCGCGCCGGGTGCGCGCGGCGTGAGCGTCACGCTTGACGGAAAACCGCTCTTCGGCGCCGCCGGGCTTCGCGTGGGAACATTCCATGATCCCTACGGCTCCTGGGGCGGCCATGAAGGCGAGCCCGAGGCCAACGATATCTCGAGGCTCAAGCTGCTGTGGCGGGTGCGGCGGACAGCGGTGCTCGAGAGCGGCCCCTACCGCTCCGCCCTGTGGGTGGACCTGCGGGCCGGAAATTCGCGGCTGGAACTTGTCTTCAAACTGGAGCGAGGCGCACGGATCATCCGGGTTGCGGGCCGGCTGCTTTGGAACGAAAGAAATGCCCGGCTCAAGCTGATCTTTCCCGGCGCGGGGCGGCAGGTCGATTTCGAGGTGCCCGGCGGCACGATCGTCCGCGGCCCCCTTGGCGAGGTCGTCGGCGGTCGCTGGGCGCGGGTCGAGGGACGTTCGGGATCGTGGATCTTCGCGAGCGACGCGCTGTACAATTTCGATCTGAAGCGCGGGACCTTTCGGGCGACAGTGGTGCGCTCGAGCCGGTATGCCTGGAATGCCCCCTCGCATCCGGATGAGGAGCCCTGGCGGCCGCACACCGATCTCGGCGAGCACCAGTTCCAGCTCGCGCTCGCGGCCGGGGACCAGGATCCCTGGCACGTTGCGGCCACCCTGGAACAACCGCCGCACGTCCTGCTCACGCATCCGCACCCGGGAATCGGCGAACCAGACGGAAGCTTGATGGAACTCCCGGAGAACGTGCGACTGCTCTCAGTCAAACCCGCCAACGATCGTTCCGGATGGGTTGTGAGGCTGCAGCCGGTCGGGCCAGCCGCCGTTCCAGTGAGCATCCGATGGCTCGGCCAACTGCTCCCCCTCGGCACCCTTCCACCCTGGATCATCGGCTCATGGAAACTGATCAACACTCCCGCGGGTTGGGTGCCGCAGCCCGTCACTGTCGCCGAGGAAATCCAGCCGACGTCCGGCGAGCCGCCGGAAGGCCCCGAGTCCAGTGCAGTCGGCGGGCGGCAGGTTTATCCTGCCCTGCGATGATTCGGCACGACCACCCCGATCTGGATCGGATCCCGCGTCCATCGGCTTGCTGAACCCGCGGCATTGCGCCACAAAAAGGGCCCCCTTGGAACCGAAACGGATATCGATCAGGGAAATCGCGGCGGCGTGCGACTGTTCAATCGCCACCGTTTCGCTGGTCCTGAACGGTCGCGGCCGGATATCTCCCGCAATGAAAAAGCGGGTGCTGAAGGCTGCCGGACAGCTTGGCTATGTGCCCAACCCCGCCGGTCGGAACCTGCGGCTGCAGCGCACCAATGCGATTGGCCTCTTCTTCCACCCGTCGTGCGCACAGCTGTTTCGCAATGTCTTCTATGCCGAGGTCATGGAGGGGCTGGAACAGCACCTGGCCGCGGCCGGCTACGATCTGCTGCTTTCCGGCAGCGATTTCAACCGTGGCGACGGCCGTGCCGCCGCGCTGCTCACCCATCGACGGGTCGACGCCGCGATCATGCTTGGCGCATTTCCGGCGAAGTTAATCGAGCAGCTCCATGGCAACGGCGTGCCGCTGCTGCTCCTCGACAGCAGCATCGAGGGCCTGCCCGCCGACAGCGTCACCACCGACGGCTTCAATGCCAGCCGGATCGTCGTGGATCATCTGGTGAGCCGCGGTCACCGGGAGATCGTGATGCTCGCCTACGAAATGGAGGACTACAATATCGACCTGCGCTCCCGCGGCTTTCTGGCCGGACTGCAGCACCACGGGCTGCCGGCCGGAAGCGCACTCATTCGAAATTTCACGTACAACGTGGAGGGGTTCCCGGTGTTGCTCCAACGGTTGCGCTCCGCCCGGCCGCCGACCGCAGTTGTGTGCGTGAACGACAACCTGGCGGCATACATGACGCAGCATGTCCGGGAAGCCGGGTTCAGGGTGCCCGAGGATGTCAGCTTTGTGGGTTTCGACGATGACGTCTATTCGCGCGAATCCATCCCGCCCCTCACGACCGTCGCCGTTGACAAGCCGGCGCTCGGCCGGATCGGAGCGGAGTGCCTGGTGCGTCGCCTGCAGGATCCCGCGGCTCCGGTCGCCCTCCTGCGACTGCCCGTTCATCTCGTCGAGCGCGAGTCCGTCGCGACGATCGCACGATCCGGCTGAGCCGGCACAATGCTCTTGGGAACCGCGAAGAGCGCGCGGATCGGGAGATTTTTTTCGAAAACGGCCCGTCGACGAGCGGCGGCCTACGCGTTCCCCGGCGCGGCCAGGCCGGAGAGATCCACCGTCCGCCACAGCGTGCGCGTAATGCCCGCGTACATCCGGGCAACCACTCGGGGACCGTCGACGGTGACGACGGCGTAGCCCGGCAGATCCGCATAGGCGAATGTCGTCACAAACGGCCGCTCCCGGTCGTACACGGCGCGGCGCTCCGCCTCGGTCGCCGGCGAGAACTGCGGCTCCACGCGGACCTGTTCGCCGGTGTACTCGTCGACGCCGGAAAGCGGGAAGCGGACGGACGGCTCACCGGGTGCATCAATCACGCTGCTCAGCGCCAGCTGGCCAAACGCCCCGTCTCCCGTGCGCCGGCCGAGCGTGTTATACTTGTGGATATGCCCTCCGAGAACCATCGCGCGCTCGCGGCCCAGGAGCTCGAGGAGTTTCTCCCTTCGGGATGAATCGCGGGCCGAGGCATACAGATGCCAGGTGGAACGCGCCCCGTAGGGCACGATCGGCGGATGAACCACGGTGAAGAGATGATCGGCCGTCCGCCGCTGCACCACCGCCTCGAACCATTCGAGCGACGTCCGCTCGTAGGCGTCGAAGAATGCAAAGTGGGCGTTTCCGATCCTCAGATCGAAGCACGCGCTCCGCACCGCTGCCGAATCCGTCGACAGCTTCCGAGCCTCCCCGCTGAGAAACGGGAGAAAGACGGAGTTGAACGCCGGGACCGCCCCGTCGCCGGTGATGTCATGATTCCCCTTGGTAAACAGGAACGGCGCGCCAAGATTCGCCTCGCCGACGAAGGCAACGGCCTCCGCGTTGTGCCGGATCGCCAGTTCCTCGGTGCCGCAAAGCCCCTCGACCAGGTCGCCCACCTGGATGACGCAGGCAACCGGCGCCTCCCCGGTGCGATTCTGGTCGGCGATCGTTTCGCGCACGGTGGCAAACAGCCGCGGCAGGACGTCGCGGGTGATCCGGGTGTAGTTTTCGATTTGGCGCAGATCGTTGGGGTGCGTCCGCATCAGCCAGTCCAGATCGTGATGCTCCATCCGGTCGAAGTGCAGATCGCCGAGGAGGACGAAGGAGAACGGGCGGCCCGCCGACCGCTCCCGTGTCCAGCCAGGGGTGACCGCCAGCCCGCCGGCTGCCGCGAGTGATTGCACGAACCTGCGTCGGGTGAGTTTGAATTTCATCATAAAGCGCCCTTCGCCGTCACCACCGTGGAAACGGCGCTGGTCTTGCCGGGGGCCGGTTCACTTTCGGGCGAGATCGCCGGCGGAAGCGGCTTCCACCAGAACCGATAGACCCCGGCCAGTCCGATCAGGAGGAATGGCAGCGTCAGGAGCAGCGATCGGTGGGCATGGATGACCAGATGCATCGCCATCAGGAACGCAGTCACCTGCGTGAGCATGAGGAAGGGGACCGCAAGGATGTCGTTGCGATGCTCCCGGCCCCACTCCGCCCGGACAGTCTCCGGCAGTTCGTTCCAGAGCGGTCGCCACCACCCAAACGGCCGGGTGGTGCGATAAAAATGCCGCAGCGTGCCCATGGCGGTCGGAGCCGTCATGAGCGAACCCGCAATCGTCCCGATGAACGACAGCGCGGACATGAGCAGGAACTGCTGCCACTCGATCATCTCCGGCATCACGATCCGTTGGGTGACGGCACCCGCAGCCCCAAGCCCAATCCCCCCCGCGATGCCCCACGAATTGCAGCGCCACCAGTAAAGCCGAAGCAGATACGGAGCCAGCCCGCCGGCGCCGAGCCCCATGATGATCCAGCCCCAAAGTTCATTGAGGCTGCCCGCTTGCACCCCCATCCAGAATCCGCCCGCCAGCTGGATCCAGGTCGCGGCATACGAGGCCAGAATAAGCTCACGGTTGGCCGCTCCCGGCCGCAGCCGGTTCTGGTAAATGTCGCAGACCATCAGTGCCGACGTCTGGTTCACGACCCCGGCGAGCGTTGACATCATCGCCGCCAGCATGGCCACGATCAGCAACCCCCTTACTCCGTGCGGCAAGCTGTGCAGGATGACGGCCGGCAGGATCTGCTCCGGGTTCACCGTTCCGCGTGCGCTGACCAGTGGCAGCTTTTCACGCCACTCGGCACCGAGGATCGATGCCAGTTCGGCCTCCACATGGGAAGACGGCTCATCGGCGAGCGAGGCAAGCTGGCTGGTGACGTCATGCCAGGTGGCCGCGGTGATGCCCGGATGATGCCGGCGCATGGCCTCGGCCGCCTGCTCAATCACCGCCTGGTCTGGAAAATGGTGCTCGACCAGGACCATGCCCAGGACGGCAAACCCGATCATCATTGGCCAACGCAAGGTGATCGTGATGCCGAGAAGCATCGATTGCAGCCCGCAATCCCGATCGCTCCTTGCCCCGAAGTACCGGCTCTCGCCGCCCGAACCCATCCCGGCCAGCACCGTTCGCAAAAGGTAGAAGCCCGCAAAGACAAACAGGCTTTGATACATCTCGTATCCGCGCGGCAGGGTCGTGTTCCAGCGGGGAAAGGTCGCCGCCCAGTCCGGATTGCCAGTGACCTTCAGCGCCAGCGCGCTTACCGCCCCGGCATCCGGGACGGCATGGAATGCAATCACCGAAACCACCACGCAGGCGGCGAGCATGAACACCCCCTGGACGAGATCGGTCAGCACCACGCCGTAGAATCCGGAAAACATGGTGTAGATGCCGCAGAATCCGACGAGGATCAGGGTAACCAGCAGCGGCGGATACGGCACAAACATGCCGACAAAGAGGCTGAGACCCCGGATCAGGTAGGCGAGCAGCCCGATGGTGGTCAGAAACGCCATCGCCGCGATGAACATCCGCATCCATCCCGCCGCGGCGTCGTTGCCGAAACGATAATTGACCCACTCGGCGCTGGTCCGGCAGCCGGACCGCCGGTGCCATTTGCCGGTATAGGCGATGAGAAAGGCCAGGACGAGCACCGCCCCGCCCCGAAACTCAATATACAACCCCTGCGGCCCCAGCAGGAACAGGAACGACGTGATGATCATGGTTCCAGCCAAATCAAACCACGTCGTCATGCCGGCGATTCCCAGCAGCCACCACGGGAGCCGCCGGCCGCCAAGGAAGTAATCCTCCAGACTCCGGCTGGCCCTCCGGGTCATGAGCAGCCCGGCGCCCAGCACCACCAGAAGGTAGGCTGCAACCATGGCAATGTCTGCGGCTCCCAGTGATTTCATCGCGTGGGACTCACTGGCCGGCGGCGGGTGGGGCTTGGCAATTCATGCGCAGTTCCGGCGGTGGCTCATTTTGCGGTCGCTCGATTTCCCCTGTCAATGCCCCGGCCGGTCATGATCCGTCCGGCGGATGGATTGCCTCCCACCCTGCCCGTCCTTGATTCGCCGTGGTGGCGACGGCGTTCATTGCCGGCGTGATCATTACTCGGACAAGACTGTCCGGTCGACACCGGCCCAACCTTTACCCACAACGTAAAAATTCGTTAACCGCATGCTTCCGCCCCCGACCGTCCCCATGCGTTGGCGCCAAGCCGGAACAGCCCTGGCAATCCCGGTGGTCGTGGCCGCCATCGGGTTGGCCTACGCCTCGGCCCATCTGGCCTGGTACCGCGGGACGGCGCTGGGCACGGTCCCGGTGCTCGACGAGTACGAGAACCTCGCACTGGCGGAGTCGATCGTGCGGGGCGAACTGCCGGCGGAGCCGTTCTATCGCGCGATGGGCTATCCGCTGCTGCTGGCCGCCATTCGCGTTTTGGGAGTCGAGACGCGCGGGCTGTTCGGCGCGGCCCTTGTCCTCGGCACCACCCTCCACGCACTCAATGCCGGATTGTCCGCGGCCATCGCAGGCGCCTGGTTCGGCCGCGGGGCAGCCATCGCCGCCGGACTGCTCATCGCGCTCAATCCCGTGTTCGTCCATTACGCCACCCAGGCGCTCGACGCCACGCCGGCGCTCACCCTTTTCCTCGCGGGTCTTGCCTGCATCGCGCCGGCCTGCACCGCGAATCGCGGAAACTCGGCGGCGGCCTCGCGGTGGGTTGCCGTCAGCCTCGGCTGGGCTGCCGCCTCTGCGCTGCGACCAAATTATCTCCTCGCCTGGGCCGTGCTTCCGCTGCTGGCGGGCTGGCTCGGCCCGCGCGGGGCCCGGCTTCGCCTTATCGGAGCGACGCTGGCCGGTGTGATCGTGTTTGGCGGCATAGCGGCCTGGCAATGGCGCGCGAGCGGCGTCCCGGGGTTCCTGCCCTGGCAGGGCGCCTATAACCTCTGGGCCGCGAATCGCCCCGGAACTCACGGCCGCTATTTTGCGCAAAGCGTCCACGTCCCCGCATCCGTCGCCACGCTCAACTTCGCGCGCGCCGAATCGATCTACCTGTTCCGGCAGGACACAGGCGCCGCGCCGAAGGATATCGGCGAGTTGAACGCACACTGGCGCCTGCGTTTCATCGCGCACGTGACGGGGCATCCGCTCTCGTGGCTCGGGCTCCTGGCCCGCAAGGCGTATGCGCTGCTCAATGACTGGGAACAGTACAACAACAAGACCTATGCCTTCCACAAGGCCCGCTCGCCATGGCTGCGCTGGAACCCGCTCGGCTGGGGCATCCTGTTCGTATTCGCGATTGCCGGCGGAGCGCGACTGACACGGGAAAATCCCGCCGCCGCCCGCTTCGCCGCCGCCAGTACGCTCATGGTGGCCGCCGGCGTGCTGCTCTTTTTCGTCAGCGCCCGTTTTCGGCTGCCGCTCGCGGCGATCGCCGCAATACTCGCCGGAGCCGCGCTGGCCGCACCCCGCTTCTGGCACGAATGCACGCCTCGATTCCGGCTCGGCCTCGGACTCGCGATGCTGACGGCCGCCGGACTGACGTTCTCGCGCCTGGACCACGTCCGCAGCAAGGTGACGTTCGTCGAGGATCACATGCTGATCGCCCATGCCGCCCACCAGATGCATGATTTCCCGCAGACGTGGACGGAGGCGAATGCCGCGCTCGAGCTCGTGCCGCAGCACCGAAACGCGCTCGGGCTCGCCGTGGCAGCCTACTTCAAGGCGATTATCAGCACGGGGGCCGGCCCCGGTCCGGAATCCAGGTGGCTCGAGCTTTCGCGCCGGTTCCTCGCACTCGACGAGCCGGACCAGCGGGACATGCAGGCCCTGGCGGTCATTGCGCTATGGCGTGCCGGCGAGCGCGCGGAAGCCGTCAACGAATGGCGTCGGCTTGGTGCCACGCCCACGGCCATGGCCGCCAGGCTCTTGGTGAATGATCGGACGATGCCTGCAGGCGCACTTGCCGCGCTGCCTCCGGCCGCATGGAGCAAGCCGCTGGTCCTGCATGTGGCCAATCACCTGGGAATCGCACCGCCGCCGGGGGTCAAACCCGGCGACGTGGCCCCCTCGACCGAGGTGCTTCGCCGGCTCTTCGCGCCAGAAATGAAGCCGCCGGATTAATGACCCGGTGCTCACCGCCCCGGCCCAGAGGCTCAGTAGCGCGAGGATCCGAGCTGTATCGCCCGGAACCTCATGCCTGCCCGAAAATGCCGCAGGCATTTTCAATTAGCAGCATGTCGGATGCTTCGGACTCACATTCGACATCTTCAAGTCGAACAGCCGTAAGATCGACAGGCTGCTAGTATTGGAAGCCATAACCGAGTTTGCCGGTGACGTAGGACTTTCCGTCCTTGGTCGGCAGATTGTTCCAAATTTCAATTCCGAGCCTCTTGGTGAGAGTGCAGGTAAAGCCAGCGCTCCCCAGCCATTGGCGTCCATCCTGAATCTGCAGAAGATCGGATCGGAATGTCAGTTTGTGTCCCCTGACGAGCCAGGAATGGTCGACACCGAAGAAGCAGGCATCGTTGTTCGCCTGAATGGCGTAGCCGCCATGAATCCGCACCCATCCGATATCGTGGGAAAGCACCACGTAGGATTGAGACTGTCCCAGCCGCGTGCGGTCTTCGCTGCGTGGGGCGAGATTTGCCACTCCAATGCCCAGGGCGGGAAGCGTCGACCGCCAATGCGACGCCCATTTTGCATTGAAAAAGACCGGAGCGGCATCACCTGGCGCCCATCTCGAATCGAAGCCGCCCTCGAATCGCTCGCCGAACGCGACCAATCCGACCCGTGCACCGCTCAGCAGAGCCGGTTTCCGATCCGCTCCAAACGTGGAGTAGGCCTGCACGACACCCGTATGGGCTTCGGAAACCGCAGCGATCGGCACGTTGTTCAGTCCGGTGCGTGATGCGTGGAGCATCGGAGTGCCGGCCAGCCCTGCAAGGAACAGCCCTGCCAGAAAGCGAACCCTGAAGGAATCGAACGCCGGCATGCCAGATGGGGAAGACTGAAGCCGTATTGGGGGTGCAGAGCGCGGGAGACAGGAGGTTCGTTTCATGGATGTCTTCACGGAGAGTGGCACGGATTCCATTAGGAGAAGATTACGCGCTGCTGCCGAAAGACGTAATTCGGGCTCGTGTTTAGCGGTCGGGGATTTGGGCCACTGATCCACCCGTGCCATTCGCCATGATATCAACACCACGGATTCGCGGCCCTTGGCGTGGATTCGCGGTTGAATATTGGCCGGGCGCATCGATCCACTGCCCCATCCCTTTATCCGCAGTTGGCGCTGATTTCCCGGATGACGACGCCACTCATCCCCGGGGAGATCAATCTTCTGCGCCGGTCGGAGACGCGGCGCTACAGCACGGTCAGACCGCGAGACGGTGAGGCCGTGAAACGGTGATGGTGAATTCAAAACTTCACCGACCACCGATTCACCAGTTTTCTCCGTGCCCTCTCCTCCGATCTCCGTGGTCTCTGTGTCGAAGGCTTGAGAGATATTCCGTAGCGGGATCCGCCCGAGCCATTGGCCACAAAAAACACAAGAGGGCCCGGGGTGGTCCGCACACCACCCGGGCGGCTATAGCCGCCCCCTCGCTCGGGGTGCGACCACTGATTCTTGTGTTTATTGCCGCCATGGTTTGGAGCCACGGATTACTCGGATGGGCACGGATGAGGTAAGCGCGCAGGATTGGGCATGATCCCGTAACGCGATCGCAAAGCCGATCGAAAGCGGCGGGACGCCGCTCCCACCGTCAGCCTGATCGCTATCCCGGATGCTGCCGATCCGCCACCGCAACGGCGAGATCCGCCGCGAAAAAGGGGCCTCGGTAGATCATCCCGGTATAAACCTGGATCAATGCCGCGCCGGCATCCAATTTCTCCGCGGCACTCCGGGCATCCGTAATCCCGCCGACGCCGATGATCGGCAGCCGGCCCGCGGTCGCCCGTGCGATGAAATTGATGATCGCGGTGGAACGGTTCCGCAGCGGCGCACCGCTCAGCCCGCCCGCCTGTTCGATCCGGGCGAATGGCCCCGGCCGTTCGAGCGTCGTGTTCGTGGCGATGATACCGTCGAGCCCATACTCGAAGATGACCCCCAGCACCGCGCCGATCTGCGCCCAGCTGAGGTCCGGCGCGATCTTCAGCAGCACCGGCACCCGCGACTTTCCCGCCCGTGTCGCGCGATCCCGGTTGGCGGCGGTGATGGCGGCCAGCAGTTCACGCAGCCGCGACTCGTCCTGCAGTTGCCGCAGGTTCGGCGTGTTCGGGCTCGAGACATTCAGTACCAGATAATCCGCGTGGTCGGCGAGCGCCTGAAAGCTGGCCAGGTAATCCTGGGTCGCCTGCTCGATCTCCACCGCCTTTGACTTGCCCAGGTTGATGCCGAGCGGAATCCGGCGCCTGCCGGGACCAGGCTGCCTTGCCAACCGGGCGGCCACCGCCGCCGCTCCTTCGTTGTTGAAGCCCATCCGATTGATCACCGCCTCGTGCGCCGGATACCGAAACACCCGCGGCCGCGGATTGCCGGGCTGAGCCAGCGCCGTGATCGTGCCAATCTCCACGTGGCCGAACCCCATCGCCGCCGCAGCCGGCCACGCCTCGCCGTTCTTGTCGAACCCCGCCGCCAATCCGATCAGGTTCGGAAACCTCAGCCCAAACAGCTCCACCGGCCGCACCGGGATTCGATGCCGCTGCCAGGTCTCGAGCAGGCGGCACACCGGCGTCATTGCGCCCAGCACCGCCATGCCGCGGACGCCGACCTCATGTGCACGTTCCGATTCCATTCGGAAAAACAACGGCCGGGCCAGGCGCTCATAGACTTTCCCCATGGGGCCACGGTGAAATCCCGCCGCCGCCTTGGCAAGGTTCACCCCTCGCTCAAGGTGCGAGATTAGAGGATTTTCCATGGCAAAAAGCATCCTTGGAACCGCGATGGAAAACCGGCGCTTTTGTGCTTGTTTTTTAAAACCCCACTCGCACGCTGCGCAAAAATTTCCCTCGCCCATGCCAAAACCCAACACTCTCGACTGGTGCATCGTTCGTCTCGGCGAAGACCACAACTGGTGGGTCGCGGAAACGAGCGATCCAGTCCGCTGGGACGTTGACGGCCTGAGCATCGTCGATCCGCGGCAAATCCAGCACCTCATCGAGCTGGTCGATCCGCTCCGCGACTATGGCTTCGATCAGGATTTGTTCGAAGCCGCTTTCATCCGGTTCCGGATCGACAAGGATCTCGGCAACGGCGGCGTCCGGCTCAAACGGGTGAAGGAATCGCTGTTCGAGTCGGAGGAAAAGCTGTTCGGGCTGCCGGACATCCTCGATGAGGAGAACGGCCCGTATGCCGATCTGCTGGATCATCTGACCCGCTGCCGCGTCAAGATGCTCAACGATCTCTTCAACTTCGAATCCAAGCTCTCGGTCGACGAGGTCGAGGACGAGATCCGAGAGGACCAAAACACCAACTTCATCCAGGGCAAGGCCGTCCACACCTTCGAGGAGCTGACGGCCATCCTCGATTACATGCCGGCGGGTTACGATTCGGATGAGGAGGCGCCCGCCAAGGGAATCGAGGAGGAGGAGGAAGATGATGACCTGCCCGAACTCGACGAGGCGGAGGAGGAAAAGCTGAAGAACGACGAATCGTTAAAATGGGACGAGGACGAGGACGATGCCGCCAAGGATGACGAGGACGGCGAGAAGAAGCCCGACGGGGATGATGATGACGACGAGGATGACGACGAGGACGAGGATGAAGATGAGGATGAGGAGGACGAACGGCCGAAGCGAAAGACCAAGGGCAAGCGCTGAGTGACGCGGGGCTCGCCGCGTTGGTAGGGGCGCAGTCTCGTCTGCGCCCTCAGAACGATTCGAACATTCATTTAACCTCGCAGCCAGATCGACGTCGTGATCACGACGTCGATCTGGCTTCCGGGCTGCTGAGGCCTTTCCCGCCCGCCCGCCCCGCCACACACGACGGCGTTGCCTTTTCAGGCCGTTCCTCCCACCAAGACCGGCACATGGTTTTCTCTCGCCGTTATTTGCCTGTCATCCTTGCCGCCCTGGCTTCCTGGATTGTGACCGGCTGCGCCACGAACCGCAGCGAGACCGCGAATCCGCAGATTCCCATTCCGGCCAGCACGGCCCAGCTGCGCCCGGGAGACAGCCTGACCATCTCGCTGCAGGGGATTCCGGACGCCAGCACCAACGCCGTGCAGATTGATGACCAGGGGCTGATCAGCCTTCCTTACATTGGTACGCTCCAGGCGGCAGGTGCCAGCACGGCAGAGTTGTCCCAGCGGATTCGCGAAACCTACGTGGCCAAGGCCATCTACACGGCGCTGGACGTGTCGGTCAGTGTCACGGAGCGCTATGTTTATGTCGGAGGCGAAGTCCAGCGGCCCGGCCGAATCATCTGGACGCCGGATTTGACAGCCGGCAAGGCGGTGCAGGCGGCGGGTGGGTTCTCGCTTTATGCGCGGGAGAACGCGGTCAGCCTCGTGCGGGACAATCACGCCTACACGATCGACATCAAGCTCGCGCAGTCGCAGCCCAGCCAGGATCCGCGGCTCATGCCGGGCGATTCGCTCCAAGTCCCGCGATCCCCGTTCTAAGCGAAGGAGGGAGTCCGGCCTGGAGTCCGGCCCTCCATGAATTCGGATCTGATCCATGATTCTCATTTCCCGGTCCGAATAACTTATATGGAGGGACGACCTCCGTGTCGTCCGCGGATCACAATGTGGCTCGCATTCCGGATGTGCGGCCGTGACGGAGCACGGCCCTCCACGAATTTAGTTCTGATTCTGATGGCCGGACGGCACGCCCTTCGAAGGCCCGGCAAGGATTCCCGGTCCGAATTACTTTAACGGAGGGACTACTCCTCGTCGGCTCGGGACCGTAATCCGTCGAATCCGTCACCATGCCGCAAGGATCATTCGAAATTCACGGCGGCGCTGCCACTGGGTCAGGTCTCCGAGGTGACTGGGCAGGTCAATAGACCTGCCCTACCAACGAGGCCTCGAACTTGGGCCGGAGTGCCTGCCTGACCCCAGTCCAATGTAGGTTTTGACCCACTGTCTGGATCCGGCGCCGGGCCGTAGGATCCCCGACACGCGCACCCCGCTGGGCCTCTGCGCGTGTCCACGACGCTATGAATCAAAATGGTCACCCGGCAAACCCGTCCGATGCGGAGTCCGCCTCGAGCGAATACGATCGCGGTCGAAGTTCCGGCGGCAGCCGCCGCCCAGCGTCCGGCAGCCGTGCCGCCGCTGGCGGCCCTGCGCCTTCCGGCCCACGACCGGGATTCTCAATCGATCCATGGTCGCTGCTTCGTCCGGCCGCCCGTCGCTGGTACTGGCTGCTCATTGCCGGTGTCTTGGGCGCAATCGGCGGCGGGTTCCTCGGCTTCAAGCTCTGGACGCCCTACTTTTCCGCGGGGGCCCAGCTCGTCCAATACGAGCCTCCCGTCGCCACCGATGCCTACCGGCCGATGCAGATTCACGGTCCGACGCTGGTCGGCATGATCACCTCGGGCGAGGTCTACAAGGCGATGGCGGAGCGGATGGATCCCCCACTCTCACCGGCCGAGTTGCAGAGCCGGATCACCGCGGCCCCTGAACGGCAGAGCGCAATCGTCACGGTCAATGCCGTCGGACCGGATCCGGAGTCCGCCATCAAGCTCGCCAACGCCTACACCCACGAGGTCATCGCCTTCACCCAGGAGCACCAGCGCCGGGAGGCGAATGAGGCCGATGTCTACGTCCGGCAGCATCTCGCGCAGACCCGCGCGGATCTGGAGCCGGCGCGGAAGGCCTTCGATGAACTTGCGCCGGTGGCGCTCGCCGGCAGCGGCCCGCGCTCCGCAGCCACCCCGGCCGGGCTCGCCGATCGCACCGCGGACCGGTTGGCCGCCGCCCAGGAGGAATTGTCCAAGCTGCTGGTCAAGTACACGGACGCTCACCCGGCGGTCCGCAACCAGCGCGCCGTCGTCGCCGCCATCCAGGCGGAACTGGACCTCCAGCAGCAGCCGGCGGACGGCGAAGGCACCTCGCTCACCGCGCGCGCGGCCAGTTCGCCCCGCAACGCGGCCTCCACCCGTGAGGAATGGGAACTGCTCTTCCTGAAGCTCCGCGAACTCGAAAACCTCGAGCGGGCGCTCCTGCTCCGCCAGCGCGCCATCGAGACCTTCAAGTCCAATCCCCCGGGGAATTTTCGCGTGATGCTTCCCGCCACGATGGACACCGTCCGGCGGCACGACCCTTCGATCAAGATTGCCGTCCTGGCGGGCTTCTTCGGCGTGCTAGGGATGGTCCTTGCCGCCGCGGAGGTTCTGCGTCGCGAGTTGCTCGATACACGACTGAAGACCGAGTCGGATGTCAGCCGGGTCACCGGGCTGCCCGTCCTCGCCACGCTCGGCGATCTCCGGCAGATGTCGCTCGCCGCCCGCGAGTCCTGGGCCTTCCGCACCTGGATCGCGCTCCAGGACCGGCTCGCCTATTCGCCCAACCATGGGCTGATTTGCGGCATCACGTCCTCGAGCCCCGGCGATGGCCGCTCCACCTGGATTGGCCTCCTGGCCGGCGCCGCGCGCAAATGTGGGTTCCGCGTGCTCACCATCGCCACCCGCCCGACCGCGGATGCACCGGCGGAGGAGGCAGCCGAAGTCGTCGCCCCGGAGGTTGCCCATCCGGTGCAGGCCAATGGCCATGCCGTGCCGCGCAGCATGGCGCGCGCCGCGGGTGCGGGTGACGTGGCCGACGACAGCCGGGGCGGCGGCACCGCCACCCTCGTGGCCCGTCCGGAGACGGCGGGCGGCCGCAACCCATTTTCCAGCACCTCCGATTTCACCGCGCTGACGGCCAGCGCGCTGTTCACCCCCGCCATGGTCACTGAAAAACTAATGGGCACAGAAACTGATCCCCTCGTTCACATCCCCCTCCCCGGCTGGACGTGGAATCTCGAGCGTCGCAAGCAATGGCAGGGCGCGCTCAACGTCTGGCGCAAGATCGACAACGTCGTCATCCTGGTCGAGCTTCCCCCCGCCTCCATGCCGGAGTCGGTGCTGCTCGCCTCGAACCTCCCCAATCTCGCCTGGCTGGTCGAGAGCGGCAAATCCGATGCCATCGACACCCGCGCCCAGCTCCAGACGCTCCGCCACGCGCGTTGCAATCTGGTCGGCACCTTCGTCAACCGCGCGATGAAGCCGGTCACCCAGGGCCGGTTCTCCCGCTGGGTTGGCTGCCTGGCGCTGTTTACCGCGCTCGCCCTCGGCGTTCGTCCGCCGCTCCAGGCTGCGGATGCGCCATCGTCCGCCGCGCCGGCCGCGACAGCGCCTGCCACCGAGGATCTCGATCCGACCGGCCGCGTTTCGTTTTCCATGGTCTCCCCATCGCAGCGCGCCGCCTGGCAGCGGAAGCTCACCCTGGGACCCGGCGATGTCCTCACGCTGAGCCTCTATGGTGAACCGGAACTCACCCGCGAGGAGCTCACCGTCGGCCCCGATGGCCGGATCACCTACCTCGAGGCGCAGGGTGTCATGGCCGCAGGCCTCACTGTGGACGAGTTTCGCGAACAGCTGAACCAGGAACTCGCCAAGTACCGGCGCGCGCCGCAGGCGTTCGTCCTGCCGGTCGCGTACAACAGCAAGAAATACTACGTCCTCGGCCGCGTCGCCTCCCGAGGCGCCTTCCCGCTCGAACGGCCGACCACGCTCCTCGAGGCCGTTGCCCGCGCCGGCGGCATGGAGACCGGGCTGGCTTCCGACCGCAGCCTGATCGAACTCGCCGATCTTTCCCGCAGCTTCCTCGCCCGCAACGGTGAGCGGGTCCCGGTCGATTTCGAAAAACTCTTCCTCCACGGCGACCTCTCGCAGAACGTGCCACTCGAGCCGGACGATTACATCTACTTCCCGGGCGGCGGCGAAAAGGAGGTCTACGTGCTCGGCGCCGTCGCGGCGCCCGGCCCGCACACGTATCACACGAATGTCGGCGTGATTGGCGCCATTTCCGGTCGCGGCGGATTCAGCGATCGCGCCTGGACCAAGCGGGTGCTCGTCGTCCGCGGCAACCTCGGCGCACCCGAAACCTTCCGGGTCGATGCCGCCGACGTCCTCAACGGCCGCGTCCCCGACATCGCGCTGCGTCCCCGGGACATCGTCTACGTGAGCGATCGCCCCTGGATCTACGCAGAGGAACTGCTTGATGCGGCAACCAATGCCTTTGTCACCTCCGCCGTCGTCGTGTGGACCACGGACAAGGTGACCCGCGACCTACGCTAATCATCTCGAACGCCCCGCCCTTCCGCCATGAACTCGCCCGCCGTTTCGCTCCGCACCACCCTCCTGGCCGGCCTCGCCGCCGCCACGGCCCTGACGGGATGCCAGTCCTTCCAGCAATTCCGGCGCCAGCCCACCTCGACGCTGACGAATCTCCAGTCCACGTTTTCGCCCGCGCTGGACTCCGAACTGCCGCCGCTCGATCCCACGCTCCTGCAGCGGCCGACGACCGAATACCGGCTCGGCCCCGGCGATCTGGTCGACATCGAGATTGTCGGCGAAGACTCCACCCGTGCCCGCACCGTGGTGGGGCCGGATGGCAAGTTGTACTTTCATATCCTGCCGGGGGTCGACGTGTGGGGGCTCACGCTGGGCGAAACCCGCAACCGGCTCGCGGAGGAAATGCGCCGGTTCGTCCGCGAGGATCCGCCCATCTCGGTCTCGCTGGCCTCGGCCCAAAGCCAGAAGATCTGGGTGCTTGGCCGGCTCAACAAGCCCGGCGTCTATGCCATGGCCGCCCCGATGACCCTGCTGGAAGCCGTATCCGTCGCGGGCGGACCCGCCCCGTCCACCGCCATGGCGATGGCCGGCGGAGGCACACTGAGCATGGCGACCAGCCAGGGCGTGAGCGACGAGGCCGCGGATCTCAGCCGCGCGTTTGTCATCCGCGACGGCCGGCACCTGCGCGTCGATTTTGAACGGCTGCTGCGCGATGGCGACCTGTCGCAGAACATCTATCTCCAGCCCGACGATTTCGTTTACCTGCCCTCCGCCACCCGGGGAAGCGTGCATGTCCTTGGTGCGGTCAACAACCCGCGCGCGGTCGAATATACCGCCCGGATGACCCTGGCCCAGGCGGTGGCCCAGGCCGGCGGCACCCATGTCCGTGAGGCCTACCCATCCCGGGTGGCGATTGTCCGCGGTTCGCTCGCGGAACCCAGGGTCGCCTATGTCGACATGACCAAGATTCTGCGCGGAGCGGCGAACGACGTCCTCCTGGAGCCCCAGGACATCGTGTATGTGCCGCACTCCCCCTACCGGGTGGGCACCCGGCTCGTGAACACCATCCTGGATACGTTCGTGCGGGTCGTCGGCGTGAACGAAGGCGCCCGCGCACTCAGCGACGGTGCCTCGCCGCTGGGCGTGAGCGTGCCGCTCGGCGCCCCGCTCTGACCCGGATGCATCGTAACGCGGCAGCCGCAACCGGCCAGTAGGTCAGGTCTCCGACCTGACCCGGGGCAGGTCAATTAGACCTGCCCTACCCGCAAGGCCTCGAGCCTGTCGAGAGGCGACGGCCCTACCGGATTCCGTCTTTCAGGTGAAAACCCGACCCTGAAATTCATCGTCGGGGCACAGTCTTGCTGCGCCCATTCCGGTGATACAACCGTCCTGAAGGCGCAGGCAAGACTGCGCCCCTACAGCTGCGCGTAGGTAAAATGGACCGGAGATTTTCCCATGCCATCTTCGGATTTTTAATCCCTCGACTGTCGCTGCAGCCCGACGGAAAAAGAGTCATTCCACGCCCGTCCCGGCCCCCTGGCGTGCCCACTCCCATGACCCGTCCCACGCTGCCCACTATTTTGCTCGTCGAAGATTCCGAGGATGATGCGTTCTTTTTCCAATGGACGCTGCGCAAGTGCACCGTCCCCTGCAAGATCCTCCATGCCATCGATGGCGTCGCGGCGGTGCGGATACTCGAGGACGCGATCAACCAGGGGACACCGCCCGACCTCGTGTTCCTCGATCTGAAGCTGCCAAACATGAATGGCTTCGAGGTGCTGAGCTGGATACGCGAACATGGCCACGAGTCGCGGCTGGATGTCGCGGTGCTCAGCGGCTCCGACCAGGCGGCCGATCTGGAACGGGCGCGCAGCCTCGGCGCGAGCCGCTATTACGTTAAACCCCTTTCCGTCGAGCAACTCCAGGAACGGCTCTCGGGCTGGGTCGCCAGGCAACCCAGCCTCTCCGCGGCCGGTACCGGAGGATCCTGACGTGAGCGGCGATTTCACGCCGGAGCTCCAGACGGAGTTGCTGGAGGACTTCTACGCCGAGTGCGACGAACTCCTCTCGGGCATCCGCAAGAGCCTGGCACACCTCGAGCATGCGGGCGCGACCGATCCGCCGGATTCGGCGGCGCTCGAATCGATCTATCGAAGCATTCACACGCTCAAGGGCATCGCGGGAATCGTCGGACTGCGGGCGGCTGAGCAGCTGGCCCACGGCACCGAGGGACTGCTCCGCAGCCTCTCCCGCGGGGAATCCGCCTGGTCCGAACACTCCCTCGATTTGCTGGCGGGGGCAGTCCAGCGGCTCGATCAACTGGTGGCCGCCCACCGGCTGAACCAGCCACCGCCCGACACGGAGTCGCTCGTTGCCCAACTGCGGCAGTACGGAACCCCCGCTGGGACCCGCGGCGAAATCGCCCCCGCTTCCAGCACGCCGTCGCCGGGGCGCGCCTTGGCGGCTGGCGCTGGCCCCGACGCCGACGGCAACAATCCCCAAGGCCGGTGGCTGGCAATCTTCTCACCATCGGCCGAACTCGACCGCCGCGGGGTGAACATCAATGCAGTCCGCGAGCGGCTGTCGGCGCTCGGGCCCATCGTCCGCGCCGCACCCTCGGTCCAGCCGGGCGGAGCCATGCAGTTCGAATTCCTGCTCGCGGTGCCGGAGCCGCCCTCCGACGTCGAAGGCTGGGCGCGCGACGGCATCCAGTTCCGCCCCGCCGTCGCCGGCCAAAGTGAACCTGAGCCCGCCCCCGACTCGCGACCGCAGTCCGAACCCGCGCCGGGGCTCGCGACCGCCCCCTCGCATATCGTGCGGGTGGAACTCAGCCGGCTCGACGAACTGATGCGGATTGTAGGGGAAATGGTGATTCATCGTTCCCGGCTGGAGGAGCGAATTCACCAGCTCAATGGCGGGCAGAGCGGACTGCAGGAGGTCAACCTGAGCCTGGGACGCTCGCTGCGCGAGTTGCGTGAGGCGATCACCCGCGTGCGGCTGGTGCCCGTCGCCGAGATCTTCACCCGGCTCCCCTTTGCCGTGCGCGATCTCGGCCGCGAAAGCGGGAAAAAGGTCCGGCTCGCACTCGAAGGCGAGGACACCGAGATCGACAAGTATGTCGTCGAACGGCTGAAGGAGCCGCTGCTGCACCTGGTGCGCAATGCCGTCAGCCATGGCGTGGAGTCACCCGCCGAACGGCTGGCCGCCGGCAAGCGCGAGGAAGCCGTGATCCGGCTGCGCGCCGCCACGGATGGCCAGTGGGCCACGATCGAGATCCATGACGATGGCAGCGGCATTGATCCACGGACGATCGCGGCCCGCGCCGCCAGCCTGGGCGAACCGATCAGCAACTCCCCTACCGAGGCCGAGCTGCTCGACGTGCTTTGTCGGCCCGGCTTCAGCACCCGCGACGAGGCCGATCTGGCCGCCGGCCGCGGAGTCGGCATGGCCGTCGTGCACAACACGATCCGCGAGCTGGGCGGGACGCTTTCACTGCGCACGCAGCCAGGACAATGGACCAGCTTCAGGCTGCGGCTCCCGCTGACCCTTTCGATTGCCGAGACCTTCCTGGTCTCCGCCGCCGGGCAGCTCTGTGCGATCCCTCAGGGCTTCGTCGAGGAAATCGTCCTGCTCGCTGCCACCGATGTCCGCACCATCCAGCAGGTCGAGGTCGTGAGCTACCGCGACGGCGTCCTGCCGCTGGTCCGGCTGCGCGCCCTATTCCGCACCGAACCATCGACTGTCGCGCAGGTGCCGATGCTGATCCTCAGCACCGAGCGCGGGCTTTGCGGGCTCGTGGTCGATCGCGTGCATGGCCAGCGCGAAGTCGTGGTGCGATCGATGCATGATCCCCTGCTCCAGGTGCCCGGCGTCGCGGGAGCCACCGAACTCGGGGATGGCCGGCCCGTCCTGATCCTCGACCCGGTCGACCTGACCAGCGGGGCCGTCCGGCCGCGCACGTCCCCGCGCCCGCCGGTCCCATCCCGAGCGGCTCCAACGGGAGCATTCGCCACCGCTTCGTGAAACCCGGAGACCCTGTTCCATGAGTGCCGAAACCTACATCCTCTTCGAACTGGCCGGTGCGTTCTACGGCGTCCGCAGCCGCGACGTCCTCCACATCGAGATGCTCGAGCACATCACGCCGGTACCGAATACCGCGAACGCCGTGGAGGGCGTGGTCTTTTCCCGGGGACACGTCATCCCTGCAGTGAACCTCCGGGTCCGGTTCGGCTTTCCCCGGATTGAGCACACCGGCCGGACGCGGCTGATTTTCACCCGGAGCGGCCAGCGCACGGTGGCACTCATCGTCGATTCGGCCCGCGAATTCCGCACCATCCCGGCGGAATCCATCCGCCCGATCGGTGAAACCCTGACCGGCATCCCGGGCAATTACCTGAGCGGGGTCGCGACCGCCGCCGACCGGCTCGTGCTCCTCCTCGATCTCGCTGCCGTACTCGCGATCGAAACCACGGCCGCCGCCGCGACACCGCCAGCTGCGCTGCTCCAACCCACGTCCTGAACCTCCTTCGAACCACATCCTATATGTCCAAGCTCCATTCCAACGGCAACGGCGCCCACGGTCCCCGCAGCGCGGACGAGTCGCTGCCCGGCTCGTCGTATTCCCATCGGTCCCCGGCGGACACTACCATCCAGCATCCAGAGGCCAACGACCGGTTGCTCGATCACACCCTCTCCCAGGTCGCCGAGATGGCACGCGGACTCCAGGATGGAGCGGCCCAGGCTGATTCCATTTCCCGTTCGAGTGACGATGTCGTTTCCTCACTCAACGAAATGTCGGCCTCAGCGGAGCAGGTCTCAGCCAACACCGCCCAGATTGCCAGCGCACTCGCCCAAACCACGTCGTCACTGAAGCAGATCTCGGGGGCAACCCAGTCCGTGTCCGGCAACAGCCAGGAAATGGCCACCTCCGCCCAGGAGCTGACCACCTCGATCAACCAGGTGGCCAAGTCGGTGAAGAACGTGAGCAAGGACACCGAAGGTCTTTCCGTGTCGCTGAACGAAACCGCGTCTTCGATCGAGGAGATGACGCGATCGTTCCAGGGCGTCTCTCGCAGCGCGGATGATCTCGGCGCCGCCGCCGAGGAGTCGCTTTCGTCGATGAACGAGATGGCCGCCTCGATCGAGGAGGTCGGCGCGATGTCCGAGAGCCTCCTGACCTCGGTCGAGGAAACCTCTACCTCGATTGAACAGGTCGCCCGCTCGATCCAGGGCGTGGCGCAGAACGGCGAACGCATCTCCGAGGCCTCGGCCAATGCCAGCACGAGCGCGCAACAGCTCGACCGTTCCAGCCGTTCGGTCGCCGATCTGGTCCGGCGGACACATGAGATCACCCGTCGCGTGTCCGATCAGGCCGGCGAGGGCGGACGGGCCATCGAGAAATCGATCGAAGGCATCGCCAGGGTGGCCAAGGCCATGGGCAACACGACCGGCGTGATGCGCGACCTGAACAAGCAGACCGGGGAAATCTCGAGCATTGTCGGCACCATCAACACCATCGCCGAGCGGACCAATCTCCTCTCGCTCAATGCCTCGATCGAGGCCGCCCGGGCCGGAGAGGCCGGCCGCGGATTCGCCGTGGTGGCCGAGGAAATCCGCAACCTCGCCGATCGCTGCGCCAAGGCGACGGCCGACATCGCGCATATCGTCCGCGGACTCGAGAACGTGACCCGCGAGGCCACTGAGACGGCCAATGACGGCGCGCGCGTCGCCGATGAAAGCAGCCGGCAATCGGAGGCGGGGCTCGCGGGCCTCAAGCAAATCCTCACCGGTGTCTCCGAGACCAACGCCCTCGTCGGCGAAATCAGCCGGGCCACCGACGAGCAGCTCATCGTTGGCAAGAGCGTCGTCGAGGCGATCACCATCACCAGCGCCCAGGCCCGCCAGGTGGCCCTCGCCACCAGCGAACAGGCCAAGGGCGCGACCAGCATCGTCCAGGCATCGGCCCAGATGCGCAAGGTGGCCAAGGAGGTTGCCCAGGCGATGGGCGAGCACGGCCGGGCCTCCCGCGAGGTCATCAAGGCGGCGCAGACGACGAATGCGATTGCCGTCCAGCTGCGGAAGGCCACCGCCGAACAGGCGGCCAGTGCCGCGGAAGTCTCGAAGGCGCTGGAATCCATGCGCCAGGGGGCCGCCTCGACCACGCGTGCCATCGCCGAACAGGCCACCGCCACGGAGCAAATCGCCAAGGAGGCGGATCGGCTGACCCGGCTGGTCGGCGATGTCAGCCGCTCGATGACCGACCAGTCGAGTGACACGGCTCAAATCACCGTCGCCGCCGACACGCTCAAGGTCCAGTCCGATCAGTCCGCCCGGGCCATGATTGAGCAGGCCCGGGCGATCAAGGACATCATGGGCTCCACCCAGAATGTTGCCCGGCAGATCAAGCTGATGACGGACGCCAACCGGCGGCACGCCGGGCTCGCTGCCAGCGTGCGCGATGGGATCCAGCAAGTCCGTGAAGCGCTGGTTCGGGGCGGCGCGGAAAGCATCGCCACCAGTGAGCCGGCCGCGAAGCTGTCCCGCCGCGCACGCAAGCCGGAACCACGCGCCGCAACGACGCCGGCCCGCCGCGCAGGCAAGTCACGCTGACCCGGATGTGCACCTCGCCCTTTCCACTCCGCGTCCGACCGCTCCGCCAGCGGGCCCTGGTTTCCCCGACGGGTTCCCGCTGGCACCGCACGGCCGGCATTCCGCCAGGTGGCGCCCGCTGATGTCCGCCGTCAACGAGCCCAGCGCCCTCGCGATCCCGGATGGCATTCCGCAGCTCCTGCGCGATCTGGTGCACGAACGCATCGGCATCTTCTTCGAGTCGGATCGATTCGACACGCTGCTCGACAAGCTGCGCGACCGCGTCCTCCACCACGGTTTCAGATCGTATCTGGAGTACTTCTACCTCCTCAAGTACGACGAAAAGGGCCGCGACGAATGGCTGCGCGTGATGGATGCCTTCTCCGTCCAGGAGACCTATTTCTGGCGGGAGGCGCCCCAGATCAGGACGCTCGTCACCACCGTGGCTCCCCGGTGGTTCGAACGACACTCCACGCCGCTGCGGATCTGGAGCGCAGCCTGCGCCTCCGGCGAGGAACCTTACAGCATCGCGATCGCGCTGATTGAGGCCGGCATGGGGGATCAGCCGTTCGAAATCATCGCCAGCGATGCCAGCGAGGCGGCGCTCACCCGGGCGCGGGCCGGACTCTATCGCGAGCGCTCCTTCCGGGCGCTGCCCGAACCGCTGCGCAGCAAGTACTTCTCCAGCGAGCCGGAGGGCTGGCGACTGGTGCCAGAGGTGCGAGCTCGGATCAGCTTTCGCCAGGCCAACCTGGCCGCACCGGCGGAGATCTCCGGCCTTGCGACCGCCCAGGTCATCTATTGCCGGAACGTCTTCATCTACTTTTCGCCCGCAGCGATCCGGCGAACCCTGGCGGTGTTCGCCGAACAGATCCCGGACGGTGGTCACCTGTTCGTCGGCGCGTCCGAATCCCTCCTGAAACTGACCAGCGACTTCGACCTGCAGGAAATCGGGGATGCGTTCGTCTACGTCAGGAAACCCCGGGACGCCTCGCCATGAGCCAGACCATTCGAGTGCTGATCGTCGATGACTCGGCCTTTGTCCGGAAAGTCGTTCGCGAGATGCTGAGCCGAAACGGCGCGATTGAGGTCGTGGGCGCCGCCCGGGATGGCGAGGAGGCGCTGGAACTGGCCGAATCGCTCCGGCCGGACGTGGTGACCTGCGATTTGATGATGCCCCGGCTCGATGGCGTTGGATTCGTGCGCGAACAAATGGCCCGGCGGCCGGTTCCGATCCTGATTCTTACGGCGTCGCCGGAGGACGGCGAACAGGTCCTGGTCGCACTCGGGGCCGGTGCGGTGGACCTGGTGCAGAAGCCGACCGCCCTCGCCACGGATCAGCTCCTGGAGATTCGCGATCGACTGGTGGAAAAAGTGAAGGCCGCCTCGCGCGCTCCCCTCGGGAATCTGGCCCCTGCGATCGCTTCGCGGGGGCTCACCCCGCTCGCCGTCCCGGCGGCCACGAAGGTCGACGCCGTCGTGCTCGGCATCTCGACCGGCGGCCCCCAGGCCTTGCGGCACCTGCTGCCGGAATTTCCCGCGGAATTTCCCATCCCCATCCTGATGGTCCTGCACATGCCGGTTGGCTACACGGCGCTGTTCGCGGAAAAGCTCAATGAGACCTCCCGGCTCGAAGTCCGGGAGGCCGTCGAGGGCCAGCCGGTCCGGCCCGGGCTGGCGCTGCTCGCCCCGGCGGGACGACACCTCACCCTGTCGCGCAACCGCGCCGGCGAGGTCGTGACCCGGCTCTCCCTCCATCCGCTCGATCGCAACCACCGGCCGGCCGTCGACCTGCTCTTCCAGTCGGCCGCTGAGATTTACGGCAGCCGGGTCCTTGGCGTGGTGATGACCGGCATGGGCGACGACGGAAAGGAGGGCGCGGGTTGGATAAAAGCCCAGGGTGGCACCATCCTCACCGAATCGGAGGAGAGCTGCATCATTTATGGCATGCCACGCTCGGTGGTCGAAGCCGGTCTCAGCGATCGCTCCGTGCCGCTGCGCGACATGGCGCGCGCAATCATTCACTCATTATGAACGCAAAAGTCCTGATTGTAGACGACTCCGGTCTGGCCCGGCGCACCCTGCGCCACCTCCTGGAGGAAATGGGCCACACCGTCGAGGAGGCCGCGGACGGCAACCAGGCCCTCGAACGGTATTATCTTCACCGCCACGACCTTGTCCTCCTCGACCTGGTGATGAACGGCATGTACGGGCTCGACGTCCTCGCCAAGATGCGGGAACTGAACCCCGAGGTGCGCGTCATTGTGGCGACTGCCGACATTCAGAACGCCACCAGGCACGATGTCCGGGGAGCGGGTGCGGCGGCCTGTGTCAACAAGCCCGTGAACCGAGAGGAATTGCATCAGGTGGTCTCAACCGTCCTGCAAGGAGGTGTGATGTGGAACTGACCTTTGCGCAGAAGGACGCGCTGACGGAGCTGATCAACATCGGCTACGGCCGGGCGGCCGGTGCTCTGTCGGAGCTAACCGGTTACCGAATCACGCTCGAGGTTCCGAAGGTGGCCCTGCACCCGATCAACGAAATCGGTCCCATGCTCAGCCGCGTGGTCTCCGGCGAGGTGGCCAGCGTCAATCAGGTTTTCAGCGGCCCGATTGCGGGCAATGCACTGCTGCTGCTCGATGAGCGGTCCGCCCGGATGCTCAGCGAACTCCTGACCGATGAGGTGCCCAAAGCGGGCGAGTTCGACGCCAGCTCCCGTGAGATCATCACCGAGGTTGGCAACATTCTCCTCAACGCCTGCCTCGGCGTCTTCGGCAATCTGCTGCAGGTCCAGGTGACCTTCGCGGTGCCGAGCCTCCGCGTCGAGGGGGTCGATTCCGTCCTCCAGTCGATCACTGTCGCCGATGAGGAGCTGAGCTACGCACTGATGATTCACACCCGGTTCCGGCTCCGCGCCAGCAACGTCACCGGTTACCTCGTTATCATCCTCGGGATCACCTCGCTGGATCGGATGCTGGTGGAACTCGAGAAGTGGGAGCAGCGCCAGGGATGAAATCCGTGGCCAGCGATGCACCGCCCCCTTCCCTGCCCGTCGCCGGCGCGCAGGAGGGGGCGATGCTGGCCTGGATGCAGGAAGTCGCGCCCTACGGCATCCTGACCACGGATACGGAACTCAATGTCCGCACATGGAATCGCTGGCTCGCTGGACACAGCGGGCTGGCCCCGGAGGCCGCGATCGGCCGGCCGCTCCTGGAACTCTTCCCCGAAATTCCGTCGCGCCGGATGGATGAGTATTTCCGCCGGGCGCTGTGCGGCGAGTCCAGCGTCCTCTCGTCGGTGCTGCACAAGCACCTGCTGCCGCTGCCATCGACCAGCCGCGAATACCCGCTGCCGCGAATGCTCCAGACGGCCCGGATTGCCCCGTTGATGCACGAGGGACGGGTGGTCGGGACCATTGCGACGGTGGAGGACGTGACGCAGCGTGAACACCACGCCCGGGCATTGCGCCGGCAGCAGGAGCACGACCGGCTGCAGTCGCTCGCGCTGGGTCACCTGCTGGAGGCGGAGGAACCGCTGCAGGCCGCGGCCGACCTGTTTCCCCAGATCGCCGGCCCGTTGAAACTCGAGGTCTACCTGAACTACCTGCTCGTCCCCGGTTCCCGGGAGCTGGAGCTGCACGCCGCCGGGGGCATCCCGCCGGAATCGCGGAGGCTTATGGGGACGCTGGGACTCGGCGATGGCCTCTGCGGCCGGGTCGCGCTCCGGCGGGAACCGGTGGTTGTACCTCACCTGCAGTCCAGCTCCGATCCCGGAGCACAGGCCTGCCGGAAGCTCGGGCTCCGATCGTACGCGGGCTTTCCGCTCTACGTTGGCGAGCGCACCCTCGGCACCCTGGCCTTCGGCAGCTATGCCCAGGACGTCATCGTGGCCGACGAGATCGAGTTCCTCACGCGGCTGTCGCAGTACTTTTCCGTGGCCATTGACCGCGCCTATCGCGAGCGCGATCTCCGCGATGCCCAGCAGAGCCTGAGCGAGCATGCCGGGCAGCTGGAGATGCGCATCGCGGAGCGGACGGCGCGGCTGCATGAGACGATCGAGCAGCTCGAGAGTTTTTCCTACACGATCGCCCACGATCTCCGGGCGCCCATCCGGTCGCTCAAGGGCTTCACCGAGATTCTCCTCAGCGATTATGCGGCGGACGTGCCGGAGGATGCCCAGCTGCTGCTGCGGCGGCTGCAGCGCGCGAGCACACGGCTGGACGCGTTGACGCATGACCTCCTGAAATTCAGCCGGATCGCGCGGCACGAGGTGCAGCTTTCCCCCGTCGATCTCGATGAGCTGGTCACCGACATCCTGGCGTTGACGCCCGGGCTCAACGAGGGGGTGGTGACGATCGAGCCGCCACTCGGGAAGGTGTGCGCGCAGCGCACGATGCTGCAGCAGTGCCTCTCCAATCTCTTCGACAATGCCCTGAAGTTCACCGCGCCCGGATCGCCGCTGCGGATCCGGGTCCATAGCGAGCGCCGGCACGTGCCTTCCCCGCTCGCGGCTGCAGCCACCGAGCCGCCGTTCTCACCGGCCGCCACCGCCGCGTCGTCGGATGCTGGAGCTGAGCCTCAGGACCCCGGAAGCGAAAGCGTCCGGATTTGGATTGAGGACAATGGCATCGGAATCGCGCCGCATGCCCATGAGAAGATCTTCGGGATATTCGAACGCGTGAGCGGCCTCGATCACGTGGAGGGCACGGGCATCGGGCTCGCGATTGTCGCCCGGGCCATGCAGCGGATGGGCGGCTCCTGCGGCGTCGAGTCGGCACCCGGCGCAGGCAGCCGGTTCTGGCTCGAGCTCGCCGCCGCCAACGCCGGCTGATAACCGCAGCGTTTCCCACAGGAGCGTAGGGGTGCAGCCTCGCCTGCGCCCGCAGGACTCGGAATGACCCATTCGGAATGACATTCGTGGAGGGACGCCCTCCGTGGCGTCCTTAAACCCGATAGAAGTTTCATGCTGCGCAGCGGATCGATCTTCATGGC
>WYBX01000046.1 GCA_011525695.1 Verrucomicrobiia bacterium
ATCGTCAATCGCGTTCATCGGGTCCAGCAAACGGGCCACCCTCGCAGACTCCCAGCACGTTTTCCGCGGCTGCGCGCACCAGCGCGCCTCATTTTCGGAGCACAGTCTCCGAAAATGGCCGCGACACTATTCATCCAAATCGTGCAATTTCAGGACGATCTTCAAAATTTGGAGGGCCGTGCTCCGTCACGGCCGCGATCGCATGGAGACACGTGAGGATCTTTGAGGACGACACGGCTCGTCCGCCGTAGCCTTGGCGAAGGCGGAAGGTCGTCCCTCCATTTACGGTCCGCCGAACGTGCAATCCCATTTCCATGTTCAGTTGTGGCGGAGCCACCCTGGGAAATTTCCCGGCTGGCTCGGCACCGGGCCGGGACCCAATCGGATCGGCAAATCAACTGGTTGCCGTCAGGGCGGGTTCGGCGGCGTGCGACCGCTGCGCGCCGCCTCGCTCCTCGTGCTCGAGCGCGTGGGCAATCATCGCCCGGGCCTGTTTCAGCGTGTCGAACGCCGCCACACAGGCCGCATCCGGCGTGCGTATACGCGCGAAAATCGCGATGGATTGATCGAGATTGGTGATGAGGGAGTCGCGGGTTTCGTTCACGCCCGCTCCGACCCGAACCATTCGCAGAGGATTCTGCGGTTCGTTGCTACCCCGGAGGTGGGTGCAGAGCCACTTTCGGCCCGCACGAAGTCGGCGGCGATGGCGCGGGCCGGCTCAGGCTTCGGCTTTCGGCAATGGCCGCATCGCCTCGGCGATCGCGGCCAGGAACTGCTGCCGGGTGAAGGGCTTCATCGCTGCCGCATGGGCCCCGAATCCCCGCGCGATCTTGAGGCAGTCATCACCACCCAGGTAGCGGCCGCCGCCGGAGATCGCGAGCACCCGGGTCGCGGGATGGCGCTGCCTCACATGATCGATGAGATCGATGCCATCCCCGTCGGGCATCAGCACGTCGGTGACGACCAGATCAAAAACCCGCCGCGCGAGGGCCTTGCGGGCATCATCCGCGCTGGCCACGACCTCCACCGTGCAGCCCAGCTTGGCCAGCCACTCGCCCAGCAGGATCCGGATGTTTTCCTCGTCATCCGCCAGGAGAACTGTGAGCGGCTTCATGCAGTGTCACCCAGACTGGAACGACCCGCGTGCAAGGCAAGTCTGGCCGCATTTCCGACAATCCATGCACGACATTTTTCTTTGCGCCGCCGGCCGGTTCCTGCGCGGCTCCGTCCATGCGATTCCTGGTCACGAATGACGACGGCATCAGCAGCATTTTCCTCCACGCGCTCGTGCGGGCGCTGCGCGACGCCGGCCACGAGCTGTTCGTGGTCGCTCCCAAGTCGGAGCAAAGCTGGATTGGCGCCGCCAAGTCCCGGCACCGCCCGGTCCAGGCCGTGGCCGCCGACCAGGCGCTCGGCTGCCCCACCTGGATCGTCGACGGCACGCCCAGCGACGCGGTCAACATCGCGGTTGGTCACCTGCTGCCTCGCGGGCTCGAGTTGGATGCCGTCCTCAGCGGCATCAATATCGGATTGAACGCGTCCCTCGGGTTCATCATTGCCAGCGGCACCATCGGGGGAGCGTGGGAGGGGGCGCTGCACGGCTTCCCGGCAATTGCCTTTTCGCAGGACATGACGCCCGAACTGTTCGACCGGTTCAAGGCGGAGGGCGTCCCGGATCCGGCCCTCCGCGCCACCCTCGAGGTTTCAGCGTGGCATGCCGCCCAGCTGGCGCCGGCGCTCGCCCGGGCGACCCTGCCGCGCAGCTTTATCGTGCATAACGTGAATTTTCCGCTGCCCTGCCTGCCCGAGACCAGCGTTTGCCGAACTGTGCCGGCGCGGGTCGTCGTACCCGGTCTGTTCACGCCCGCGGCCGACGATGGCACCCACCGGCTGATCTTCCGGCTGGGCGACGATCTTTCGCCGCCCGAACTGATGACCGATCGCGCCGCGCTGAATGCCGGCCAAATCAGCCACACCGTCCTCGATTTCAAGCGGCTTGGCGCCTAGTCAGCGCGGGCGCCGGCTGCTCAGGGCGCATCGGCGCGCTGCACCACGCCCTTGCGAAACACCACCTCCCGGATGTCCGGAGGTGTGGGCGGAATGATCATCGGCGACCCGCTCGGCCCAAGCACGCCGCCACCCATGCCAATCCCCGTCCCGACGCCCACCATCGGCCCGCGACTGCCGGTGCCGATGGAGATCGATCCGCCGGAACCAGGATAACCTCCCGGATAGCGGGTGGGATAACCGGCACTCCCCGGATACATCACCGCGCCTTCGCTCCCCCCGCGCACGTAGACCCAAATCTCGTCTCCTTCATCGGACTGCGTCACCACCTCAGATGGCTCTCCCCACGTGACGCGCACCATGTCGGGGGTCATGCCGGGGATGACCTTCCCGTCGAGGACGGATTGCTGGATGTCCAACGGCCAGCTTTCATACAGTTCCCGGTTGCGGTCGATCCGTGACATTTGCGACGAGCTGCAACCGGTGGCAGAGAAACCCGCCACGAGGAGCACGACCGGGGTGATGAATAGTCGAAAGCGCATGGCAAGGCGGACCATACACTCAATTTTGCATCCGTAAAGTCACAGGCCGCGTGCAACCTCGACAATTCCGGCCCCTGCCGGATGATCCCGCGCCATGCAGTTCGGCGTCAGCACCTGGCTATGGACCTCGCCCTTCACCACGGCGACCGTGGCGCTGTTCCCCAAAATCCGGCAGCTGGGCTTCGATTTCGTCGAAATCGCCATCGAGGATCCATCGCTGATCGATGGGCGGGTCGTCCGGCGCGCGCTGGCCGATCACGGGCTGGGCTGCATTGGCTGCGGCGCCTTCGGGCCGGACCGCGACCTGACCCACGAGGATTCGAAAGTCCACGCCGGCTGCCTTGACTACATTGCCCGCAGCCTCGACCTGTGCGCGGAACTGGGGACCACCGTCTTTGCCGGCCCGATGTACTCCGCGACCGGCAAGCGCCGCCTCCTACCACCGGAGAAGCGGCGCGCCGAGTGGGACCTCGCCGTGCGCAATCTCCGCCGGGCCTGTGCGCTGGCCGGCGAGCGCTCCATCCAGCTGGCGATTGAGCCGTTGAACCGTTTCGAGACGGATCTGGTGAACACGGCCCAGGATGCCTGCCGGCTGGTTGACGACATCGCGCACCCCGCGGCGGGGGTCATGATGGACAGCTACCACATGAACCTCGAGGAGCGTGACAACGAGCAGGCGCTGCGCACCGTCGGCCGGCGGCTGGTGCATGTGCAGGTTTCGGACAATACCAGGGGATGCCCGGGCAAGGGCCAGGTGCGGTGGGATGCCTTCAAGCGCGGGATCGAGGCGGCCCAAGAGGCGGGTTATCGCGGCGGAGTGGCGATCGAGAGCTTCACGCCGGAAATCCAGGAACTCGCCGGTGCAGTCTGCTTCTGGCACCCGATCGAGCCGAGCCAGGATGGATTCGCCAGGGATGGGCTCGCTTTCCTGAAAAAACTCTTCGCGTCAGGCCGGAGTGAAGGGCGCTGAGCAGCCCGTGCGATTCGATGTCGCAGCTGCAACATCGAATCCACCCTGCCCGCTCCGCCCTCCCGGGAACCTCCCCCACCTCGCGCACCGGGCCGCACTCTGTCTTTGCGTCCCCGCGGCTTTGCCCTTCACTCGGCGGCTCATGATCGAAGTCGACCACCTCACGCGCGTCTTCCGCACGTACAAGAAGCAGCCCGGCTTCTGGGGCGGCGTGACCGGCCTGTTCCGGAGGGAATTCGAGGAAACGGCGGCGGCACAGGACGTCTCCTTCCGCATCTCCGAAGGCGAGTTCGTGGGATTCCTGGGCCCAAACGGGGCCGGAAAGACGACCACGCTCAAGATGCTTTCCGGGCTCATCTATCCGACCAGCGGCACGGCCCGGGTGGCGGGTTTCGATCCGACGCGGCGGGAAAACGCCTACCGGCGGATCTTCGCGCTCGTGCTCGGCCAGAAGAACCAGCTCTGGTGGGACCTGCCGGCGAGCGAATCCTTCAACCTGCTCCGCGCAATCTACGGCATCCCGGCGGAGCAGTTCAAATCCACCCTCGCCGAGCTCGTGACGCTGCTGGACGTCGAGCGGAAGCTCAATGTCATGGTGCGCGAACTTTCGCTGGGGGAGCGGATGAAGATGGAGCTGATTGCGGCGCTGCTGCACCGGCCGCGCGTCCTGTTCCTCGATGAACCCACGATCGGGCTCGACGTGGTGTCCCAGCGGGCCGTCCGCCAGTTCCTGCGGGACTACAACCGGCGGCACCGGGTCACGATCCTGCTGACGAGCCACTATATGGCGGACATCAAGGAGCTTTGCGAGCGCGTGATCGTGATCCACAAGGGCCGGAAGATCTACGACGGCGCGCTGGACCGGCTCGAAAGCTCCGGGGGAGCCCGGAAGAAGATCATCACGTTCATCCCGGCTGCCGAAGGCACGGACGGCACCCCCGGCGGCTTCTCCGAGACTTGGCAGTCGCGCTATGCCCCCACCACGCGGTCGGCCGATGGAAAGTTCACCCTCAGGATTCCCGGGGAGAATGTGGTGGCGGTGTCGCAGGAAATCCTCAGCACGGGTCCGGTGGCCGACATCACCATCGAGGACGTGCCGCTGGAGGATGTGATCGCCGAGCTCTTCAGCGCCCAGGCTTGAGCGGCCAGCGGAAGCGGGAGGCCACGACATCCTCAATCATCGGAGGTACGTGCCAGGCCGGAACTAATTCCCTCATGATTGTCTTCAAACCGTTGTAACACTGAGTGGCAGCGTTCTGAAGTCCATCCGGCGTCAGCGTTGCGCTGATTGAAACGCTCTTCTTGTCTATTGGCGACTCAAGTTGTTCCAGACGCCGCCCGAGTCCAAAGGATGGAACAGGCAATCTACGCCTAAGCCGAAACTCACGCCATAATCGAAGATTGGTATCAATAAGCTTCAGGTGAATCGCGTGCTGGGCTGTGACAAGTTCGCCTCGGTCCAGTTTTTGGATTACCCACATTAATTCACACAATGCAACGTCAGCCATGGAAGTTAGCTGATCATCGCTAAGTCGAATCCCCGATAAACCGGCGACCCGAGCATAGATATGGCCCCATCGCTCCTTTCCCTTCAAAAATCTGTAGCCTGTGTGCAGACAGGTTGCCATTTCATTGAGCGCAACATCGATAAACCGGAATTTCCTGTTCAACCCATATTTCAAAGCCGTGACACCCAACCGCAGTGCCATGGAGGAAACGATTACCATATCGATCTGGCCCGCTGAAAATACGGCAGTCACCTTTCTAGTACCCCCTGTTGCAGCGCGTGCGACCTGGAAACAAAACGAGCAGTCCGGCACCGCTCTTGGCCAGTCAATATCTTCAAGCTCATTCGGCTGATTACTTACGACATGTAAATCAATATCCGACCAATGATCCGCGGGAGCCAGTTCTGAATGGCTGCGAGCCGATGATCCAAACAGCACGGCCGACTTGATGGTTTGGCATTCGAGAAGCCACCGATTGACGGCTCGAAATAAACTTCCCCATCCTTCAGTCATCACACCGTTCTCTTTCTGTTCTCTAGAATGATCGATGCGATCCGTCGCTCACAGCTTGCGCACGGAGATGAGAATCTCGGTCCCTTCCATCCCGGGCCCGGCGTGAATCTCGCCCTGATGGAGTCGGAGGATCTCCTTGGCCAGGAACACACCGAGCCGGCCCTGGTTCGGCACCGCACCGTCCTTCGGCTCGGGCAGGATTCCCTCCAATTCGAGGTGCCTGCCCTTGAGCGACAGCAACGCAGTGAGTTCGCGGCCGATTCCCGTCGATCGCACCTTCAGCGCCAGCTCCCGCAGGCCGTGCTCGGGCCGGTTTTCACCCACCGTGCGGATCAGCGCCCGGAGCGCAAAATCCAGCAGCTTCCGGTTCGCCAGCAACACCACGGGATCGGGTCCGATTTCCACCCGGAGTCCCAACGAGTGTCCCAGCGCCTGCGCCACCTCCCGGAGGTCTGTCGGTGCCGGTTCCGCCTCATGCAGCCCCTCCATCAGCGCGAGGTTCTGGTTCAGTTCCTCGAGCTGTGCGACGTCGCCCTTCATCGTTTCCAGCAGGGCTGCCGGCATCGGCCGATCTGCACCCGACTGCCTGAACGTGGCCAGCGAGACCAGCGCGTTGCCCAACTCGTGGCTGAGCGTGAGCGCCAGTTCGCGAAGCACATCGCGGCGGCGCGCACGCTCGCGCAACTCCGCATCGTGCACCTCCCCGCTCGCCTCCTCCCAAAATGCCCATACTCCACCGGACTCGGCAATGATGCCGGCACTCGCCCGGAAGGGCTGGCCAGCAGTCGGCGCCACCCGGACAACCTCACGGGAACGCCGGGCCTGACCGATCGCATCCCGCACCACGAGGGGCACATGCCGCGGCGCGTTTTCATCCGGACCCAGCACCAGCGTGCCCGGCAGGTACTTCGCTCCAAGGGTAGCCTGATCGGAAAGATGGCTGAGCCGGTGGAACTGAACGGACTTCGCCAGCAGATGCCGCAGCAATCGCGCCAGGTAGACGGCCCTCGCCCGATCCGCCTCATCGTAGGACTGGCCGTCATCGCGAACACCGAGAGCAATGAGCCCGAGCAACCGCCCGTTGTCGTGCACTGGCACCAGCAATCGCGCGCCCCACAGCGCAAGCCGGTTGCGCACGGCGAGCTCGGCTACCGGATCAGCCGGGCCGTCCCAGTTCGAGCCATCGATGACCGCGGGATGGGATTCGAAAAATGCAATCAACGGGTCGTCGGCCGCAAAAAACGAGGTGCCCCGATCCGCCCGGAATCCATCCGGCTCCCGAAGGAAAAAGACGGCATGGGAGGCACGCAACAGCTGCCGCGACGCGCGGCGGAACTCGGCAATCAGCCGATCCCGTGAGTCGATATTCTCCACTGCCCCTTCCAGGAAATCCCAAAGTTCCGCGGAATCGGCAGCCGTAACCCGCGCCGCCGGGCGGGGCGCCTCGATCCGCCGGTTCTTCTCCGCCAGCATTTCCACGATCGACTGCTTTTCCGCCACTTCCTCGACCAACGGAAAAATCTCCCGCAATCGCGTCATGCTTTCATCATAAGAGAGGTAGACCTTCGCCCGGCCGGCCATCCGCGCCTGCTCGAACGGCAGGCTGCGTGGTTCCCCGACGAAGATCGTGGGGCAGCGGGCAAGCGAAGCAGGCAGACCCGCCTCGGAAACGGCATCGAGTACGACCAGTGCGGCAAATCCCGGGGCCGTGCCGATCGGGAAGGCCTGTGCCCCAAGCCGGAGTGCCATCCGGCCGGCTGGCAGCTGGCGCTCCCAAGCGTCCGCCAGAGCGGCGTCGGGGGTCGCTAGGATGACGAGGGTTGGCATGGAAACGTCACGCGAAACGTGGCACCGCAACCCGGTAGAGGGGGGTCGACAGTGATGCTGGCGTTCAGATTCGCTAGGATATCGCTGCAAATCGCAAGCCCGAGACCGAACCCGGTCGATTTTGTTGTTTGGAAAGGATGGAAGAGCCGCGGGCGAAGTTCCGGATCTATGCCGGGTCCGCTGTCGGCAAAGGCCATTTCCACCCCGCCGGGCGTGTTGCGGGTCGCAATCTTGACCCAGCGCTGATCGGTCGGATGCGCCTCCACCGCCTGGATGGCATTGAAACACAGGTTGAGCATCACCTGCTTTGCCGCCGAAGCGTCCGTGAAGGCACGATCCGGGTCGGCCCGAAGCTCGGTCAGGAGCTCGACATTACGGTGGGCAGCCTTGGAGGCCACCAGTTCCAGGCTGGCATGGAGCAACGGATGCAATGCGACCATCTGGGAAGAGTAGGTCCGTGGGGAGGCCAAATCCAGCAACTGCTCGGTCAGCTGATCGATCCGCCCCACCTCATCCCCGATCAGTCGGAAGAACTTCTCACGGAAGGCCGGATCGTGGTGATGGGTCGGAAGCAACTGGACGAAGGTTTTTATTGAGACGAGCGGATTGCGGATTTCATGTGCGAGGCTCGCTCCCAGGAGACCGACCGTGGCCAGTTGCTCGGCATGCTGGGCCTTCTCCGAGAAATGGGCGCGCTCCAGCGCACTCTCGATAATGGACGCCAGTTCGATCAGTTGCGTCACCTGCGGATAGGTAAATGGACGACGCGATGCCGGCACACCCACTCCGACGAGAATGGACAACGCCGGACCTTCGATTGTCACCAGAACACCCAGGCGCTGATCGGTCAAAAAGCGGTGCAACTCCCGACGGTCCGCGTTCGAGCGCTCCCGGATCAAGCGCTCAGGAGTCGCCCATTGTAGCTGTTGGATCGCGCTCATGACCGTGCCGTCTTCTGGCACAACAATTCCGCTACCACTTAACGCTCCATTCGTGCCGGACACGACAATCGCATGATCAGCCTGCCCCCACCCCATGAGCACGGCTCGGAATGCGGTTTCGAGATTTTCAACGCGACTCTCACATTGCGCAGCCGTGAATGCCGCCTGCCTCGCCGCCGTGGCCTGGGGATAAAAATGAAAGAAACGATTAAGCCATGAGTTGAGAACTGAAGCCCACCATAGGGCAAACCCGGTTGTCACAACCAGTGAGAGCGCGGTCGGAAGCACTGTCGCCAGCAACTGTTGGGTAGTGATCGCGACCAGAGCCACGACAATCACAAGACACAACTTCTGGAATCCGAGCAGCAGGATCTGGCGGGCGTCAAAAATCCGATGGGTAGTAATCGCCACCGCGGTACCAATATAAAAAACCAGGATCATCACGGGCTGCAGCCTTATATACCGTGAATCCCCGGTCACAACGCGCAAAGCCATGAGTGCCATGACTCCCACTGCCACGCTGCATCCGCCCAGCAGCCAAACTTGAAGTTCAGTCTTGCGCGCTCCTTCCAAGCGACGAATTGTTCTCAGTGCGTCAGCGATAAGAAACAAATACAACAGAAGGCCCACCGCTATGTATGCGGTGTAACCCCATCCACGCACTCGCTGCTCATCGGTCGAATGGGAAGGAATGAAATACTCAGTGAAAGGCACGAGCATCATCGCCATCGAAACTACGACCCACACAACAAAGTGGGGGCTCCAAATCCTCCGGTTCACCTGACCTGCCACAATGCTCTCCTTAACTAGCCAAAAATGGAAGGGTATCGACCCACCTACAGAACAGGCCATCTTAAGCCACCACAGGCCTTCACTCGATCCTTGGGGAGCAGATGTCGCAAAATAAGAGCAGCCGAGCCATAAGGCAATGTGGATCGAGCATGAACAAACGATCCTATTAACGCTCCGGCTTGAGTTAGACCATAGTATTATTCCGCCCGCAATGAGGACGGCAACTGATGCTATGAGTGCCGGTGAAATCAACATCGCTGCAAGACCATACAGCTATTCACGTTGCCCACTCCGTGGGCGTTAATTAACGTTGCGAGTTGATCGATATTCCGCACATGACGGCTGAGGTTCAAGGGGCAGGCGGGATCCGGATGGCTCCAATTCACAGTCCCTGGCCCCATTTGGAAGTACTGACTAAGGGCTGCAACGCCTATCTGGATTGCTGGCGCGGCGCCCAGTGCACTGCCTATTGCCCCTTTGATCGAAACAGCTGATATTTCCTGGAGAGTCTTCCCGAAAACCCGCTCCATTGCATTCGCTTCGCCAGCATCGATTGTCCGATGCCCCGGACCCCAAGCATTGATGGAGTCGATCATATCAGGCTTTATACCTGCATCCGCCATGGCCAGTTGTGCGGCCTCAATAAGCCCACTGCAGATTCCAGCTGCCGAGTCATTGGCGAATGCATAACCCGATATGAAGCTGTACCCGCGCCGAGGGCTGCACTCTGGTTCCAGCACAAACATGCATGCACCCTCGCTCACAACCCCTGTGGATCGCCACATATCAAAAGGGCGCGCCAATCGGTCCGACATTTCCACTGTTGGCGGCGTCAAGCCAGCTGCTCTGAGCTCAAGAAGCGGGCATCGGTGCAGCGGGGCCTCAGTGCCGCCACAGATCGCCATCTCCGCTTCTCCACGGGCAATCATGCCGGCAGCGAAGCCCACGGCATCCAGTCCAGAGCAGCAGGAATTTTGCAGGGTCATTGTCCTCGACGAGACGCCGATCACCTGACTAATCGTTTCAGTGACGTTGGCATTGGTAGTCGTGAATATCGTCCGAGGAAGGGCAGCACTTGGTCCCTTCGTAAATACCGCCTGCGTGGAGTTAGAGATTCCTCCAAAATCCATAAGCGATGAGCCGGACACGATAACGGTGTCTGAAGCCCGCACATTTGCCACGTCAAGTCCTGCATCCAGCAAGGCCAAAAGGGAACCGACAGCTGCGAATTGCGTGTGCCGTCCAATGCCCTTTGGCAGCCTTTCGCGCGGGATGAATTTTGAAATGTTGAAGCGATCAACTGCGGCAGCAACAAGAGGTCCATACTCTGGACCCAGCTTGGAAAATGGCTTGATGTAACTCATGCCCCCGAGAATACCCGCCCAAAACTCGTCGCGTCCGATTCCCGCCGGAGTAACCGGGCCCACTCCGGTAATCTTAACGCGTCGCCGCTTCATCCCTGCGGTTGCGCGGGGAAGGCGAGCCGCACGGTCGTTCCCCTCCCGGGCGCAGATTCGAGCGCAAAGGTCGCCCCGTGCGTGCCCGCCAGATGCCGGCAGATGCTCAGCCCCAGCCCCGTGCCGCTGGTCTTGCTGCTGAATCCGCCATGCATGGCGCGCTTGACTGACTCGGCATCCATGCCGGCACCGTTGTCCGCGACCGTGACGTCGATCTGCGTCCCGGAGCGCACCAGCGTGACCGTCAGCCGGGTCGCTCCGGCTTCCAGCGAATTCTTGAACAGGTTCTGAAAGATCCGCATCAGCTCGAACCGTGACCCGCGAATCCACGCCTCCTTGTCGCCGGTGAATTGAATCGCGGCGTTGCCGAAGAAAATCACCTGCCGAACCTCACTGGCGACCTGGACCAGATCGACGCGGCCAAACTCCGTCGCCTGCTTGGATGCCAGCCGCCAGTTTTCGGACAGGTGATGGCAATACTCGGCCGCCTTCTCCACCATGCCGGCGTATTCCAGCAGCTTCCGAGCCTGCTCCGGATCGCGATGCCCGATCACCTGCGCCTCCTCCGCCACCAGCGCGGCGTAACCGATCACCACCGTCAACGGGTTGTTCAGGTCGTGCACCAGTTCCACCGAGGCCCGGGCCTGCCAAATCTGCGGTTCGTTCTGCTCGATCTCGCGCTTGAGCGCACGGTTCATTTCCGCCGCCTCCGCTGCCGCCTGGGCCTGGGCGCGCCTGAGCCGGGTCGCCTGGGCCTGTTTCCGCACCGCCTCGATCAGTTCCGGGATGTCCGGCGGCTTGCGCATGTACTGGTTGGCCCCGGCCACCATCGCCTGCTGTGCGGTCAGCAGCGTGCCGTAGCCCGTCAGCATGATGACAGCCACGTGCGGATCGATCTTGCGCAGTTCCTCCAAGGCCCGGATCCCGTCCATCTCCGGCATCCGGATGTCGAGCACGACGACGGCGTACGACTTGGCCCGCAGCTTTAGCAGCGCCTCCTTCGCCCGTTCCGCCGTTTCCACTGCAAACTCCCCTGCCAGGCTGAAGGCAATCGATTCGCGCGGACCATACTCATCATCAACCACGAGCACGGGCGATTTTTCCATCGGCGTGGACCCGGCCGAAGCCGGAAGATTCTCGATCAGCATCGGTTTGGCGGCGTTGAAGCTGCGCACGAAGGATTGGCGTCCTCCGCGCATACCGCTGTGTGCCGGTGACGATCTCGGCTGTCAAGGCGCGCATCCGGGGTTGCTTCACGGCGCTCCGCCGCCGACCTTCTTCACATGGATTTTACGATTATCGCCCTCGCCGCCGCCCTGCTCGCCAGCACGCTGGTCTGGCTGCTGCTGCGTTCGCGAGAGGTCGGGCTCGCCGAGCGCGTGCGCAGCCGTGACGAGGAGAATGCGCGGCTGGCGGCCGAGCTGGCGGCGGCTCGCGCGGAAGTGTCCCGGCTGACTGCCCTGCACGCCCAGGTCGCCACCCAGCTGGAGGCCGAGCATGCCGCCCATGAGCGGCTGACCAACGAGTTCAAGGCGCTTTCGGCCGACGCCCTGCGGGTGAACCGCGTGGATTTTCTGGAACAGGCCAAGGATGCGTTTGCCCGGCTGCAGCAGCAGTCCGCCGGAGATCTCGAACAGCGGAAGCAGGCCGTCGAGGCGCTGGTGAAGCCGATTCGCGAGTCGCTCGACAAGGTCGACGCGAAGATCGCCGAGATTGAGAAGGCACGGGCCGGCGCGTACGGGGCGCTGGGCGAACAGCTGAAATCGCTGCACCAGGCGCAACTGCAGCTGCAGTCGGAGGCCTCCCGACTCTCGACCGCCCTGCGCTCGACTACCTATGCCGGCAGCTGGGGCGAACTCCAGCTGCGGCGGGTCGTCGAGATGGCGGACATGCTTTCCTATTGTGATTTCTCGGAACAGCAGACGTCCGGGGGCCTGCGGGCCGACGTCGTCGTCCGACTTCCGGGAGGCCAGCGGATCGTGATCGATGCCAAGGCCCCGCTGGAGTCCTTCCGTGCCGCCTGCGACGCGACCGACGAGCCCGGTCGCGCCGCGCGGCTGCTCGAGCATGCGCAGAAGGTCCGCAGCCACATCGATGCGCTCGGCGCCAAGAACTACTGGGAGCAGTTCCAGCCGGCCCCGGAGTTCGTGGTGCTGTTTCTTCCCGGCGATCACTTCCTCACCGCCGCGCTCCAGGCCGACAATCTCCTGCTCGATCGCGGACTCGCGCGGCGCGTCCTTCTCGCCACGCCCACCACGCTGATTGCGCTGCTCAAGGCCGCCGCGTACGGCTGGCGGCAGGAGGCCGTCTCCCGCAATGCCGAGGAAATCAGCACGCTCGGCCGCGGCCTCTATGACCGAATTGCGAACTTTGCGGACAGCCTGGACAAGATTGGCCGTGGGCTGGAAGGAGCGGTGAAGGGCTACAACACCGCCGTGGGATCGTTCGAGGGGATGCTGGTCCCGGGGGCGCGCAAGCTGGCGGAGCTTGGCGCCAAGGGGACCAAGGATCTGTCGTCGCCTTCCACCGTGGATACCAGCGCGCGCGAGGTGGTGAAGCGGGGTTGAAATCGCCGCCGGCCTTCGCAAGGCTCGGTGCAGCCATGAGTCCGGAGTCGCCAAACCTCGAGGGCCGCTGGCAGATGATCCGGGCGAACCTGGCGGGCGAACCGGCCCCGGAGCTGGTGGTGACCAGGACCGAGCTCATCCTGGCCGCTGGCGCCTATGAGGTCCGGTTCGCCGGCCAGGTGATGGACCAGGGAACCTTCGAAGCCGCGGAGTCGGCCGGAAGGAAGACCATGGTTCTCCGCGGGATGGCGGGCACCAACGCCGGCCGGACCATCCCCTGCATCTACCAACTGAAAGGCGACCGGCTCCGGGTGTGCTATGGCGTGGATGGTGCGCTGCCCGAAAGCTTCAACGCCATGTCTCCGTTAGGTCGCTATGTCGCCACGTATAATAGGGTAATATTAGAACGACGACTATAACACCTACTTCTTGAAGGACGCGAAGACGAAAACAATACAGCAATGAGCCTCGCAGTTCTCATTCTTGCATTCTTTGTCGCCACTGTCGGTGTCGCCGTCTTCCGAGCAAATCCTGCGCGTTTTACGAATCAAATATTCACTCTTATTGCAGCCGTAGCAACTCTCAGATTGTTATTCATTTTTATGGCAATGGAGGCGGGGTTTCGCTTCACCGCCGATCATAGCACCAGTCCTGTCCCTTGGATAAGGGCCAATGCGGCAGTAACCGCCTTTGTACCCTGGTTAATCTGGCTACTCAAGGAGTCCATAGAAAAAAGCTCTTCCCAACGTCCGCTAATACTCAGGACCTCTCTAGGTTGGTTCGCATTTGGATTGATATTATCGATCGTTAGCTGCACAGATGCTTACATCCCATCCGACTCGACTCCAATTGACGAACAGCATGGGCCCATGTATAGGTGGGTCACATTCCTGATGGTCCCCGCCTACTTGTATCTTGGTATAGATACATGGCTTTCAATGCGCCGAACGAAGGGAATAAAGCGCATTGAGATGCAATTCCTTTCCCTTAACATAATAATAGCAGCGGTACTTACGATCTCCATAATGGCACTAGGTCATTTTTTAGGACTCCAAATATTGAGACGGTTCAACCTCCTAGCCACAGTAGGTGCATTTGTAATCACGGCGTGGGCATTAACATTTCATCGTGTCTTTGATTTGCGACAGGTCCTTATTCCGATCGCGAGACATGCAATAATAATCATATTATTATATGCATTCACCTTATTTCTACTGCACTCCATTTCAGATATCATAAAGTCGTCTTTAGCATTAGCTTTCAGCATCTCTATTGCCGGCCCGTTGGTGTTGTTTATCGAGCATAAATCCAGGAATGCTTTCGACATTCAGGGAAAGAGTAGAGTACAACGTATTAGAACTTCGGTTCTTGAAATATCGCGAAAGGAGGCGTCACATGATAGGCTCGCGATGAAATTTGAAGCCCTGCTATGTAGGGCTTATAGCTGCTCTGCAGCGTCGCTACTCCTCGATGAGAAAGATAAGCATCGTTCACGAACTCTAATCCTGACAGGCGACGATCCGGTAGTGAAGGCAATCGCCGCGTTATCTTGGGCGACACCTGAGAGCGTTGAGCGGGGACAGAAGCACCCCCAGGCGCGCTGCCTTCGTGCGTTCTTAACATCGCACGACTTAGCAGCCATTGTGGCCGTGCCTCGCGATAGCGAAAGACCATCACTCTTGATTTGCATGGGACAGAAGTCGAGTGGGCAGCCGTTCACGTTTCCGGATGTCGAGTGCATCTTAAACGTCGCCGAGTTGATGGATAACATCCTCACCCACGCCCGGCTTTCCGCCCAGGCTGCACTGCAGGAAAAGGTCGAATTCCTCGCCATCATGTCACGGGCGCTGGCCCATGATCTCAGGAATCTGATCACCCCTGTCTCCTCCTTCCTCGTGCATACCGATGGACGCTACCCCGCCGGAAGTGATGAGGCTGAAGTGCACGCAGCCGCCCAACGCTCGTTGCAGCTCATGAACGATTACCTCCGCGAGACGCTTCTCTTCGCCGGGCAGACCGAGCTCGCGCTCACCACCAGAGAGCTGTCCGCAATCCTCAAACCCTTGCATGACGTCTCCGCCGACCGCGCGGCCACCCGTGGCGTGAGCGTCGTGATCCGCTGCGAGTCAGGCGCGATCACGGCGGATGTCGTCCTGTTGCAGCGGCTCCTCGCCAACCTTGTCGGTAACGCGATCGACGCTTCCCGTTCCGGCCAAGCCGTCGTATTGTCGGCCGCCCCGCTCTGCCCCGGCTGGGTGAGATTCGAGGTCAGCGATCAAGGCTGCGGCATCCCACCCGACCAGCTCGGTCGAATCTTCGAGCCGTACTTTACGACAAAGCAGCACCGCAAGGATGTCCGGGGCTTCGGGCTCGGGCTCACCATTTGCCAGAAGATTGTCGCGCTTCACCACGGCAAGCTTGCGGTCGACAGCCGGCTCGGAATTGGCACCACCATGACCGTCGACTTGCCCGCGGACCAACCGGCGCCGGTTGCCGTCACCTCCACCATGGCTCATTGCTCTGGGCGCGTAAGTTTGTGGCACCCATGGGCGTGACTTTCAGCCGTTTTCTGCTGCTCAGCGCGAAGGGCGAAGCCCCCAATCTGGCATCGCAAACGCTCGCCGCGGCGGTGCGGGCCTTGCCGGAGCACTGGCAGCAGGCGTTCGGTTACCGTCCGTTGTTGGCGGAAAGCTTCACGGATCCGGAGGCGTATGCCGGCACCTGCTACAAGGCGAGCAACTGGGAGCCGGTGGGCCAGAGCGCCGGCTACAGCCGTCATCGCGCCGACTTCTACGTCGACAACGAACACCCCAAGCGGCTGTGGCTGCGGGAACTCACCCCGCAGGCGGTGGCGCTTTACGACCAGAAGGAAGGCACGCCACGCTGCGAACTGGCCGTCGGCACCCAGTTGCTCCAAAAACGGCTGCGCTCGCCAGTAGCCCGGCGAGCGCAGAATTGAAGAGGCGCCTGGTCAGGCGGAAGAAAAATCAGGTCAGCCGTGACCGGACTTCCTCGAGCGCCAGCTTCGTCCGCTTGATGCCTTCGATTTCGCTGTGCTTTTCCCCCTCGTATTCGATCCCGATGTACCCGTGGTACCCGGCATCGAGCACGATTTGGATCAGCCGCTCGAAATCGAGGGTCACCTCCCGCGGCGGCCGGCGGTCCTCGGTGTAGAAGCGGCCGGCACCGGTGTCCCAGTCATAGGCCTTGGCGCTCACCGCCTGCTTGACCCAGGGCATGAACTCACGGAGCCCCTGGTACGGATTGTACAGCTCCGCCCGTTCCCGGTCGGTGTAGAAGTTGCCGAAATCGGGCAGGATCCCGACCCGCTTGTGGTCTGCCTGCTTCATCACCTGCGTCAGCCACTTCCCGTGGGAGGAAAGACCGCCGTGGTTCTCGACGACCACCCACAGCCCGCGCTTGTCGCCTTCGAGGCACAGCCGGTGCAGCCCGTCGGCGGCGAGCCTGGCCTGTTCGTCCCAGGAAAGCTTCGGGTCGCTGGCGGCGTTGACCCGGATGCTGTGGCAGCCGAGGAAGGCGGCCGCATCGAGCCACTTCAAGTGGTTGTTCACCGTCTTGGCCCGCTCGGATTCCTGCGGGGCGCCGATGCTGCCCTCGCGATCGCACATGATGAGGAGGCTGTTCACGCCCTCGCCGGCGGCCCGCCGCTTCATCTCGCCGAGGTAGGCCTGATCGGTGGCCTTGTCCATGAACATGGTGTTCACGTATTCGACGCCATCGATCCCGAGCGACCGGGCGATGGCGGCGAACTCGAGGTGGTCGAGCGGCTCGGCACCGGGCCGCTTGAAGAAGCGCTTGTTGAGCGACCACTGGGCAAGCGAGATCTTGAAGCTCGCGGCGGGGGCGGGGGCGGACCGGAGGGCTGGCCGGGCGGCGGCAACGACCCCGAGCGCCGCGGCCGATTTCAGAAACGAGCGACGGGTGGCCGAGGGAGTGGTTTTCATGGTATCAGATGATTTCGCGGGGGCTCCAACCACGGCGGTAGGTTGGGTAGAGGAGCCGGTCGGCCGCGGCCGAGCTGGTCTTCATGGTGGCGGCATCCCAGGTGAACTTGCCGCCCACGAGGATGGCGGTGGTGCCGAGCGAGACCATCTCGGTGAAGGGGCAGGAATACTCGAAATTCGAGCCGGCATGCGACGGGTTGTTCGCGCGGATGGCCGCAATCCATTCCTTGTGCGGATTGCCCTCCGGCACGCGGGGGATGGTCTTGGGCGGGAAATTCGCCGCGAGTTCCTGGTGCAGCGATTCGGGGATGAACCGCGGGCTCGTACAATAATCGCCCGCGTCGTACACCGTCGCCTTGCTGCCGATGATCAGCTGGCCGCCACGGGCCAGTTCGCGGTCGGCGCCCAGGCCCGCCGGCTTGGCCGGCTTGATCCCGCCCTCGTGCCAGGTGAGCGTGACCGGCGGCAGCGAACCGCGCGCCGGGAACTTGTATTCCACCACCGCGGCCTTCGGGAAGGCGATCGTGCTCGCCCCGTCGATTCGCTTCAGCTCCACGCTGGTGGGTGCCCCGAGCTCGAGGCCCCAGTAGGCGGCGTCCATCAGGTGGCAGGCCATGTCGCCGAGGGCTCCACATCCATAATCCTGATACCCACGCCACTTGAAGGGATGAATCGCGCTGCTGTAGGCCCGCTGCGGCGCGCGCCCGAGGAATTGATCCCACGCCAGGCCCTCCGGCATCGGCTCCGACGCCGGCCACTCCGTCATGCCCTGCGGCCAGATTGGGCGGTTCGTCCAGATCTGGACCTCGCGCACCTCGCCGAGCAGGCCGGCCCCGATCCATTCCTTGACCAGCCGGATCCCGTCGCCGGCATGGCCCTGGTTCCCCATCTGCGTGCAGACCCCGTTGAGCCGCGACAGCCGCAACAATTCGCGCGCCTCGCCCACGGTGGGTGTCAGCGGCTTTTGCACGTAGACATGCTTGCCCATCATGATCGCCATGTATGCGGGCAGGAAATGCATGTGATCCGGCGTCGCGATGCCGACCGCGTCGATCTGCTCATCCATCTCGATCAGCATCGTCCGAAAATCCTTGTAGCGTTTCGCATTCGGGAACGCCTCGGCCAGCTCCTTCGCCTTGGGCATGTTCCAGTCGATGTCGCACAGTGCCACGACCTCCTCGTCCTTGTGCGCCATGGTATCGCTGAACCCCTTGCCGCCCAAACCAATTTGCGCGAATCGCACCTTCGCACCCGGCGCGATCGGACGCGGCTTGCGCGGGCTCTGCGTGAGGCTGACGCAGCCCGGAAAACCCAGCATGGCCGCAGCCATCGCTGTAAATTGGAGGAAGTCGCGACGGGACACCTGATTTTTCAACGGGGTTGTCATGGCGTCAGCCAGACGACTCCTCCGCCCCTGAGGTTGCAACGCGGTTTTTACCCAATGTAGGGATTTTAGAGCGCCCCTGCAGCCGCGCTAATCGGGCAGTTCCCCCCGCAGACCTTCCCGAATCGATTCGGCCAGCAAACCCGCCCGCCCAGCCCTCCGGTTCCACCGCGGTCGACTTGCAATCTGCAAAGCCGACGCTGACGCTCACCGCTCCACGCATGCAACTGACCAAGAACTGGGCTGCAGTCCTCGATGATTACATCATTGATCTAGCCTGGTCGCCGGACGGTGCTCACCTCGCCGCCGCGAGCGCCGCCGGACCCATTTCACTGTTTGCGACAGCTGGCGGGGTTCGTGCCCACGAACTGCCCGGACATGACAACGGCACCAACTGCCTGGCCTGGCAGCCGTCCGGATCCGCAAGCCAGATCCTGACGAGTGGCGGCCAGGACGGAGCGGTGAAGTTCTGGGATCCGGCGGCCGGCCAGCACACCGGGTCGTCACCGCTCGGCTCCGCCTGGGTCGAGCACCTGGCATGGACCACTGGTGATCAACGCGGCAGCGGGAGTCTCCTGTGGGCGGCGGCCGGCCGCACTCTGGCCGCCATTCGGCCGGATGGAACGATTGCGCATACCTTCCCGCCGGCGCCCAAGACCATCACGGCCATGGCGGCCCAGCCGGCGGGCGGCTGCGTGGCGGTCGCCTATTTTGGCGGCGTGGCATTGTGGGATGCCGGGGACTTCGTGGCCCAACGGGAGTTCGCCTATGCCAACGGCATTCATGCCCTGGTCTGGTCGCCCGACAACAAGTGGCTGGTTTCGGGCAACCAGGATCCCAGCGTTCACCTTTGGATTCCCGAACAGGAGGTCGAACTGCACATGAGCGGTTATGAATCCAAGGTGAGATACCTTGCTTTTGACCATTCATCCCGCTGGCTGGCCACGAGTGGCGGCCGGGATGCCTGCATCTGGGACTGCACGGGCGATGGTCCCGAGGGCCGCGAACCGGTCATGCTGCCGCACGAAGCGCCGGTCTGTGCCGTCAGCTTCCAGCATGGCCATGGGCTGCTGGCCACCGCCTCGCAGGATGGCGTGGTCCAGCTTTGGAGTCCGGACCGCCGCCAACCTCTGCGGGCGACCGTGAAGATGCCCGCGGCCGCCACCCGGCTCGCGTGGTCACCCGACGATCGGCTCCTCGCAATCGGTTCGGAGAAGGGCGTTGTCTATGTCCTGAACTGCGAGGCGTAGCAGCCCGTCGGTCTTGAACGAGCCGCACACTTCGTGAGAAACGCTTTCATGCGTAGGGACGGGTGGTACAATTATTGCAGACTTGGCCAACCGGCAGGATTGCATCATAACTCCTCAGCCATCCACGCTGTTCCATTCCCGGTCGGCACTGGCATCCCACACCCCATGGCTGCAAAAAAGATCCTCACGGTATTCGGCGCTACCGGCGCCCAGGGCAGCGGTCTCGTCCGCGCCATCATGAACGACCCGGCGGGCGAGTTCGTCGCCCGGGCCATCACCCGCAATCCCAACTCCGATCAGGGCCGCGCGCTCGCCTCCCTGGGCGCCGAAGTCATGACGGGAGACATCGACGACCCGACGAGCCTGGAACGTGCCTTCGCCGGTGCGCACGGCGCGTTCTGCGTCACCTTTTTCTGGGCCCACTTCTCCCCCGAAAAGGAGAAGGCGGAGGCGGCGGCGATGGCCCGCGCTGCGGCCGCGGCCGGCGTGAAGCATGTGATCTGGTCCACCCTCGAAGACACGCGCAAATGGGTTCCGTTGTCGGATCCGCGGATGCCCACGCTCAACGGCCGGTACAAGGTGCCCCATTTCGACGGCAAGGGGGAAGCGAATGAGGAGTTCATCCGCGCCGGTGTGCCAACGACCTTCCTGCACACCTCGTTCTACTGGGACAATCTCATCCACTTCGGCATGGGCCCGCGCAAGGCCGACGACGGCAAGCTCGTCTTCGCACTGCCAATGGGCGACCGGAAGCTGCCAGGCATCGCGGCCGGGGACATCGGACGCTGTGCCTACGGCGTGTTCCGGCGCGGCACGGAGCTCATCGGCAAGTCGGTGGGGATTGCGGGCGAGCATCCGACCGGCGCACAGATGGCCGCGACGCTGGGCCGGGTGCTCGGGCAGCCCGTCGCGTATTTCCCGATACCTTTTGACCAGTATCGGAAGCTCGGCTTTCCGGGTGCGGACGATCTCGGCAACATGTTCCAGTTCAAGCACGACTTCGAAGCGGACTTCTGCCGCCTGCGCAGCGTCGATTTCTCGCGATCCCTCAATCCGGAGCTGCAGGACTTCGCCACCTGGGCGAACGCGAACAAGAACCGGATCCCGATCCAATAGGTTTTCTCCCAGGGGCGGAAACCTTAGAAGTCGAAGCCGAACAGCAGTTTCAATCGGTCGTAATCCTGCGCGCTGCCATCCGGATTGTGCCGGCGCACCTCGTGCCGCAGCGAGGCGCTTAGCGTCTCGGTCAGCCGCTTGTTGAGCTCGATCCTGTTTTCCCAGCCGTCGCGCCGATTCTGAACCGGATACCAGACACCGCGCTGGGTCAGCCCCATCTGCCACGGCAGCTTCAATTCGATTTCCTCAAAGACCGAAATCGCGTCGCGCGAGGTGTGATCGGGCTCCGGGGCGCTGTTCCAGATGTCGAACAAGTTGTAGGACACGCCGGATCGCACGGTCCGCGTCGGCGTGCCGAGGATCTGGAAGCCCGCGCCGAATTCCTGCTGCAGGAGGATGTAGTCGTTGGGCATCCCCTGCCGCTTGCTGGCGCGGTTCAGCTCCACGCTCGGCCGGTAATGGGTGAAGCGGTTCTTTGCGAACTCATGCCGCCAGCTTCCGGAACCCTTGATCATGTCTGTCGTCGGCACGTCGTTGGTCTCCACGAAATCATACCGTCCGGTCAGCTGCACGTCGTTGCGCTCCCATTTCCGGCCGAGCTTGGTCTCAAACGAATAGTAATTCCGCTCCGCGCTGTCCGAGACGATTTCGGTCGAAATCGCGAACCGTCCCTTCCAGGGGCCGAAAAACCGACGCACGCGGGCAGTGAGCACACTGGGGGAATACCGATCCCAGGCCGTCGCGCGCTCCACCTCCGCCTCCCGGGCCTCCGCCTTGGCCCGCTCCTCCGGCGTTGCGACCTCGGGCTTCGCCACGGCTGCCACCTCCGCCACCTCGGGATCCTTTTCGCGCGGGATGACGACCCCTTCGCCCGCCTTCACGCGCAGTTCCCCGAAGCGATCCGAACGAAACACGATCAACTCCTCCGACTGGCTGACAACCGAACCCTGCACCCGATCGCCATCCTTGAAGGCGAGCGTGTCGCGCGGGTTCACGACGGATTCGGCATCGGCAGCCACGAGCGTCCACGCGGTGGCGAGCACGACCATTCCCACGGCAAAGTTCCGCACGGTTCCCGATATCATCGCCACCTTCGACGCACGCATCCCGCACCTGTTTCAAGTAATTTCCTCAATTTTCTTCGTCGAGCGTGGCGGGGCGATGGCCCCCAGTTCCGGATCGCGTCCGCCACCGGCCGCGCCATGTTGCGAGCATGATCACTCCTCCATCCGTCCTGCTCTTCCTCCTGCTCGGATCGGCAACCGTGCTGCTCGGTGCGGGAGCCGGCAACTGCGGCTGCGCTTGTGTGACGGGGAAGGAAACTGGCTGCTGCAAGCTTGCGGCGGCGGCTCCAGCCAAATCGCACCCGCTCCGCGGTGTGATCGTGTTCGTGGACATCGAACACGACGAACTCACCGTGAAACACGAGGCGATCCCCGGGGTGATGCGGGCGATGACGATGGTCTTCAAGGTCGACCCGCCCGCCCTGAAGACCCTCCAGCCCGGCCAGACGATCACGGCCCGGATGAGCCGGATTGCGGACGAGTGGTGGCTGCACGAAATCAAGGTGGTTACGGAGTAGTAGGAGTCAGTCGGACCTATGCGGTCCGGTTTCGGAATGCCGAACGGCGAGTGGGCAGCCGACAGCCTCCTCAACGAAAATGCCTGGGGCATTTTCTTGGCAGGCCCGCCCTCGCGCGTAGATTCCCAGCGTGCGCCCCACCCTCCTCCTGTTCGCCTTTGTCGCCGCGGCCTCTCCGGCACTTTTCGCGGCGGGGCCGGAGCGGCAGGTGCCCGCGATTACCTTCCAGGAAATTCCCACGCCGGCGGCGCCCGGCTCGAGTGGCGGCTCCCTGGTCACCGCGCCCGACGGGTCCGTCTGGCTTTCCTGGCTGGAACCCATGGCGGGCGATGGCTCCCGGCTCAGCCTCAAGTTCTCCACCCTGGCTCCATCGGCTGCGGCCTGGACTGCGCCGCGGGTGATCGCAACGGGTGCGAACTGGTTCGTGAACTGGGCTGACTTCCCGGCGATCACGGCGGGAAGGAACGGCCACGCCACGGCGGTGTGGTTTGTCAGTAATCCGGTGCTCCCATCCGAATCTGGCGGATCCGCGGTACACGATCACCACGGCCCCGGATATCACGCAGTCGTCAGCTCCACGCGGGACCATGGGCAAACCTGGAGCGGCCCCGAACCGCTCACCCGGGAAAGCAACTCGGTCGAGTTCGTCTCGCTCGCCACCCTCGCCGACGGCCGCGTGCTCACCTGCTGGCTCGACGGCCGGGCAAAGAAAGCCGGTCGCGACGTCCAGCAACTCTTCGCCCGCGTGCTCGGCACCGACGGGGCCGATCAGCCAGTGGATGCCTCCGTGTGTGACTGCTGTCAGACGACCCTGACCGCATTTCCTGACGGCACTGCCCTGCTCGCCTATCGCGGCCGGAGCAGCGACGAGGTGCGCGATATCCGCCATGCCCGCTTTCGCGGCCGGAACTGGGACGAACCGCGCCCGCTCCACGCCGACGACTGGCGGATCCAGGGCTGCCCCGTCAACGGACCGCAACTGGCCAGCGACGGCGGCCGCGTGGCCGCCGCGTGGTTCACCGCTGCGGACAATGACCCGCGGGTACTGGCCTCCTTTTCCCCGGATGCCGGGGCCCGTTTCCTGATGCCGCTGCGGCTCGACGCCGACAAACCCGCCGGTCGGGTGGACACGATTCTCCTGCGCGACGGTGCGATGCTCGTGAGCTGGCTGGGTGTCGATGGTGCGCTCTGGTTGCGCCGGATCACGCCGGAGTTCACGGCCGCCCAGTCCGTCAGGCTCGGCAGCCCCGGCGCGTCGCGCGCCACTGGCGTTCCGCGAATCGCGCTGCGGCGTGACTACGCAGGCGGCAGGACCGACGCGGAACTCGTCGTCGTGGCGGGAAGTGACGGCGACCCCCGCGGGCTTTCCACGCTGCTCGTGACCGTGCCGGAGGGCGCGCTGCTCGAAGCCGAACGCGAATGCGAGTGCACGCCGTCAGCCGACCAACTGCGCGGCTATCCAATCCGCGGGACCATCCTCGCGGTCGAATCGGGCGTCGTGCGCGTGCGGCACCCGGACGTGCCGGGGATCTTTGCTGCCGGCACCCAGGATTTTCGCATGGCGTCCAGCACCCTTGCGCCGGAATCGGCAGGCCGGCAGTTCCTTGGCCGGATCGAACCGCGGGATGGCGACTGGTGGCTTTTCGACGTGCGAATCGCCGCGATCCCGGCGCGATAGGAGTCTCTCGGACTTGCGCGGGACTGCTTTGGATGGGGCGCGCCGGGAGTTGGTTGGCTGTCATCACTCTCGCTTGACCTCTCGGACAAAATAGCGACGGTCCCCGCCGCCGTGCCCCGCTCGAGCCTCATTTCTGCAGACCTGATCCGCCGCTGCATGGCGGTGGGCGCAGCGGCACTCGTCCTGGCGCTGACCCTGTTCGCAGCCAGCCCAGCGGCTCACGACTGGCTGCATGCGGGCGATGACGAGTCCCCCCACGAGACCGGCAGCCAAGCTCAGCTGCCGGCCGATCGCGAGGCAGGATGCGCCGTGGAGATGTTCGCCAGTGGCATCTCGATTCTGGTCGACCAGGTGCCGGTGGCGCCGGCGAGGATTTTCAGATCCCTTCCGGCTCCGTCCGGACCCGACACCCTGTTTCTGGAGTCGCCCCGTTTCCTGCATCTGCCGGAACGCGGGCCGCCCATGATGGGCTGATCCGGGGCATGCCCGGAAACGTCGACTGCAACCGGAGGCGAAGCTTCGCCCTGCGGACGCCCTCGATCGGATGATCCGCTCCCGGCGGCCCCCGTCGTTTCGTCCCCGGCGGCGCTCCTCCCACTGTCCCGGCTCCTTCCAGCCGTCGTCCGCCGCTCCCACTCCAATGATTCTATCCGCCCTTTTTCATGCTTTCCGTTCGCTTCCTCTCCACACTCACGATCGCCAGCGTTCTCGCATTGCCCCCCGTCCCGGCGGCGTTGCCAGCTCCGGCTGCGCCATCTCCCGCTGCAATCCAGCCAAAGATTATCTCCCTCGATCGATTCGTCACCTCCGCCAGCCCGTTTGGCCGCAATCAGGTCGACCTGGCCCAATCCACAACCATCCTGAGCGGCCGCGCGCTCGCGCTGAAACTGCAGCCGACGTTGGGGGAGACGCTCGCCGCCGAAACCGGATTGAGCGCCACTTCGTTCGGACCCGGCGCCAGCCGTCCGCTCATCCGCGGCCTCGGCGGGGATCGAATTCGACTGCTGGAGAACAGTGTCGGCACGACCGACGCCTCCGTCATCAGTCCCGATCATGCCGTGAGCATCGAGCCGTTCCTGATTGAGCGAATCGAGGTTGTCCGCGGGCCGGCTTCGCTCCTCTACGGCAGCTCCGCGGTCGGCGGGGTGGTCAACGTGATCACCCATCGGATCGAGACCGAAGTGCCCGCCGATCGGGTGCGCGGCAGCGGCGAGCTTCGTCTTGGGAGTGGAGCGGATGAATTTGCCCGCGGCGAACTCGTGGACATCGCGCTCATGCATCGGCCGGAGAGCGCCGTCGTTTTCCATTTTGACGGCTTTCGCCGCTCGGCCGGCGACCTGGGGATCCCCGGCTTCGCCGAGAGTGAGCGAATCCGGGCCGCCGAGACTGCCGCGGCCGCCGAACATGGCGAGCCCCCGCCCGAGTTCGCCCATGGTCGGCTGCCCAACAGCTCCCTTGCCTCCGAAGGCGGCGCACTGGGATTGTCCTTTGTCGGCCAGCGACTGCAATTCGGCGCAAGTCGCAGCGGATTCAATACCGCGTATGGAGTCCCCGGGCACGCCCATGCGCATGAGGAAGACGAGGCAGCACCGGACGCAGCCGGCGTGCGGATCGAACTGCGCCAGCGGCACACCGACTTGCAGGCGCAGTGGCGCAAGGACACCGGGCTCCTCAGTGCGGTGCGACTCAAGCTGGGACTAGGCTCCTATCGCCATGTCGAGATTGAACCTGACGGCGCGGTCGGCACGACCTTCACGAACGAAGGCCATGATGCCCGGCTCGAGGTGTTACATGGCCGGGAGGGTTCGTGGAGCGGCGCAGTCGGACTGCATTTCACGGCAAGCGATTTCGCTGCCGCCGGCGAGGAGGCCTTCGTGCCGCCGTCGCTTACCCGCAGTTCGGCCCTCTTCACCTTTCAGGAAGTGAGGCGCATGCCAGTCATCTGGCAGTTCGGAGCCCGGCTCGAGCGCGCCCACCTGGAGCCGCGGGGTGCGGAACGTCGCAATAGCCGGCATCTCAGCGGATCACTTGGCGCGGTGTGGGAACTCGACGGAAAATACTCCGTGGCGCTATCGCTGGCGCACACGGGCCGGCCGGCAAATGTCCAGGAATTGTTCGCCGATGGCCCGCATGCCGGCACCCAGAGTTACGAGATCGGCGACCCGCGCCTGCGTCCGGAGAAATCGCTCGGCGCCGAATTGAGCCTGCGTCGACGCGAGGGGGATCTCTCCGGATCGGTGACGGTGTACATGAACCGATTCGCCGGGTTCATCTACGAACAACCAACGGGAATGGTCGCGCTCGAGCATGAGGGTGCCTGGGAGTTTCTGCCGCCGGACGACGAGGAGGCCCACGGCCACGGCGGCGGGCTTCCGGTTTACCGGTACGTCCAGCGTGACGCGCGGTTGTGGGGCGCCGAATTCGAGGCCCTCTGGAGTATCCACAAGTCCGTTCGGCGACAGGTCGACTTGCGGCTGGCGGCAGATTTCACGCGCGGAGAGGCCGGCGGCGGGGATCTGCCGCGAATCCCAGCCGCTCGAATAACGACCGGGGCCGATTGGCAAACAGGCCCGTGGAGACTCGGAGTCGAAAGCCAGTTTGCCTTCCGGCAGGCGAGAGTTGCAGCGGGCGAAACACCCACTTCCGGCTACACGCTGCTGAGTGCACAGGTGGAGTATGCGTTCACCCGCGGCCGGACGTCATGGCACCTGTTCGCACGTGGCACCAACCTTGCCGATGCCGAGGCGAGGCCTCATCCTTCATTCATAAAGGAGCATGCACCTCTTGGCGGACGGGCGGTCACCGCAGGGGTGGGAATGTCCTTCTAACGAGGCGCTGCCTCGGACCGGTGTAACGATGGAGCCGCGGCGACCAATGCCGCGGGGGATGCACGATGGAACGGGTTGGACGCGGCAGGATGCCGCTTCCATCTGCCGCGCCTGCCACCTGGAAAAAATCTCGCCAGCGGCGCGGCTGCGTGGCTCGCTCCGCGCACCCCCGCGCGACGTCCGCTTCAACCCGCCGCCGTTTCAACCCATGAATTGGTCCCAAGTTTATGCCCCTGCCGGCAGCATTGGCCTGTCGGCACTGATTGCAGCCATCCCGGTAGTCATCCTGCTCGGCCTCCTTGCGTTCTGGCATGTCCGGGCCCACTGGGCGGCAATCGTCGCGCTGCTCGCGGCGCTGGGCATCGCGATCTGGGTGTACGGGATGCCCGCGCAACTGGCCTTTGCCGCCGCCGGGTATGGCGCCGCCTTTGGGCTGCTGCCGATTGGCTGGCTGATCCTCAACGCGATTTTCATCTACCAACTCTCGGTCGAGACCGGCCAATTCGCCGTCCTCCAGCGCCAGATTGCGGGAATCTCGCAGGACCGCCGGATTCAGGCGCTGATGCTCGCCTTCTGTTTCGGCGCCTTCATCGAGGGTGCCGCCGGATTCGGTGCGCCAGTGGCGATCAGCGGCGCACTGATGATCGGACTCGGCTTCAAACCGCTCGAGGCCGCCAAGCTCGCCCTCATCGGCAACACCGCGCCGGTCGCCTTTGGCGCGCTGGGCATTCCGTTGACGACGCTCGCACCGCTCACCGGGCTCGATCTCCTCGATCTCAGCGCGATGGTCGGCCGCCAGCTGCCGTTCTTCTCGCTGCTCGTTCCGTTCTGGCTCGTGGTCGCGCAGGCCGGCTGGCGCGGGATGGTCCAGGTCTGGCCCGCATGCCTGGTGTCTGGAGCCGCCTTTGGCGCCATGCAATTTCTCGTCAGCAACTTCCATGGCCCGTGGCTGGTCGACATCGTGAGCGCCGCCGTCGCGATGGCCGCGGTCGTGGTCCTGATGCAATTCTGGCAGCCGCGGGAGGAGTCGATCAACGAAGGCGCCGCCGCCGCGCTCGCCGCACCGGTCGGCAATGCCGCGGATGGCACCCCGACCGGCGCGGCCTGGAAGGCCTGGCTGCCCTGGATCCTCCTGACTACGACTGTCTTCATCTGGGGACTGCCGGCCGTGAAGACCCAGCTCAATGCCTGGTACGCACCGCAGTTTCCCGTGCCGGCGCTCGATCTCGCCGTGATCAAGGTGCCACCCGTCGCCCCCGAACCGACGGCCGAGAAGGCGATCTTCACGTTCAACCTCCTTTCCACCACCGGCACCGCGCTGCTGCTCGCCGGGGTCGCGTCCGTGTTCGCCCTCGGCGTCGGCATCAGGCGCGGCCTCATGATCTACGGCCACACCCTGCTGCGCGTGCGGATTTCGCTGCTCACGATTGCGGTGATGATGGCGCTCGGGTTCACCACGCGTTACAGCGGCACGGATACGACAATGGGGCTGGCGATGGCGGGGACCGGCTGGCTGTTCCCCTTCTTCTCGCCCTTGATCGGCTGGCTGGGCGTGGCTCTGACCGGCAGCGACACGTCGTCGAACGTGCTCTTTGGCAATCTGCAGAAGGTCTCGGCGGAACACCTGGGCTTCCCGCCATTGCTGATGTGTGCGGCGAACAGTTCGGGTGGCGTCATGGGCAAGATGATCGATGCCCAGAGCATCGTCGTTGCGAGCGTCGCCACCGGCGGGCATCCGGAGAGCCCCAGCGCCGGCACGATCCTGCGGGCCGTGTTCTGGCACAGCGTCGCGCTCGCCGTACTGATGGGAGTTTTCGTGATGGCCCAGGCCTACCTCTGGCCCTGGGTCGTGCCGGGCTAACGAGGCGCAGCCTCAGACCGCTCAACACCTGAGCGCACCTGAGAATCTGGGGTGCACGAACACGGCGGCGGCGAGCGCCTCGTTAGTAGGGTCCGCTGCGCGGACCGCCGGAATGCGAGTTTTCCAAAGAGTGTGCAATCGACGCAGGGTGCAGGATAGGCACGCCAACGCCCATCCTGCCGACACCGGGAACCGCCCCACCGTTCTCACCGTTTCACCGTGCTGTTCCCGGCCGGCCGCATCGACTGCCAGGCAAACATCCGCCATGCGCCACCCTCGTTCCGCCAGACGGCCATGTAACGCAGCTCGATCCGGGACCATGCCGGGCCGAGCCGCTTCCGCATCGACTGCGCCCCGATGAGCACGACCACGCCTGGAACAGGCTCGACTGCACGGACATCGCTGACCGCTGCATCGGCGTACTCCGTGTCGCCCGCAGTCAGGTTCCGCACGTAGTCCGCCTTCGACTCGATCCGTCCGTCGGAATGGACGAACAGGAGCTCGTCGGACATCAGCCGGTTGAGCGCCGCGCCGTCGCCGGCCATCATCGCCGCCAATCGCGCCTGATCGGCGGTGCGGACCGCCTGCACGGCCGTCGACTCGGCGGCCACCGCGGCAGGCTCCGCTCCCTGCACGACCGGGAGCAGCATGAGGCCGAGCAATGCCGTGAAAAGGCGGAGCGAAAGTGTTTTCATGGATGACGATCTGTCCCCGCGAATCGCAATTGGCACGGCCAAAAAGATCTGGGCCGCGCGCAGCGCGGTTTAATGCCGGCGCGCAGCGCCGGCATAGGCATCGCGCAACACCTGCATCGTGTGCTGCACGCGCACGGTCGATCCGAGCCGCCCGAGATGGACGCCGATCTGCGTCAGACAGCCGATGTTGCCCGTCGCGACGACCGCAGCCCCGGTCCCGATGATCGCCCGGGCCTTCTCCTCGCCGAGGGAGGCAGCGATCCCGGGCTGGTCGAGGTTGTACGTTCCTGCGCTGCCGCAGCAGAGATGCGCCTGCGGCAACTCGCGGAGTTCAATCCCCGGGATGGCACGCAGCAACTCACGCGGTTCCACCCGCACATTCTGCGCGTTGGCAAGATGGCAGGCGTCATGATACGCCACAATCCGCCCTCCGGCCCAGCCCACCGGCGTTTCGCGCAGTCCCAGCCGCGCGAGAAAAACACTCACGTCGATCACGCGGCGACAAAAAACCTCGGCGCGCGCCTCGTCCGGCGTGCCCTTCAGGACGAGCGGGTACTCGTGCATCGTTGAACCGCAGCCGGCGGCATTGGTCACAATCGCATCCACATCGTCCGGGAACGCCTCGAGATTGCGCCGGGCAAATGTCCGGGCCGAGGGCAGGTCACCCGTGTGCCAGGCCAGTCCGCCGCAGCAGCCCTGGGAAGGCGGGACGACCACCTCGACTCCGTTGCGCGCCAGCACGTCGATCGTGGCCGCATTGATGTCCGGATCCAGCACCTGCTGGGCGCAGCCGGCGAGCAATGCCACTCGCGCCCGCCGCGCACCCTTGGCGGCGGTCACCCGGGGAAGCTTCATGGCCGGCGGCAGATGTTTCGGCGCGAGCGCAATCATCGCCCGGAACACGCCGGGCACGAGCGGACCGAACAGCCGGCCAATCGCCGCCCCGCGCAATGCCAGTCGGAACCGTCCGGGAAACGGCAGCGTCTTTGCCGCCAGCCACCGTCGCAGCCGGGCGGTCCGCGTTTGTGGAAGGCCGGCCTGGACCGTCGCCCGATACGGGCTGATCAAGTCGCGATAGCGCACCCCGCTCGGGCACGCCGGCTCGCAGGCAAGGCAGCCGAGGCAGCGGTCGATATGCACCTGCGCTGCCGTGGCGGACAGCGTCCCCTCGAGCACCTCCTTCATCATGACGATCCGGCCCCGCGGCGTATCCATCTCCTGCCCGAGCTCATGGTACGTGGGACAAGCCGCGAGGCAGAACCCGCAATGCACGCACGCCTGCACGGCGTCCGCCATCGGCTGGCCGAGCGGCCCATGTTGCTCCGTTTTGATCGCGTGCAGCATCAGGCAGGATTTTGTCGGCCGTGCAGGGATGCCGACGGCGCGATTTTGGAGTGGGAGGGTAAAAGGGTCCCAGCCGGGGCCGGCAAAATCCTGGAATTGCCGCGGGGCGGCAATGGCGAGTGGAGGCGAAGGGACGGTCCCGGCAAAATCCTTGGCGCGCCTTGCGGCACGAAAAGTCGGGACATTGAGGGGAGATGCATTTTTGGAATTCGCGTTCTACGCATCCAGACGAGGAAAACGGTCCTGCGGGTCCAGCGCAGCCTTCACCCGTTGCATGATCTCGAACCGGCGCGTCGGGCCCAGCCACAGCGGGCCGTCGCCGCGAAGCATCACGGCCGGCCATGCCAGCTTCGGCAGCGGGCTGCCGGCGGGAACGGACAGGTAGCCGGTGTTGCCGCCGCCGCTCACCCAGCCGCGGGCTTCCGGCTGCGCGCGCACCATCGCGAGGAATTCCTCCACCTGGGCCGCCACCAGCGCCACCTTCACCAGCGGGCCGCCGGAGTGCGCCCAGCGAAATTCGGTGACGGTTTGCCAGAGAAATTCCGCCTCGCCACTGGTCAGCGCTGCGCCGTTCCACCGGGTCAGGAGTTCCATTGCGAGCGGATCGAGCGCTTCGTTGACGCCACCCAGCCGCGCATAAACCGCGGGCTCCTCCACGGGTGCATCGAGGGCGTCGATCTCCCAGCGTCCGCGGGCGAGTTCCATCAGCAGCCGGCCCTTGGTGGCAACATCGGGCGCCTCCAGCCGCAGCGTCCGCCAGCCCGGCGGCCGCGGAAAGACCTTGAACGAGGCTTCGGCCACGATTCCGAACCGGCCAGCACTGCCCACGAAAAATTTCGGCAGATCGAAGCCCGCGGCATTCTTCACGACCTTGCCCCCCATCCGCAACAACCGGCCGCCGCCATCCACAAACCGCACCCCGAGAATGAAGTCGCGCACGCCGCCAAACCGGAACCGGCCCGGCCCGCTGATGCCGGCGGCGATCGTCCCGCCCAGCGTGGCGCCGGCCTTCAACAGCACCGGATCGAACGGCAGGTACTGCCCACGCTCCGCCAGGGCGGCTGCAATGACCTTCAGCGGGGTGCCCGCCAGAGCGGTGAAGGTGAATTCGCTCGGCTCGTATTCGGTGATTCCGGACAACTTCGCGGTGGAAAGCCGGTAAAACTCCTCCCCCTCCCGTGCAAGCCGCGGTTTCGTGCCGCCGCCACTCGGGATCACGCGCGGCGCGGAACGTACCGCTTCCGCCAGCTCGGCAACCGTGGTGGGGGTCAGTGGGGATGCGCCGGAAGCGGTGGTTTTCATTCCCGTGAAATCACCCCGGCCCTTTCCAGGGGGTGCAGCCCATGCTGCGTGAGCGCCGGTGCCCCGGCCTCGGCAAACATCTTGCCCGGGTTCGCCACCAGCCGCGGATCGAACGCCGCCCGCAGCCGTTGCATGCAGTCGATCTCGTCGGCCGAAAACATGGTGGCGAGATGGTCCCGCTTTTCGACGCCGACGCCGTGCTCGCCCGTGATCGAGCCCCCCATCTCGACGCACATCCTGAGGATCCGGCCGGCAAGCGCCTCGGCCTGCTCGAGCGCCCCGGGAACCCGGCCGTCGTATAGAATCAGCGGGTGAAGGTTGCCGTCGCCGGCATGGAACACGTTCGCGCAGCGCAGGCCCATCTCCCGGGACCATTCATCGATGTGCCGGAGCGCCTCGCCCAGCCGGCGTCGCGGGACGACACCATCCTGCACGATGAAATCCGGCGAAAGCCGTCCGACGGCGCTGAATGCGCTCTTCCGTCCCTTCCAGATGGCGAGCCGCTCGGCCGCATCACGGGCGGGCCTGGCCTCGACGGGCCTGCTCTCGGCAATGATGGCGTCGAGCCGGCCGCGGTCCGCCGCCACCGCTTCGCGGGGGCCCTCGAGCTCGACGATCAGGACCGCCTCGCAGCCCGGCGGATATTCCGCATGCACCGCCGCCACCGCGGCCTCGAGGGCGAGCGCATCCATGATCTCGATCGCGCCCGGCAGCAGCCCGCTTGCGATGATGGCGGCGACGGCGTCGCCCGCCTGCTCGATCGTGGCGTAGCCCGCGAGCACGGTGTGGTAGCATTCCGCCCGCGGCAGCAACTGCAGCGTGACCTCCAGCGCGATGCCGAAAAGCCCCTCGTTGCCGACAAACAGCCCGGTCCAGTCCGGGCCGACCTGATCCCGGCCGGCCCCGCCAAACTCGACCACCTCGCCGGTCGCCAGCACCGCCTTCAGTCCGAGCACGTGATTGGACGTCATGCCGTACTTGAGGCAGTGCGCGCCGCCGGCATTGAAGGCGACGTTTCCGCCAATCGTGCAGATTGGCTGGCTCGAGGGATCCGGCGCGTAATGCAGCCCGTGCGGAGCTGCGGCGGCGGTCACGTGCAGGTTGATCACGCCGGGTTCCACCACGGCAATCCGCTGCGCGGGATCGAGCTTGAGGATCCGGTTGAGCCGGTTGAGCGCGATGACGATCCCATTAACCAACGGCAGCGAGCCGCCGGACAGGCTGGTGCCGCTGCCCCGGGCGACGAAGGGCAGCCCTTCGTCCCGGCAGAACCGCACGAGGGCGATCACCTCGTCGGCCGTTTCCGGCACCGCCACCGCCAGCGGCCGGTTCCGGTAGGCCGTCAGCGCGTCGCTCTCATAGGCCGCGAGATGCTGTTCCTCCGCCAGGATCCGGCCGGCCGGCAGCAGCGCGTGCAGCCGGCGGAGGACGGGAACGCGGGTGGAACGGGCCATGGACGCCGCCGATCATGCGATCGGCCCCGCAGCTGACGAGCGCAGAGTTCAGGTCGTAGGCTGGTTTCCATCAGAAAAAAGCCCTGCCATTTCGATGTCACACGTGTGACATCGGAATGGCAGCGACCCACATGGACTCGCACGCCAAGTCGCGGGTTGCAGCGCTTGAGGACTTGATCGCCCCCGCATCCCTGGATCAGCTGCGGCGACCGACGCTGGCGGGATTTTCTCGCTTCTCCCGGGCTGCTCCTTCTCCCCTACTCCTTCGGATACCCATTCCCTGCCTGACTCTTGCACCCGGCATTCGTTTCCCGCCCATGATTCGCGCGCTCATCCTGGATTTCGACGGACTGATTCTCGACACCGAGACGCCGCTCATCGACTCCTACGCCGATGTGCACCTCGCACATGGGGTTCCCTTCAACCGCGAGCTCCTGGTCCGCAATGTCGGTCATGCCGATTTCGCCTTCGATCCCTGGCACGGGTTCAGCCCGCATGCCGACCGGGCGGCACTGGAAACCGAGCGCCGGGCGCTGAAGAACGCACGCATCCTGCGCCAGCCGGTGCTTCCCGGGGTCGTCGAACTGCTGGCCGCCGCACGGACGCGCAACTTGCGCGTGGGGCTAGCCTCCAATTCGGAACACCGCTGGTGTGATCCGCACCTGGCCCGGCTCGGGCTCCGCGAATATTTCGAGTTCCTCGCGTGCCGCGAGGACGCGCCCTCACCGAAGCCCGAACCCGATCTCTACAAGCTCGTGCTGCAACGGTTCGGGCTCCGCGGCCACGAGGCGATCGCCTTCGAGGATTCGCAGACGGGAGTCCGCGCCGCCCGGCGGGCGAACCTCTGGGTGGTGGCCGTGCCGCAGGGACCCACGGTGGATCACGACATGAGCCATGCCCATCTGCGGGTCGGCTCTCTGGCAGAGATCGACCTCGAGGCGCTGATCGCGCGGTTCGAGCAAGCACATCTAGCCGGTTGAAACCGGCGCCCCTTGCGAGCGGCGTCTCGCCGCTTCCTGGACTGCACAGCTCGTGACGACGGCGTCGTGGCGAGGCGATGCGTTCCGACCTGCTTTCAGCGGGATGCGCTCTGAAAAGGCGAGACGCCATAACTCTCCACCCATCTTGTTGGGTCTCATCAGGTCGAGGCGCAGCGCGCACCGGGTGGAAGAGAATGCAATTCGAATTGAATCTCGCCGGTCGGGGACGCGGCGCTACGGCGGGCCGGCCCTCTGGTGGGTCCGGAGATCGTTGGCGCGTGCGGCTGCCTGGGTAGCGCCGGTTTTCAACCGGCGAAAAGCGTTCCGAATCACATTTTCCACCAGATGGGTTGTGAGGTATGACGAGACGCCGCTGACACTTCACTTCTCCAACTCCTCCCAGCGGGCGTAGGCCGCAGCCAGCGCGGCCTCAATCTCGGACAGCCGCGTGGTCGCCGCAACCACCGCCGGGCCGGCGGACTTGAAGAATGCGGGATCGGCGAGCTGCGCCGTGAGCCCGGCCTGTTCCGCTTCGAGCGCCTCGATCCTCACCGGCAGCTGCTCAACTTCGGCCCGCTCCTTGTTGCTCAGTTTGCGCGGCTTTTTCGGAGTGGCGTCTGCTCCCCCGGCTGCTACGCCTGGGTTCGCGTCGGTTGCTGGCTGGCCTTCTGCCGGTTTCGTCCCGGCCTTCGGAGCCGCATTCCCGGCCGCCTTCGTTGCAGCCTGCCAGTCGTCATAGCCTCCGATGTATTCTGAAACCACTCCGTCGCCTTCGAATACGAGGAGACTGGTGCAAACTTCGTTGAGAAACGCACGATCATGGCTCACGAGCAGCACCGTGCCGCCGAATTCGACCAGCAAGTCCTCCAGCAGCTCGAGCGTCTCGGCATCGAGATCATTCGTCGGCTCGTCCAGCACCAGCACGTTGGCCGGTTTCGTGAACAGCCGCGCCAGCAGCAGCCGGTTCCGCTCGCCGCCGGAGAGCGCCTTGATCGGGGTTCGCGCCCGGGCCGGTTCGAACAGGAAGTCCTCCAGGTAGGAAATCACATGCCGGCTGCGGCCGTTGATCGTGACGGTCGCGTTGCCGTCTGCAACCGCGTCCTGCACGCGCATGGTTTCGTCGAGCTGCGTTCGCAGCTGATCGAAATACACGACTTCCAGCCGCGTCCCGGCCTCCACCGTCCCCTGCTGCGGCGCGATCTGGCCCAGCAGCAGCCGCAACAGCGTGGTTTTGCCGGCGCCATTCGGCCCGACGATTCCGATCTTGTCGCCACGTTCGATCCGCGTCGAAAAATCGCGGATGATCCACTGCTCGCCATAGCGGAAGCTCACCTGATCGCAGGTGACGACCTTGAACCCACTGCGCTCCGACTCCTGGGCCGTCAGCCGGACGGTGCCGGCGCGCTCGCGACGGGCCGCACGTTCGAGGCGCATCTGTTTCAAGGCATTGATCCGGTTGAGCGCGCGGGAACGCTGGGCCTTCACCCCGCGGCGGATCCACTCCTCCTCCTGGGCCAGCTTCTTGTCGAACTGCGCCCGCTGCACCTCCTCCGCCTCGAGCACGGCCTGCTTGCGCACCAGGAACGTGTCGTAATCGCAGCTCCAGCCAATCAACCGGCCCCGATCCACCTCGACGATCCGGGTGGCGAGTTTGCGCAGGAAGGCGCGATCGTGCGTCACGAAGACGAGTGCGCCGCCCCATTCGAGCAGGAATTCCTCCAGCCAGCGGATCGACTCGAGATCGAGATGGTTCGTCGGCTCGTCGAGCAGCAGGAGCTGCGGCTCCTCCACCAGGCCGCGGGCCAGCAGCACCCGCCGCTTTTGCCCGGCCGAAAGCGCGGGGAACTCCGCTTCCGGCGGCAGGCCCATCCGCTCCATCAGCGATTCCACCCGGTCGTGGCGCTCCCAGTCGTTGTGCTCCTCGTAGCTGCCGCCCTCGCCCTCGATCACGCTCCGCACGGTGCCGGCGATGCCGGCCGGCACTTCCTGGCGCAGGACCGACACGACCGCTCCGGGCTGCCGGAGCACCTGGCCCTCGTCCGGCTGCAACTCGCCGGCAATCAGCTTCAGCAGCGTTGACTTGCCGGCGCCGTTGCGGCCGACGAGGCAGACGCGCTCGCCGCGGTCGATTTGCAGGTTGACGCGGTCGAGCAGCGGCGCGCCACCGAAGCTCAGGCTGAGATCGAGAAGACTGACGAGGGCCATGGGAACCGGATAGCGTCTGCGGCGACTTGGCCGAGCGCAAGGCCGGGTGTCTCGGATTTCAGATCTCAAATTTCAAATCCGAGATCTCAAATCTCAGGCACAGGACCAGGTCGCACATTTCCATTTGTCCCCTGCTTCGGGCTTTGCCTTGCTGGGTGCGAGATGCCGGCCGCCGTCGCACCACCCCGCTACAATGTCCTCGGTGTGGGCATTTCGGCCCTGACGCGCAAACAGGCGCTCGAGCTCATACTGGGGGTTCGCGGCAACAGCCGCCAGGGGTACGTTTGCCTGGGCACGGCCCATGGGCTTACGGCAGCCCGCACGGATCCCGCACTGCGCAGGATTTTCAACGAATCCTGGCTGACCACACCGGACGGGATGCCGCTCGTCTGGCTCGGCCCGCGGGGCGTCGAGCGCGTGTATGGACCGGATCTCATGCTGGACGTTTGCGACGCCGGCCGTGCCATCGGTCTGCGTCATTACCTTTACGGCGGCGCACCGGGCGTGGCGGCGAAGCTTCGGGAGCGGCTGGAGGCGCGTTTTCCCGGATTGCTGATCACCGGGCTCTTTTCGCCACCGTTTCGACCGCTCGAGCCCGCGGAGTTCGCCAGGCTTCAGGCGGACGTCGCACAGGCGCGGCCCGACGTGATGTGGGTGGGCTTGGGCACACCGAAACAGGAGGCGTTCATGGCTGCGCACTGGCAGGCGCTGGAGGCAGGCGTGCTCATTGGGGTCGGTGCGGCGTTCGATTTCCATTCGGGCCGCGTCCGGCAGGCGCCGCGCTGGATCCAGCGCAGCGGGTTCGAATGGCTGTTCCGGCTCGCGGTCGAGCCGCGCCGGCTCGGTCCGCGCTATCTCAAGACCAACCCGATTTTTGTCCTGCGTGTGGTCGCGCAGAAAGCCCGGCTCAGGCGTTACGAAATCGAAGCGAAGATCCCGGGCGGAAATTTGTAGCGAAGAACCGAGCGCAGGCGAGGCTGCGCCCGTCCGGGTAATCGAATGATCCTGAGGGCGCAGGCGAGGCTGCGCCCCTACGGCTGCGTGATTGAAAGTGGCAGCGGCGTCTCGCTGCTGAAGAAGTTGGATTCATGGAGGGCCGGGCTCCGCCCCGGCCGAAAACACGTTGAACTCCTCAAAACGAGTCCTCACCACCAGCCCTTGACCGTCAGCTCGCTGTCGACCCGCACGCCCGGCGCGGCCTGACGGGCGGCTTGCTCGATCTCGGCCTTCTTCTCGTTGTTTTCCACCGAACCGCGCAGGACGATTCGCGACTCGGGAACCACCTGCACGCCGGCAGCGGAAAGCGATGGATTTTGCGCCAGCGCCTGCTGCACGGCCGCCGCGGCCGCATCGGCGGATTGCCGGCCGGTGGGCGTCAGCTGCTGCTGAAAATCAGCCGCCGACAGCGTCGTGGAAAACGCTCCCTGCGCGTCATCGGTGAACTCGAGCTGCGAGAAGGGCATGACGTACTTCTGTCCCGTCGTCGCAAACCCACCCGCCGGAGCCAGCACCGGCTGCGCCATCTGCTGGTTGAGATCGATCGCAACATCCTCGATACGTCCGATCGTCTGATTGCCCGAGCGCACGTCCTTCCCTTTCACTTGGGAAACCCGCACGAACGTCTGCGCCGCACCCGCGGCGGCGATTCCCGGCTGCGCCGCCGAAAACTCGCGGGTCAGGTCCTGCAACTGATCCGGTTGGAGCGCAACCCGGCCCTGCAGCCGGCTTTCCGTCAGCGTTCCTACCTTGTCCCATTCGGCCTGTCCCATCGCCACGGCGAACTGATCCGGCGCGGTCGAGGTGAGCGCGCTGACTGGCACGATCCGGTAGGTCTGGCCGGCCGATCCGGCACCGCTGGTGACAAGCAGGAAATGGAGTTTTCCATCCTCGGGATTGACGAGAAAATCCGCCACCTGGCCGAAGTCCTCCTGGTTGGAACCGCGCAACGACTTGCCCAGGAAGGCGTCGAGGCCGTTCGACTGCGCGGGAGCCGTGGCGAGTTGGACCTGTGCGGTCTGGGCCGTGGCCGTCGCACCGCCGGCGAGGACCCCGGCAATGATGAGGGAGAGGATGGACCGTTTGGTTGCGTGCGTCTTCATAAATCTTCTCAGGTTCGTGGTTACGGTGCTTCGCTGTTTCGGTGGGCGGGATGCGTCCCGGTCTGGGCCGTGAGTCTCCCGTCCACGCCGAATTCTCCCTCTGGAAAAAGACCAGCGCCGCAGGTGCCCCCGCTTTGGGCATGGGCGAATCCCCGTAGGACGCGCTGGTGCGATTTCCCGGGGCTAAAACAGTTCGCGCTGCTGCAGGGCCTCGCGCTTGTTCGGATCCAGGGTGCTCAGCGCCAGCAACTGCATGATCGTGAATGAAGCCGTCGGTTCGTGGCGGGCCAGCAGATTGAGCAGCACGGCTCCGGCCAGCGCATCGAACAGTGCCGCATGATAACGGCAGCGATCCGGCGGACAATGCTCCGCGGCCAGCCGGGCAAGTTCATCCTGCGCGCCGCACGCGCTCACGAGCGATTCCAGCCTTCCTGAATCCAGCCGGGGGCACAGCTGGGCGTAAATCCGAGCCGTATCGATCCAGGGGCCCCAGTCGATGACACGTTCGCCGGGACGCACAAAATCAGGTGAGTTCCGCGGATAAGGCCAGACGGACTTCAGCAGCGAGTTCTCCACACCGGCGTAATGCGCCGCGAGCGGACCGCACTCGCGGAGGCTTGCGAAGTATTCCCAGCTGTCGGCAAACGGCGTATGGGCCTCCAGCAACTCCTCCCTCAAACCGTGCACCGCGAAATCCTCCTCGCGCACCCGGCCGATGGCCTGGCAGAGCCGGGTGTGGGTCTCGACCACCTTGCCCCCCAGCACGGTCACGACGCCGTATTCGAGGACGCCCGAGGACTGGCTGCCTTCGAAATCGACGAAGAAGATCGGATGATCGGTCCACGCCATGGGATGGTGCCCGAGACCAAGGCAGTCGCGATCGGAAGGAAAGGACCAAACGCGTCATCCTTGGTCCGGCCCGTTTTTCCCCTTGGTCCCCCGGTCCTTTCGTCCTTTGTTTCCTTGGTTCCTGACAACTTTCTCCTGACTCCTCGTGGATCTCTCACCCTATCGCGCCTTCATGATGGAACTTGCCGTGGCGAGCGGCGGGTTTCTCCGGCCGCTCTTCGGCCAGCCGGGGCTCGCGGTCGAGACCAAGCCTGACGATTCGCCGGTCACGGCCGCGGATCGGGGCGCCGAGGAATTGATGCGCCGCGCCATCGCGCGGAAATTTCCAGGCCACGGCATCATCGGCGAGGAGTTCGGCCGGGATCGGCCGGAGGCGGAATTGGTCTGGATGCTGGATCCCGTGGACGGCACGAAATCGTTCATTACCGGGGTGCCGCTGTGGGGGACGCTGGTTGCGCTGCTGCACCAGGGGCAGCCCGTGCTCGGCTGCATCCACCAGCCGGTCCTCCGCCAGTTGATGATCGGCGACGGCGTCGCGACAACGTTGAATGGCCGGCCGGTCCGCTGCCGCGCCACGCGGCGGATTGAGGAGGCGACGCTGTTGACCAGCGATCCATTGAATCCCGCGAAGTTTCAGGATGGCGCCGGCTACGATCGGGTCCAGCACCGGGCGCGGCTGGTCCGCACCTGGGGCGATTGCTATGGCTACCTGCTGCTGGCGGCCGGCTGGGCCGACATTGCGCTCGATCCGATCATGAATCCGTGGGATGTCGCCGCGCTCGTGCCGGTGGTGCGGGGCGCTGGCGGCGTCATTTCCGACTGGCAGGGCGGCGCGGCCTTCCCCGCGCAATCCACCGTCGCCGCGGCAACGCCGGAATTGCACGCGCAGGTGATCGCCGCCCTGAAATCCCCGCCTGGATAACTGACGCTCCTCGCGAAAAGAGATCCTCGAAAATGCCGCAGGCATTTTCGTTAAGGAGGCTGTCGGCCGCCCGCCTTTCAGTTCGCCTTCATCAGAACGGACCGCGTAAGTCCGACGGACTCCTAGACTAGCCGCGGCGGCCGCGGCGCGGCTTCCATTCCGCCGTGATCACCGACGTGAAACCGCCGCGCGCCTTCCAGTCCGCAACAATCGTCAGCGCCCGCGGCTTCAGGGCCGCACCGAGGTCGTCGCAGATCTTGTTCGTGACCTCCTCGAAGAATATGCCGTCGTTTCGGTACGAGTGGAAATACAGCTTGAGCGACTTGAGCTCCACGCAGGTCTTGTCCGCCACGTACCGGACGGTGATGGCCGCGAAATCCGGGTGGCCGGTGATGGGACAGACCGAGGTGAATTCGTGATGCGTGTGCTCGATCACGTAATCGCGCTGGGGGGCGGGATTCGGGAAGGTCTCGAGGATTTTCGGGTCAGCCATTGGCTTGAAGTAGTGGGTAGCGAGCATCGAGTAGCGAGTAGGAAAACCGCGCAACCGTGAGCAGTGGGTAGCGCTCGGCGCGTTGATCTGGATTCCCCTCTTTAGGGTCGCGGTATCCGCCCGCTTCGAATCCCAACGATTTTCATTAAATTCGACCCTGCGGCCTGCCTACTCGCTACTCGCTACCCGCTACCCGCTCCTCACTACTGTCCCGGCTACCCGCTACTCACTACTGCCCGCTCACGTCGCCGTTTCGGTGAACCGGGACTCCCGGATCACGGTGACCTTGATCGTGCTCGGGTACTGCAGTTCGGACTCGATCCGGGTCCGAAGCTCCTTCGCGATTTCCCGCGCCCGGTCATCGGTCACCTCCTGGGGAGAAACGACGACGCGAATCTCGCGGCCGGCCTGGATGGCAAAGGCCTGCTGCACGCCCTCGATCGAGAGGGCGAGCTTCTCGAGCCGGCCCAGCCGCTGGATGTATCCGGTGAGCGACTCCGCGCGCGCACCCGGACGAACGGCGGAGATTGTGTCGGCCAGGATGACGAGCCCCGCATAAACCGTCTCCGGCTTCACCTCCTCGTGATGGGCGGCCACCGCGTTCACCACAATCGGGGTTTCGCCGTAGCGCTTGATGAATTCCGCACCAATCACGGCGTGGCTGCCCTCGAGTTCGCCCGGCACGGCCTTGCCGATGTCGTGGAGGAGGCCCGCGCGCTTCGCCAGGTTCGGATCCAGTCCGACTTCGCTGGCAATCACCGAGGCGAGAAACGCGGTCTCAATCGAATGGTCGAGGACATTCTGGTTGTACGAAAACCGGTACTTCAGCCGGCCGAGCAGCCGGATGATCTCGGGATGGAGCCCGTTGATGTTCAGCCGGGCCACGGCGTCCTCGCCGGCCTGCACGGTGTTCAGCTCGACCTCTTCCTGCGCCCGCTTCACGAACTCCTCGATCGAGGCCGGGTGGATTCGTCCGTCCTTGATCAATGCATCCAGCGCGGTGCGGGCGACCTCGCGGCGCACGGGGTCGAAGGACGACACGAGCACCATTTGCGGCGACTCGTCGACCAGCAGCGTGACCCCCGTCGCGGACTCGAAGGACTTGATGTTCCGACCCTCGCGGCCGATGATCCGGCCCTTCATCTCCTCGGTCGGAAGCTGGATGATCGTGGCCGTGAGATCGTTGTTCGGCTTGGTCGCAATCCGTTGCATCGACGCAATCAGGATTCGCTGGGCCTCGTTGCGCAGCTCCTGCTCGGACTTTTCCAGCGTGGCGCGGCGCAGCGCCCGGATCTCATCCTGGCACTCGAGCAGGATCTCCTCCCGCAGCTGCTTCCGGATCTCGTCCGCATCGAGCTGCGACACGCCTTCGAGCCGCTTGCGGACACTCTTGGACAGCCCCCGGATGGCATCCCGCGCCTGCCGTACGGCCGCACTCTCCCGGTTCAGCCGTTCCTGCCGCTGCTCCAGCTGGTAATCGAGGAGGCCCAATGACTCCTCGTGCGCGCGGATTTCGCGCAACCTCACGTCGCTCTCGATTTCCCGGCGGTCGAACTCGCGGTTCAGCTCGGCGCGCTTCTCCTGAATCTCCGCCTCGGCCTTCTGCTTCATCTCTTCGGCAGCCACGGCCGCCTCGCGGCGGGCCACCTCGATCAGCTCGGCCGCCTGCTCATGCGCCACGCGTCGCGTGTGCCGGGTCAGCGCCCAGACGACCAGGAACCCGACCCCGACGCCGGCAACCAGCGGCACCCAGAGCTCCCAGTCAAACGGGGCGCTCTCGGCGAAAAGCAAGGCCAAGTCGGCTGCGCCTACCTTCGTCAAGGGAGGTGGAAGCTAAAGGGTTTCTGTCCCGCGAAAACTCTAAAATTAACGATTCTGGGCCAGCCTCGCCGCCGGGGCGAACACCGGCAGGGTGCCGTCGAGCACCGCCTGCATCCGCGCCAGGGCTGCCGCTTCGCCGTCCCCCGCATCGGTTTGCATGAGCACATAGGCCCATCGATCGGCGCGGCCGCGCGAAACCCGGTTCCATGAATCCTGAAGCACCCGCTCCAGGTGGGATGCCACTGTGGTTTGGCCACCGACAAACCAGTACGCGACCAGTTGCGGAACAATGCTGCGGCCGGACCGCGTTTGCACCTCGCGCTGCACGCGGAGCAATGTCGCCGGAATGAAGCCGGCGCCAGGTTCCGGGTGGCGAAACCGATGGCTGAAGGTGCCAGTCACCGTCCAGCCCTGGCCCACGAGGCAGAGTTCCGGACGGTGAATCGAGGTGCGGTCGCGTCCGCTGAGGACAATCGAAAGCAGCACCTGCCGTGAGGGGTTGGAAAGGTCGACATAGAGCTTCCGGGAGAAGCCCGTGTCCGGCGGCAGAATCTCCCGCTCGATCGCGGTGACCGCGGTGCGGCGGCCGATCCATTCCGTGCCGAGAAACGCCGGCAGGTCCACGGGGTCCGTGCCCCCATCCGCCAGGACAATGCCCACTTCGCCGCGCGCCGGTGATGCGGCGATTTTGCCCAGGAAGAGCATCTCGGCGAGGGATAGGACCAATATGACTGATAGGACGATATAGGCCGCCGCGCCGCCGGACTCGGAGTTCCGCCCTCGGTCCTCGGTCCTTGGTCCTTGGTCCTTGGTCCTTAGTCCTTCCTCCTTCGCCAAGGCTTCGGAGGACACGCCGTCCTCAGTCCTCCTTTCACCGACCACCGACCACCGACCTCCGACCTCCGCCTCCTCCGGCCACCACCGGCGGAGGGCCGCAATCGCGGCGAGTACACCGCCGAGGACAATGGCAAAGATGCCATAACCCATGATCTCGTGGGCGAGGTCACCCCAGGTGGTGCCGCCGATCTGGGCCGCGAAGATGATCGCGACAATCCGGGCCACGTTGCCCAGATAGACGAGTGGCAAACAGAGGAGCAGGATCAGCGCCCGGCGGCCCCAGCCGTTGAAATTGAGGTATCCGGCGAGCAGCGACAGCGCCGCCATGGCCGTGAGCGAACGGACGCCGGAGCATGCGGCGGCGACATCGTAGTTGTAACGGCCGTCCGGGGCGACGAGTTGGGTGCCGCTCTGCAGGACGCCAACGCCCGCGGCACGGGCAATCGTGGCGCTGGCGTCGACCACCCAGACCCGCAGCCAGAAGCCCAGGGAGTCGAGGATGTTGACCGGGATGGCGAAGATCAGAAAGGCAAGCGGGAATAGCGCGGCCGAGCCCCAGCGCGTTCCACCGCCGAGCCGGAGCACCCCCCAGGCGAAGAGCAGCACGGCCAGCAGCGAGAGTCGCGCCTGCTGCGCCACGAACCCGATCGCATGGAGCGCGAGCGCGACCAGCATCGCCGCGGCGGGCGCGGCAATCTCGGATTTCAAATTGGAGATTTCAGTTTGGGAGTGACCGTTTGCCTTCGCGTCACTTCGCGTCCTTCGCGGTTCAACTGCATGGATATGGCTACGGGCTTCGTCCCCCGGCTCGTTGGCCCGCAAATTCCGCCACAGCAGCCAGGCGCTGAGCCCAAGGATCAGCCAGCCATGCTCGGAATCCGCATTGGGGTCGAGCCACTGGCTCACGGCCCACCAGAACACCGACGGCGTGTCCACCCAGCCGCGGGATGCATTCCCAAAAAACTGGAACAGGACCAGTCCGGCCAACGCGCACACGGCCGCCGCCAGCACCGGTCCGGCGAATAATCGTTTTGCGGCTGGCGTGCTCATGGCGAGCGCCCATCATCCGGGCACCGTCCCAATTTCCAAGCGAAAGCCGCCTCGATCCCGGGCCCGCGCCTTCCTGATGAAGCTTCTCGTCCTCGCGCACACCCCGCCACCGCTCCACGGCCAGAGCATCATGGTGCAGGCACTGCTCGCCGGGCTGCCTGCGCGTGGAATCCCGGTGCACCATGTCAATTTCCGGCTTTCAACCGACTCCGCCGATATTGGTCGCTGGCGCTTCGGGAAGATCATAGCGACGGTACGAATCGCGGTGCGGGCGATCCGCGCCCGGTTCGCGCAGGGTTGCGACACGCTCTATTACATTCCGGCCCCGCCGGGAAAGCGCGGCGCACTCTACCGTGACTGGGTGGTGATGGCACTTTGCCGGCCGTTTTTCCCCCGCCTGGTGCTCCACTGGCACGCGGCCGGCCTCGGCGCATGGCTGGAAACCGGAGCCACCGCCCTGGAACGCGGGTTGACCCGGTGGTTGCTGGGCCGGGCGGAACTCGCCTTGGTGCTCGCCGAGACGCTGCGCAACGATCCGGAAGCGCTGGCCGCCCGTTCGATTCAGGTCGTGCCGAATGGCATCGCCGATCCGGGCGAACTCACGCCCCCGTCACCGGAAGGACCGTTGCAGGTGCTATTTCTCGGGCTTGGCAGCGAGGAAAAGGGGCTGTTTGCCACCGCGGAAGCAGTCCTCGAGGCAAACCGCCGGACCCGGCGGACCGGGAAGCCGCCGGTGTTCTCGCTCGTGGCCGCCGGGGCGTTCGATGATTTCGATCAGGCATCCCGGTATGCTGATCTTTGCCGGGAGCATCCCCAGGTGCTGCACCACGCCGGAATGGTCGACGACGCGGGCAAGCGCCGATTGTTCGCGGCGTCGCAGGTGTTGTGTCTTCCCACCCGCTACGCCGCCGAGGGGATGCCGCTGGTCGCGCTCGAGGCGCTGGCGCATGACCGGCCGATCATCGCGACCCAGTGGCGGGCACTGCCGGAGATCGTGACGCCCGAGGTCGGCACGCTGATCGCTCCCGGCGATGAGGAGGCACTTGTGACGGCGTTGCTGAAACTCCGGCACGAGCAGCCGGCGGCCGGTGCCTGCCGGGCGCGGTTCCTCGCCCACTTCACATTGGAACGGCACCTGGACCGGCTTGCCGCAGCCCTGATCGGCACGTCCGGAATGGAAATCTCTCCGCCAGCATGATCGCCGGGGAACAAGCCACCAAACCCTTGTTCGACCTGGCTGCCCGCGGCCACCGCTCCACCCTGCTGTCGCAAGCGGTCCGCGTCGCCTGCAAGGCCGCGTCGGTCCTCATCCTTGCCCGGATCGTGCCCCCGGCCGAACACGGGCTTTTCGGCATGGCGGCCAGTGTCTTCTACGTCCTGGTGATATTCCGTGACCTCGGGCTGGGTGCGGCCGCGGTGCAGTCCCGTGAACTGACACCGGAGCAACTCACGACGCTGTGGTGGACGCACCTGCTCCTCGGCCTCGCCCTCGCCGCGCTGGCCGTGGCGGTGGCGCCGCTGGCGGCGGGCTTCTTTGGCGAGCCGCGGGTGCTGCCGCTCCTGGCGACGCTGGCCGTCGGCTTTCTCCTCCTCGGCTTGAACGCCTGGCCGCGGGTGCTGCTCGCCCGCGAGCTGCGGTTCAGTGAACTCAACCGGCTCGAGGCGATCGCCGCCGTGGTTGCCACGCTGGTGATGATCGCGGCGGGGATGATGGACGCCGGGGCCTATGCCTTCGCGGCCTTCCTCCTGGCCTCGGAGGGCATGATCCTGGTGCTGGCATGGGCGGCGTGCCGCTGGCGGCCGGAGGCTCCGGCGCGCTGGGCCAGCCTGCGCGATATTCGATCCCTTGCTGCGAGCATCACGGGCAACAACATTCTCATCGCAGTCACAAACCAGGTTGACGTCGCCCTGATGGGCCGGTGGTTCGGCTCGCTCGCCGCGGGGCTCTACCTGCGGCCGGTCCAGCTGCTGATGCTGCCCCTCCAGCACATCGGCACGCCGCTCGCCCAGGTGCTGCTGGCGACGCTGTCGCGTGTTGGCACCGGCACCGCGGAGTTTGCCGCACATGTCCGCCTGACCACCAATCTGGCGGCGCATCTGACGCTGCCGCTCGCGGCGCTCTGCGCCACGCTGCCGGAGGAGGTCGTGCGGCTGCTCCTGGGCGCGGACTGGGCCGGGGCCGCGCCGCTGCTCCGCTGGCTGGCGCTGGGTGCGGTTTCCTCCTACCTGTCCGCGACGATCCATGCGGTGTGCATCGCGGGCGGGCAGGCGCGGGCGCTGGCTGGGATGGCCGCCCTCACGCTCGCGCTGACGGTGGCGGGGTTGTGGCTGGGCCGCGGCTACGGGCCGCCGGGGATGGCGGCAGGGGTTGCCCTCGCCGGGCTGGCAATGCTGCCGGTGCGGGTAAGCTGGACCGCGCGCTGCACGGGGTTGCGTATCCAGGACTTTGTTGCGGCATTTGTCGGTCCATCCGGGATGGCCGTGGCGCTGGGTGCCGGGGCGCTGGCCGGCCGCGCGGTGGCCGGCGATGCCGGCTGGCTGGCCCGGCTGGGCGCGGGACTTGGGGGCAGCGTCCTGGCGGCGGCGTTGCTGACGGCCAGCTGGCCGAGACTGCGTGTGGAACTGCACGGTGTCTGCCGGCTGCGGGGTGCCACGAGCCCGACTCATCATGCAGCGTGAACCATCGCGGGAGGGGCGCCCGCGCGTCCTGCACTTCATCACCCGGCTCGGGCTCGGTGGCGCGGAGTCCGTGGCATTGTCGATCGCACGCGGCCTCGCTTCCGAATTCGATTCCGGCCTGTACGCCATCCGCGGCGTGGCGGCAGATGAAGTTGGGCTTGCCATGGCCCGCGATTGCACGGCGGCCGGGCTGCCCGTGTTCACGGGATCCCGGCTGCCGCTGAAAGCTGGCGGACTTGTCGCTGCCGGAGTGCACGCCGCCCGGGTGATGCGCTCCTTCGCGCCGGAGATTGTCCACCTGCATACGGAGATACCCGAGGCGGCTTATGCGGTGATGGCCGCGATTTCCCATCACGGGCGCGGGGCCGCGCTGGTCCGGACGATCCACAACAGCGTTTACTGGCACTTCTGGCCGCGACTGGGTCGCTGGTGTGAAAGACGGATGCGCGCCTCCCATGTCGCCTGTGTTTCACGCGACGCCCGGTCAGCATTTGACCGGCATCGCGCGGCGGCCGGTGCCGGCCCGCTGCCCGCGCCGCCGATCATCATCCACAATGGCGTGCCCGCGCCCGCCGGCAGACGTTCATCCACGCGCGAGGGGCCGGTGCGCATCCTTTTTGCCGGGCGGTTCGAGCCGGAGAAAGGGACCGATCTGTTGCCGGAGATCGTCGCGAAAGTCCGCGCGCCGGCCAGTGGCTGCGAGCTGGTGATCCATGGGCAGGGGAGGCACGGACCGGCTCTGCAGGCGCTGGCCGGGAGTCCGCCGCCGGGCTGGTCGATCCGGGTGGCCCCTCCGACGGCGCAGCTTCGGGAACGGATGGCTGAGTTCGATCTGCTGCTGATGCCGTCGCGGTTCGAGGGACTCGGGCTGGTGGCCGTCGAGGCACTGCGGGCCGGCCTGGTGGTGGTGGGCACCGACGCGCCCGGGCTGCGCGAGGCACTGCCTCCGTCGTATCCGTGGCGGGCTCGGGCGGGTGATCCGGGGAGCTTCGCGAGCGAGTTGCAGCGCGCACTCGACGCGGTGGAAAGCTGGCCGGAAGCGGTTGCGCTGGGCTGCGCCTTCGCCTTGGAGCAGTTTGATCTCGCGTCCATGCTGCGGAGCTATGCTGCGCTGTACCGGCGCGCCGGCGCGGTGTGACTGCGATTTGCCCTGCATTTCGCCGGCCAAAGACGCGGCACCCCCACAAGCCTGACCAGCCCGGTAGCCCGAACATTTCGCGGATCGCAATGCCACCGCCGGAAGATCAGGCCGGCTTCAGTCCATGGGCTCTCAACGGGCCGCCAAAAAACATCCTCAGGAGCAATCCGCGATTCGTCTGGGACTGTCGCAGCGCCTGCGCCAGAATTCCGGTTGCCCAGGCCGCCTCGATCGGTCGGCGTCGGGCGGATACCACCTTTCGCGCATGGTAAACCGCCAGCAGCGGGAACCGCTCGCGCAGGCTCCAGTCTGCAAAGCGCCGGTAGATTTCGCGAACCGCCAGCCCCTCCGCCAGCCAGCGCGCCATCACTGCGAGCGTGGCGGCGGAGTCCTCGGACCGCCCCGCCCGCCGTCGCGCCGTCAGCAGGCGGATGATGCACGCATTCAGGATCTGCTCCGCCGGTTCCAGGACGCTGACCTGCTGCGAATGGGAGCGATATTGCATCAGCACTTCCGGTACGCCAGCGATCCCGTGCACCTCCGCCACCCGGGCGACAAAATCGTAATCCATGGCAAACCGGAATGCCGGTTCATAGGGGAAACGCCGGAAGCACTCCACCCGGCCGGTGTACGACGGCGCCGGTGCCGGCATGGAATAGGCGGTGAATACGCGCTGTTCCTCGGCACCCACCAGCGCAAACTCCCGGCCGATGACACATCCCTCACCGTCGATCGTCTCCGCACAGGAGGAGACCAGCCCGAGTGCGGGGTCCGCCCTCAGGGCGGCCACCTGCCGCTCGAGCCGGCACGGCAGCGCGATGTCGTCGGAATCGAGCAGGGCGACAAACTCGCCCCGCGCTGCGGCCACTCCCGCGTTGAGGCCCGCCGCGATGCCCAGATTGGAGGGCAAGGAAACCATGCGGATGCGCGGATCCTGGCCGGCGGGGCCCAACGGCTGCGTTCCGACGCCCGTGCCGTTGTCGACCAGGATCAGTTCCAGATCGGTCAGGGTCTGCCCCAGGATGCTCTGCACCGCCGGCAGGAGAAACGGCGTGACGCGGTGGAAAACCGTCACGAAGGAAGCGATCGGCATTGGGGGAGATTCACCTGCTGGACCCGGTCCACGCAAGCCGTGCAATGGCATGTCGCAGCTGCGACATGGAATCGCAGGCTGAGGCGGCCCGGGCCGACCGGAACCCCGCCGATCCTTGCGAATCCACTGGGGAACGTCCCAATTCGGGTTTGTTTCCGCTCCAACTCGGATTACATCCCGTCCCATGAATCCCATCTGGCGCACGCGGATCACCGGCATTGTCGCCGGGGTGATTGGCGTGTTCCTGGCGGTTCAGATCGCGAATGGCGCCTGGCTCTGGCCGGTGCTGGCAACGGGGACGCTCATGGCGCTGGGGCTGCTTCACTTCCAGCCGTTCCCGCTCTCCACCCTCCTGCTCGGGATCGCGCTTTGTGGCTATATCATCGGCAACCGCGGTTTTGCCCAGCTTTCAGCCTTTCCGGGACTCCCCCTTTTCCCGGCCGAGTTCGTCTTCCTGATCGCCGGCGGGATCCTCCTGATCACATCCGCCCTGAAGCGCGAACTGCCCGTCCGGCGCGACGCGCTCAACCTGCTGATCCTGCTCTGGATGACGGTCAGCACTTTCCGGCTTTACCATGACCTGAGGGTCTTCGGTGCCGCGGCGCTGCGCGACTATGCCACCGTCTACTACGCCAGCTTTTTCTTCCTGGCGCAGTGGGCCGCGCAGTCGTCGAACCGGCGGCGGTTCCTCCATGGCTGCATCCTTTTCTCGTGCGCCGGGTTGATCATCATTCTTCCGCTTTTCGACCGGTTTCCGGAGGTGTTCCTCGAGTGGCTGGTCATCGGCGGAATCCCGCTGGTTTTCTTCAAGGGCGATCTCGCCGCCGCCTTCATGGCGGTGGGGGCCGTGCTCCTGTTCCTGCGCCACGAGGAGCGCCGTTCCTGGTGGTCCCTGGTGCTCAGCCTGCTGCTCACGGCGGGGGTCGTGGCCACCAACAGCCGTGCCGCACTGCTCGGTCTGATTGTTGCCATTGGAATTCTCGCGCTCGCGGGCCGCTGGAAGTTTGCGCTGGTCCAGGCGGCCGCCGGGGTGTCCGCGGCCCTCGTGATCCTCTTCGTCGCCTACCTCCGGAACGAGTCCTGGGAACAGACCCCCCTGCATAGCATGTATGAACGGGTCATCTCGGTGACCGATCCGCATGGCGTCCGGGCGTATTCGGGCGAGGAGACGTTCAACAAGGGCGACAACAATCTTTTCCGGACCGTCTGGTGGCGGGTCTCGATCGAGGAAACCCTGGCCGGCAACCCATGGCTCGGGCTCGGCTGGGGCCACGACCTCGCCCGCGAATTCGTGCGCGTCTATTATCCGGAAAGCGGCGACGACTTCATCACCCGCAGCCCGCACAATGTGCTGGTCACCCTCTTCGCGCGGTCGGGCGCAATCGGGCTCGCCGGATTTCTCCTCGTGATCGGCGCGATGGCGCAGCGCACCTGGCAGGCGGCACGGCGGGGAACTCCAGCCGCGGCCGGGTTGTGGTCGGCTTGCTGGGTCATCCTCACCAGCGCCACGCTCGGCGTCGTGCTGGAGGGACCGATGGGCGCCGTCATTTTCTGGTCACTCCTGGGAATCGCCAGCGCCGAAACCGCCGCCGCGGCTTCGCCTGCCGTGGATTCAGAGGCCGCTGCAGAGCAGTCTGAAAGTCCACCCGGGCAACCCGAACTCGCGGGCACCGCCACCGGTGCAGCGCCTTGACTCCCCCTCGATGCCCGGCATCCCAGCTTTGATGCAAGCGCGTACTCACCGGGGCCGAATCTCACTGCCACGCAGGCGGCAGGACGCCGCTTCCACGCCTTGCGGGTTCAACCTGCTGCCGGTAGCCACGGGCTGCAGCGCCATCAGCCTGCAGGTGCCGGTCCAAGACCGGCGCTACGAGGGGCGGCCGGCATCGGATTCATGGATCAAGATCCAATCCCGGGCGCAGCAAGACTGCGCCCCTACGGTCCGGAGGGCGGCCGGCATCGGATTCGTGGATCATAGGCTGAAATTTCCGTGAACCTCCCGGCACCCACCGATTATCTCGCGGTTTTCAAGCCCACGACCCGGGAACATTGGGATCTGTTGACCCCGCTGGCGCTCTTGGGACTCAGCCTTTTCGGGGTCGCCTTCATATACTCTGCGCAACTCTCGGTCTCCCCGCCGGCCACCAGTCTCGGCGCTCTGTTGCGCCAGGAATGGTTCAAGCAAATCATCTATCTGGGAGTCGGTGGCGGAGTTTATATCCTGGTATCACTCATCGATTACCGGTTCTGGTTCAGCATCGCGCACTGGTGCTACCTCGCCTCGATCCTTCCGCTGTTGATCGTCCTGATCCCGGGCGTGGGTGGTGCGGCGGCCGAACGCTGGGGCGCCCAGCGGTGGATCGATCTCGGCCCGTTTTCCTTCCAACCCTCCGAAACCGCCAAGATTGGGGTCCTGCTGATCACGGCCAGCGTCCTGATTCATTCCAAAGTCGGCACAATCACCCAGTCATTGGGCACGTTGGGGAAATTGGCCCTTGCGGTAGGTGCGCCCATGTTTCTTATCCTGCTTCAGCCCGATCTGAAGTCTGCGATCGTGCTCCCCCCGATGGTGTTCTCGATGTTGTACGTCTCAAAGCTGTCCACGCGTTTCTTCGTGGCAGCGCTCGGCGCGTTCCTATTTATCGTGGGGCTAGTTACTTGGGACAGCGTGCGTTACGTGCGATTCATGGAGTCGAACGGCTATAAGTTTGGCGCCGACCGGGGCCGGTTTCAGGAATCGGGCAGGGGCATCATGCCTTTCCGCGACTATCAGCGCGACCGAATCCTGGCATTCGCGGCGCCTGACAAGGTCGACCCGAATGGCACCGGCGTCGCCTACAATCTTTCGCAATCCCTGATCTCCGTCGGCAGCGGCGGACTCGTCGGCAAGGGCTGGACGCAGGGAACACAGGCGCAACTCGGGTACCTGCCCCGGACCGTTGCGCACAACGATTTTGTCTTCTCGGTTATTGCCGAGGAAAAAGGATTTCTGGGAAGCCTCACGGTCCTGGGCCTGTTTGGATTGGTCTTGTTCAACGGCATTCGCGTCGCTGGTTCCGCAAGGGACCGACTCGGCACCCTGATCGCCATAGGCGTGACGGTGCTCTTTGCGGTGCATGTGTTCGTGAACATCGCCATGACGATCGGGCTGGTGCCCATCACGGGCATACCGCTTCCCTTCGTCAGCTACGGTGGCTCCTTTGTGCTCAGTTGCTGTTTGCTGCAAGGACTGGTCCAGAGCGTCTGGCGCTTCCGGAAGGATTTCATATGAGATCCGCCCGCGCCATTGACCGCCCTGCCGGAATTTCCTGCGCCGCACCTGCCGCCCCTGGGGGCTCCGTGTCACAACCACACACCCGCCATGAGCGATCCCTTGCCCTCACCACGTTCCGAGCCCGCCGGCGCCCCGCCGGACCTCGTCAAAAAATATGACGAGGAACTCGTCAACCCCCCGCCGGAAAAGGAAGTCCAGACTTTCAGCAACGCCGAACTGAAAGCCGGCGCCTCCGAACGGTCCAAACAACGCCCCCTCCTCCAGAAAATTCTCGCGGTGTTCCAGAAAGAAAAAGGCTCCTACCGCGAGCTCATCATTAATTCCGAGCCGCTCGAAAAGCGGGTGGCTCTCCTGGTCGACGGCCGGCTCGAGAAATTCGAGATCGAGCGTGAGTCCGACAACCGGATGGTCGGCGGCATCTACAAGGGCCGGATCAAGAACCTCGACCCCGGCCTCAAGGCCGCCTTCGTCGACATCGGCTACACCAAGAACGCATTCCTGCATTATTGGGACATGCTCCCCGCCGCCGCCGATTCCTCGGTCGAGGTCGTCCGCGTCAACCGCCGCCGCAATGCACCCGAGCGGCCCGCCGATCCCACGGTCAAGGACATCCCCAATCTCTACCCGCCCGGCACCGACATCGTCATCCAGGTCACCAAGGGGCCGATCGGCAGCAAGGGCCCGCGGACGACGACCAACCTGTCGATTCCCGGCCGCTACCTGATCCTGACGCCGTTCTCGGAAGGCTGCGGCATCTCGCGGAAGATCGAGGACATCGCCGAGCGGAAGCGGCTCAAGCAGCTGATCAACGAGCTCACGCTGCCCGAGGGCGTCGGCGTCATCGTCCGCACCGCCGGCGAGGGCAAGAAGTCCCGCTATTTCGTCCGCGATCTGCACATCCTGCTGAAGACCTGGGAGGGTATCCAGGCGCGGATCAAGAATGACCGCTCGCCGTCCTGCCTCTACATGGAGCCGGATCTGGTGGAGCGGACGGTGCGCGATTTCCTGACCGAGGAGGTCGACCGCGTTCTCATCGACCGGCGGGAGGATCATGAGCGGACGCAAAAGCTGGTCGGCCAGATTTCGAAGCGCAGCGCCAGCAAGATCGCGCTCTACAAGGACAGCATCCCGATTTTCGAGCGGTTCAACATCGAGCGGCAGATCGAGCAGACGGGCCAGCGGAAGGTGCCGCTGCCGAGCGGCGGCGAGATCATCATCGACGAGACGGAGGCGTTGATCGCGATCGACGTGAACACCGGCTCGCACAAGAACCGCGGCGGCGACGAGAAGAACGTGATTTATGCCGTGAACCTCGAGGCGGCGACGGAGATCGCGCGCCAGATCCGGCTCCGGAACCTCGGCGGGCTGATCATCATGGACTTCATCGACATGAAGGAGCGCCGCCACCGCAACGCCATCTACGAAAAGATGGTCGAGCTGATGGCGTCGGACAAGGCCAAGAACCACATCCTACCGATTTCGCAGCTCGGGATCATGCAGATGACGCGGCAGCGGCAGCAGGAATCGCTTTCGAGCAATCTTTATACGGACTGCCCGTATTGCCGCGGCCGCGGGATCGTGAAGAGCGCGACGACGATGAGTGTCGAGCTGCAGCGCAAGCTCAGTTCGGTCGTCCGCCGGCTGCAGCTGCGCAATGATGGCAAGGAGTACTCGCTCCGGGTGATGGTGCATCCGAGCATCCTGGAGCGGCTCCGCAGCGAGGATGCCGATCTGCTGGTCCGGATGGAGAAGCTCTTCGGGGTGAAACTGGCCTTCCGCGCCGACCTCAACTACCACGTCGAGAACTTCAAGATCATCAACGCGCTCACGGGCGAGGAGTACCGGTAAGTTTTCGCTGCGCGAAAACCTGATTCAAAGCCCACGCGATGCGTGGGCTTTTTTGTGGGTGGCGCGGTACCGGTTGTCTGCGGCGGGCAGGTGTCCAGCCGGACCTTACCTGGCCGCGAGCCGGCTCGCGACGGTCCGGAAATTCGCTAGGCCGGCCTCGATGTTCTCGATGATCTCCTCGGCAAGGTCTGCCGGTTCCGGGAGGCTGTCGAGGTCGGCCAGGCTGTCGTCCTTCAGCCCACGCCGTCGTCGCGCAGCGTGTGACAGAAGGACCAGACCTTGGAGATGATGCTGTCGGAGGTCATGCGGTGGGGGCCTTATTCAAGCGAAGCAGAGGTCGATGGAATAAGCGGTCGGCTTATTGAATCGAATGCTGGTTCGATGGAATATGGGAGTGGCAAGCGGAATGACCTGGGCATCTCATTCAGCCTTCCAAGCGTCTCCGGGCATCACGCGTTTCATGAATTCATCGAACAGAGGCACCGTGAACGCTGTGTCGCCGTGATTGGGGCTCCAGATCATGCCTTTGGCGATGAGCTTGTTGCGCGTCGGCGCGAAGGAGTTGACTGACCGCCCCAGCACTTCCGCGATGTCACCCGACCGGTGTGCTTCGGGTCCGAGCTCGGCCATCGCACGAAGATATCGTTTTTCGAGCGGAGTCAGTCGGTCGAAGCGCACGCGGAAGAAGCTTTCGTCCAAGGCGGCGATGGCCGTGATTGAAGCCCGATCAACATCGCCAGCCGTAATGGGTGATGCGTCCGCTGCGTCCCAGGAGTGTTTGCCCCATTCCTGGAGGAAGTAGGGGTAGCCTTGCGTCGCATTCAGGATACGATCCAAAGCAGCCTCCTTGAATTCCACCTTCTGGCTGGCGGCGGGCTTCACCAGCGCTTGCCGTGCGGCCGGTGGCAGCAGCGGGCCGATTTCCGGAAAATCGAAGAGGCGCTCCGCATACGATTTGGCGCGGCCCATCCGACCGCGTAGCTGGGGGAGGCCGGCACCGACAAGCACCACCGGATGGCGGCGCTGCGCCGCCCGGTGCAAGGCGGTGATCAACGATGCCAGCTCCTCCTCCGCGACGTATTGCAGCTCGTCGATGAAGAGCGCGAGCGCCGTGCCGCCGGCCTCGGCGGCGGCGCCGGCTGCATCGATCAAATCCTGCAGGTCGTGCTCCAGATCGCCGTTGTCGGCGAGGCCAGGCTCCGGATCGAAATCCAAGCCGACCTCGATGTCGTCGTATTTCACTTTCAGGGCCTTGGCGAAGCCGGCCAGCGCCTTGAGCCCGCGCTGCGCCAGCTCCTTGGCCTTCTCTTGGCGCGAGAGGCGCAGCAACGCTTGGCGCAGTTGGGGTGCGAGAAGCGCCGGCAAAGAACGCTGCTCAGGGGCCTCTATCCGCAACGTGTGAATCCCGGAGGCCTCCGCTTTCTCGCGGATGTGATCGAGCAAGACCGTCTTTCCGACTCCGCGCAGCCCCACCAGCAGCAGGCTCTTCGCCGGCATGCGCAACCGGGTGCGTTCCAAAGCAATGCGCGCCGTCTCAATCAGCTCGTCACGGCCCGCCAGCTCAGGCGGAGGCGTGCCGGCACCCGGTGCGTAGGGATTATAGATCGGATTCACAGCTCATAACAATGTTACCAAAGGTTATCGTTTCAAGATAACTTTGATAACATTGGTAACTTTGCTGGAATTGACGCCAGTCCTTTCGCTCCCCGCTCAGCGCGAAGGCGCGCGAGGAGATTGGAGGCGGGTTCGTCGGCCGGGTCCTGGGGGACAAGCCGGCCGGTGAAGGCTTTTTTCAGGATCGCCTGCCGCAGAGCCACGCTCCGCTGCAGTGCGGCGTCGGTCTCGCGCTCGTTCCGGTTGGTGACTCGTTTCGTCCGCTTCACAGGTAATCAATCGATCTCGGCTGATCGAGGTGGTCGAGTGTTGGCCACTGGAACTCCAGGTTGATCGCTCCCTCTTCTCGCAACCGCTTCAACACAGAGGCGGCGTGTCTGCGCATGACGCCGTGCCGGTAGCACAGATCCATCACGTCGACCTCATGCCGTAACCGCTTCTGCCGGAGGGCGGCTTCCAATTCCTCTTCGAATACGTTGATTTTTAACGGACGCGTCACCGAGCCGAGTTCGAGCATCGGTTCACCGGGGTCGAGCGCGTCGCGGTTGATGTCGAAGTTCGCGTTGCCGTTGAGCTCGTCCTTGCCCCACGCGACGGTGAGAAACTTATCGATGCCCAGCGGGTGGGCGGACCCAAAAATGATGCCGTAGATGTTCGAGCCTTTTTTGATTGAGAACGGCGCGAGGTAGTAGCGCCGGCCCGACGGTAACAACTCCCGATAGTAGTCGAGCGCCGCGTGATGCACCTGGTTGAAATCATCCGCAGGTCGGATCTTGTGCCGAATATTCGGGTGCTCGTGAAAGCGGTGCAGCGTGGCGGAGGAGATGAAGAAGAGGAAATCCGTGCGCGGAAACGAAACCAACTGTCGAAAGACATCCGGCGTGATCTGCGACACGCCGAACTGATCCAGCAAGAGTAGCTTGGCTTTGTCGCGCGCCTGAAGAATCGGCTCCGCGACGACAAACGCCTCCGCGAATTCAGCGCGGGTTGTTGCCGTCGAGACGCCGGGGATACGCCACGCCTCCGACTCTACCAGCGCTTTCAATTCCTTCGCCTTCCAAAGCGTCGCGTCGGAAAAGTGAGCGATGATCGGAGTCTTGCCCCACGCCTGGAGATTCGGATCCTGGCTGTATTCCTTTAGCACCGTGAGGGTGCGGAGCGGGCTGCCGGGCACCCCGCCCGCATCTTTCCCAGGGCCGGCGAAGAAATCGAACAGGTGAACTTCACGGACATAGTCGACCTCTCGGGCGAGAAACACCGGCAGCCACTCGCGCGTGTAAAGCTGAAAAATCTCCAACTTTGTGAGCGTAGCCTCGTCGAAGGATTTCTCGTGGAAGTCGTTCGAGGCCATATCCGGAATCAGGCCGTCGCGAACTCTTCCAAAAGAGACGCGCGCACTTTGGCGGACACGACGGGATTGGGCGGAATTTCCGGGAATTCATCGTGAAACCGACCGTCGAGTTCGCGTCCGGTCCCGGACTTGCGGACGCCGCCCCATTGTTTGAAGAAAAACGGCACACGCGCATGCCGGCATTGTTCCCGGATGGCGCGCACCCACTCTTCCTTGATCGGGCGGGCTCCCGGACCGCTCTCACCTCCCACGATCACCCAATGAATGCTACGCAAGTCGAAATGGCCGAGATCCTCCAAGAGCGGTTCAATCGACAGGAATGCGACCGCCGGTTGCGCGCGCCGGAGAAGATCGATGCGTGGCAGCCCATGCTGGCGGTTCTCCACACTCACCCCCCACCAAATGTGCGACGCACGAGCCGCCTTTTTCAGCTTGCTGCGCAGAAGGCCACTCATGCGATAAGCGCGCTTGGTGAGGATTTGATAGGTGTGCCAGTTCGCTGCGAGCATCACCCGGCAGACGTTTTCGATGAATGCGTCGGGGACGTCCTCGTGGAAAAGGTCACTCATCGAATTCACGAAAATCCGGCGTGGTGTGCTCCAGCGGATCGGGTCGCCGAGTTTTTCCGGCACGAGCCGCAGATCGAAACCGAACTCGAAGGGGTGCCCTTTCACTCCGCGAAACCGTTCGGCGAGAGTTTCGGCGTAGCAGTGTTTGCAGCCGGGGCTGATCTTCGTGCAGCCACGCACGGGATTCCAGGTCGAGTCGGTCCACTCGATTTTTGAATTAGCGCTCATGCAAAGATAGTATCGCGAGGGTGGGACATTGGCAGGGCTAGGCTGGAACATTCGACGCGTGAGCGACAGCAGATTTTCCGGTTGCGCGAGCGGACGGTGGCGTTTCACGTTCCGCGCGGATGCGGGCGAGGAGTTGGGCGGCGGGTTCGTCGGACGGGTCCTGGGGGACGAGCCGGCCGGTGAAGGCTTTTTTAGGATCGCCTGCCGCAGGGCCTCGCTCCGCTTCAGTGCGGCGTCGGTCTCGCGCTCGTTCGCCTCGAACTGCGCGTCCAGCAGCCGCACGATCTCCTGTTGCAGCGAGGTGCCGGGATGCGGCCAAGGCTGCCGCCAGGAACAATCCAGGCAAGGGCCAATGTTCGTATCAGGGTTATGGAGCCGTGATCAGCGGCGGGACATCCGCGGGGGCGGTTTCCCCGATCCCGAGCTCACGCAAGGTGCGACGCAGCCACGCCAGGGAGCGCTCGATCATCGGACCGCCCTGGCCTTCGCACTCGATGCTCAGCACGCCGGTGTAGCGATGCTCCTGCAGCCGCCGCAGGCAGCGCCTGATGTTGTCGGCGTTCACGCCGTCCCCGAGCGCACACTGGCTGACCGCGATCCCCGTCTGGTTCCCGCGGGTCGCGGCCGCCAGCGATTCGGAAACGTCCTTCACGTGCACGTGACTGACCCGGTCGATGAACCGCTGGAGGAACGCCACCGGGTCCTGGCCCGCGATGAACGTGTTGCCGGTGTCCATGTTCATCCGCAGCCAGGGGCTGTCACAGAATGCCAGCATCCGGGCCATCATGTCCGGCTTCGTCGTGAAATAGCCATGCGGTTCGATGTTCACGACAATCCGGTGCGCCTCCGCCACCTCGATGATCTGTTCGTACTCGCCCTTCATCAGGTCGAGCGCCGCCGGATCGGAGAGCCCGGCGGGCGCGCGCAGCCCGTCGGTGGTGTCCACGCAGGGACAGCCGATCTGCGCGGCCCAGGCGATGGACTTCATCACATACGGAACGCCGCGCAGCGGCCCATCCCTGCCCGAGAGCGGAAACGCGGCGTCAACCTGCGAGAAACGCACGCCATAGCCGTCCATCTTGCGCCGGAGCAGGACGGGATCCTCATAAAGCGCCACATGCGGCTGATAGCCCAGGCCGTGAATCCAGCTCACGCCGTCGATGAGGCCGCATTCGATGAACCCGACCTGGTTGTTTTTCGCCCATTGCAGGCAGCCTTCGAAACTCTTGTAACTCGAGTTGAAGGCGTCGGTGTGAAATCCGATTTTCATCGTCAAGGTGCGTTCATTGGCTGAAATCCCGCCGCCCAGGCCACTCCGCGCCGGAAAAGCTCGAGCGTGGGCTGACCCAAGGCCTTCACGTCGTGGCCCAGCGGCGAGTGGAAGACCCGCCCCTTGCCCACCTCGAGCACAAACGCCATCGGGTAATCCCTCTGGTCCACGCGCGAGGTTGCCGTCGCAAGCACCTGGATCGGCGTGTCGCCATCGAGGCAGGTGTAGAGCTCGTCATCGGTCTCGAAGGACGAAAGTCCGCGGGTGATGGGATGATCGGGTTCGATGATGTTGACGCGGAAGGGCCCACGCCGGTCATGGCCGCGCAGCCTGGGATTCCACACCCGGCCGGCGAGTTCGCGGAACTGCGCCCAGTCCAGCCAGGTGCCGCAGGCGAAGTGGACGAGCACCAGCCCCCCGCCGTCCTCCACGAACCGCTGCAGATTCTCACGTGCGGCGGCTCCCGGCGCCGGCGTCCGCCAGTTCATGTAGTGCAGGACCACGACCCGATACCGCGAAAGCGCCGACGAATCCATGAAGTGGGCATCCTCGACGATCCGCACATCGGCCCGCGGATCCTGGCGCAGCGCCTCCGCCAGCACGGGGGTGGTCTCGCGCCAGACGTGTCCGGGGAAATCCGCGCCGGTGAGGACCAGCACCGGCAAGGGTTTCGCTTCCGGGGCCGGAGGTCCGGAATACGGATACGCCTCGGACCGGGCGTCGATCACCCTGGCGGGCGGCTGGGCTGGCGCCGCGAGGCCCAAGGCGGGCGCGAGGGTGAGCCCTGCGAGCGCCGCGAGCCACTGCCGCCTCCGGTGCGCATGCCTCGGTTTCATGTTCCCGCGATGAGTTTCGTCTTTCCGGGCACCGCGAGCGGGTACTGTCCGTCCGGGAGCGGCTTGACGGGCGGCTCGATGCTGAAGTCGACGGGACCGGCGGGCGGAAACGCGAAGTCGGCGGCGATCGCCTTTTTCCAGCCGATTTGCCGGCCGGAGTAGCATACGATTTGTCCCAGCACCGCGACCATCGTGCTGTTGGCCATGTAGTCGCCGTTGTTGAGGGGTTTTCCGGCGCGCAGGCCGGCGAAGAATTCCTGCTGCTCGCGCAGGTAGGGCGCGGGCGGCGGACCCTGGTACTGCCAGTTCACCTCCCCCTTGATGGTGTACGCCCGCAGCGATGCCATGCCCTTCGTGCCGAAGATATAATCGGAAACGCTGCCGTAGCATTCCTGCTGGGTGCGGCAAAACGCATACATCCGCGTGCCCCGGGCATACTCGTAGACCACGGAATGGTTGTCGAACATGTCCCCGAAAACCGGTCCGAAAGAGGCCGAGCGGCCGCCGAGCCCGTGCGCCTTCAGCGGGGGCTCCTCCTGCATCACCCACGTGGCCTTGTCGACGCTGTGGACGAGCGACTGGATCACGTCGTCTCCCGATAGCCACGAGAAGTGATACCAGTTCCGGCACTGATATTCCATTTCGCTCCAGCCCGGCTGCCGCGGCACGAGCACGTAGGGCCCGCGGAGGAAGTTCACCTCCATCGAAACCACCTCGCCAATCGCGCCATCGTGGATCCGCTGCACCGTCTCGCGGACCCCGAGGTCGTAGCGGTTGTGGAGTCCCGAGACGACGCTGAGCCCCCGGGCCCGCGCCAGCTCGCAAGCCTCCTGCGTCGCCCGGATGCCGACCGGATCGATGCCATGCGGCTTTTCGACGAACACGTGCCTTCCCGCCTCGATGCCGGCACGCAGGTAGGCGGGGTGAAAACGCGAGGCACAGGCGATCAACACGACATCACTGGACTCGATCACGCCCCGGTAGCCGTCGAACCCCGTGTACTGATGATCGCGATCGACCTGCGCCCGTTCGGGATTGTGCTGTTGGATCTTCGCGAGCGAGTCCGCAAGCCGGTCGGCGAAGAGATCCCCCATGGCCACGAGGTGGACGCCGGGGTCGGCATCGAGCGCATTGATCGCGGCGGCCGTGCCGCGCTGGCCGCAGCCGATGAGGCCCACGCGGATGCGATCGCCGCCGGCGGCATGCGCGCTGCGCGCGAGGTCAAGCGTGCCGAGGGCGACCCCGAGCCTGGCGGTGGTTTTCAGGAAGGCGCGGCGCGTGGTGCCCGTGGAGGGGGAGGAATCTAGTTTTTGCATGACAAGGCCGGATCTTTACCGGCGGCTGAAGTTTCGCGGGAAGGACGCCGGCGCCGGGGGGAAGCCGCGGGCGCGGCCGTCGCCGGGCGCGCGATGCCGGCAATTTCAAGGAGGTTGCTGACGATCCGCGCCTCCTCGGCGGCGTCGGAGCAGATGGCAGGCTCGAACAATGCGCGCAACTTCACGCCCTCGAATGCCTCGAGGAGCGAATTGGCCACATGCCCGGCATCCCGCCGGTTCTCGACACCGGGCGGCCGCGCCGTGAGGAGGAGCTTCACGTACTCCGCGCGTACGCCTTCATAGAAGGCACGCCAGCTCTCCCGGATGGCCTTGTCGTGAACCGAGAGCGCCAGGATCTCGAGGGTGAAGGTGCGGTTCGCGCGATCGATCAGGCAAAGCCGGACGTTGAGCCGCAGAATGCGCTCGAGCATGGCGAGCGGATCCCCCCCGCCCGCCATCTCGCTGACCATCCGCTCGTGGTAGCTGCGGTAATAATGCTCGCTGGCGGCCCGGATGAGTTCCCGTTTGGAGCGATAATGCCAGTAGACGCTGCCCTTCGTGACGCCCGCGCCCGCCGCCACATGGTCCAGGCTGGCGTTGCGAATTCCCCTCCGCGCAAACGTCGCAAATGCGCTCGCGGCCAGCTTGCTGGGCATCTCGGGTGACGTTCTGGGCATGGTCCGGGTTCGCCGTGTTCCATACCAGCCGGTATGGTTTTCGCAGCCATACTGGGCGGTATGGAAACTTGCCGTCAAGCTTCATGAAGCCCACCGCGCAACCGGCCGGCACCGGGCCGGTCAGCGGGGCTATGCTGCCCGCAAGGCAGAGCTCGCGGAATGGCCGCCGAAGACCGATGCCCCACGTTTACCCATCGGGGGTGATGACGAGGACGGCGGCCAGAAAAAACGATCCCGCCATGGCAGTCCGGCACGAGTTTCCCCGCCGAATCGTTGCCCATAGTTCGCGGAATAGGGGCGAACGGCAGTCGGAGGCCCGGAACGGTTGCGATCTTGAAATCGAGAAGCTTGAAATCGGGCAGCGTGAAACTGTACCGACAACGAGCCGGTCAGTTGCCAGGTTTCCGATTAGCGATTTTCAAGTTTCCCGATGAGATTGGACGGATAGTAGGAGTGGCCATCGAGCATCCCCATGGGGTCATGGCAGGAATCCGGACATGTTCTCCCACTCGTGCAGGGTGCCGGATCGTGCATGCTTGCGACGATTTGAACACCCAATCCTTGGGTCACTGAGCGCACAGAGGCCGGCCAGGAGGGCACAGAGTTGTTCCTCTGCAAAACCAGCCTGCCGTTCTCTGTGACCTCCGTGTTTCCTCTGTGCACTCTGTGTCCCAACCAATAACCTTTGGTGGCGGCTGCCGCGGTGGGATGCATCCGGTCAGTGCGACTTCAACGCGAGCCGCTACCCGGGCCAGAACTTGTCCAGATTCCTGACCTGCCCCCTGCTATTTAGACTCAGCCTGCATTTAAAGGCGGTCATGTCCCGATTCCTGTCAACTTCACGCGGGACTGAAAGCACCATCTCGACACCTTCCAATGGGAGAAAATTGGCGCCGTGGGCTCGGGAATCGTGGATTGCGAGTCTTGCCATGATTCCTCGATGCGCGTCGGATGATGACCGCGCGGTCCGGAAGATCGCGCGGAATCCAAAGCCCCGTCTGTCCCATGCCGATGTCGCGTCGCACCCTTCTCCAGGCTGGCACGCTGGCCGCCGCCGCCATGGCGACGAGCCGGCTCGCCGGCGCGCCCGCCCGCCAGTCCGCCGCGCCCGCGGCTCCCCGTTCGTTTGACGCGTGGATTCGGGACCGGCACGAGCGCTCGATCTCGGCCGACCGCGTCGAGGGTTTCCTCAGTGCGCCGCCGCACAACCAGTGGGCGAAGTTCGACCCCGATCTCGGCTACGTGCCAAGCGACAGCATCCAGCGCGACGGCATCGACGGATCCTGCAGCATCTACCGCTACGGACCCTCCGGCGAGCGCCGGATGATCCATTACGCCGATCGTCACTGTCGCGTAAATACCTACGGCAACAGCTTCACCCAGTGCCACCAGGTCAGCGATGGCGAGACGTGGCAGGAGGCGCTCGCCGCGCACTTGGGCGAGCCAATCCGGAATTTCGGTGTCGGTGGCTACGGAGTCTTCCAGGCCTTCGCCCGGCTCCGCCGGATGGAGCAGACCGACATCCGGACGCCCTTCGTCATCTTCAACATCTACGACAACGACCACGAGCGCTCCATCATGCCGTGGCGCGGATTCATGACGGGAACCCGGCACAGTGTGGAAATGTACCACGGCAATCCCTGGACGCACCTGCGCGTCAACCTCGACCGTGGCGACTGGGAGGAGATGCCAAACCCCTGCCCCACGCCCGCCGCGTTGCGCCAGCTCGTGTCACTCGAGCACGCACGGGCCCTGGTGACCGGCCACGAGATTGTCCAGCTGCGCGCAATGAGTGAAGGCGTGCCGGACGTGCCGCGGGACCGGATCCGGCGGCTGGCGGACTGGGCGCGCTTCCCATTCGATTTCACCGATCCGGACAGCCGGAGCGCCTCGGCCGCGGAGCTGATGCGGATCGTTGCCCGCGCGAGTACGATCCAGGTGATGGAAAAGCTGCAGGCGTTTGCCAACGCGGGGCAGCAGCGGCTGCTGGTGCTGTTGAGCTACGGGACCGGCGCCATCCGGCGCGCCTGTGACGGCGGGACCAAGCTCGCGGATGATGTCGCGCTGCTCCGATGGTGCGCGGAGCGTGGCATCCCCACCCATGATGTCTTCGATGCGCACGTGGCCGACTTTGCGCAGTTCCGGATATCGTCCGCGGACTATATCAAACGTCTTTTCATCGGGCACTACTCGCCGGCGGGAAACCACTTCTTCGCCACCGCCATCCGCAAGCCGATCGTGGACTGGCTCGATCCCAAGCCGATCGCGTATCAGGGGCGCGGCAACATCATCGATTTCCAGGATGGACGCTATCTCGATCGCGCGCCGCGGTGAGGGCAATCCGCTGCGCGTAGGGTAAGTTTAAGAGGGAAAGTATAAGGCTCGGAGAAACTCGTGGATGATATGTCCTGACAGGTTCGCCGGAGAAACCCGCTGAGAAGGGATTCCACTTTTGCGCCTTTTGCGCTGTTTTGCGGCCATTGCCTTGGTCCGGGTTCGCGCTGCTTCGCCTACGCGGTTCCCAACTGAATCGATCCGAAACTTTCTTCCCGATTTCGCGGTGGCTTCATCAAGACTTCACACAAGCATGGCAGCCTGAAGCCCGATGACTACCAAGAGCCTTCTCCTCGTCCTGCTCTTCCCGACGCTGATCCTGCTAATCCCGGCCGGGGCAATGCTGTTCGATATTGAAGGATGGACTGGGATCCCGGCTCGTTCATCATCGCGTGGGTTCTCATGGCCGGCGTGGGGCTCGCGTACAGACTCGTGACGGGAAAGTCCGGCAGCCGCGCGTATCGCCTCGCCACCGGCCTGGCTCTCGCCGCCGGCTTCCTGCTCGTCTGGGTCAATGGCGCCGTTGGGCTGATCGGCAGCGAGGACAACCCGGCCAACCTGATGTATGGAGGCGTCCTGGCCATTGGCATGATCGGCGCGGCGATCGCGCGACTGCAGCCCTTGGGAATGGCCCGGGCCCTGTTCGCGACCGCGCTCGCGCAGTTGCTGGTTCCGGTGATTGCGCTGGCTCTTCGTTCCCCCGACTTCCGCCCGGGGGTTGTCGCGGTTCTCGCGCTCAACTTCGTCTTCGTCCTGCTCTTCGCCGGATCGGCACTGCTCTTCCGATACGCGGCAACCGAACCCCACCGACTGCATTCATCATTGGCTTGAGACGGATCGAAACGGTTTGAACAGAAGGCAACGGAGGAAACAGAGGCCCGAGCTGAGCCGGCATCGCTCAGTTAACTCCGTTGCCTCCTGTTAAATGCCTTGGCAGGAATGGCTGCTCCGATTCTGTGTTCTCCATGCACTTGTCTCTATTTTCATCGCGGTTCCCTACACGGCCAGCCGAGCCGGAAAACTTCACCCTGGCCGGCTTCAAGCAAAGCCGGCTTCGAAGTGCCATTTGCTTCCTCCTGCTACTTGCCAGCGTGAGCCTGGCGTCGGCCGCCCAGCTGGCGGCCAGCTCATCCGATGTGTCCCGGCTCGATCCCGCGATGGGCGTCAACCCGACCGCGGCCGCCAATCTCGACTGGCACGACGTCACCGCCTGGGGCGTCGAGGGCCGCGAATGGACAGGGCTGGAGCGCCTCCGCTGGTTCGATCGTTTTCCGGCCGCCGCCGAGAAAACGGTCACCTCAGCCGTGTGGAACCTCAGTCGCGACAGCGCCGGCATGATGGTGCGGTTCAAGACGGATGCGACGTCGATTCATGTTCACTACAAGCTGCTGAAGGAACGGCTGGCGATGCCCCACATGCCGGCCACCGGCGTGAGCGGAGTCGACCTTTACGCGCGCGATCCCAGTGGCGCGTGGCGCTGGGTCCAAGTGACGAAGCCCGCGGCCCAGGAGGTCAAGGCGGAGATCATCAAGGACCTCGCCCCCGGCTTTCGGGAATATGCCGCGTACCTTCCGCTTTATAATGGGATCGAATTCCTGTCCATCGGCGTGCCGCAGGGCTCCCGCTTCGAAGGTCTCGCCCCCCGAACCAAGCCGATCGTCTTTTACGGCACGTCCATCACCCACGGCGCCTGCGCCTCCCGTCCCGGCATGGTGCATACCGCCATCCTGGGGCGCAGGTTCGACCGACCCGTCGTCAACCTGGGCTTCTCCGGCAACGGGCGGATGGACGCGGCAGTCGGCGACTTCCTGACGCAAATCGACGCGGCCGTCTTCGTGATCGACTGCCTGCCCAACATGAATGCCGCAGCCGTTCGCGAGAAATGCGTGCCGCTCGTCCAGCAGCTGCGCGCGGCAAAACCCGACACCCCGATCGTGCTCGTCGAGGACCGTCGGTTCACGAACTCCTGGATCACGCCGGCCAAGGCCCGGCACCACGACGAAAACCATGCCGCGCTCCGCGAGGCGTACGCGACCTTGCAGCAGCAGGGCGTAAAACAGCTTTATTATATTCCCGGCGACGCACTCTATGGCACCGACACCGAGGGGGCCACGGATGCCTCGCACGCCAGCGATCTCGGGTTCATGCGCCAAGCCGAGGTGATGGCCCCCATCCTCCGCCGCGCGCTGCAACGCTGACAGCCTGTCGGTCATACGGCGGATTGACTTGAAGGCTCACGGGGATTCGTGGCGGAGCGCTTTGACGTCCGCGGAATCGTGAGGACGCTGCCGCGATGAAACCCAAGAACACCATCTGCCTCTGGTTTGACAAGGACGCGCTCGAGGCGGCGCGCTTCTACGCGGCGACGTTTCCTGGCAGCAAGGTGATCGGAGTGCACAAGGCCCCCGGCGATTATCCCAGCGGACGCGAAGGCGACGTGCTCCTGGTGGAGTTCACCGTTCTCGGGATCCCCTGTATCGGCCTAAACGGTGGCCCACAGTTCAAGCACAGCGAGGCGTTCTCCTTCCAGGTCGCCACGGACAGCCAGGAGGAAACGGACCGGTATTGGAATGCGATTGTCAGCAACGGCGGCGAGGAGAGCGAGTGCGGCTGGTGCCGCGATCGCTGGGGGCTGTCATGGCAGATCACACCGCGCGTGCTGACGGAGGCGATGGCTGCGGGTGGCGCGGAGGCGAAGCGTGCCTTCTCCGCGATGATGACGATGCGGAAAATTGACGTTGCCACAATCGAGGCCGCCCGCCGCGGTTGAGGCCCCGGCGGCAAAAAGGGATCGCCCCCGTCTTCGTGCCGGAGCACGATACGGCATGAAGCTACGAGCCGCCAGGGCAGGCGTCGGAGTCGGATTGATGTTGGCGGCCCTCTCGGCGGGTCCGGCTCGTCTGGCGGCGGATCCGTCGTCCGGAAGGCCGTCCGCCGGACCAGGCATTTCATTCACGAAGACCGAGTACCCGCGCATTGCCATGCTCTGGTCCGGGCTGCGCGGATCGGACCGGAACGAAATGTCGAATTGGGCAAAACACGACTTCGTGATGGTGTCGCCCCGGCAGATCGGGATGATCTGGGACGGGCGGCCGGAGGGATTGGCCGATCGCTTCACCCCGGAATCAGTCGACACGGCAAGGCGAATCCTCGCGGAGCTTCGCCGGCTCAACCCGGACATCGTGATCCTCGCCGACAACAGCTTTTACGAGTATCGCGACGGGCACCTGCCGGAAGATCATCCCTGGTGGCTGCGAAAGAATGGCCAGCGCGAGCAGTTCTGGCCGGGCACGCACCGGATGGACTGGAACAACCGTGACTACCAGGAGCACGTGCTCCGGCGGTGCGAATCAATCCTCCGCGCGCCCTTTGATGGACTGTTCTTCGACAACCTGCGGAACGAGCCAGCACCCTGGATTGCCATCCTCGGCGAAATCCGCCGGCGGCTGGGCGATGACATCCTGCTGATGGCGAATGCAGGGTACGCGACAGACCGATACGACTTCGCCGCGCCATTCCTGAATGGCTTCATGTACGAGTCGGGCTGGAGCCACAACCGGACCGAGTGGGATTCGTGCATCCAGGCGATGCAGCATTCCGCCACACTCATGCGCGAGCCACGGATCAACCTGATCGAGCGGTTCGAGGAGATCGGCGACCGTGCCGGCTGGCCCAGCGAGCCCGGCGGCGAACAGAAGCCTCCGGCCGATCCGGCCGCCCGGCGGTGGAGCCTGGGTTACTCGCTGGTCATCGGGGATCACTATTTTCTGTTCAGCGACAATACGAGCCACCGCCATGACTGGTTTCCCGAGTACGATGTGAAAATCGGGCACGCGGTCTCGGTGGGCCGGAGGGTGAACGCCCATGTTTGGGAACGCGAATACGACCGGGCGCTCGTGGTGGTGAACCTGCCGGGAGCAAAGGAGGCCCATGCGGTCGAAACCAACGAGCCGAGCAGGGACGTCTTCACCGGGGAGAGGGGCAACCGCTTTCTGGTGCCGCCCGGTGATGCGCGGATCCTCCGGCGGGACGGGGCGGAACGTCCGGCGGCTATCCCCCACGACTGAGGTCGGTCGCGACTGGATGCCCGGTCTCGAATCGCGATCCTTCGCGGTTGTTCGCCAGCCCGACGGCTCCCGCTCCGGGCCGATCCAAGAGCCGCGCCGCGGCACGGGTCCCCGCGAGCGCGATCGCCTCCAGCCAGCGGGCCTGCTGCAGCGCGGTCGGCAGCAGTCGGACCGGCTTGAGCCGGACATGGAGCATTGCTCCTTCCCGTACCAGCCAGCCCCAGCCGGCCGGCACTTCACTTGCGTTCATGATGTCCGGCTCGGTCACGAGGTAGAGATGATCCGCGGCCTGATAGCGGCGCAGCCGCGAGAACTTGAGCGAGGCGACGATCTTCCGTTGGAGCAGTTCAAGTTCCCGCTCCACCGCCTGGAGCCCGTCGTGCCGGAGTCCGCGAAAATCGTAGTCGTCGAACTCGGCAAAGAGCGACTCGCCGCGCCGCAGGTCCGGCCGGTGCACGGCGATCAGCGCCCGCAGCGACGCGACCCGTTCCGCCAGCTCCACCGCGCGGAGCCGCACGCCCGGCTCGTCGGCCTGATCGCGAAGGAAATCGCTGCGGCACTGCTTGCATTCGAAAATCGCAACCCGGCGATCGTCGCCACGGGAACAGGCCGCGACATCCGCCCGGTAACCGCTGGACGGGATGCGCACCTCGCACGCGGCGAGCGGCAGCCCGTTTTCGCGCGCCCATTCGAATGCCAGCCGCTTCAGCTCACGATGGGCGGGGGTCTCTCCTCGGTGCATGAGGGAAAAGTCCAAGCCTCCCCGCCGAGTGCAACCCCGAAGCCGCCGGTGCCGTTCTGGAATAGCCCCTTAAGAAAACTGGCCGCGCTTTACGGATCCGGATCGCGCATGGTCGCGACGATTTTCATCACCTGGAGGGCCGTGCTCCGCCACGGCCACAAGTTCTGAAAGAAAAGCATATTGCACCAGCGGACGACGCGGAGAAGCCGTCTCAGAACCTCCGTGGATTCCGTGTGACTCATCCATGGATTTTTCATGCGGCTCGTGGGCAACCCAGCATTGGCGGCACTGCATCGGAAAAAGGCTTCCGGAAACAGGCATTAAT
>WYBX01000047.1 GCA_011525695.1 Verrucomicrobiia bacterium
ACACAGAGTGCACAGAGGAAACACGGAGGTCACAGAGAACGGCAGGCTGGTTTTGCAAAGGAACAACTCTGTGCCCTCCTGTCCGGCCTCTGTGCGCTCTGTGACCCAAGGATTGGGTGTTCAATTCACAGTTCCTCGGCTGCGCGCGGGACCCGCTGGGTTGGCCGAACGGGCAACGGGGTCGCAGTCCGAAGGAAACCCCACGGCGCACGGTCTCAGCCGAGCGCGACATCGAGCAGCATCATGAAGGCAAAACCCGCCATGGCGGCGGCGGTCGGCAGGTCGGCCCCGACATCCGCCTGCGATTCGGGTATCAACTCTTCAATCACAACGAAGATCATCGCCCCGGCCGCGAACGACAGCGCATAAGGGAGCAGCGGGCGCATCTGCATGACCGCCACCGCCCCGATCAGCCCGGCGACCGGCTCGACCGCGCCCGAACATTGGCCATACCAGAATGCCCGCCCCCGCGACATGCCCTCCATCCGCAGCGGCGCCGCGACCGCCGTGCCTTCCGGGAAATTCTGCAGCCCGATGCCGATCGCCAGCGCCACCGCCCCGCCCAGCGTGGCCGACTCCAGCCCGTGGGCAACGGCGCCGAACGCGACTCCGACCGCCAGTCCTTCCGGGATGTTATGCAGCGTGATCGCCAGCACCAACAGCACGCTCTTGCGCCAGCGCGTGTGCACCCCCTCGGCCTGCTCGAGCGGGAGCCCCGGGTGCAGGTGCGGCAGGATCTTGTCGGCACTCCAGAGGAACACACCTCCCGACAGGAACCCAATCACCGCCGGGGGCCACCCTGGCATCCCCGTCTCCTCGGCCATTGCGATCGCCGGCGCGAGCAGCGACCAGAAGCTCGCAGCAATCATCACTCCCGCGGCAAAACCCAGCATCGCGCGCAGCAACCGGCGGTTGACCGTGCGGAAGATGAAAACCACCGCCGAGCCAGCCGCTGTGACGCTCCATGTGAACAGGGTGGCGAGCAGCGCCTGGGTCACCGGAGAAAGTCCGGCAAACCAGTCCGAAAGCTCCGGGCTCATTCCAGCTCCTTCCGCTTGGAGGCCTCCACCCGGATGTAGTGGAGCACGACCGGCGCGAGCACCATCCCCGACAGTCCCATCAGCTCACCGCCCAGCACGAGCGCAACCAGGGTGAGCCACATCGGGTTCTTGATCCGCGCCCCGATGACCTTGCTGTTCACGAAATACTCCAGCTTGTGGATCACGATCAGGAAGATGAGCGCGAACAGCGCCATCTGCGGCGACAGCGTCAGCCCGACGCCCACGATCAGCGTGTTGCTGCAGATGTTGCCGACGATCGGCACCAGCCCGAACAGGAAGGTCAGCCCGATCAGCACCACGGGATACGGAAATCCGTTCCAGAGCAGGAAAACCGCCGTGAGCGCGGTGTTGATCGATGAGATGACAATCTGCGCCCCAATCACCCGGGCGAAGCTGCCATAAAACGTCTCGAACCCCGTTGCCAGCTCCCGCACGACGCCGGCATAAAGGCTGTCCTTGGCGATCCGCGGATCGTCATCGACATCCCAGCGCCGGTTGAGGAACACACTCAGCGCCACGACCAGCCCGATGATGAGCAGCGCGAGGTGAAACGCGGCCACCGTCACATAGCGGCCGACATTGGCCAGCCGGTCCCGGGCCGCGTCGAGCGCCGCCGCCTTGAGGCTCTCGTAATCGGAGAAGGGCAGCTCGATGCCGCGCTCGACCGCGTAATTCACCACCACCGGCACCGTGGCGTCGGCGATTTTCGGCAGGGTCACGTAGGCCTGCCGGGCAAAGAGGAAGAAGCCGGTGCCCAGGGCGGCGACGGTGACAATATAGAGCGCCGCACCAATCAGCCGGTTGCCGCGAATGCTCAGCTTCTGCAGCGCGAAGTATCCGAACAAGGCCGTGAGCAGCAGTGTCCCGAGTCCGAAGGACGCGACGAGCACCAGCAACGCCGCCATGATGGCGTACGAGATCCGAAGGGCACGACTCATGACGGGAGGAGACTGCAGAGGTTGGCTCAGTTCAAAGCGTCCCTCGTAAACGGGGCGTCCGCGAACGCAAGGCACTTATCCCCATTGGGCTGCCGTTTGGCCGTGACGGAGCACGGCCCTCCATGAATCCGATTTCGATTCCTGGATTCGGACATTCATTCGTGGAGGGACGCCCTCCGCGGCGTCCACAAACCCAATGGGAAAATCATTCTGCGCAGCGGACGATCTTCATGGCCGTGACGGAGCACGGCCCTCCATGTTTACTCCGACGTGCGGCGGCTTGGGACAGGTGCCGTCGCGAGCTTCAGGACCGCACTGGCCACGGCCTCGGCCCCGCCCTTCGCAGCGCCCTCCCCAAGCACCACAGGTCGCAGCGGCTCGCACAGGCTGAGCAGCCCGGGGACATCGCCGTACTTGACCGCCCCCGGCACGAAACGCGGCTGCCATTGGTCCATCAATGACGCGAAACGGAACCCCTCCGTGTCGATCACTGCGCCGGCGAGTTCCGCCTGCATCATCGCCCCGGCTGCCGCCGCCACCTCTCCCGCCCCGCCGCCACCCACCAGAATGATCCGCGCCGACGGCAACCGGGGATCCTGCTGGATCGCCCGGGTCACCGCCATCGCATCGTGCACCCGGTGCGCGAAGAGCGAATGGTTGTAGCCATAGGTATAGGACGCCGTCCAACGATAGTCATTCCTGCCGGGATCGTCGTTCTTAACGGGATTCATCGGCTGCTCCGTAGTCCCGGCCAAATACAGTGAGGAAACCGCCACGGCCACGCCTCCGGCCAGCAACCTTTGCGCGGCCGCACCCGGCCGCCCCTCGGCGTCGACCAGTTCGCCGGCGTTCTGCGCCAGCCAAAGCGCAACGGTGCCATTCCAGCCGCTCTTCGGCTTCAGGAACACACAGGGCACGCTCTCCGCGTGTCGGACATCCTGCACCGTTGCCCGCACCACAGCCTGACCGTCCCGCTCCGCTTCGGTCACGTCCCCAAGGCGGACGTCGGCGCCGCGCGGCATCTCGCGGCCGACCATGATGGTCCATGCCCGCGCCAGGAGATCCCCGCGGCCGGACAGCAACCGGTCGCTATCCTCGCTCCAGTACCGCAAGAGCGCCTTCTCATGCTCCGCGCCGACCTGCGCGCCCGATGGCTTCGGATGCGCCACGGTCCAGACGGTCGCTTCCTCGGGGCTGCTGACCACAAAATCGCGCTCCAGCACCGGATCCGGGAAGCCCAGGTTGAAATGGCGGTTCATGAACCCGTACACCGTGGTGCGCGTGACGTGATTGTAGTTGTGTTTCCAATGCGTATTGAACGTCGCGAGCAGGTTGCCGGGATTGCCCAACTGGCTCCAAACGGCCTGCAATTCGGGATACCCCTTGCTCTCCAGTTCCTTGGTCCAGTCGTCAGCCGCGGTCAGCCCCATCGGCTTGGGCGCAAACGCCGCCGCGATGTCGACGTTGCCCTGGTTGATTCGCAGGTAGCACGCATTCTCGCAGGTGCAGCCACCCTGCATCGCCGTGCTCACCATCACGCACGGAAACGCCGCCGTCAGCCGGTCGTCGATCGCGGCCAGCATCATCACCTGGGTGGCGCCGCCGCTGGCCCCGGTCGCCGCCAGCCGCGTCGGATCCACGCCGGGAACCGTCAGCAGGAAATCGAGGGCGCGCAGGCTGTTCCAGGTCTGCAATCCGAAATTCGACTGCAGCCGAAGGTCCGCCATCGAACTGTACAGCCCGTAGGTGCCGGGTTCGCGGCCACTGAGTTCGGGCCGCCGGCCGCTGCGGTGCTCGGCAATCTGGATGCTGTCGGCGTAGCCGAGCATGTCATAGAAGAACACGGCGCAACCCATCCGCGCCAGCTGCACGCAGCGAGCCTGCATCGGCGCGCGCGCCCCGCTTTCGAACCGCTCCGCTCCGATGGCGAGTTGCTCCAGCGTCTTCGCCGTGCCAGCACCGTTGTCCAGGAACCGACCTCCGGGCCAGTGCCCGTGCGGCGAAAGGATTCCGGGCATCCTGCCGCCCGGCGGAATCCGCTTCGGCAGGTACAGGCTGCCGGTGACGTAGTGTCCGGGAAACGACTCGAAAAACACGCGATCGATCGTGTAGTCGTCCCGCTCGACCCGGCCGTGGATCACTGCGTTCAGCGGCGTCCGGGTCGGCAATGGCAGGAGTCCGGCCGCCAGGAGGATCCGGTCCCGCACCTCGGCCCGGCGCTGCGCCCAGGTTTCGGCCGAGATCGGGCCGTCGAAATGCAGGGGGAAGTAGTCCGTATTCAATTCGCGCAGCGGCCGTGGATGCGGCGCCGGCGCGGTGGCCGGCTGGCTCCAGCCCGCCGTCGGCAGCGAGACCGAGAACATAAGGGTGAATAAAAACTCCCGGGGTAGGCGCAGTTGCATGGTGCCCCGAGCATGGCTCGCCAATGGAACAGGTGAATCACAAACCTTCCGGGCTCTCGCCGCGGGCAGCCGCGCGGAGGCAGGCAAGCGAGCCTTCGTTTCTCTGGCGGGGCGCTCCGGCGGATCGTCAATGCTATCGCAGCAATTCTACGGCGTGATGGTCGCGGCCGGGCTTGCTCCCGCTCGACTGCCAAAGCGCAAAAGCAAGGGTATCGGCCGCGCCGCACCGCGCGAGTGCAGCCAGATTTCATTCCATTCCCTGCGGCACACCGCAACTTCGCTGCTCAAGGCCGCGGGCGTCTCAGAAGCCGTCGCGCGCGACATCATCGGTCACGAGAGCGCGGAGATTTCCCGTCACTACACCCACGTTGACGACGAGGCGAAGCGCGTCGCCGTGGACAAGCTTCCCGATCTGTCCGCTGCGATGTGAGGGGACGGCTCAGTCTCTTTAGGTAGTAACCGCCGGTTACCACCTTAAGATAGTATCTTGACTTTACTATCTTAAAGGCGTTTTCTGCGGCATGGATTATCCGATCAACACTTCCGCGCAACTCCGCGCCGTCCTGCGCGGATTGCGCAAGGTGCGCGGCTTGAGCCAGGCCGACACCGGCGCCCGCATCGGCGTAAACCAGAAACGCATGGCGCGGATCGAGTCCGCTCCCGGCGTGACGAGCTTCGACCAGATCGCCCGCGTAGTCGCCGCGCTCGGCGGGCGCCTGGTCATTCAGGACGGCACCGCGCAGACGGATGCCAAGCCCGACCGGACGAAGCAGAAGGGAGATTGGTAATGCCCACGCTCCGCGTTTGGCTGAACGGCGTGCATGCTGCGGACTGGACCCAGAGCCGCGGGACGCACGAACTCTCGTATGCTCCCGCTTGGGTCACTGCGCCGGCCGGCCGGGCGCTGTCGCTTTCTCTTCCCTTCGTTCCCGGCAACGTGCCGCATCGCGGCGCCGCTGTCGCCAACTACTTCGACAATCTGCTGCCCGACAGTGACCGAATTCGCACCCGGTTGCGGAGCCGTTTCGGCACGGAGTCCACAGGCGCCTTCGACCTCCTCGGCGCGATCGGTCGGGACTGCGTCGGAGCGATCCAGCTCCTGTCGCCGGACGTGGAGCCCAAAGGATGGGACCGGATCGACGCCGAACCGTTGAGCGACGAGCAAGCCGAACAAGCGATCAACGCGATGCTCGCGGGCGGACGGACCCTCGGCCACGAAGAGGAGGAAGAGTTTCGCATCTCACTCGCCGGCGCCCAGGAGAAGATCGCGTTCCTGCGGCACGAGGGCCAGTGGTGCCGGCCGCGAGGCGCCACGCCGACCACCCACATCATCAAGCTGCCGCTCGGTCGCATCGGAGCCTTGCAGATGGACATGAAAGACTCGGTGGAAAACGAGTGGCTCTGCTTGAAGCTGCTCGCCGCGTTCGGCCTCCCCGTGCCGGCCTGCGAGATCGTCCAGTTCGGCGCGCGCCGCGCGTTGGCCGTGGAGCGTTTCGACCGCGCGTGGCAGGCAAAAGACCGGTGGATTGCCCGACTGCCGCAGGAGGATTTCTGTCAGGCGCTGGGGCTGGCGAGCACAGCGAAATATGAGTCCGATGGCGGGCCGGGAATGAAGGACGTCATCCGGATTCTCGATGCAGGCAGCCGCGCGGAGGCGGACAAGCGGGCCTTCGTCAAGGCGCAGATTTTGTTCTGGCTCCTCGCGGCAACAGATGGCCACGCCAAGAATTTTTCGATCTTCCACGAGCGGGGCGGCACCCATCGGCTGACGCCCTTCTACGACGTGCTGTCAGCGTGGCCGATCATGGGCAGCGGAGCGAACCAGTTGGACCCGCACAAGGCGAAGCTCGCGATGGCGGTGCGGGGCCGAGATCCGCACTGGAAGCTGAAAGAGATCAAGCCGCGGCACTGGGACGCGGTGACGAAGATGGCCGGCTTGGGTGATGCCGCTCCGTTGCTCCACGAGATCGCGACCATGGCGAGCGGCGCGCTGGAAACGGTCGGACGCGAGTTGCCACCGCGATTTCCCGCGGCCGTGCGCGACCGTATTTTTGAAGGAGTGACGCGATCGGTCACGGAGTTGCGCGAGTGAGTTTCTCGGCGAATTCCGGGTAGGCCCGCAGCCGCGCGAGCCGCGCGTTCTCAATCGCGCGAAACAGCGATTCCAGGTTGTGCCCCGTGATGACGACCTGCCAGTCGCCAATCTCGACGCGGATCGTGGCTGGGTCGGAGTGATCCCACTCAGCGCCCGCAAAGCGCATCCAAGTTCGCTCGTGCTCGTGCTCGTGCTGCTCGTCGTGCTCTTGGTGCTCGTCCTGGTCGTTACCTGCCACCGCGATCCAGCCGCAGCCGTGTGCGCTCCCCTGTTTTCTTTTTCTTCTCAAGACGCAAAACCCTTGAGCTTAAGCGCATCATGCCCGACTACCGATCTCGTGAGCAGGCGCTGGCAGACACGGGACCGCACCTAATCTTTTCAGTTGGTCGGATCAAGTTACCTCAGTGAACAGCCATGCTTACCAATGGTCCCGTTGCCAGTGTGGTTGCCAGCAAGCCAATTTTCGAAAATTCAAAACCCGCTTCTCTCTTGGAGTAAGCGGGTTTCTGAATTGGTGCCCAAGGGGAGCACCTTCCTACGAGGGAAGCCAAGACTCTCACACGTTTCTCATACACTCTTGACGGTGTCAGGCGCGTTGCTGTCTCCGCTTCATCATCCCATGGTTTGATAGCCACGACCGCTTGATTGGCGGTGCCCGAATTGCCACACGCCTCGCGACCCAACTGGGAAACGTCCGCACTGAACTCACCCCGCTCATGAATGCCTGCGGACTGGGGCGGAGGCCTCGGAGGCACTCAGGCCCGAAAGTCCGGCCCAGTTCGTGCACGGAGTCATTGCACCCGTGGCGCTCGGCCGAGGTCCCGCCGCCAGTGGGCCGGCGCCACACCGCAGGCACGCTTGAAGGCAGTCGAGAGATGGAAGGCGGAACTGAAGCCCAGCCGCTCGGCCACTTCCTCCAGGGTCGCGTCGCTGGCCGCAAGCAGCCGGCGCGCCCGCGCGATCCGCAGGTGCAGGACGTATTTCCAGGGAGAATACCCAGTGTGGGTCGTGAACGCCCGCCGAAAATGCGAGTAGGCCACACCGAGCCGGCGCGCCAGGGCCTCGACATTGACGGGCTCCGCGAGGTGCTCGCTGAAGTGCGTCTCCGCCGCCCGAATCGCGCGAAGAATCCTGGAACGCGCCGGCTGCGCCCGCCGCGCCGTTTCCCACGCCGCCAGCACGCCAAACGCCGCCGCCGCGAGCTCGGGATCGAACCCTGGCTCCGCCTGCCGGGCCCGCGCGTGCACCGCTTCCAACGCGGACTCGAGGCCACCTCCCGGCTCCAACCGGCGCAGGCAGGGGCTCGTCGCAATCCCGTCACGATGCGTGAGGCTTTCGACCACCGGCCCCCTTGCCTCAATCCAGCTTTCGGTCCAACCGGTGGCCGGCTCCGGCCGATATCGGTGCCACAGCCCGGGAAGGAGGATAAATCCCATGCCGGCTTCCACCGGCCGTGTTCCGGTGGTCCCGCTCTCGAACACCCCCGAACCTTCCGTTATCAGCACAATCTGCATGGCATCCAATACCCGGCCATGCTCCCAGTCGAAAAGATGATCGACCGGATGCGGTCCGGCCGGGTACGCCTCACCAGGACGTATCCGGGAAAATCCACTCGCCGTCAGCCCGATCCCCCATCGCGCCATCTCGGATGATGGCGCAAAATAACGGAAATAGTTCTGATCGGCCTTGGGCATTTCCTGTATGCAGAAGATCAAATAGTCGATTCATCCGCGGAGCGCCAATCGCTAATCTCGCCGCGTGCAGCCCGCCTCTCTCCGCCTCGGCTTGTTCGGCCTTGGGCTCGACGCCTACTGGCCCCAGTTCGCCAGGCTCAAAGCGCGCCTCGAGGGCTATCTGGCCCAGGTCGCCCAACGACTCGGCCGGCCCGGCGTCGAACTCGTGAACCTTGGACTGATCGACTCCCCGGAAAGCGCGCAAGCTGCCGGCCATGATTTTCGCCGCGCCGACGTTGACCTGATCTTCGTCTACGCCACGACCTACGCCCTTTCCTCGACCGTGCTGCCGGTCGTGCGCCGCGCGAAGGTCCCGGTGATTGTGCTCAACCTCGCGCCCGCTGCCGCGATCGACTACGCCACCTTCAACCGGCTCGGCGATCGCACCCGCATGACCGGCGAGTGGCTCGCCCACTGCTCCGCCTGTCCGGTGCCCGAACTCGCCAATGTCCTCAAGCGGGCCGGCATCCCGTTCCATCAAATCACCGGCATCCTCGTTGATGATCCCGCCTGCTGGCGGGAGATTGACGCCTGGGTCGAAGCCGGCCGGGTCGCGGCTGCCATGGCCGGCAACCGCCTCGGGCTGATGGGCCATTACTATGGCGGGATGCTCGACATCCACTCGGACGTTACGCTGCAGTGCATCACATTCGGCACCCACATCGAACATGTCGAGGTGGACGAACTCTCGGCCCGGCGAAGGGACGTGGCCGCACCGGACCTCGCCCGCCGGCTGGCGGAGTTCAACGACGTGTTCGATCTCCAAGCCGGCTGCGCAAAGGCAGATCTCGAAGACGCCGCCCGCACCTCGGTCGCGCTGGACCGTCTCGTTGCCGATCATCGGCTCGGTTCGCTGGCCTATTATTACCAGGGCACCGGCCTGCCGGAAAACGAAGCGTCGATCGCCTCGATTATCCCCGGCACTTCGCTGCTCACCGGCCGGGGCGTGCCCGTGGCCGGGGAATACGAGGTCAAGAACGTGCAGGCCATGAAGATCATGGACCTCTTCGGCGCCGGAGGCTCCTTCACCGAATTCTACGCCATGGACTTCAAGGATGACGTCGTCCTCATGGGCCACGACGGGCCCGGCCACATCCGTATTGCCGAGGGCAGGCCAAAGCTGCGGCCCCTGGCCGTGTACCATGGCAAGGTCGGCCGTGGCGTCTCGGTCGAGATGGCGGTCAAGCACGGCCCGGTCACGCTGCTCTCGGTGGTCGAGTTCGGTGGAGGCAAGCTGGCCCTGTTGTGCGCGGAGGCAGAATCCGTTTCCGGGCCCATCCTCGAAATTGGCAATACCAACAGCCGCTACCGCTTCCCCTGCGGCGCACGCGAATTCGTCACTCGCTGGAATGCCCACGGGCCGGCTCACCATTGCGCAATCGGGGTGGGCCACTTGAGCGACCGGATCGCAAAGCTCGGTTCACTGCTGGGCGTGGAGACTATTCGCGTGTGTTGACTCCAGAGCCCAGGCGGTGCTTCGGACGCGGACCCCTCCGCCGCCACTCTGAAAGCACGCTCAACTGAGCCACTCTCCCATGACCCCCAACCCTTTTGTCGGCGTCGTCTTTCACTGGCTGGGCGGCCTCGCCGCAGCCAGCTTCTATCTGCCGTTCCGCCGGGTGCGACGCTGGTCTTGGGAAACGTATTGGCTGGTGGGAGGATTTTTCAGCTGGATCGTCGCTCCGTGGGCGCTTGGCCTGCTGCTGACTGACGATCTGGTCGGCTCAATCCGGCGCGCGCCGGCGTCAGCGCTGTTCTGGGCCTGGTGTTTCGGACTCCTGTGGGGGCTCGGCGGGCTCACGTTCGGGCTCACCATGCGTTACCTCGGCATGTCGCTCGGGTACGGGCTCGCGCTGGGCATTTCCGCAGTCTGCGGCACCCTCATTCCACCCATCTTCCGTGGCACGTTCGGAAGCATCATCGCCAGCACCCCCGGCCGGATCACCCTGTTAGGCCTCGGCATTTGTGTGGTCGGAATCGTTTTGGCGGCACTGGCCGGGTGGCGAAAGGAGCGCGAACTGCCGGAGGCCGAGAAGAAGGCGTCGATCTCGGAATTCAACTTCCGGAAGGGAATCCTTGTCGCCCTCTTCTGCGGCGTCATGAGCGCCTGCATGGCGTTCGCCCTCGACGCGGCTGGGCCGATCGCCGAAACCTCGCGGCAGGCGGGCACCCCCGCTTTGTGGACCGGGCTCCCCAAGCTGGTCGTCATCCTCCTCGGTGGATTCACCAGCAATGCGATCTGGTGCGTGATCCTCAACTGCCGGCGCCAGTCCGGGGGCGAATACCTCGCCACCCATACCTCCCGGGGTGAACGCGTGCCGCTCCTGGGCAATGTGCTGTTCTGCGCTCTCGCCGGCGTGACATGGTACTTCCAATTCTTCTTCTATACGATGGGTGAAACGCAGATGGGCCGGTTCGGCTTCACTTCCTGGACCCTCCACATGGCGAGCATCATTCTATTCAGCACCCTGTGGGGCTTTATCCTGCGCGAATGGCGGGGCACAAGCCGCCGCACGCATCTGTTGATTGCAGCGGGCATCGTCGGGCTCATTCTCTCGACCTTGGTCATTGGCTATGGAAATTACATCGCTGCCCGGAGTTGAACTGCCGGAAATTCAGAGCCTAAGCCGGCATTTCTGATGCATCCAGGTCACCGCACATGCCGAACGCATGGCGAAAGCTTTCTCATTTCCGAGAAACGCAGCTTGACTGCGTCGCATCCATCCGCTTCTCAGAGGGCAGGTCCGCGACGACGGGGCTGCCGCGACGCCGTTCCGCCTGACTCCGCTTTTGAACCCTCACGAAGATGCTCATGAACCAACGGGGACCTCGTGACTTTCACCGCGGGCAGCCCCCACTGCATGGCAGGCGTTTAACCCGAGGTTTCATCGACACTAATCAACTGACTTACCCTCTTTTATGAATGTGAAAGACCTGCCTAACCGAGCCTCCGATCCGGCCTCATTTCACATTTCGCGACGCTCATTTCTCACCCGGTGCACCGCGGCTGCGGCACTGGCAGGCGTGCCGGCATGGTTTATCGAACAGGAACTGGCCGCTGCCGAGTCCTTCCGCCGGCCCCTGTCTCCCAACGATCGACCCGGCATCGCGCTTGTCGGCTGTGGCGGCATGGGCAAGCGCGACGCTGGCGCTGCCGCCAGTTGGGGCGATGTCGTCGCCGTCTGCGATGTTGACGCGGCGCGCGCAGCCGAGGCGGCTGAGGTGCTGGCCGTTGACGGCAGGAAGCCCGCCATTTTCAGTGACTTCCGCCGGGTCATGGAGCTTCCGGAAGTCCACGTCATCGTCAATGCGACGCCCGACCACTGGCACACGCTGGTCAATATCGCCGCGGCCAGGGCACGGAAGGATGTCTATGCGGAGAAGCCGCTGACGCTGACCATCGACGAGGGCCGGCATGTCGTGCAGGCGGTGCGGAAGCATGATGTGATTCTGCAAACTGGGACCCAGCAGCGGAGCACGCCGCGGTTCCGGGTGGCTTGCGAACTGGTGCGCAATGGCCGGATTGGAAAGCTGAAGCAGGCCCGCGTCTGGGTGCCGGCCGGGTTGCGCGATGGCCCCTTTGGCCCGAGCCCGGTGCCCGACGGTCTCAATTGGGACTTCTGGCTGGGGCAAGCGCCGAAGGTCGATTACTTGAAGCAGCGGTGCCATACGAGCTTTCGCTTCTGGTACGACTATTCGGGCGGGACGATGACGGACTGGGGCGCCCATCATAACGACATTGCCTATTGGGCCATCGGCCTCATCGCACCAAACGAGATCGAGTCGAAGGCGCTGACCGAGCCGATTCCCGGGGGGTATACCGCCCACAGCGATTATCGCGTTTCCTATATATATCCGAACGCGGTGCGGCTCGAACTCAGCACCACCCGCGACGACAACCCGAGCGGCGGGATTGTGAATCCTGCCGGCCAGCGCAATGGCATCCGGTTCGAAGGCACCACGGGGTGGATTTGGGTGAACCGCAACGAGATCAAGGCGAGTGATCCCGACCTGCTGAAGGCGCCGCTGCCGGAAGGAGCGATCAAACTAAATAACAGCGTCAACCACATGGGAAACTTCTTCGATTGCGTGCAATCCCGGGCCCAGCCGATCTGCGATGTCGAGGTCGGCCACTGCTCGGCCACCATGTGCCATCTGGGCGCGATTGCCCTGCGCACGGGACGCAAGCTGCGGTGGGACGCGATCGCGGAAAAGTTCGTGGGGCGCCATGCACGGGTCGCCAATGCCCATCTCGCCCGTGAGATGCGGAAGCCGTACACCTACGACTTCGTGGGTTAAACCCTGTATTGCCGTCATCAGGTGGCACCGCCGGTGCACCGCCCCAGGGGCAATCGTCGCGCCAGGCAATTCTTATGAACACCCTCCGTCGCCTCCTTGCGCTTCCGTTGCTTGCCACCACATTCGCCGAGTGGGATTACGTCCGCGGCGTTCCGGTGCGCTGCCAGCGTGGCGGCCAGGTATACGTCCCCCAGGGCGATCGCTGGATCGTCCAGAAATGAATATGCCAAACGCAAGCAATGGAGAATCCAACATGACACCCCTCAAACGCATCCTGATGGCTGCCCTGGCCGGGCTTGGCCTGGCGGCATTTTCGCCCGCCGCGGAAGCCCCGCCGGTCTTCCCTCTCCCGCGTGAAATCCAATTGACCGACGTGCCATTCAAGCTGGACAAAAATGTGGCGATCCTCGTGCCGGCGATGCCCTCAAGAGCCGATCTCGAGCTCGCCCGGTTCCTGACGGCGCACCTGGCCGACCGGCATGGCCTCGCGATTGACACGCATTACGCCAACGAAATCCCAGCCGGCAAGCGGGTGATCGTGATGGGATCCGCCCGGAATCCGCTGGTGCGCAAACTGGCCGCTGCCCGCGATTGGAATGTCACCGCGAGCGATCCCGGGCCGGAGGGATACCGGCTCGAGATCGATCGCGATCGGGTCGTCGTGGCGGGGAGCGATGATGCCGGCGCCTTCTGGGGCCTGCAATCGCTGCGCCAACTCTGCGTCGAAGGCGATGACGGCCCCGTGATTCGCGGCGTCCGGATCAAAGACTGGCCGCTGCTGCCGTTTCGCGCCATCCGCCTGTATCTCCCCGGGCATGACAACATCGCCTTTTTCAAGCGATTCCTGCGCGACTTCATGGCGCTCTACAAATTCAATCATGTTGTCCTCGAAATGAACGCCGGCATGCGCTTCGACCGGCACCCCGAACTGAACGCCGGCTGGCGCGAATTTGGCAAGGACCTGATTTACAGCCGCCGCGAGCGGCCGCTCGGACCCAACAACTACTTCACCGACTCGTCCCACCATGACACCGCCGACGGGGGCGTGCTCGAGAAGTCCGACGTGGCCGACCTCGTCGCCTATGCACGTGAGCACCACATCGAGGTGGTGCCGGAAATTCCCACGCTTACCCACAGCTACTACCTGCTCACGCGCCATCGCGAACTCGCCGAGATCCAGGACGCCGAATGGCCCGACACCTACTGTCCCGCAGACCCGCGGTCCTACGATCTGGTCTTCGGCGTGATCGACGAATTCATCGAGGTGATGAAGCCACGGATGATCAACATCGGACACGACGAATGGCGCATGCCCACGGGTCTTTGTGAACGGTGCAAGGATATCGACGTGCGCGATCTGCTCGTGAAGGACATCACCAAGATTCACGGACACCTCGCCAGCCAGGGTGTGAGAACGGCGCTTTGGGGCGACCATTTCCTCGAGAATCTCCGCGGCAAACATCTAAAGCGGCAGAAGAGCCGGACGGGGTACGAATACGACATGCCCGGGGCATTGACGCCGGAGCAGGTGCGGGAACGGATTCCGAAGGACATCGTCGTTCTCAACTGGTTCTGGAATGGGACGGAAGTGCCGAAATCGGATGACGATGCCCCGCCGTCCGGACAGCACAACGATGAGCGGCTCTCCCAGTGGGGCTTCCAACAGGTGTGGGGAAACCTGAATCCCGAGCTCTCGTGGCAGAATTACGCAAACCGCAGCCGGCTCGCCGGGGTGCTCGGGGGCGCGAGCAGTTCATGGGCGGCAACGACCGAGTTCAACTTCGGAAAAGATCTCCTGTGGCGCTTCCTCGGCACGCAAAACATGCTGTGGTCGGATCGGTGGCCGGATCGGGCGGAGCTCTCATTGATGGTTCAGGCGATGATGCCGGTAGTCCGCCGGAGCCTCAGCGGTATCTTGCCGCCGAGCGACGAGGGCGATCCGGTCGTGCCGGTCGAGTTCGGCGCGCAACAGACGGCCACGGTGTCGCCGGAGCTGGCGGGGTTGGTCCCTGCCATGTTGCGGACCGGTCCTGTCCAGACCGGCCGGGCGACCCTGCAACTCAGGGATCCCCGGTCGAACGGCGGCCGATTCGCCGTCGCCGTCAGCAATCGCGGGTCCGAGCCCCCACCGTATCCACTTTCATCGGATGCGATTCCGATCGGGGACGACGTGAGCAGCCTCATTTTCCTGCACGCGCTGGCGAAGCCCGCCGGCAGCCAGCTCGCCTACCGGTTGATCCATAACTTTCCCGATGCCGCCGACCTCCTCGGCTGGTATGAGGTCACCTACGACGACGGCCTGGTGGTGAACGTGCCCATCCGCTACGGCGTCAACATCCTCGAGTGGGATTGGGCCCGGCGGATTGGCGAAGGCGAGCGGTATTGCTACGGGGCGGACGCGATCGACGTCAGCGCCAATCCCGAGGATCGCGTCACCTTCTACGCCTATGAGTGGACCAATCCCCGGTTCGGCAAGGTGATCAAGGAAGTCCGGCTCAAGGGCTCGCTGGAATTCAGGAACAGCAAGCCGTTCCCGGCCCCACCGTGGGAGGCCGAGCCGATTGGCACCAACACGATCCTGCTCCGGAGCATCAGCGCGGTGCAGAAGCGGGACGTTCCGGGGCCGGTTCGGGCGACCAATTTCCGGGACCGGAAGGCCTGGTAATCGTCACCACCGGGGCGCGGCGCCCCGATAGCACGCACCGATTCATGCCGGCCAACTCGCCAGATTCCGAATCCCGTCCGGCGCTGGGGCGGCGCCAGTTCGTGAAGACCCTGTCCGCGGCCGCATTGGGCGCCGCCGCGTGCCCCGTCGGGAATGGACTGGCGGCGGCGGGGGCTGCCGGTTCCCGGGCAACTGGAGGCATGACCGCTGGTCCCGCGATCGATCGCCAGGCGGTGGTATCCCGCCACAACATCACTGTCGACCGGGTGGATCCGCGCAATCCCCTCCAGGTGGGCAACGGCGAATTTGCGTTCGCCTGCGACGTGACCGGGCTGCAAACGCTCGACGATCAGCTCGGCACCTATTCCCAGTGGGGCTGGCATACCTTCGACAACCCGCACCAGCTTCGCTACGAGGACGCGCTCGAGGAATACGATTCGCATGGCCACAAGGCCAAATATGCGAGCAAGGCGGAGGCGCTGGGACCCGCCGGCGCGTCGGGATTGAATCGCACCCAGGCCGGAGCGCCGCCCACCGCGGGGGACTGGTATCGCCGGAGTCCGCACCGGCTGCACCTCGGTCGCATCGGCTTCGAGCTGCGGGATGCAGCCGGACGCCCGGCACCCCTGCTTCCGGAGAACCCGCGGCAAACGCTCGACCTCTGGAGCGGGATCATCCGGAGCAACTTCCAGGTCGAGGGTCAGCCGGTGGAGGTGACGACCTGCGTTCATCCGCACCTCGATGCGGTGGCCGTGCGCGTCCGCTCCCCCCTGCTCGGGATGAGGCGGCTCGTGGTGTCATGGCGCTTTCCTTACAGCCGGTTTGCGGACGCGCTGCCCTCCTGGGATCCCGCGGATCAAGGCAAACACACCACGCAACTCGGGCGCACCGGTGCCGGCCGGGCCGATCTGGAGCGGCGACTGGGGGCGGATCAGTATGCCGTGGCCGTCGCGTGGTCGGGTGCGGCCACGTTCACAGCTTCGGGCACCCACCGCTTCGTCCTCGCGCCGGCGGCTTCCGCCACCGGGCTGGATTTCGTCAGCGCCTTCGCGCCCTCGCCCTGCCCCGAGCTGCCGGACTTCGCCGCGACCGCCATGGTGGCCGAGCGCCACTGGGCCGATTTTTGGCAATCCGGTGCCGCGATCGATCTTTCCGACAGCCGCGATCCCCGCTGGCGCGAGCTCGAGCGCCGCGTGGTGCTCGCCCAATATCTCACCGCCATCCAGACCTGCGGCTCGGCCCCGCCGCAGGAGAGCGGCCTCTTCGCCAACAGCTGGTACGGCAAATTTCACCTCGAGATGATTGCCTGGCACGGCACCCATTATCTGCTCTGGGGCCGCGGACATCTCCTCGACGGCTGGCGGAAGTGGTTGCGGGAGATCGGACTGCCCGCGGCCCGCCGCCATGCCCGGGACCAGGGATACGAGGGCGCGCGCTGGATGAAGATGATCGACCGCTATGCCTCCTGGGATTCGCCCTCCTTCATCGCGCCGTTTCGGCTGACCCAGAACGGACACGTCATCTACCTGGCGGAACTGCAGTACCGTCTCGCGCCCGGCCCCTCCGTGCTGATCGCGAACCGCGAACTCGTGTTCGAAACCGCGGACTTCATGGCGGACTTTGTCGCGTGGGATGACGCATCCCGCCGGTACATTCTCGGACCTCCGCTGCTCTCCGGTTCGGAGGCGACGCTGCCGGCGGCAAAGGCCTTCAACCCGACGGTGGAACTCTCCTACTGGTTCTACGGCCTGCGGACGGCGCAGCTCTGGCGTGAACGGCTGGGGCTGCCTCGTGTCGCGAAATGGGATCGCGTGCTCGCCGGCCTCTCCAAACCCGCCATCGAGGACGGCCGCTATCTGGACGCGGAATCCCATCCTGGCTTCTGGTCGGGTCGGGCCGCCTGGCTCGAGGCGTACGGCTGCATGCCGGGGGTGGAAATCGATCCGGCGATTATCCGCCGCAATTACGAACACGATGCCGCGGATTTCGACCGCCGGCCGGAATCATGGGGCTGCGACTTCACCATGCTCGCCATGACGGCCGCCCGATTGGGCCGGCCGGAGGAGGCGGTTGACTGGCTCCTGCATCCGCATCCCACCAACGAGTGGACGTTGAACGGCTTCAATCACGGGGGCAGCACGCCGTACCTCCCGGCCCACGGCGGGCTGCTTTGGGCGGTCGCGATGATGGCGGGAGGCTGGGACGGAAGCCCGCGCCGGCACGCTCCCGGTTTTCCCGCAGACGGCGCTTGGAAGGTGCGGTGGGAGGGACTGCATCGTGCACCCTGATTCAGCCAGCTGCCCAACGGTGTCGGAACCCGCCGATCACCATCCGGCGGAACCGGACCCAGAAACCTTCGAACCAATTCAAGCCATGAAAAAGCCCGGTCCCCACCTCCTCCGCCTTCCGCTCCTCATCGTCGTTTGCATCGGGTCATGGACGCTGGCCGCGGCGGCCCCGAAGCCGGCGAGGCCGAACATCCTCTTCGTCTTTGGCGACCAGTGGCGCGCGCAGGCATTTGGATATGCCGGCGATCCCAATGTGCGCACGCCGGAGTTCGACCGGTTTCATCGCGAGGCCATCAGCTTCACCAACGCCGTCTCCGGCGTGCCGGTGTGCTCTCCCTATCGCGCGTCGCTCCTGACGGGCAAGCGGGTCCTGACGCATGGTGTATTCATCAATGACGTACCACTCGCCCAGGATCCGGACTCGATCGCGCGGGTTCTCACGCGGGCGGGTTACGACACCGGTTACATTGGCAAATGGCACGTGGGCGGCCGCGGCCGGGGCTCCTTCATCCCGCGCCAACTCCGCCAGGGGTTCGATTACTGGAAAGCGCTCGAATGCACGCACAATTACAACCACTCCGCCTACTACGAGGGCGACGATCCGGAAGTGCGGTGGTGGGACGGGTACGACGCCATCGCGCAGACCCGTGACGCACAGCAATACCTGCGCTCGCGCGGCGCAGGGGCCAAACCCTTTGTCCTCTTTCTTTCCTGGGGCGGGCCGCACGATCCGTATCCCCAGGCGCCCGCCGAACTGCAGGCGCTCTATCCCGCGGAAAAGCTCCAGCTTCGGCCCAATGTGCCGCCGGAGCTGGAGGCCCGGGCCCGGGCGGACTCCGTCGGGTATTACGCGCATTGCACCGCGCTCGACACCTGCTTCGGCGAATTGCGCCGGACACTGCGGGAGACCGGATTGGAAGCGAACACCATCCTGGTGTTTACCGCCGACCACGGCGACTTGCTCGGTTCGCAGGGTCAGCGTTTCAAGCAGCAACCGTATGACGAATCGATCCGGGTCCCGTTCATGGTCCAGTGGCCGGCGGGTCTCGGCACCCAGGCCCGGCAGCTGGATGCCCCGCTCAGCAGCCCCGACATCATGCCGACGCTGCTCGGCCTGGCCGGCGTGCCCATCCCCGCCGGCGTGGAGGGACATGACTTCAGCGGATATATCCGTGGTGGCGCGGATCCCAGCGGCGGCGAAGCGCTCCTGGCCTGTCCGAGCCCGTTCGGCCCGCAATGGGGGCGCGCAAAGGGCGGGCGCGAGTACCGGGGTTTGCGCACCGTGCGCCACACCTATGTGCGCGATCGCAACGGGCCCTGGCTCCTGTTCGACAACGAGCGTGATCCCTATCAACTCGACAACCTCGTCGGACGGCCGGAAGCGGCCGCGCTCCAGGCAGCACTGGATGCCCGGCTGCAGCGGCGGCTGCAGCGCGAGGGCGACGAATTTCTGCCCGGGGAAGCTTACATCGCCCGCTGGGGCTACAAGACCGATGCCTCCGGGGCCATGCCGATCATTCAATGATCGCCCGCCCCTGGATGCTGGGAAAGCGCATCGTTTCCCCTAACGCCCGAGCGCCCGCTGCAGGAGATTTCGCGTGATCCGCTGGACGCGGTCGTCGGCACCGTGCGGGCGGTTCCAATGCGACCACGGCAGCATATGGCCGGGCGGGAAAGACATCCCCTGCGCCCACCAGATCGTGGCGGCATTGAACACGAAGTTTCCCTTGGGTCCCGGATAGATCGTCGCCGTCCAATGTTGCGGCACCGTCCCGCCCTTCCACGCCGTGCCCTCGGCCACGACCTCCAAACCCGGGATCTTCGCGGGCTGACCGTGATACTCCCAGCCGACCAGGCCTGGAATGCGATCGCCCCGCTTCATGCCCGTGCCCTCGAACATCCAGTGATCCGGTTGGGCGACAATCCAGTCCGCACCGCCGTTGACCGGGATGACGTTGACCGCGCCCAGCAGCAACCCCTCGTCCGGGCCGATGGTTGAATAGAGGTCCCGCTCCCGGAACTCCGGCTGCCGCGACATCCCGCCGTACGGTGCCGCCCGCCGGAGGCGTCGGTTCGGCATGCCAGCCGCGTTGGGACTGAACGGACTCACCCAGCAAAGCGTGTTGCCGGATAGAAACAGGACATTGACACCGGCGTCGCGCATCGCGGTGACGGCATGATAGGAGCGCTCATCCCAGTATTCGTCGTGCCCGACGCTGATCAGCGCCTTGCACTTCAGGCCGCGCTCCGGCGTGAGCATGTCGGACTGCGAGCAATAGGTCACGTCGTATCCCTGCTGCTCGAGCCAGTACGCGAGCGGATACTCCCAGCACAGCCACTCGCCACTGCCCACCGACTGTGGGTTGTCATAGATTTGACGATACTTTCCGTAGGGCCGGTCGAAGCTGACGTCGACCGTTGGCTTGGAGGTCATCGGCGGGGTGCCATCGTCGTAGAGCGAGTAGGTTCCGGGCCAGCGGTTGTAGGCCTGCCACGTGTTGTCGCTGCATTGGAAGAGAATGTCGGCCGGCCGATCGTCGCGCACGATGAAGACCACGTAGCTCTGCCAGTAGGGAAAGTCGTCCCTCCCCGGCAGCGTGGTCAGCCGGCCAAGATAGACGCCGCTCGGCCAGTCCGCGGGAATCTTGAGCGACGCGCTTGGCTCCCAGCGGCATTCGGTCAGCCGGCGCTCCCCGACCTCGGGGTCTGCCTGCCGCTTGCCCGGGAAAGGCCCGAGGGTGGTCATCAACCGGGCCCCACGGCCGCCGTAATACCCGGAGCGGAAGATTTCGATCTGGTAACGCGACGGCGGATTGGTGCTGACCATCAACTCGACCGTCTCGCCTGCCTTGAGGCTCTGGCGCGAGCAGTAACCCTCGATCACCGATGAACGAATTGCCTCGCGCATCGAGCCGTCCTCGGGGGTATCGACCCGGACGCGGGTCAGTTGCCAGTCTCGGGCTCCCTCGTGCGCATTCTCGCGCGGGATGATGCCTGAGGCGCCGGGCGCCGCCGCGAGGATCGAGCCCGGCCGTACCATCGCCGCCGCCACAGCCGCCGAAGTCGCGCCGGTCAGGAAGGCACGGCGCCCGAGGGGAGAGGTATTCTGGGAGTTCATACGTCAATCAGGATGAGGTTGCGCGGGCGGATGCCAGACGATGCTCGCGCCGGGCGATGATGACAGCCGCCGCCAGCAAGGCGAGACCGATGCCGTTCAAGATGAGGGGATCGACCAGCGCCCCGGGCATCGCCCGGGCCCCGTTTCCCAGCGCAATGGCCGTATCGACCCCGCCCGGGTCGCGGAGCGCCCCCGGCAGAAAGCGCGACCAGGAGATGGACTCCGCGAGCGCCCGCCCCATGTGGAGGGAAGACACGACCACCGCCGCGGGTAGCGCGAGCCGGCGCCATAGGCCAACGAGGGAATCACGCATACCGAGCAGCCACATCACGCCGGCAAGCCCGCACCACACCAGCAAGGGAAACCCCACCAGGGTCCATGCCGCGGCCAGCCAGTCGACACCGGCCAGCCAGCCCAGCCGGCCGGCTACCCAGGTCGGCGCCGCCAGGAACACCTGCTCCGCGAACTCGCTTGCCTCCGCCCATTCGGAAATGACGAAGCCCGAATCAATCATCACGAAAAACGTGAGGGCCAACGAGGCGCGGAAGGTGCGGGCATCGGCGGCGGAAAAGGGGCGGCGGAGCAGCAGTCGCATGTTGCCCGGCGGACAGGCCTTGATGCACTGGGCGCAGAGCAGGCAATCCAGGTTGCTATCGAGCATCGCCGGGTTGAGCAGACTCGGACAGCTGCGGGCGTCCAACCGATCGCGATTGCCCGCCGCCCGACACTCCGCCCCGGCGCAGCCCCGGCAGACGGACTGGCTCGCCGGTCGGACCGCGAAAATTCCGCCGCGACCATAGATCCCCAGCAGCAGTCCTACGGGACAGAATCCACGGCAGTAGGCGCGATGCCGGAAGGCCAGACTCGTGACCACCACCAGCAGGATCAACCCAAGCAGCAGACCGGCCGTATAGGCGGGAACACGATGGATATGAAAGACAATCACGAGGAGGTGCGTGGTCGCGTAAAGGAGAACGATGACGGTCCCCGCCTCCACCCACCTGGGCAGCGCCCTCTGCCCAATGCCAAGACGGCGGGCGATGCGCTCGACGAAGTTGCTCAGGAGTTCCAGCGGGCAGACCATGCACCAGACGCGTCCAAGCAGCACTGCCCCCCACACCATGGCCGGCCACCACACGCCCCAGATGACCAGCGTGATCAGGAAGGTCCGGGAAAAGACCCGTTCGTCCACTTCCGCGGGTGCGAAGACGCCCCAAGCCTGGATCAGAAAGAGCACAAATACGCCCAGCAACGCCGCCTGGATCACATAGGGGAAGCCGACCCACCGGATCAGTGCGCCCAAGCCGCGAATCTCGAGCAGATCGATTCCGTCCGATCTTCCCCTCATTTCCTGTGCGGCATGGGGGTCGACATCGGCCGGGATGCCGGTGATCGCCGCCTCCGCACTCGCTGGACTGGGTTTCGGCCGTGCCATCGTTCAGTTCTTCCCCGGACGTTGCCCCTCGTGACAGTCGCCGCAGGCGACACGGTGGATGTCATGCTTGCTCTCCCGCGAGCGAAATGACGTATCCATCACTTCCACATCGATGCCACAGTGCGAATTCGCCGGGTGACAGGAACGGCACGACAACGCCGCCGAGTTGGAATGGGCATTGTGGCAATCGAGGCAGCTCAGACCCTCGTGGACTCCGGCGGGAGTGCGGTCGTCGGAGGTGCCAAGCTGATGGTTGGCCGTCGGTGCATGGCACTGCACGCAAAGCCGCTGCCGGGGATCGGCGGAGATCTCCACCCGGCGATCACCCTGCAAGATCGCCGGTGCCGGCAGGAGACTCGCGGCAAAAGCCGTGCGCTCGCGCCGGTCGTAAAATTGCAGATGTTCCGCCGGAGCGGCCGCCGCCGGCGTGTGGATGCGATGGCACGCCAGACAGGGAATGGTTGGCTGCGCCGCTTTGGCCGGATCCTTCAGCGTCCATGGTCCGGTGGTATCCAAAGGCGTCACCAGTTCGTGGATCTCTCCGTCGAAGAACATCCCGTGACACCGCAGGCAATCCGCCTCCGGGTGCTCACTTCCATTTTGAGCCGGATCGAGAAAGATTCGCGCGTAGCCAGCCGAGTGCCGACTGGACTGCCAGTCGGCATAGCTCTGCGGATGGCAGTCACGACACGAGTCCTGGAGAACATGGATCGCCTGCTCCGTCAGCCGGATGGGCTGCTCCTTCCCGCCGCCGAAGTGCTGCACCACCCGGTTCACGTGCGCCGTCAGCGCGTGCACGTCGAGCGTGAGCGAGCCGCCATGGCATTCTCGACAATGCAGGGTGCGGTGCGCCGATACGGACCACTCTGCATGCTGGCTGCTCATCTCATGGCACGAGTTGCACGTGCGCGCGGGGTCCGCGAAATGGAAATATCCGAAACTGCCGATCGCGCTCGTGACGAGAAACACGGCGGCAGGCAGGGCGAAGCCGAGAAAGAGGCCAAACCCCGGCCTCATCGCGGGCGCCCTCCGCGCCAGTCTTGCACGATGTGGTGCCCCACCCAATAGCCCAGGGCCATGATGGTCAGCGCCGGATTGAAGCCGCCGTTGGTGACGTGCAGGCTGCCGTCGGAAATGTAGAGGTTGTCAATTTCGTGCACCCGCCCATGGCGATCGGTCACCGAGGTGGTGGGATCGCTTCCCATCCGGCACGTGCCCGCCTGATGTTGTCCGCCGGCCCCCTGCAGTCCCGTCGGCACGCGGGTCCAGATATCGGTCGCGCCCGCCTCGCGCACCCAGTTCTCGGCCTGGGCCGCGATGAATCGCGCAATCTCGAGCACGAGCGGGTGCCGCCTCCCGCCCATGCGCGCAACGGGAATGCCCCAGTGATCCCGGACGGCGGGATCCACCTCGACGCGCGATTCGAAAAGCGGGATCTCCTGGACAGGTCCGTGCACTTCCAGGCGGTGTTTGAAGTAGCGGCGTTGAAAATCCTTGTGCGCCTTGCCCCAGCGCGCCGCGCCGGGCGGGCGCACCCGCGTGAAACTGTACGGAGTGACGATGAACCCGTTGCAAAGCATTGCGCCACCACACACGCCCGGGTTGCCATGGTTGAAGTCGCTGATTGCGATCGTCGCTCCGGCCCCGACGTCATCGTAGGTCTCCTCCGCGGCGTGCCCTTCGGCGCCGCAATAGGTGTGGCCCTGGAGGTTGCGTCCCACCCAATCGTGCCGGTTGCCGGCTCCATTGGGAAACAAGGGAGACTTGGAATTCAGCAGCAGGCGGGCGGTCTCGATGGCGCCGCCAGCCAGCACCACGAGGTCGGCCGGTTGCCAGTGAGCCTGGTCCTGTCCGTCGAAATAATGAACTCCGCGCGCGCGGCCACGCTCATCCACGGTGACCTCGCTCACCATGACGTTGATGCGAAGCTCGCAATTTCCGGTGGCGAGGGCTGCGGGAATGACCGTGTTGTGCGATCCATTCTTGGCATTGATCTCACAGGCGAACCCGACGCAGTACCGGCAGCCGATGCAGGCATTGCGGCCGCGATAGGGGACTGAATTCCGCAGCATCGGAATCGGAAAAGCATGCCAGCCCAGACGGTCCGCGGCGCCCTTAAGCATCCGTCCCTCGCGGTTGTACGGGAACGCCGGCATCGGGTATGGCCTTTGGCGCGGCGGCGAGAAGGGATTGGTCGTCATGTCGCCGGAAACGCCGATCTCCCTCTCGGCCTTTTCGTAGAACGGTTCCAGATCGGCGTAGCTGATTGGCCAGTCATCCAGCGTGGAATTCTCCGGGACGCCGTAAGTCGTACGCATCCGGAAATCCTGTTCCATGAAGCGCCACCCCATTGCCCCGTAGAAAACCGTGCCGGACCCGACGCACGCGGCATTGTTGCTGTAGCCGCTTTCGCTCGAAATCACGCGCCGCCACTGGCCCGGTGTCGTCTGCGCCATCCGGGGATGGCGTTCATCGGGCCCGTAGGCGAGTTGCAGGCGCGTGAAGAGTTCATCGTGGTCGTGCTGTTCGAAGCTGATCCACCCGCCACGCTCGAGCAAAACGACCGAAAGTCCTGCGGCGGCGAGTTCCTTGGCGACGATTCCCCCACCCGCCCCCGCGCCCACGACCACTGCGTTCACGTGGCGTTGGTTCACGGCTCGAGACTCCGGAACTTGTTTCGCCCGAGCACCTGCGGATAATCGAGGCCAAGCATCCGATAGCTCAGGTAGCCCCGGTTGCCGCCATGGCGCGGGCTACCGTAAAAGCCCTGCATGGTGTGGTCGACCACGAGCCGAAAGAAGGCATCCTGGGCCGGTTCCCCCCACGGCGCCGGATCGGCCCGCGCGGCTTCAATCGTGCGCAGCACCTCGGTTTTCGCCTCCGTGGAAAGCTCCGTGAAGGCCGCCTGGTGCGCGGCCAGGCAGGTCAGCCGGAATGCCTCCAGCCCACGCCGGTAAGTCGGCGCGTGTTCCCTCAACATGCCGGCCGCGACCTGCCGATCGATATAGTGGATGACCCCGGCATCCGTGGCGCCGCCAACATCGTCCCGGGGGATGATTTGCTCGCAGATGGCCACCAGGAGTTCTGCCTCGGCGTCGGTAAAGAAGCGATATGGACCTGGCCTGCCCTTGGCCAACCAGGGGAACACCGCGGATCCCCCGGCGCCGACGGCGGTGCCGGCCAGGCCCATCATCGTCAGCTTCAGCGCGCTGCGACGGGTCACAGCCGTTCGATGGGACGCCGGAAGCGCTGGATTCATGCGGGCAGGATTGAGGCGAAAAGGTCGGGACGGACAGCCACGGGGGCCAGATTACGCCCCCAGTGAAAACGCGTCCTCGCAGATATTGCTCAGAACTTCGCATGAGTTGTTTCGCGTCCTTGAGAAACCTTTCTTGCGTCTGACCCATCCTTATCCAAGGACATGGAGGCTGCCAGACTCTCCAGCGTTGAAAGCGGGTCCGGCAGCAATGACGACGTCCATCCCGCCAATGGCATCCTCCCGCAAAGAGTGCCCCACTGCAGGGGCGACCTCGCCGGTCCCGCGCTGGGCCGGCGCCCTGGCAATGCTGACTCTTTGCCCGCTGCTCCTTGCCGCAGAGCTTCATCTCACGATCCAGGATGCCAGCGGCCGGCCGGTGGCCGCCGCCGTCCAGCTCCACGACCGCGACGGAAAACTCCACGTGCCGGACGATGCCGTCGATCTCAGCGGCATGGGCTACCTGTACGGCGCGGGCAATCTGATCCATTACGCCGACTGGACCTCGCCGCGAGCCCGATCGCAATATCCCTGCTTCGGCTCCTCGTGGTTTCGGCAGCAGCATGCACCGGAATCCTCCTGTTTCTTTGTCGACGGCGAACTGCGGGTGCCGCTCGAAGTCGGCACCTACCGGCTGCGAGTGAGCAAGGGTCTCGAGTATATACCGTTCGAACGTATACTCACGATCGGTGAGGCCGACCAGGCCGTGACGGTTCCGCTCGCGCGGTGGGTGGATATGGCGGCCCGCGGTTGGTATTCAGGCGATGGACACGTCCATATCGAACGCACCTCCCCGGCCGCCAACCGCAACGCGTTCCTTTGGGCACGCGCGGAGGATGTCCGGGTCTGCAATGTGCTTGGAATGGGCGATGCCCGACAGACGTATTACCCGCAATATGCCCTGGGACCGTCAGGCCGCGCGGAGTCTGAGGCCACCTGGCTGATTCCGGGCCAGGAAGATCCCCGGACCACCCAGCTTGGCCACACCCTCCATCTGAACACGACCGCCCTGCTCCGGGACCCGGACAATTATTATTCCTATGGTCCCATCTTTGCCGGCAATAGAGGCGCCGGACTCTCGGGGTTTGCCCATGTCGGCCGGCGTCGCTGGCACTTCCAGGCTGATCGCGGATTAACCCTCCTGGCGCCAGCCGGTCTGGTTGATTTTGTCGAGATCGCCCAGATGGGCTATGTGGGCGTGGAGCGCTGGTTTGAATTCCTGAACCTCGGATTCCGGCTCACGGCCATGGCCGGCAGTGATGTCCCGTGGGGCGGCACCATCGGCAGCACGCGCGCATATGCCCATACCGGCGACGCTTTCGATGCCGATAGCTGGATTGAGGCCGTCCGGCAGGGCCGCACTTTCGTGACCACCGGTCCGATGCTCGAGCTGGCCGTGAACGGACGCCCTCCCGGCACGGTGCTGGCGGCAGGCACGGGCGATCGCATCACCGTCAAGGCACGCGCGTGGGGGGAACTACCGGGACGACAGCCGGTGCGGCTCAAGCTGGTCTCTTTCGGCCAGGTGCTGAAGGAAGTCTCGGGACCGGGCGCGCTGGAGCTAAGCGCGGAGATCCACGTGGAGCGCAGTTGCTGGGTCACGGCCGTGTGCGAAACGAATGATCAGCCGCTGATGGACGCACCGGGTTATTTTTCCGGCGCGGTGGCGACCCCCGTTTACATCGAAGTGGGAGGCCGCCCGGCAGTTCACCGAGCGCAACTGGCTTCGCTGGTGGAGCGCCGCCTGCAAACCCTGCGGGAAATCGAGCGCTGGCTCGATGCCGGCACGGGCGTGATCGATCCGGGCGGGGCTGGCGGATGGGAATCGCCGGAGGCGTTTCGCCGGAGCATCCCGGAAATCCGAAGCCAGGTGCAGGCCGCCCGCAGCTATTTTCGTGCGATGATTGATCCGGTTTCGAACACCAAATGAGATCATTGCATGATGGGAAGGCTCGTAAGTCCAACCGGCTGCAGGGTGCAGCCAATCGAAAGGAGAATTCGTCATGCGAATAGCACTGGCACAAATGTTCTGCGGCTGGGGTGAAATGAAGGGTAATTTGCGGCGGTCCGAAGCCTTCATCCGACGGGCGGCAAAGAAAAAGGCGGACTTGATCGTATTTCCCGAAATGTCGGTGCATGGGATGTGGAAGAATCATCTCGTGCGCCTCGCGGCGGAACCGCTGACGGGCCCCATCGTGCGACAAATGCGCGCCTGGGCGCGAAAGTATAGCATCGCCGTTGGCTTCGGCTTCGCGGAAAAAACCGCCGGAAAACCGTATAACAGCTATGTGCTCGTCAACCGGCAGGGCGGCCTGGCGGGTGCTTTCCGGAAGAACTTCATCACCGTCCTGGAGAAAAACTATTTCCGGCCCGACACAAGACGACCCGTGCTGCGACTGGGGAAGCTGCGGGTGGGAATCAGCATCTGCGCGGACTGCCATCAACGGCAGCCGCTGGAAAGCTACGGACGGCGCGGGGTCGACCTCGTGCTGATGCCGCATGCATGGGACTCCGACCCGGTGTACACGAACGGGAAAATTGCGGCGTGGCGGGATGAGGAACACATGGTGGACGCCTTTGTCACCGGCCGGGTGGCGCGATATCGCACGCATGACGAAATGCTGAAGTTCTTCGTGGCCGTGGTCCGACCGAAGGCAATCCAATGGGGTTTTCACGCGGCCTTCGTGAACCCCGTGGGGAAGTCCCATCCGTTGATTCCATTTGTCGGCCCCGCGTTCGTGATCGACCCCAGGGGGCAAATCATCGCCCGGTCGAGGAGCCAGCACGAGGAACTCGTGTTGGCGACTTATCCCGAGGTCACGCGCGGACCGGTTTCCGCCGCAGCTCCTCCCAAACCGTAATCACCAGGGTGCTGCCCAGCACGAGCACTCCGCCCGCGATGACAACGGGCGACAGTCGCTCGCCCAGCCAAATTGCTGCAATGGGCACGCCGAAGGCTGTGATCAGGTAGGCGGACAGAATCGCCTGGGTCGCATCGAGCACCTTGAGGGCCTTCAGGAACAACACCATCGACAGGAAATTGTGGAACACGGTCAGCAGCACGAGGCCGATCCACGTCCGGGTGGTGAAATCGGGCACGCGCATGACGACATCATACTCCTGGGCGACGACAAACGGCAGCATCAGGGCAGTCATCCCGACATAGGTGTAGAAAAGCATCCGCAGCGGCGAGTGCCGCTTGAGCGCCTTCTTGCCATAGGTGTTGTAGAAAGCGCTGCCGAGCACGCCCGAAAATATCAAGAGATTGCCCCACAGGTTTTCCCGCGAGAAACTGGCGCCTCCTATGTCCTGGCCGGAACACATCAGCACGCCCGCGATGGCCAGCAGGAAACTCACACATCGGACGGTGGTCATTCGTTCGCCGAGGAAGAAGTTCGCCATCACCGCGCCGCATACCGGCAGGGTCAGCGTGATGAGCGCACCGTTGCTGGCCAGCGTCCAGCGCGTCCCCCACGTGACGAGCACCTGCCCCGGGAAGACTCCAAATACAATCAGCAATCCGTAGAGCACGAGATTCGAATGCTCCCCTGGCTCCGGAGGCAGGGGCCGCTCCTTCTCTGCACGCACAAACGGGATGAGGAAAAGCGTTGCGAGAGCCATTGGGCCAAAGACCGTGAACAAAGGCCCGACCTGATCCTCCACGAGTTTTATACAGGTGAACTGGAGCGCCCACATGAGGTTGCAGGCCAATAATAGAAACCATGATCTCACGGCGGCGGTGGTTCGAACGTTGTATTGAGTGGAAGGATAAGTTGCAAAGTTCGCTGGTCCGAAGTGAGCCAGGGGTGCAACGCGACCCCTCCAAGGCTACCGGCGACGGCGCCCTGCTTTCACGGTGCGCCGTTTCGCCGCCCGCGGCACCCGTGCGATGCAGTCGATTTCCACCTTGATTCCGTCGCCCAATCCGGACTGCACGGTGGTGCGGGCGGGCAATGTTCCCTCAAAGAAGGTGGCATAGGCTTGGTTGAACCGGTCGAAATCCTTGATGTCTGCCAGATGGCAGCCACAGCGCACGACATCGCGAAAGGAACAGCCGGCAGCCGCCAGGATCTTCCCGATATGGTTCATCGTCAGGCGGGTCTCTTCCTCAATCGTTCCGGGTTGAACGCGCCCCGTCTTCATGTCCAGCGGGCCCTGCCCACTGACAAAGAGCCAGCCCCCACACCGAATTGCCGCCGAGTATGCTCCAGTCGAAGCGAGTTTTTCAGGATGCTTGATTTCAGACTTCATATTCCATGGGGAGAAAGTTCCAAGGTCCTCAGTGCCAGTGAGGGACGTTTCTGGAACGGAATCGGAGCGCTACAGGAATGACAAGAAAACTTTCTTGCCACTGAGCTATCTTATCCTGCACTCTCGGCCAACGTCAGTGCGCCGTTAGAGCTGACGTTTTTTCTCCCTGACTTTCAGCAATGAAGACCCTTCCCCATCGCAATTCTGGTGAAATACCGGAGCTCATCAATTCAGGTTTGAGTGCCCCGGCAGACGACCGTCGGCTCTTTGGCTGGATTCGCGAGGAGCTCTATGTGCCTGTCGTATGCGATATTCTGGACGACCTTGGGTTTCGGCATCAAGCGATGCACCATCGGCTGCGCCCCCTCGATGCCGAAAACTGTGTCATCGTAGGCCGGGCACGAACCTTTCGCTGGATGGAAACGGACTATGTCGTCGAGGAGGACCCGTATGGGCTGGAAATCGAGGCAATGGACGCCTTGGGTGGTGGCGATGTGGCGGTGCATTCCACCGACGCCAGCTGCACCAACGCGCCCTGGGGCGAGCTGATGAGCACGATCGCAAAGCGCAATGGAGCAACTGGTTGCGTGTGTGACGGTTTAATCCGGGATTGCAGGAAGATCATGCAGATGGGGTTTCCCGTTTTCCATGCGGGAATCCGCCCGGTGGACAGCAAAGGGCGGGGCCGCGTCATGGCCTTCGATGTGCCGGTCCGCTGCGGGGATGTCCTCGTCAACCCGGGGGATCTGGTTTTTGCCGATTTCGACGGGGTGGTCGTCGTTCCGAGGAAGGTGGAGCAGGAGGTCCTGAAACGGGCCGCCGAGAAGGTTTCGGTGGAAAATGCGTCGCGGCGCGAGTTGCTGAAAGGCCGGACATTGCGGGATGTCTATGATGAATTTGGAGTGCTGTAATCGTTCCCGGGCAGCCCGTTCCATCCGGAGTGTAGTGCACGTGATGTCCCTTCGTTGATGCCCAAGAAGTCCTCCCCGCTCCCTCCGCCAGTCGGATTGATTGGCCTCGGACTCATGGGTCGCGGGATTGCCGCCTGTCTGGTTGCGCACGGCTTCCGCGTCATCGCCTACAATCGCACGGCCAGGCGGGCGCGGGAAAGCTGCGCGCATATCGATGAGGCAGTGACCGGGCTTGCCCAGCGCGGATTCATCCCGCGGGTGCGGGCGAAACGATGGCGCCAACGATTCCAACTCGTCGAATCGATCGCTGAACTCGGGCCCTGCAGGATCGTGATCGAATCCGTTATCGAGGATCTGGCTTTGAAGCGAAAGCTCTTTGCCGAGGTGGAAAAGCACGTCGCGCCGAACGCGATCATTGCTTCGAACACCTCGAGCTTTCCCATCACGCTGCTGCAAGCCGGTCGCCGACATCCCGGCCGCTACATCGGCATGCATTGGGGCGAACCCGCGCAGATGATGCGCTATCTGGAGATTATCCCCGGCCGGCACACGACCCGCTCAACCGTGCGGCGCACCCGGCAGTTTGGCGAAGCCTGCGGCAAGGAGCCCACCGAACTGCGCGAGGATATCCGGGGGTTTCTGTCAAATCGGATGATGTACGCCATGATCCGGGAGGCGTTTCATCTGGTGGAATCCGGCGTGGCCGACATCGAAACCGTCGACAAGTCGTTCCGAAACGACATGGGCTGGTGGTCGCTGCTGGCGGGCCCCTTTCGCTGGATGGACCTGACCGGCATCCCCGCCTACGCCCGGGTGATGGAGGGCCTCTTGCCCCGGCTTTCCAACAGCCGCAAGGTGCCCAAACTCATGCGCGACGTCGTGGCGAGCGGCGCGCAGGGCATCGGAAACGCCAAGGGCTTTTATCGGTACACCAACAAGGAAGCCCGGCGTTGGGAAAAAGACTGGCTGGAATTCTCCTACGAAATCCGCCGGCTGGCCGACAAATTCCCGCGCAAGCGGTAGCAGGACGACCACCTGTCGACCGGCTTATTCCTCCTTGTCGCAGAAAATCTGCTCCAGAACAATCTTGCCGTCGGAGATGGTGTACAGGCTGAGCTCGTCCAGGGTAAAACGCCGCGCCTCGGGCTTTGACGTCACATCGCAGATGAATCGGACAGCGAATTTGTTCAGCCCAAGGAAGGGTCCTTCCACGGTCAGGCCATGAATCTCATGTTCAGCCTGCCACAACCGGTCGTTGGCACGAACGGTCTCCAGTCCGACCGCCTCCTCGGTCAGTTCTTTGCTGACGATTTCCTTCGCATAGTGCTTTTCAATGGCCTCCGAGAAGCGTCCTTGGGAGCACAGATTGACGAGATCCTGGGCAATTTCTTCGACTTGCATGATGTCTTGGGGTTTTGGGTTCATCTGGGCCGGAGTAGCGACAATCAAGATCTTATAAGATTGACCTATAATACGTTACGTTTCCTATGGAAATCTCGCCGTTACGTTGGGGAAATATCGCCGCCCGGCGATTATCAGAATCCGACAGCGCAACGCGCCGAGGATTCCGGGCTGAGGATCCGGGGACGTATCCATCGAGGTTTATGACGACGAAGATATGGCTATTTTTGTCAACAATTTTTAACCAGCCCAGCTGATCAAATCCAATGCTCATGCTGGCCCTGCTGTCAGGCTTACCGTGATTCAATAACTTTTGTTTACAAAATTTTGGCTCCACTTAAACCAATATCTAATGGCGCAAACCAATCAAACGGATCGAGCCTACGACGAGATTCGCCGACGAATTCTAATATTGGATATTCGGCCCGAGGAGCGACTTAAGGAGGAGCACTGGGCCAAGAAAATCAACGTTGGCCGGCTGGCTGTGCGCGAAGCCCTGACCCGGCTGCACGGCGAGGGATTGGTCGCACGCGGCGAGAAAGGTGGATTTTTCGCCGCCTCCATGTCGGAAGCTGATGTGCATGAGATCCGCGAAGTCCGCGAAATCATCGAGATCGCGGCGTTGCGCCTTGCCTGCAAACGGATCTCTGCGGAATCACTCGGCCTGCTGGAAGCCACCTGTGAGGACTTCGCCTACATGGCGCAGAAGAAATACCATACCGGCGCGGGCGAAGCGGACCGCCGGTTTCACCACCTGCTCGTGGCGGCAGCCGGCAACTCCCGATTGTTGAGCGCCTATGAGCACTGCCACATTCCCCTTTTCCAGATTCGGGTGGGGCTTTCGCAGGAGTACCGGGAGAATTACGAGGTGAGCGATCGCGAGCACCGCGGAATCGTGAAATGCATGCGGGAGGGAACCGTGGAGGAGGCGGTGCGGCTGCTGCGCGGCCAGTTCGAACGCGGAGAGGCGGAGTTCCTGGCCTCAATGTCGGCGGCAGCATCGGCCGCCAGGTAGGGCGGGCCACCCGAAATGCCGGGAGTCGATCGAGCGAGCGGAGTCAGCCAGGGACCGGAAGCACCACGCCGGCACCCGCGAGGACTCCGGCGCCGACATAGCGGGCGCGCGTGCCCAGCTCCCCCTCAATTCGCAACCCCTCATTCCATTTCGCCATCCGTTCCCCGCGGCAAAACGATCCGACCTTGAGCTGCCCCGCATTGGTGGCGACCGCCAAGTGGGCGATGAACGCATCCTCCGTTTCACCCGATCGCGCTGAAATCACCGGCACCCAGCCGGCCTGCTGGGTCCGCCGGATGGCGCGCAGCGTTTCCGTGACCGTTCCGATTTGATTGAGCTTGATGAGCACGGCATTGGCGCTGCCCAGCCGGATCCCCTGCTCGATCCGCGCGAGGTTCGTCACAAAGTGATCGTCGCCCACCAACTGGCACCGGTGGCCGAGCGCCGCGCGCAGCCCCTGCCATCCCGCCCAATCGTCCTCCGCCATGGGATCCTCCAGCGAAACGATGGGATACCGCCCGACCCAGTCAATCACCATCGCCGCGAACTCGGCCGACGCAAAGCTCCGTCCTTCCAGCCCGAGGTGATAGCGTTCATCGTGGTATAAATCACTGGCCGCGAGATCGACGGAGATGCCCACCTCCGTACCGGGGGCGTATCCGGCGCGCTCGATCGCCTTGGTCAGGACGGAGAATCCCTCCTCGTTGGAATCGAAGGCCGGCCAATATCCCCCTTCGTCCGCGACGCCTGCCAGACCCTGGCGGTCACGCATCACGTCCGCCGCCGCGCGGAACACATCGGACACGACTTCCAGCGCCTCGGGGTACGAGGCGGCCCGCAGCGGGACAACCATGAAGTCCTGCACATCGATTCGCCCGTGGGCATGCTTGCCGCCGCCGAAGATCTGCACCTCTGGCCAGGGCAGCAGCGTGCCGGTGCCGTTGCTGAGGGCGGCATGCAGCGGTACTCCGCGCAAGGCGGCGGCAGCGTTGGCGGCGGCCATGGAAACCCCAAGAATCGCATTGGCGCCCAGGCGCGACTTGTCCGGTGTCCCGTCAAGCTCGATAAGGATTTGATCCAGTCCCTCCTGGTCGATGCCATCGCGGCCGGTGATGGCCCGCGCAATTTCCCCCTCGATGTTCGCCACGGCCTGAAACACCGACCGGCCGGAAAACCGTCCGGGATCGCCATCCCGCAATTCATGCGCCTCATGGCGGCCGGTGGACGCGCCCGAGGGCACCAATCCCCGGCCGTGCTGTCCGCCGGACAGCTCCACCACCGCCTCCACGGTCGGATTTCCCCGGCTGTCGAATATCTGGAGGGCGCTGACCCGGTTGATCTTCATGGGCTGATGATAAACTGTCGCCAGGCACTCGTCATGGCCGCGAGTTCACGGGGTGGCCGCGGCAAATGGCGGCAGCAGAATTCCGTCACCACCTCACGCTGCGACGGCGCAGTCAAGTACTCGACTGGCGACTTGCCATGAACCCGGGCCAGCAGCAGGCAGAGCAAGAGGCGGGCGGTGCGTTCCTCCAACCGCTCATCCCGGCCGGTGCCGAGCGCGTCCTGGTATGCCGACCAGAAGGTGGGAATGAGCGCGAGGATGGGATCGGGCCGGGAAGCATGCAACAGCGCCTTCAGGTGCAGATGGGTGAGCAGAAACGCCACATCGAAGGCCGGGTCTCCAAACCAGGCGACCTCGGCATCGAGCACGGTGACACGATCGCCCGACACGAGCAGGTTCTTCGGCGAATAGTCCCCGTGCACGAGCGCCTGGTCCGAATGCTCCAGTCTCCGCGCCTCGTCACGCAATTCCGCGGCCACCGCCGGCACCCGTTCTGCCGTCGTGAGCAGATAGGGCGCAATCCGGAGGGCGTGGAAATTCGGGAGCGTCGAAAAGCGCCCGCGCATCGCCTGGTCCGCCCACGATGAGCGATGCAGCCGGCCGAGCAGTACGCCGGCCCGGCGTGCATCCTCGGGCCGGGCGTCCCCCGCCAACAATCGCGCCTTCCAGGTCACGGCTCCGCCTCCAACGTACTCCATCGCGAACCAGCCCGCCTCCGGATCGGCGGCCAGAATCCGCGGGACCGACTCCGGCGCCACCCCCCGCGCGTATTCGAACCAGTCCCGCTCGACCCGGTTCCGGGAGACATCGGCAAACCACTCGTCACGCACCCGCAGCTTCGGCAGCGCGCGCTTGACCACGAAGCAGCCTCCCTTCGTCTCCACTAAATGGATATCGCTCGACACCCCGCCGCCCAGCGGCGTCAGCCGCACTTCGCTCCCGGTCGCGAGCCCGGCGGATCGCAGGCGGGCAATCAGTTCGGTGGACGTCATCGCCCGTGGACGCACGATCCGGCCGCGCCCAGCCCGGCGGCCTTGAACAAGTCACGTCGCTTCATCGTTCGATCGATCATGGTTGCGGTGTTCGCCACGGGGTGTGGGCGCGACCGGGCCATACCGGGCTCAACTCGCCGGTCCGCGGGCGAGTTCGTTCAGATACTCCTCCAGATTCGTGTACCCGTCACCGTCTCGATCCCGGCGACCATCGCTCGCGTCCCGGGCATCAAGGCCACGCTCCCGTTCCCAGTCGTCAGGCATGCCATCCCGGTCCGCGTCGTACGGCGGAGGCGCCGAACGCAACTCCGGCCAGCCGCCGACCTCGGATTCATCATCGATGATTTTCCCGCCCCCGGTGATCACGTCATTCACGAGCCGCGTGTCGACCGCGTCGCGCTTCGGGCGGGTGGCGCCGACGTCGGCGATCACCCTCCGGTAGGCGGCCACCGCGTCCTCGGTCGGGCAGATCTCGCTGACCGGCGTGGGCGCCGAAAGCTTGAAGGCGGCAATTTGCGCGGGGGTCCACTTGGGGTCCCACATCACCAGGCTCCAGGGATCCGCCGGATAGCCGTCCGCCATCCAGTTGCCCTCGAAATAACCCCGACTGGCGAGCACCCGCTGAAAGAAGGCGTGACGACCACCGGAATTCGGCCCCGGTTTATAGTAATTTCCGACAAAATTCATCCGCGTCACACTGTTGGCCCCCGCCTGCGTGTTATATCCTGCATACGGGTTCATCCAGTTATAAATAACATTGTTCCGAAAATCGAAGGTCAGCCCCTGCGGATCGGCGCTGACGTCATTATAATTCCCGGGATACGGATTCCGCGAGTTGTTGTGGAGATATAAATTATGGTGATACGAGTATTCCATGCCGTAGCCGCCCTTCGCCAGTGTCCCGTAACCATGCGCCGCGGGGCTGGAATGCGCAGAACGGTTCAGGCTCTCGCCGATGATGCACCATTGCACCGAGACCTTGTCGACCCTCGGCCCTCGCGGCTGGACGGAACTCGAAAGGTTCTCGTCCACCGACCAGGTGGCCGAACAGTGATCGATGATGATATTGGTTCCGCCGACAACGGTGATGCTGTCCATGCCCTCGGCGGTTCCGCCGCCCTCCCGAAACGCCTCGTCAGAACTCCGGCTTCGGATATGGCGCACCACGACGTCGTCCGCCGCAACCTCGAGCGGATAGCGCGCCAGGCAGATGCCGTCCCCCGGCGCCGTTTGGCCCGCAATTGTAATGAAAGGATGGGTGATGCGCATCCGGCTGCGTAGGTGAATCGTCCCGGACACGCGAAACACGACGGTGCGCGGCCCCCTCGCCTCCACCGCGGCCCGCAGGCTGCCGGGTCCGCTGTCATGGAGATTCGTCACTTCATGCACCGCGCCGCCGCGGCCGCCCCGGGACCATTTGCCGACGCCCTCGGCCCCCGGAAAAGCGAGCGTCCGGCTGTCCGCGGCCAGCCATTCGCAGAAGTCATCGCTCCCCTCCCGGCCATCCGGCTTGAACTGCAGGCTGAATTTTCTGGCGGCGCCGGCCGCGGCGTAGGCATCCCGAATGACTGCCGCCGTCTTTTCGGCCACCGCCGGCTCGAGCGTCCGGACCCGGGCTTCGACCGGAGCCGCGAGGAGGAGGGGCCGGGGGGCCAGGGTCGCGGCCAGATCCGGCAGATCGTAGCCCATGAGGGCGCGGGGTACGATCCCGTCGATATACCTGCGTTCGAAATATTCCTCCTCCAATAGCGCCTGGTAGGAGAGCAGCGGCGCAACCAGCGCAATTCGCGCCAGGGCGGGAGTGAAGGCCGCGGCGTGAATCAACTCGACGCCAAGTTCGCCCCTCGCGGCGCCCGTGATCCGCGCGGCATCCACATCCGTCCGGGCCTGCAGCACCGCGGTCAGCCGCGCGACGTCGCCAGCCCGGACCGCGACAAGACTGCGCCCCGTCAGCATGGCCGCCTCCCATGCATCGGGATTGGGAGCGGTTTCACCAATACCTCCGAGATCGGGAGCCAGCACCACCACACCGCGGCGCGTCAGCCGTTCCAGTTCTCCGCCCACCCCGGCCTCCGCCGCCTTGCCCTGCGGGTGAAGATAAATCACCGCCGGACGGCGGCCGGCGCCCTCGGGCACAAACAGCAGGTACGGGACCGGATAGTCCCCCTCCCCTTCAATCACGTACTTCTCGATGACATATCCGTCGCGCTGGTACCTTCCCGCCAGCATTGGCACCCGCACATCACGCGGCTCCTCGTAGCCCGAAAGCTCACGCGCAGCCCGCCGCACGTCCTCCAGATGCCGCGGCCACCGCCGCCGCTCCTCGAGTCGCCGGACGAGGTACCGCCCGACCGTGCGGCTGACGGTGAAGAAATTCTCGCACTCCAACGAGGTGGCCACCTGCCCTGTCGGCGTTACCTGCATTTCCTCCGGCGTCGGAAACTCGACATCCTCGTCCCGCGGCGAGCCGGGCACGCCCAGGTGCTTCTGGAAAAAGGCGTACGTCGCCTCGCGGGTCTTCGTGGTGTAGCCGTGCTCGAAGTCGTCCTCGACCATTTCGAGGTTCCCGGGTGCACCCAACGCGGCAAACGCCCGCCTGGCTTCGGCGAAAGTCTCCCGGGCCCCCTGAATGTTGAAGAAATCCCGCGTCGTCGCCGCCACCAGGGTCGGCCGGGGAGCACGGGCCAGCAGGTAATCGGCATGATCGATGCCGCGCGCAAGCTGCCGATAGAGATACTGCTCCGGATCCTGCGGTCCGCGCGTCTGGAGAAGACGGTGATAGTTCGTGATGAAATTCCCCGGGACGGAGGCATCGATGCGTTCGTCCATGGCCGACACATAGGCGGTCTGCGTGCCGCCGCCGGAGTTTCCGCACATGCCGATCCGCTTCATGTCCACCTCGCTCCGGGTCGCGAGGTAATCCACCGCCCGCATGCCGTCCCAGTTCATCGCGAGAGCCAGGGAATAGTTCGTCAATTGTGGCGGCATTCCCATGTAGGAGTGCTGCGCGGACGCCTTGCCCAGTCGGGAAACGCCCTTCTCCGCATCGAAATACTGCGAACGTTCGCCCTGGGAAAGCGGATCGAAGGCGAAGACGATGAATCCCTTCCGTACCAGATTCAGCACGATGCGCAAATACGATGCGCCGGGATCGACATTCCGGAATGCATCCGCCGTATGGCCGCTTGCGAAGATGACCGTGGCGCCGGGCGCATTCAGGCCTTCGGGAATGAACAAGGCCGCCGTCACCGGGAATCCGGGCAGCGCATCGTAGATAATCTTCTCGATCCGATATCCGCGCTTGGTCACCACGCCGGTGGTTCGTGCGCGCAGGGGCGCCTTGACCGGCAATGGGCCGAGCATTTCCTCGCGCAGGACCTTCTGCACCCAAGCACGCCGTTCCTGCCATTCCGACTGCGATTTGAACCCGGCCACCGTCGCCGACCGGGCCTGCATCTGCCTGATGCCTTCACCGCTCAGATGATAATAAAGCGCGTGGGAGGCATTCGTCTGCGTCGGCCAACGCGTCATCACGTTCAGATCTTCCGGGCGGGAAGCGGCCGCCGCAGCAGGCACCGCGGCTCCCCCGGGGGAGCCAAACAGGACCAGTCCAAAGTACACGATGACGCGGCCCCAGCGTGAAAAACCCGCTTCAGTCAAACGGTGCAGGGGATGTCGTGAATTCATGGGCAAGCGTTATTTCAGCCGGCGAGGGAGCTCGCACTCGATGGTTCGAAGAGGGTATTGGGAGCAACTCCGCCGCACAGCTGCGAACTGCATCGGAAAGGTTTCCTGCACTCAAGAAATTTGAGCATAGCCCCGTCGGCGGTCCCAATTGGATGAGAGGTCTTTCTTGCCGGACATTTCATTCCATCCACACTCCCATGCGCGTCCGGAGATGGAGGACGGCCGACACAAAGTTGTCGCTTCCTTCTGATCCGGGACTCACTTTCCCAAGATAAGGTCGCCGACATTCGGGAAATTCGTTCGATCAGCCAACATGACAAGAAAATTCACCCTTCATGATCTTGCGCGAACTGCCAAGGTAAGTGCTGCCACCGTATCTCGGGTGGTGGCAGGCAACCCCACCGTGGACCGCGAGATCCGCGTTCATGTCCAGCGGACTGCCGAGAAAATGGGGATCGATCTCGAGGAGCGCAGGAGGAGCCGGTCCAAGATTATCGCATTTCTTTTCGCCAATCAGGGCATTCTCCACAACTTTCAGGCCCGCTTGCTTGTGGGCGCAGAGGCTTGGTGTGCAAATCAGGGTTGGGAAATGCTTTTCCTCACGTTTCGTTACACGCCGGAAACCCCGCCGCACGCCCTTCACCTTCCTCAATTGCTGGGCGAAAAGGCCAATGCCCGCGCCGCCGTTCTCGCCGGCACCCACTTCCCGAACATGCTGGACGCTTTGTACGCGCGGGGCATGCCCTTCGTGACTTTGGGAAACAACGTCGTGGGCGATTGGAAGCCGGACATCTGTGATTCCGTGTACAGCGATGACATCAGCGGGGCTGCCGAGGCTACCAGCCATCTGATTGCCAAAGGGCACCGTTCGATCGTCTACATCGGAAACCTGCACCTCACCTGGTTCAGTCGCTGTGCCCGCGGCTATGAGAAAGCGATGACCGCGGCCGGGCTCGAACCGCGGGTTCTTGATTTTCGGTCGGACGATGTGCAGGTGGGGTATCTCACCGCCAAATCGCTGTTCGCCCGTTCTGATCGGCCGACCGCCATTGTGGCGGGAAATGATCAAGTCGCTGTCGGGGTTTATGATGCGCTGCGAGAACTGCGCATTTCAATTCCGGACGATGTCAGCATCATCGGCATTAACGATACGCAGGGGACGAACCTTGTCCCCCGACTCACCTCGGTCCGATCGTTTCCGGAGGAGTTGGGACGCCAGATGGCAGAGTTCGTCCTCAATCGGCTTCAGAATCCGGGTCTGCCACGGCAGGAATTGTCGATTCCCACGCAGTTGGTCCCCCGGGAATCGGTGGCGACGATCAGCGTTCCTCGTACCACCCCCCCGATGCCGGTGGGCGTCACTTGAGCCGGAACGAACTGGCGGCCCCCGTGCGTCCAACCCTGCGAGCGGAGCTTTGCTCGATCGCTTTCAGAATTCGATGCCCGTTCGGAAGAAACTTTCTTGACCCCATTTCGCAGAGGACGCTCCCTGCTGGCAAGCACCGGCGGCTCCGATTAGGCGATCTCTCGCTGATCCGCGTCGAATCGCTCCTGCTGTCGTCAAAATGTTCGGACTCCACCCCTTCGATGCCGAGGCCAATGGCGAGGGATTGCTGATTGCGGACTTAGCCCAGCTGCACCGCAAATCTTCCTTCCAGCGGTACCGGGTCGACCTCATCGGCGCCGCCGCGGCCGCGGTTGTCGTTGGGCTTCTCATCGGACTGGCCCATCTCATTCCCGCAGCCTGAGCCACGGTCCGCCCGGACAGCATCCGTCCCGCCCTCCTCATCCTTGCAATTCATTCCCATGCTCCCGTTCGCGTTGACGTCTGCAAATGGCTTCCACCGCACGCGCCGGTCGTTGCTCGGCGCGTGGTGCGCGGCAATGGGAAGCCTCCTGGCACCAGCCTCTGCCGGCGTTGCTTCCGCGCTCGTGGAGGTGCCCCCCGGGTTCGAGATCGTCCCGGCGGCGTTGCCCGGCCTGGTGAATTTCCCGCTGTGCGGAAGTTTCGATGAGCGCGGACGGTTGTTCCTTGTTGAAAGGAGCGGTCACAACACCGAAGCGGGGGCTGCGAGTGTGCCGGACCCCGGCCGGATTCGGCTGCTCGAGGATACCGATGGCGACGGTGTGTTCGATCACGCGACGATTTTTGCCGAGCAACTGGATTCTCCACTGGGCGCGCACTGGCATGACGGAGCGCTCTATGTCACCTCGGCACCATCGGTCTGGCGCCTCAAAGACACCGACGGCGACGGCCGCGCCGATGAGCGCCTTGCGATCGCCACGGGTTTCAATTCCCCCGGCAACGCCGCCGCACTGCATGGCCCGTATCTGCATCCCAATGGCCGGCTCTACTGGTGCCACGGCCGTGAGGGCCACGAAGTACGTCAGAATGGCGGCGGACCATTGGTATCCTCGGGCTCGGCCGCACGCATCTGGTCCTGCCGGCTCGATGGCAGCGATATCCAGGTCCATGCGGGCGGTGGCATGGACAACCCGGTATCGTTGGCATTCAATGAACAGGGCGAGATGTTCGGCACGGCCATTGGAGTCGATGGCACTCCGCGCCAGGACGGGATTCTGCACTGGGTGCACGGCGGCGTCTATCCGCGCGCCGATTTGGAAAATGTCCTGGCCGAATTTCCCCGCACCGGCGCCTTGCTGCCAATCATGTCCCGGATCGGACCGGTCGCGCCAGCAGGCATGGTCCTGCCGCGCGCAGATGCCGGGAGACCCGGGTATGCCCTCTCACTTTACTATTCCGAAATTGAAACGCGGCGGGTGATACGCATGACGCTCGAGCGCGAAGGTTCAACCTATCGTGGCCGTCCCGAAGTCTTCGCGAGTTCCACGAGCCCGCAGATTCATTTCGCCGATGTCATCGAGGACGCTGACGGCAGTCTTCTGCTGGTGGATACCGGCACATGGACTCCCCGCGGCATGACCACACCGGAAGCGTCGCAAGCCGGAAGCGCGGGTGCAATCCATCGGGTGCGCCGCACGGGCATGAAACCTACTGTCGATCCGCGTGGCGCGACCATCGATTGGAATACCGCCGATTCGGCGATCCTCGTCCCCCTGCTCGGCGACAACCGTTTTGCGGTGCGAGATCGGGCGATTGCCGCCCTGGCCGGGCGCGGCGCGGAGGCGGTGCCGGCGCTCACCGCCGCGCTCGAACTCCCCAACGGCCTGATGCGGAGCAACGCCGTGTGGGCACTCACCCGCATCGGCACCCCCGGGGCGCAGACGGCAGTCCGTCGCGCGCTCCTTGATCTGGATGCAGGCGTACGCGCTGTCGCCTGCCAAAGCGTGCTCATCACCGGGGATCCGGCGGCGGCCACACAACTCGTAGCGAAACTGGGCGACGACGCGCTATTCGTGCAACGCGAGGCAGCACACGCCCTGGGGCGGCTCCGCAATCCCGCGGCTGTGGCGGCGCTGGGTGGAGCCGCCGCCATTCCGCGCGATCCGATGCTCACCCACGCCCTGATTCGCGCACTGATCGAGATCAACGCACCCGCGGAGACCCGCGCCCTCCTGAACCATCGCGAACCCCGGGCGCGGCAGGCCGCCTCGATCGCGATCAGCCAGATGACCGGCCGTGCCCTGCCCTCCGGCCGTTCCGCCGAAGCGCTCGGCATTTCCCGCCAGCAGATCCTGCAACAGCCTCCCACGTGGTTCGCATCCGCCAAGGCCGGCCTGCTGGCCGAGCGAATCGTAGCCCTGCAGGGAATGCATGGAGGCTGGTCCAACTGGAGCAACGAGGTCGGCATGACCCGGTTTTCCGAGCCGATCGAGAAGGGAAACATCGTCCACGAATCGCTCGACGATGGGGCAACCACCACGCAGCTGAAGATCCTGGGCCGCGTCCTCACCGCGCCCCGTGACACGCCACTGCCGCCGGAGCAGGCGACTCGCTTGCGCACCTCGTTCCAGCGCGGCTTCGATTACCTGCTCAAGGCCCAGTATCCCAACGGAGGTTGGCCTCATCGATTTCCCGCGCAGGGCTATCATGCCCACATCACGTTCAACGATAACACGACCTATAACGTAATCGTGCTCCTCCGCGAGGCGGTGGCGCGCGAGGCGCCCTACGCCTGGCTGGACGAACCGCGGCGGGAACGCGCCGCGGAGGCTATCGACCGGGGAATTACGTGCATTCTCGCCTCCCAAGTCGAAATCAAGGGCGAGAAGACCGTCTGGGGTGCCCAGCACGATGCCAGGACACTCGCGCCGGCGGCCGCTCGCACCTTCGAGCCTGCATCGCTCTGCGGTCTGGAAAGCGTGGGGCTCGTGCGCCTGCTCATGGACGTGGAAGACCCATCACCGGAGATCATCGCGGCAATCCAGAGTGCAGTCGCATGGTTCGAACGCTCCAAGATCACCGGTATCCGCGTGGAGCGATTCCCTGTGGACGGAGGGTTCGACGCCCAGGTCGTGTCCGATCCGGCCGCGCCGCCGCTTTGGGCGCGATTCTATGAACTCCGGACGAACCGGCCGATTTTCTGCGGCCGCGACGGAATCGTACGATATGAGCTGGCGGAGATCGAGCGGGAGCGCCGCGCCGGGTACGGCTGGTATACCGGACACCCGCATGCCCTGCTGGAGGTGAATTATCCGCGCTGGGCGGCCAAATGGCTGAAGCGATGAAGAATTCGGTTAACCAACTTCCCTCCCTCCAACCTTGCCCGCCTCGATGGCCAGGCCGGATTCGCGCCTCGCGCTGACACTGTCCCGCTTCCACGATGAACCACCGAGCGACTGGATTCGCGGCAATGGCTTCGCTCCTGCTGTTCTGTCAGGTGCATGCCACGGAATTCCCTGGGGATCCCGCTGCTCTGAAAATGGAATCGAGACGCGAACCCGACGCCGGGTTCCTGGAATGGCTGCTGCCACGATCGCTGCAGAAGAATCCGCGGCTGGAAGTCACGGTCATCACCGAAGCGACACCGGCCGGAAGGGAAATGGAGACGAATGCGCCGCCGGGACCGAAGTATTTCGCGTTTCATAATGCCGGGTATCAGCGATTAAAACACGGAACAACGACGAGGATCACGCTGGAGGCCGCAGACGTGGAGAAGCTGCTGACGAAATCCCTCGCCACGAATGGGTTCTTGCCCGGCGAACCTCCCACCAAGCCACCCTCGCTGCTGATCATCTATACCTGGGGGCTGCACGAAAGAAATCCGGATCTGGACGGGCACGAGTCGGTCCGGGCGATCATGGATCGGGCCACGCTGGTGGGGGGCGAGAAATTTGCCCGGAAGCTGATCAAACTCCTGGAGGAAGCGGAGGTCTGGCGCATTGCCAATGCCGTGCCGATCGCCGAGGGCGCTGAATCCCCCCTCGCCCCCGGCATGGACTTCCTCAATCCGATCGAGGCATTCCGGCGGGCGGATCCGAGGAACGAATTCCTGATCGATCAGACGCGGGGCGATGTCTATTACGTGGTCGCGTCCGCCTATGATTACCGGATGGCGGCCGAAAACCGCCGGGTTCTGCTCTGGCGCACCCGCATGACCGTCGCCACCGAAGGGGTGTCACAGCTCCAGTCGCTGCCGGTGGTCATTGCCGCCGCCGCGCCTTTCCTCGGAAAGGAAATGGACGAGCCGGCAATCCTGACGCCCCGGACGCTTCGCGAGGGCAAGGTCGAAATCGGCGAATCGGTTGTCGTTCCCGACACTGCTGCGGCGCCCTCAGCACCGAATCGATGAATTCCCCCCCAATTCCAGCCGTTCCGATGCTGATTCGAACCTTTGCCCTCCTGCTGGCCGTATCGTCCCTGGGTTCCGCGAGCCTGGCGGTGGCGCCAAAAACCAACGTGCTCTTTCTCATCGCCGATGATCTCAACTGCCAGCTTGGCAGCTACGGCGCGAAGCAGATGCATACGCCGCATGTCGATCGCCTGGCGGCCCGGGGCGTGCGGTTTGAACGCGCGTACTCCCAGGTTCCGAGTTGCTGCCCAAGTCGGACGTCCTTTCTGACGGGTCGCCGCCCGCATGCGACGGGCGTGCTGCTGAATCCCGGCGGACCGAATGCGTACCAGTGGCATTTCCGAACATTCATTCCGGATACGGTGACGCTCCCTCAATTGTTCAAGCAAAACGGCTGGTTCACCGCCCGCGTCGGCAAGCTCTACCATTATGGCGTGCCCATGGATATCGGCACCTCGAGCCTCGATGATTTTCCCTCGTGGGATTTGGCCGTGAACCCACGCGGCCGCGACCGCGACAACGAGGAGCCGATCGTCACGCTGCGGGCCGGCTATTATGCCGGAATCCTCAGCTGGCTGCGCGATGAGGAGGGCAGCGGTGCGGCACACACGGATGGAATCGGTGCGACCGAGGCGATCGAGTTGCTCGAATGCTTCCGGTCCAGTGCGCAGCCATTCTTTCTTGCCGTGGGCTTCTACCGGCCGCACACGCCGTTCGTCGCTCCGGGAGAATATTTCGATCTCTACCCGCTTGAGCACATCGCGCTCCCGCCGCTGAGTGCCGATGACCGCAGCCGGACGCCGGCGTCCGCCTATGCCACCCTTCGTCGCGAGGAACACAATGCGACCGAACTCCAGCAACGCCAGGCCATCCAGGCTTATTACGCCTCCGTTTCGTTCATGGATGCGCAGGTCGGTCGCGTTCTGTCCGCGCTCGATCACCTCGGACTGACCGAGGACACGATTGTGGTTTTTACAAGCGATCACGGCTATCATCTCGGCGACCACGGGCTTTGGCAAAAGGACACGTTGTTTGAGCGCAGTGCGCGTGTTCCCCTGATCATCGCGCTGCCGCAGGGCGGCGCCCGCGGGCAGACCGCACGCGGGGTCGTCGAGTTGCTCGATCTTTATCCCACCCTCGCCGATCTCTGCGGACTCACCCCGCCCGACTATCTCGATGGTGTCAGTCTCCGCCCCGTCCTGACCGATCCCGACCGCGAAGTGAAGCACGCCGCTTTCACCCAATCACTGCGGCGCGCAAGCGGCTTCAATGGCTACTCCGTCCGTTCCGGCCGGTGGCGCTATATCGAATGGGAGTCCGGCAACGGAATCGAACGGCAACTTTTCGACGAGGAAGCGGACCCCGGCGAAACCGTGAATCTCGCGGACGCCCCACAACATGCCGCCGTGGTTGCGGAACTGCACGCGCTGCTCGAGCAACAGCGGCCGAGCCAATAACCGCCCCTCGAATGAACCCGACGAAACCAATGAGCACAGGACCGGCGTTCGCCGGCAGCGACCGGCTCAAACCCGCCGCTATGCCCCATACTTCAAGCGGAAAGAGGCCCGCCGACCGACGCCGGCCCTGTCTTCAACAGCATCGTTTGAGCCTGGCCATCCTGGCCGCCGTGACGGCACAAGCCCTCGCCCCCGCCGCCGAGCCCAGGCTGGTCGAGTGGGAGCGCGGCTTCGGACTCCAGATCCCGGGTGAGCCGGCAGCTGACATGTATCTCTGGATTTACGAGTGGAACATGTTTGAGGCCATGCAGCCTGGCCAGCACACGCACGGCACCTACAAGTTTCCGCGGAGGCTGAATGCCGGGCGTACTGAAGCGACGGTCGACGCCCCGCAATTCCAGTTCACGCTGCGGACCGTCGCGAACGGCGCGGAAATCACGCTGCAGGTGACCAACCGGACCGAGCATGCGTGGCCCGCGATCGCCGGCATCATCCCCTGTTGGAATCCCGGGCAGGTTCCCGGCACGGATCCGTCGATGCCGCTCCCGTTAAATCCCAATTTTTCGGATCCCTGGCGAAACCGGACGTATTATCTCTCCGCCGGCGGGCTTGCCCCGCTCGATTCGCGCGCGCTTCATTTCAACACCGCCATTCGCGCCGCAGTCAACAAGGTGGCGGCTGACGGCGGCTACGCGTTTTCAAGAAAATGGCCGAGTTCGGGGGATGATGCTGTCGCGGGGCTGCTGGTGCGCGAATCGGAGGATGGACGCTGGGTGACGGGGATCGCCTGGGAGGACTTCCTTTCGGTCCAGGGTCACAATCCCTGGAGCTGTCTCCACAACTGTGTCCGGATCGGCCCGCTCAAACCGGGCGAGTCATGGACGATTCGAGGCCGCCTCTATCTCTTCCGTGGCACCAAGGAGGACTGCCTGGCCGAATTCCGGCGGGATTTCCCGAAATGAAGCCTCCCATCGCCATCGGCCGTTTCCTTGGCGCCGGCCTTGCCGCCGCCAGTTCACTTTGGGCTCAAGGCTTCGAGGTCCAACGATCCGACCGGGTTTACCCTCCCCTGGAACCGGCCCGCCAGATCGCCCGGGAATTGTATCAGCCTGCCGGGCACAACGGGATTTGGTTCCTGGGCAACATGGGCTTCGCCCTGCGCATCGGAGAGACATTCCTTTTCATCGATCCCGCCGCCACGGATGCCGTCTATCCCACGACCAATCCGCTCGTGCACGGGTATCCGCTCGAGGCAGCCGAGGTGAAGAGAGCCGACATTGTCCTTTATTCCCACGAGCACTCGGACCACATGGATCGGGGGTTGTTTGACCGGTGGAGGGAGCTGAAGACCGAGATCTGGGCTCCTGAGTATTGCCACCGCTTCCTCCTCGACGGAGGCATTCCGGCGGAGCAGATCCATGTCGCCCGGGCCGGCGGATCGGTCACGCGTGGCAATGTCACGATTGAATTCATCAGGGCGCGCCATGAATCGCGCGGAACGTCCTACTACCCGGACGCCCCCGACCAGGATGCCGTTTCCGTCGGCTATCTGTTGAAGACCGATTTCGGCAATGTCTTCCATCCGGGTGACACGATGTATCTGTCCGAGTTCAATCGGCTCGAGGTCGACTATCTGCTCCTACCGATCAACGACACGGACCTGGGTGTCGGCTGGGCGGCGACGCTGGCGCACCGATTGCAGCCCGACGTCATCATTCCCTGCCACTATCGAATGTGGTACAAGGGCGGTCCCGGCCAGTTCTTCGGCTCGCAGAGCGGCCATCCGGCCGAACTGCTGCTCGCGCTGCTGGTCCGCGGTTACTCGCTGCCCAAGACCGACATCATGGTGCTCAAGCCGGGGGGACGCCTCTTTTTCTGGCCGAAGATCGAATGAACTGCAGCGAGCTGCCACTCGTGACCCCGTACGCTTTCCGCCATGACCACTCCTACTGCCTCGCCCGTGCTCCCGGCCGCGGTCTCTCCCATTGCGGCAAAACTTCATCGTACATTCGGAAGTTTGGTCGCCCTGGCCGTTCTTTCCACGTCCGCTCCCTCAATCGCGCAATCCCTCGCCACTGATCTCGGCTCGCTCGCCACGATTCGCTCCGGTGTGAAATCAAAGCGGCTCAGCAGCTACAACCCCAGCGGCGGGAACGGGGATCGTCTTGCCGGCATCGCTCCCGGCGAGAACCGGGTGCTCGCCGACATTTCCGGAGCCGGCATCATCAACCATATCTGGATTACCGTTGCCCCTCCGCCGGAGACTCTCAGCCGCAATGACCTCGTGCTGCGGATGTATTGGGACGGCCGTTCGGAACCTTCGGTCGAATCGCCGCTCGGGGCATTCTTTGGCCAGGGCTGGAACGAAGCGTACAACTACGTCTCGCTCCCACTGAGCGCCACGCCCTTGAAGGGCCGTGGACTTGTCTCCTATTTCCCGATGCCGTTCGCCACCGGGGCGCGAATCGAAATCGAGAACCAGTCGCCCACGGAAACCATCACTTCGTTCTTCTACTACATCGACTACGTCGAGGTCGCGGAATTGCCCAGGGATCTCGGCCGATTCCACGCGTCGTATAATTATGCGGTGACGGAGGCGCCCGCCGCCGGTGAAAACGAGTGGGGGGTTCTGCGCGACCCCGAGAACAACCTCCGCGGCGAGCACAACTACGTCATCGCCGACATCAAGGGCAAGGGACACTTCGTCGGCGTCAATTACTACATCAACTCACCCTCGCCGATTTGGTATGGCGAGGGCGACGACATGATCTTCATCGACGGCGATCCGCAACCGACACTGCACGGCACCGGAACCGAAGATTATTTCAACACCAGCTGGTGCCCGAAGGAAATCGTCAGCCATCCGTATTTTGGCTATGCGCGGGTCAACGGCGAAAGCGGCTGGCTTGGACGCACGCACGTCTACCGCTTTCACATCAACGATCCGATCTACTTCGAACGGTCGCTCCGATTCACAATCGAGCATGTCCACGCGAACGGCCTCACTCTGGAACTGGCCAGCGTTGCCTACTGGTATCAGGAACGGGCGTCGGCCGTGAAGCCAGTCCCCGCCCGCGATGCGCGGCTTCCCAAGCCGGTCATCGGCGTCCGGGACATGCTCCGCTGGCGCGACGCGTGGCGGAGGCGCCAGGGAAACTCGCCGACCCTTTGGGGCGACGAGAAGTAACCGCAGCCGCTGACGCGCAAAGGCCCAGGCTGCCTTCGCAGCCCGGCCCGCAAGCGCCCGGCAGTCAACTCGTGCGACCGAGAGCGCGCTGCAGGAGATTGCGCGTGATTCGCTGCACACGTTCGTCCGGGCCATGCGGCCGGTTCCAGTGCGACCAGGGCAACATGTGCCCCGGCGGCGAGGACATCGCCTGCGCCCACCAGATCGTGGCTGAATTGAACACAAAGTTGTTCTTCGGCCCCGGGTGGTACGTGGCCGTCCAGTGTTGCGCCACCGTTCCCCCTTTCCACGCCGTGCCCTCGGCCACAACCTCGAGGCCGGGGAGATCCGCGGGATTGCCGTGGTATTCCCAGCCCACCAATCCGCGCACCAGGTCACCCTTCCTCATTCCGGTGCCTTCGAACATCCAGTGATCGGGTTTGACGACGATCCAGTCCCCGCCGCCATTCACGGGCGAGATGTTGCGTGCGCCCATGAGCAGGCCCTCGTCCGGACCAGGCGCCGGCCGCGGCTTTCCATCCCGGTCGACGGCCACGCCCGCCGATGCCATGCTCCAGCCGCCGAACGGGCCGACACGGGTCATCACCCGGTTGGGCTCGCCGGAGGTGCCGGGCGTCAGCGGGGTCACGCCGCTGACGGCGTTCCCGCAGAGAAACAGGGCGCTCACCCCGCTCTCGATCATCCGTTTCACGCTCTCGTACTGGCGCACGTCCCAGTATTCGTCATGGCCGACGCTGAGGAAGCATTTCGTCTTCAAGCCCCGGTCGGGCGTCAGCAGGTCCGCATTCGAGCAGTATGAGACGTCGTAGCCGTGCTGCTCGAGCCAATACGCAAGCGGGAACTCCCAGCACAGCCACTCCCCGCTCCCCACCGACTGTGGGTTGTCGTAAATCTGCCGGTACTTGCCGTACGGACGATCAAAGCTCGCACTGATGTCGAGCTTCGAAGTCATCCCGGGCGTCACGCCATCATCGTAGAGCGAGTACGTGCCCGGCCACCGGTTGTACGACTGCCAGGTGTTGTCGCTGCATTGAAACAGGATGTCAGCCGGGCGGTCGTCCCGCACGATGAACACGACGTAGCTCTGCCAGTACGGGTGGTCGGCGCTCTCCGGCAGCGTTGTCAGGCGCCCCAGGTACACGCCGCTGGGCCAGTCGGAGGGGATCGTGATGGTCGCGCTCGGCTCCCATTGGCACTCGACCAGACGTTGTTCGCTGAAGACCGGATCCGGCTGCACCCGGCCCTTGATCGGCCCCAGGGTCGTCAGCAGGCGCGCGCCTCGGCCGCCGTAGTAGCCATTGCGGAAAATCTCGAATGTGAACGGGGACGGCGGATTGGTGCTGACCATGATGTCGAGCTTTTCGCCGGCGGCGACGCTCTGACGCGAGCAGTACCCTTCGATTACGGACGAGCGCACGACCTCCCGCGGGTTCTGGCCTTTCGCCGCGGGGTCAATCCGCACCCGCGTCAATTGCCAGTCACGCGAGCCCTCGCGCGCATTCTCATGTGTGAGGATGGACGAGGAGCGCGGTGCGGCTGCGGCAAGCGCGCTGCTGGGCCGCAAGAGAGCCGAGGCGACAGCCGCCGAGGCGGTGCCAGCGAGGAAAGCCCGCCGGTCGAGCAGATGGATTTTCTGGGAGTTCATGGGAGAGGGAGCCTGGGTGGCACACGCCATCGGACGTTCGCGCGGCGGTGGCAGAATGCGGTCAGCAGGAAGATGCGTACGCGTTCACTTCTCGTCTGGTGACGGGGACTTCGAGATTTATGTGACTACATGAAAACGGCCGCCTGCAATGCTTCAGGCGGCCGCTTGCAAAACCTGGCAATCGTCAACCCATCCTATAGGTCGAACGACGCCGTCAGGATGAACTGCCGCGGATCGATGATCCGGTAAACATTCGCCACCCCATCGGGATTCACCTTGATCGCCTGGAGCCGGCCGCTTTCCTGCAGGTTGCGTACGTTCAACTGGAAGCTGGCGTTGACCTTGTCGGCAAAAAACCGGGTCCGGTACGTCAAGAATACGTCAGCATAGAGTCGCGCCTTGTCGTAGATCGGGCGATCCCGATCCAACTCGAGCACCGGCAGTTTCGCGGCAAGGTTTTCCTCCACGTCCACACCCCAATAACCAATCGAGGCCTTGCTTTCCCAACGGAGCGCCCCGCCCAAGGTCAGATTCTTCAGGAACCGATGCTCCGTCAGCCCGGCCAGCCGGTAGCTGGTCAGGAAGTTCGCCTTGTACTCACGCGTCTGGGTCCGCCGCTTGCCCTCCGTCGATTTCGCAATCGCAAGCGGCGCAATCACGCTGTTCAGGAAGAAGCTCTCCGCCGTCCGAACCCC
>WYBX01000048.1 GCA_011525695.1 Verrucomicrobiia bacterium
GTTCTTGAACCTGCCGGCTTCCAGTTCGCTGATCACTTGTTGCTTGAATGCTTCGCTGTATCGGATCGTTTCAATCGGCTTCATTTTTCGTCTGCCGGGTGTCAACGTGGGCTAGGACGAGACAACCGGCGGTGATACCAGGCCCGGCACGCAGGCGGGACCGTCAACGCGGCCAGCTGCTCCGCGAGCGACTCGGGCCGGGTCTTGAGCCGGCCGGCGAGCGGCGCGAGATCCAGCGCGAGGCTCTCCGGACGGCGGCGAGCCACCGCGGGAACGTCCGCCCGCGTGGTGGCGATGATCGGAGCCTCCCCTTCGGTCAGCTTGAAGCGCTCGCGCACCGCGACCCCCAGTTGGTGGCGCGAAACCAGCTCCGCCCCGGCCCAGTGGTGGATCCCGCAAACATCGTCGCGTTCGCAGAGCTCGAGCATCGCCTCGGCGAGGTTCTCCGCGGAACAGGGCTGCCGCATCTCGTCCGTGAACAGCCTCGGCGACCGGCCCTCCATCCAGTCGAGCATCAGCCGCTCATGCAGGCTCCGCCGGCCGCTCACGCTGTTGCCCGTCAGCAACGGCGGCCGCAGCGTGACCGCGCACCGCGGTGCCGCGGCATGGACGGCCCGCTCGCTCTCCGCCTTCTGGCGACCGTAAAGGTTGACCGGCGACTGCGGGCTCTCCCGTCCATAACGAACGTTGCGGTCGCCCGCGAAGACCTGCTCCGACGACAGGTGGATGAAACGGGCGCTGACGTGATGCGCGAGCCGCGCCAGCGTCGCCGGCAGCGTGACGTTCAGCGCCTGGGCGTGCACGGGATCGGCATCGCAGGCCTCAGGGAGCGACACCGCGGCGCAGTTCACGATGGCTTGGGGAAACACATCGAGCACCGCCGTCGTAGTCGCCGGCTCGCTGGCGAGATCCAGCCGGAGCAACTGGGCCACGCCCTCGAGTTCGCCCTGATGGGTGCCGACGACGCCGATGACCCGATGACCGCGCCGGGCGGCGGCGCATGCGAAGGCGGAACCCACCAGCCCGGATGCCCCGGTGAGGAAGATTGTCATGCCAGCAATTCGGGGGAAACCAGCCAGCGCAGCATCCAGCGTCCCCGAGGGCCGGTCCGCTCACAGGCGAGGATGGCGCATTTCTTCATCACGACCGCCGGCGTGTCGTCGCCGGCATCGATCAACAACGTCGCGAGGGCGCTGAGGTGCGGTTCGTGGCCGACAATCGCGACCGGAATGGCCAGCCCGTTGATTCGGGGGACGAGTGCAGCCGGGTCATCATGCGGCTCGAGCCCGGGAACCTCGCGCAGTCGCGCGGCGCTCCGCAGCTCGCGGGCAAGCAGGCTGGCGGTTTCGGCCGCCCGGGCCAGCGGGCTGTGCCAGATCTCGGCGGGTTGAAACGCCGTGCCGCGCGAGAGCAACGCCGCCATGGCGCGGACTTGCTCCCGGCCGCGATGGCTGAGCGGCCGGGCGGCGTCGCTCTCGCCGTCGAGCGCGTGGGCATGGCGGACCAGGTAGAGTTGCAGGGCAGGGCGTTCCGGCTTCACGGCTGGTCGAGCAGCCGCCGCGCCGCGCGCAGCAGTTCGCTCAGGGCAAAGGGTTTGTGGATACAGGCCTGGCGTTCGGGGGGGATCCAGGCGACCGGGGCGGTGCCATCGTGCTCCGCCGTGCAGAGCACGCGCAACCGCGGGTGCGTCGCGAGCAGATCGCGGGCAAATTTCTCGCCTTCGCCCGCGACGCTGCCGATCAGCAGCTGCACCGGCCGTTCCGGCAGGGTGGACGCCGCGCCGGCATATGAGCCGGCGGCAGTCACGCGATAGCCATCCGCGGTGAGCATGCCGGCCACCATCTTCCGCACGACCTCGTCCTCCTCGATCAACACGACGGTTTCGCTGCCCTTGAGCGAGGGGAGCGGCGTCACGGTGACGCGGTGATCCTCGACCGGAGCATTCACGACGGGGAGCAGGATCTCGAAGGTCGAGCCGACGAGCAGTTCGCTGTGCGCCGTGATGAACCCGCCACTCTGCTGGACGACGCCGTAAACCAGGGCCAGCCCGAGGCCGGTGCCCTTGCCTTCCGGCTTGGTGGTGAAGAACGGTTCGAAGAGGTGCTTCTGGGTCTCGGCATCCATCCCGGTGCCGTTGTCCGTCACGGCCAGGGCAACATAGCGGCCCGGGGGAGTGTCCGTGTTGCGGCGGTTCAGGCCCGCCTTGATCTCGCGGTTGGCCGTGCTCACCACAATCCGGCCATGGTCGCGCAGTGCATCGCGGGCGTTGAGCACGAGGTTGAGCAGCACCTGCTGGAACTGCGCCGGATCCGTCCGCACGCTGGCGAGGTCGTCCGCGAGTTCAAATTCGAGCCGCCCCACATTCCCGAGCAGGCGTTGCAGGATCTCGGCATTGTCGTGCACCAGGGTGTTGAGGTTGATCGTGCGCGCATCCAGCGGCTGGCGCCGGCTGAAGGCGAGCAGCTGCTGGGTGAGCGCCGCCGCCTTCCGGCCGGCGTTGTGGATCTCCGCCACCTCGCGCAACGCCTGCGGGTTGGCGGCAACATGCGCCGCGAGCATCTCGCAGTAGCCATTGATGACGGAAAGCAGGTTGTTGAAATCGTGGGCGACTCCGCCGGCAAGCCGGCCGACGGCATCGAGCCGCTGGGAGTGGACGAGCGCCTCCTGCAGTCGTCGTTTCTCGGTCTGGTCGCGGTAGGTCGCCACAATATGCGTCACACGGCCCCGGGCATTGCACAGCGGGTCGAAGCTCCAGGCCGCGCTCAGGGTGGAGCCATCCGCGCGCCGGAGGAATCCGTCGCCCACCAGCGGATGTCCGGGCTTCGCTCGCCGGAGCCACCGCGCGAGCCGCTGCGGATCGGCGGCATCCGCATGGAGGACGGCATGAGGCTGGCCGACGAGCGCCGCCGGCGGATGGCCAGTCATTTCGCAAAAGCTCGCGTTGACGAAGATGATCCTTAGTCCGCGGTGCGCCGGTTTGTGCTCGGCGATGATGACCCCCTCGCTTTGGGCCCGGAGTGCCGAGGCGAGCAGCCGCGAAGAAATCTTCGGCGTGGAGCGGGACCGGCGGGGGTGAGCGGGCGTTTTGGCCACGATGAGTGAAAATGCGGAAAGTCCGCAGGACGGAAAGACAGAACCCTGCGCAATTTATGCCTGGATTGCGGGCGAGGCGCTACGGTGCCAGCCGTTCGATGATCCATCCGGCCTTTTCGCGCCGGTACCTGAGCCGGTCGTGGAGCCGGTTGCGCCGCCCCTGCCAGAACTCGACCGTCTCCGGCATCAGCCGCCAGCCGCCCCAATGCGGAGGCACCGGCACTTCCTCGCCGGCATACTTCTGCTCCAGGGCCTTCATGCTGTCCTCAATCAAATCGCGCCCGGAAATGATGCTGCTCTGCTGCGATACCCAGGCGCCCAGCTGGCTGGCCCGTGGCCGGGAATGAAAGTAGGCCTCGCTCTCCTCGCGCGCCACGCGGGTCACCGCTCCTTCGACGATCACCTGCCGTTCCAGCGCAATCCACGGGAACAGCAGCGTTGCCCGCGGGTTGGCCTCGAGCTCGCGACCCTTGCGACTCTCGTAGTTCGAGAAGAACACGAATCCGCGGCCGTCCAGCCCCTTCAGCAGGATGGTCCGGGCCGATGGCCGGCCGTCGCGCGTGGCGGTGCACAGCGTCATGGCATTGGGTTCCACCAGCTTGGCCGCCTCTGCTTCCTGGAACCATTTTTCGAACTGCCGGAAGGGATCGCGCGCGAGATCCTTCTTCGCGAGCCCCGCGAGCGTGTATTCCTTCCTGAGTTCGGACAAAGTCACGGGGCCACCGTGGGAGGGGCCGCGCCGACTGTCAAAAATCATCTGCCGCAATCACAGGTCGCGCCTTCGTCGCACCGTTTCGAGCTTGCGCTACTGCGGGCTGCGGGTGGGAAGAATGTGCGTCAGCGGCTCGATGAACGGCGTGAGGAAACGCGGCTCGTTTCGATTGTAGGTCCAGTAGAAGAGGATCATCGATGCGGCGACGGCGGTGGCGAGCCAGGGCGCATAATCGTTGAAGCGGCGCAGGGCGTCCCACAACCGGGCGATGATGACGACCGCGGCCACGCAGATGGCGAGATTGATCCAGGTCTGCTCCGGGATTCGCTGCAGCTGTTCCCACGCGGTCCGCTGGGCGGCAACCGTGAGGAGCGAGCCGGGATGTTGCACGGCGTGTTGTCGGGGGCAGGGCGCCCGGCGGCAAGCACATACGCGGATCATACTGAAAGGGGGCGCATCGAGAGTTGGGCAACCGACATCCTCCTGAGCGAGAACGCCCGGGGCATTGCGCACTCTAACCTCTCCGAGAATGCCCCCGGGCATTTTCATTTAACAGCATGTCGGATGATTCGCCCTCACTTTCGATGCCTTCAAGTCGAGTCGCCGTAAGACCGACAGGCTGTTAACGCTTTACCGGCCGGCCGGACCCGGCACGGTTTTGACCAAAGCCAGAAGATGAATTTCCTGACCGTATGATCGCCACTGACGATGCCATCGAGATTGAAGCCGAGCGGCTGTTCCGCTCCCTGATGCACGTGGAGTGTGATCCGCGGGGGAGAACCTGGAATCTCGAGACCTGCCGCAGCATCGCGCCACTTACCCTCGAGATCAACCGGCTGAAACGGGAGCAGGGTGCGGTCATCCTGGCGCATTCCTACGTCGAGCCGGAGATCATCTACGGCGTGGCGGATTTTCGCGGCGATTCCTACTTTCTCAGCCTCAAGGCGCGGGAGGCGAAGGCCAGGGTCATCGTGTTCGCCGGGGTCGTCTTCATGGCGGAGACCGCGAAGATCCTCTCGCCCGAGGCCCGGGTAGTCGTGCCGGACCGGGACTCCGGCTGCTCGCTCGCCGACTCGCTGACCGGGGAACAGCTCCGGCAGCTCAAGGCGCTTTACCCCGACGCCACCGTGGTCTGCTACATCAACAGTACGGCCGAAGTGAAGGCCGAGTCGGACGTCTGCGTCACCTCCGGCAACGTGTATCACATTGTCGAGCACCTGCCGGCGCGTCGGATCCTGTTCGTGCCGGATCGGCTGATGGGCCAGAACCTGCGGGACGAACTCAGGAAGCGGGGGGTCGACAAGGAGATCATCACCTCGGATGGCACCTGCACGGTGCATGACGAGTTCTCCCCCGGCGACATCGCGGAAGCCCGGGAGCGGTTTCCCGGGCTGAAGGTGGTGGCGCATCCGGAATGCACGCCGGACGTGGCGCGGGCCGCCGATTTTGTCGGCAGCACCGGGGCGATGATGACTTATGTGAAGACGACGGGCGCGCCCTACTACCTCATGCTCACCGAGTGCGGGCTGGTGGGCCGGCTCGAGGTCGAGGCGCCGGAAAAGGCGTTCATTGGGGGCTGCCGGCTGTGTCCGTACATGAAACTCAACTCGCTGGAGAAGATCCGCGATGCGCTCCAGGCTCCTCGGCCGGACCAGGTGATCACGCTCCCGGAGGACATCCGGCTGCGCGCCGCGCGCTGCATCGAGCGGATGTTCGAGCTCGCGCCGAAGGCCTGAGGGGATCGCGCATCCCTGGCTGACTCGCAGACGCGCGTAGGGGCGCAGCCTCGCCTGCGCCCGGAGAACGGGTGGGTTGCCCGGGTGGGCGCAGGCTTGCCTGCGCCCCTACGGACGTGGGATCGAGCGGGGGATGTGGGCGCAGCCTCGCCTGCGCCGAAGGAATCGTGCTCGTGATTCGTAAGCTTGCTCGTAATCCGGGGGCGAGCACGAGCAGGAGCACGATTACGAGCCCGCCAGGTTGCCGGAAAGATGGCATGAATGTTTGCTGCGCTCGACTGCAAGTCCGACGGGCTGCTAGCCTCCTGTGATGCAGCACTCCCCTCGCACCGATCACTTGATTGACCTCGCCCTCGACGAGGACGAGGCGCTGGGCGACGTGACCAGCCGCGCGATCTTTCCGGATCGGCATCGCTGCCGCGGATTCATCGAGGCGAAGGAGGCGCTCGTCCTCTGCGGGGTCGAGGTCGCGGCCCGGGTCTTCGCGCGGGTGGATCCGGGGATCAAGGTCCGGCGGCTCGCCCGCGACGGCCAGGCGCTGCGGCCGGGCGCGCGGGTGCTGGCGGTCGCCGGCCCGACCGCCGCCATCCTCACCGCCGAGCGGACGGCCTTGAACTTCCTCCAGCGGCTCTCCGGGATTGCCACCCTGACGCGCCGGTTTGCCGACGCGGTGGCGGGGACCGGAGTCCGGATCGTGGATACGCGCAAGACCACCCCGGGCTGGCGGGCGCTGGAAAAGGAGGCGGTCCGCTGCGGCGGCGGGTTCAATCACCGTTCCACCCTCGGGGAGCACGTCCTGATCAAGGACAACCACATCGCCGCGGCCGGGTCGATCGCCCGGGCGGTGGCCCGGGCGCGGGACGCCGCGCCGCACCTGGCGCGGATCGAGGTGGAGGCGAAGACGCTGGCCGAGGTGAGGATGGCGCTGCGCGCCGGCGCCGAGGTGATCCTGCTGGACAACATGCCGCCGGCGCTCATCCGGCAGGCGGTTGCACTGATTGCCGGCGCGGCGGTGGTCGAGGTGTCGGGCGGGGTCCGGCTCGCGACCGTGCGCGAGTTCGCGCTGCAGGGCGTCGATGTGATCAGCATTGGTGCGCTGACCCATTCTGCGACCGCCGTGGATTTGAGCCTGACGGTGATGCCCGGGCGTGGCAAAGGGTAGGCCGTTTTTCCAGCCCGACCAAGCTCATGCAGATCCTTCGCACCGACTGTCTCGTCATCGGCGCCGGCCTCGCCGGCTCGGCTTACGCCCTCCGCGCCGCGGAGCTCGGGTTGTCCGTGGAGCTGCTGTCGATGGCCGAGCCGCTGGTGGCCAACAGCGACTGGGCGCAGGGCGGGATCATCTACGATGCCGCCCGGGAGGCCGGCACGCTCGCGGAGGACATCACGAAGGCGAGTGATGGCACGGCCAACCCGGCGGCGGTCGCGCATCTGGTCCGGGAGGGCCCCCGGGCGGTGGAGGAATTCCTGCTCGACACCGGCGAAGTGGGTTTCGATCGCCAGGAGGATGGCGGGCTGCACTTCACCCGCGAGGGCGGCCACAGCACGCGCCGGATCATCCACGCCCGCGACACCACCGGTCACGCGATCCTGGCCGCGGTCGCGGCCCGGGTCGACGCCACCCCGCGGATCACGCGCCGGACGGGATGGGTTGCCATCGATCTGCTGACGCTATCCCACAATTCGGAGGATCGTTCGGACCGTTATGAGCCGCTGACCTGCTTTGGAGCGTACGTCCTTGACCGCGAATCCGGCACCATCTGTGCCATCGTGGCCAGGAAGACGATCCTCGCGACGGGCGGACTCGGACACATCTTCCTCCATACGACGAATGTGCCCGGGAGCGTGGGCCATGGGGTGGCGATGGCGTACCGGGTGGGCGCGCGGCTGGTCGACCTGGAGTACGTGCAGTTCCATCCGACGGTGTTTGCGAAGAAGAACGCGCCGCGGTTCCTGATCACCGAGGCGCTGCGGGGCGAAGGGGCCGTGCTGCTGAACGCGCAGGGCGAACGGTTCATGGACGCCATCGACCCGCGGGGCTCGCTGGCCTCGCGCGATATCGTATCCCGCGCGGTGATCCAGGAGCTCGGGGCCAGCGGCGAGCCGTATGCGTACCTCGACTTGTCCGCGCTGAAACCGGAATTCATCCGTGATCGCTTCCCCAGCATCCATGACCGCTGTCTCGAGCACGGGGTGGACATCACGCGCGAACCGATCCCGGTCGTGCCGGCGGCGCATTTTGCCTGTGGCGGCGTGCATGCGGATCTGAACGGCCGCACGAGCGTGCGGCACCTGAACGCCATTGGCGAAGCCGGCTGCACCGGGCTGCACGGGGCCAACCGGCTGGCGAGCACCTCGCTGCTGGAATGCCTGGTCAGCGCGAAATTCGCGGCGCGGGCGGATGCGGCCGACATTGCGGCCGGAAATTTCCGGATGCCGGAGCCGCGCCCCTGGGAGAGCCCGACGCGGGAGGCCGACCCGGTGCTGATCCGGCAGGACATGCTGCAGATCCAGCACACGATGTGGAATTACGCCGGGATCGTCCGTTCGCCGAAGCGGCTCATCCGGGCCCGCCGGATCCTGCTCGAGTTGCGCGAGGAGATTCAGAGTTTCTACCGCGGCTGCCGGCTGACGGGCGATCTGATCGATTTGCGCAATGCGATCCAGACCGCGCTGCTGGTGGTGCACGCCGCCACGCTCAATCCGCGGAGCCAGGGCGCGCACTTCGTAGTGGACGAGAAGTAACCGCGAATCCACGCCAATGGCCGCGAATCCGGAGCTTGGGCTCGGGCCTTCGCGTTCATTCGCGTCATTCGCGGTTCTGCTCCGCGGTTCGATCCCAACCCGAGCGTTTGAACAGGAGCCGAGCCGAGTTAAGGCGGAGGGCGGTGGTTGGTGAGACGGTAAGGCCGTGAAACGGTGACATGGTGAATTTGGCGGCTGGGGTTTTCAGGCTACAATTCACCGTCTCACGGTTTAACGGTCTCACCGTCTCACGTCTTTATTGTGGCAAATGGCTCGGGCGGATCCCTGTGCGGAATATCTCCCAATCCTTGGACACGGAGGACACTGAGATCGGAGGAGAGGTCACGGAGGCAAACCGGTGAATCGGTGGTCGGTGACTCGGTCGTCGGTGAAGTTCTGAATCACCATTATGGCTTCACGACCTCAGGTCTTACCGTCTCGCCGCTTCACGGGGAGGAAGTCCGGTCTTGCGGCGGCAACGTGCCGAGGTACTGCTTGGCCAGGATGATTGATGCGGGCGCATGGCGCTTTTTGCAGTGGCTGAGGAATGAAATGACTTCGCGGCGGAAGTGCTGCTGCTGGAGCTCGGGAAGCCCGGAGTCCGCGAGCGCCTGGTTCCAGTCTGGAAAGGAGACCGGTTGGTTTTCGGACCTGCCTGGCAAAGCCATACTCGCAGTTGAGCTTTTGCCGGGAGCGGAGAGAAGCCCGGCGA
>WYBX01000049.1 GCA_011525695.1 Verrucomicrobiia bacterium
GTCTATCCAGCGCAGGCGTCCGAGGCAGGGTGAGCAACGGTTTTGTGTGGCCGACCTGAGGGCTCCTGGCTGCACAAGTACCTGACAGACTGAGATCGGTCCTCCTACCGTGCGAAACTCGGGTTAGCTTCGCAGTATGAGTTTCCCATTGGCTTGGTGGACGCCACGGAGGTCGTCTCTCCAGAACGGTAATTCCGACCATGGAGGGCGGTGCTCCGTCACAGCCATAAAGACCGATTAGCTTCGCAGGAATGTTCACATTGGGTCTGAGGACGACACGGAGATCGTCCTTCCAGACGGGATGTGTTTCCAGATCAGCACGGGCTCACTCCTGCCAGGTTGCCCCGATCCGGTGGCGACCGGCGATGCTTTGTGCGGGGAAATAGGTTTCGACGGCGAAGCCCGCCGCGGGAGGTTGCAGAGTGATTGGCGCGCGCCGGTAAAGCCCTTGCGGGACGCCTTCAAACTCGTCCAGCCGCTGCATCCCGGCTTCATCCACCTCCCAGATTTCGCCGCTGACTCCCTCATGATCATCCTCCACCGCTGCGATGGCCGGAAAACCACCGAAATCAAATAGTGCGAATCCGGGCATCGTCCTCGCCTCGATCACGAACGTCTGGCCGGCAAGCTGGCCATGATTGCTGCAGCCTCTTTTCAAGGTGCCGTAGACGAACAGCAACCTCGTCATGGGACGGCGGCGGGGAGCAATTCCACGACGACGGCTGTGGTGTTGTCGCGGCCCGACCGCTGGACGGATTCATGGACCAACCGCTCGGCGGTGCTGGTCGGCGTGCCCTCGGCCGGTGCCATGCGGACGAATTCCTCCAGATGCCGGTCCCAGAGGCCCTCGATCAGTCCGTCTGAGCAAATGAGGAACCGATCGCCGGGATGATGGCTGACTGCTCCGATGTGCGGGTCGACAAATTGTTGTCCGGCTCCGAGCACCTGTTGGAGGGCGTTCCGGCGGGGGTGGGAGCGGGCCTCCCGTTCATTGATCCGGCCCTGCCGGCGCAACCAGCCGACATGGCTGTGATCGTGGGTGATTTGGGTCAGCCCCCCGTCGCGCGGGACGTAATAGATCCGGCTGTCGCCCACATGGCCAAAGTACATCCATTCGGGGGTGAACCAGCAAAGGCTCAGCGTCGCGCCCATGCCGGCGCATTCCTCGTAGGAGTAGCCAAGCTTGAGCAGTTCGAAGTGGATCGACGTGAAGAGCTCGCCGATCAAATCGTGGAAACCGCCGGCCATCCCGGCCGCCGAGAGCCGGAAGGCGCGCGGGAACAGCCGCGTGATCCGGTCCACGGTGATCCGGCTGGCAAACTCGCCCGACTTGGCTCCGCCCATCCCGTCGCTGACCGCGAAGACGAAATCCGAGCCGCCCAGCGAGGCGGAACCCGTCTTGCCGAGGTAACGCACTTCATGACCGTCGAAGGTGAGCGCGAGGAAGGCATCCTCGTTGTTGGGACGGACGCGACCCACGTGCGTAAGGCCGGACCAGTGCAGCTCGACTGCGGGGGGAGGGGACGTGGGGACGCTCATTCAGTCGGTGAGGGTTTCAGGGAAATGCCATCGCCGCCTTCGTCATTGAGCAGCGTGGCAAACTCGAAATCGATGATGCAGAACCGGCCGTCGGATGTGCGGTAGGTGATGTTGCGGAGGAAGGGGTCCTCGTGGCGCACTCCGAACTTTTCCAATTCAGCAAAAATCTCCTTCTGGCGTTCCTCGCCCATGTGCTCCACCCGTCCGCCACAGTTGGTCGTTACGAGCCTGAGGGCGTCCGGATAGGCCTCGAGGACCCGGGGGACGAATTCGCAGCCGCGGGCCTCCAGATGCCGGAGGACGCGGAGTTCGTGGTCAAATCGCTCCCGGGCCCGATGACCGCGGAATGTCTTGTAGACCCGCCCATCGTAACCGATCCGCACGGTTGCCCGTGCCGTGTCCTTCATTTCATGCATGCCGGGCGAATAATCCGGAATCAACCGGCCCAGGGAACCGGCGGGCCGGGGGTGTTGAAGCGGGAATCGGATTCATCGATTCAAAAAGTGTCATGAATGCGTCTTCTCGTTGCCTCTGGCATGTGAGCTGCTGACTTTGGCGCAGGTTTTCCGGTTGCGAGCAGGGAAACCTTTCTCCTACAGACCGCAACGCTCTCTCTCCTCCAACCCAGCCCAAACTGCAATCTTATGGCCAAAATCAAATTGGAATATGTCTGGCTCGATGGTTACCAGCCCGTCGCGAACCTTCGGTCCAAGACCAAGCTCATCGACGGCGACGTCGCGAAAGTGAAACTCGAGGATCTCCCCGTGTGGGGCTTCGACGGCAGCTCGACCCAACAGGCTGAAGGGAAGAGCTCGGATTGCCTGCTCAAGCCCGTTGCCTTGTTTCCGGATTCGACGCGGAAGAACGCCTTTCTCGTCATGGCGGAGGTGCTGTTGCCGAATGGCGAGCCGCACCCGACAAACACGCGGGCCACGATCCCGGACGATCCGGATACCTGGTTTGGCTTCGAGCAGGAATATTTCTTCTTCAAGGACGACCGCCCCCTCGGGTTCCCGGACAACGGGTTTCCCGCGCCGCAGGGTCCCTATTACACCGGCGTTGGCTACAAGCACGTCGGCTCGGTCGCGCGCCAGCTGGTCGAGGAGCACATCGACATCTGCGTCGACGCCGGGATCAACATCGAGGGCATCAATGCCGAGGTGGCGAAGGGCCAGTGGGAGTTCCAGATCTTCGGCAAGGGCTCCAAGAACGCGGCGGACCAGATGTGGGTCGCCCGGTACATCATGATGCGGCTCTGTGAAAAACACGGCGTCGACGTCGAATGGCACTGCAAGCCGATTCGCGGCACCTACAACGCGCCGCTCGATTGGAACGGCTCCGGCATGCACTCGAATTTCTCGACCAAGTATATGCGGGAGAAGGGCGGCAAGGAGTACTTCGACAAGCTGATGGCGGCCTTCAGCAAGCACATGGACGAGCACATCGCGGTTTATGGGCCCGACAACCATCTCCGGCTCACCGGGTTGCATGAGACGCAGTCCATCGACAAATTCAGCTTCGGGCTGGCGGACCGGGGCGCGTCGGTCCGCGTGCCGCACAGCTTCGTGAACAGCGGTTATCGTGGCTACCTCGAGGATCGCCGGCCGAATTCGGCGGCGGACCCCTACTTGGTCGCGGGCCGGATTCTGAAGACCATCCTGACAGTCCCCACAAACTGATTACGCGATTCGGAGCGGCCATTCGGAGGCCGTGAACTCGCGATCGGGCATCCGGTCTGGAACGGCGCCACGGGCAGTGGCGCCGCTTTTTTTTCTCGGACCAGCAGAGGCACCCCGTTAACCCGAATTCCGCAACTGGGGACGGAAAGCGACTATTTTTGAAGGGCGGCGCGATCTAAACGATTGGATTGCAGCGCTCGGATTTTCCAAAGGGCGTGTAGTCCCGATCTAGTCACTTCCCGACGCACGGGGGATCGGATAAGCTGCGCCATGTTCCTGAAGTGTCGACTGCGTCACAAGGACGGAAAAACGCACCGCAGTTGGTCAATCGTGGAGAGTCGGCGCTACCCGGGCA
>WYBX01000050.1 GCA_011525695.1 Verrucomicrobiia bacterium
CGTCCTTAAACCCGATAGAAGTTTCATGCTGCGCAGCGGATCGATCTTCATGGCCGTGACGGAGCACGGCCCTCCATGTACGGGGTTCGGAACGTTGCGGCCGGGGCAGAGCACGGCCCTCCATGAATCTGATTCTGATCCAGGATTCCAGATTCCGGGTCGGAATGACATTCATGGAGGTACGCCCTCCGTGGCGTCCGCCATGTGGCAGCGGCGTCCCGCCAAATCTATCTACACTTCTTGCTGAAAAGGTCATTCGGATCGCTTTTCGCCGGTTGAAAACCGGCGCTACCCAGGCAGCCGCAAGCGCCAATGATCTCCGGACCCATCAGAAGGCCGGCCCACCGTGGCACCGCGTCTCAATTTGCGTGAATTCGACCGTTCTCGCGAATGTGAATCTCCCGTCGTGATCTGAAGCGCCAACGGCGCGATAACATCCCAGCCTGGGCTGGCGGCTGCCGCCGGCCCAGGACAATTTTCGAACGTAATCGAGGGCTGTAAGCCCGATCCATACGGATCCTCGAATGGATGAATCGGGCCTTCAGCCCAGAGATTCTTGCGGTAGGAAATCCTGGGCCGTTGGCCCAGGCTGGGATGAAAACGGCCCTCCGGCCCTCGATGAATCCGTGCGTCACCCATTGTTGCGGATTCGGCGTCCCCGCCGCGTTCACGGCAACGGACGACGGATGTCAATCCGCGCTTGATTTCCCGACTCACCGCCGAACACTTTCCCGTTCCCATCAAACGCCCGACCCTCCGTGAGTAAGAAAACGAGTCCCACCGACAAGAAGAAGTCCGAGCCAAAGGTCCCGGGCTCCGCCTACGCCCAGCACCCGGTCAATGCCCGGTTGTCCCGTGACGAGCGGATCGAACTCCACCGGAAGATGGTGCGGATTCGCCGGTTCGAGGAACGCAGCCTGCGCGCCTACCAGGCCAAGAAGATCGGCGGATTCCTCCATCTTTACATCGGCCAGGAGGCCGTCGCCATTGGCTGCTGCTCGCTGATGGGCAAGAACGATCATGTGATCACGGCTTATCGCGACCATGGCCACGCGATCGCCGTCGGCATGGAGACCAAGCCGCTCATGGCGGAACTGTACGGCAAGGCCACCGGCTGCTCCAAGGGCAAGGGCGGCTCGATGCATTACTTTGATCCCACCCGGAATTTCTGGGGTGGCCATGGCATCGTCGGCGGCCAAATCCCGCTCGGCACCGGCCTCGGCTACGCGCTCAAGTACCGCGGGTCGAAGGGCGCGGTCATGGCCTTCATGGGCGACGGCGCCGTCAATCAGGGAGCTGTCCACGAGGCCTACAACCTCGCCGCGCTCTGGCAGCTTCCGGTCGTGTTCGTGATCGAGAACAACGGCTACTCGATGGGCACCAGCCAGGCGCGGTCCTCGGCCGGCGAGCTCGCCAAGCGGGCCGAGGGCTACGACATGCCCTGGGGACAGTGCAGCGGCCACGATCTCTATGAGGTGCGGGCAATGATGGACAAGTACCTGACCCTCGCCCGCGACGAGTCCCGCCCGTCGACCGTCGAGATCGACACCTACCGGTACCGCGGCCACTCCGTCGCCGATCCCGACAACACCTACCGGACCAAGCACGAAATCGAGGAGTATCGGAAGACCAAGGACCCGATCCAGCTCTTCCAGGATCACCTCGTCCGGGAGGGCGTGCTCGACGATGCGCTGATCGAAAAGATCGACGGTGCAGCGCGGGCCGAGGCCGAAGCCGCCGCGGAATTTGCCGAGGCCAGCCCGTTCCCGACGGTCGAGGATATCCAGCACGATGTCTATTGGGAGAGCGACCATCCCTCCGAGCGCCAATCCAAGGGCCGGCTCTTCTTCGACTGATACCTGCGAACGGAAGACGCACGCCACACCGAACGCCCCTAGTCTACTCACTACCCACTACCCGCTACTCAAGTCATGCCTGTCATTTCCTACCGGGAAGCCGTCCGCCATGCCCTCGCTGAAGAACTGCAGCGCGACGAGAACGTCGTCGTCATGGGCGAGGAGGTCGGCCAGTTCAATGGCGCCTACAAGGTCACGGAAGGGCTGCTGGCCAAGTTCGGAGCCCGGCGGGTGGTCGACACCCCGATCAGCGAGGCGGGATTCATCGGGCTGGGCATCGGCGCATCGATGCTCGGCATCCGGCCGGTGATGGAGCTGATGTTCTGGTCATTCTATTCGGTCGCCTTCGATCAAATCCTGAACAACGCCGCCAACGTCCGTTACATGAGCGGCGGCCAGATCCACTGCCCGATCGTCGTCCGCGGCCCGGCCAATGGCGGCACCAACGTCGGCGCCACCCACTCACTTACCCCCGAGAACGTGCTGGCCAACCACCCCGGCGTGAAGGTGGTCGTGCCCGCGACCGCCTACGATGCCAAGGGTCTGCTCAAGTCGGCGATTCGCGACAACGACCCCGTCTTCTTCCTCGAGAACACCATGCTCTATGGGGAGAAGGGCGAGGTTCCCGCCGAGGAATACCTCGTTCCGCTCGGGCAGGCCGATGTGAAACGGAAAGGCACGGATCTCACCATCGTCACCTACGGCCGTTCGGTCCTGCACTCGCTCGCCGCCGCGGCGATCCTCGAGGAACAGCACGAGATCTCCGCCGAGGTCGTCGATCTGCGGACCATTCGTCCCCTCGACATCGACGCGGTGCTCACCTCCGTGGCCAGGACCCACCGGGTGCTGATCGTCGAGGAGCAAAAGCCGTTCGCGAGCGTCGGCTCCCAGCTCGCGTACATGATCCAGAAGGAGGCATTCGACGAACTCGACGCACCGATCCACCGGCTCGCGACGATTGACGCCCCCGCGATCTACAGCCCCCCCGTCGAGGTCGAACAAATCCCGAATCCCCAGCGCGTCCTCAAGGCCGCCCTGGAGGCATTACAATGATTCTGGGTACTCCGAAAAAAGCAGCGAGTAGCGGGTAGCGAGCAGCGAGCATGCAAACCGGATTCGCGACCAGTGAGATTATTGGCGCGTCTATTGGAAAAATGCGTCTCCTCTCCTCCATTCCGAATACCCTTCCTACTCGCTACCCGCTACTCGCTACTCGCTACTGATTCAGCCCTGCTTGCTGCCACTCAACCATCCGCTACCACTTACCCAACCATGGCCAATATCATCGAAATGCCGAAGCTCAGCGACACCATGACCGTCGGTACCCTGGTCAAATGGTTGAAGCAGGAAGGCGACGCGGTGAAGTCCGGCGACATGCTGGCCGAGGTCGAGACAGACAAGGCGACGATGGAACTCGAGTCGTTCTTCGATGGCACGCTGCTGAAGATCTTTGCCGACAGCGGCGCCCAGGTTGCGATCGGCTCGCCGCTTTGTGCCATCGGCAAGCCGGGCGAGAAAATCGACGTCCCCGCACCCGCGGCCAAGCCGCCCGAAAAGGCCGAGGCCCCGGCCGCCAAGCCGGCCGAAGGAGGACAGAAGACGGAGGACAGAGGGCAGAAAACGGGCGACGGAGAACAGAAGAAGTCCCAACCGGCGCCGCCGATGCCGCCCTCGACGACCGCCGTCCCTGCCGCGGTTCCCAAGGCAGGTCAGGTCTCAGAACCGACCCACCCCAAGCCCGCGCCCGCCGCCGCTTCGTCCGACCGGGTCAAGATTTCGCCGCTCGCCCGGAAACTGGCCGTGGAAAAGGGCATCGATCCGGCGCGGGTAACCGGCAGCGGACCCGGCGGCCGGATCGTCCGGGCCGACATCCTTGCCGCGGAAAAGAGCGGCGGAGCCAGGGTCGGATCGGCCGTTCCCGGCGCGAAAAAGCCCGCGGGACCATCCGCATTCGCCAAGGGCCCGATCCAGGAGGAACGCACGGTTCCCGTTTCCAATATGCGCGGCGCGATCGCGCGCCGGCTGGTGGAATCGAAGACCCAGCTTCCGCATTTCTATGTCGAGGTGGAGATCGACGCGGGCCCGCTGCTCGCATTGCGCGAACAGCTCAACGCCAATCTCGAAGCGGAAGGCGTAAAACTTTCCGTCAACGATTTCGTCCTGAAGGCCAGCGCCACGGCGCTCCGGCAGGTGCCCACCGTCAACGCGTCCTGGGAAACCGCGGCCTCGGGCCAGGGCCAGATCCGGCATTTTGCCGCGGCGCACGTCGCGTTCGCGGTGGCGATGGAGGACGGCCTCATCACACCGGTGATTCGCGATGCCCACGAAAAGAGCCTCTTCGAGATCAGCAGCGAGGCCAAGGCGCTCGGCAAGCTGGCGCGTGATCGGAAGCTGAAGCCCGATCAGTTCACGGGCGGCACGTTCTGCGTCTCGAACCTGGGCATGATGGGGATCCCGCGATTCACCGCGATCATCAACCCGCCGAATGCCGCCATCCTCGCCGTCGGCACGACGGTGCAGAAGCCGGTCGTGAAGGATGGCGCAATTGGGATCGGCCAGACGATGGTGCTCACCCTCTCCTGCGATCATCGCGTCGTCGATGGCGCCGTTGGCGCGCGCTACCTCGGCGCCCTGAAACAGCTCCTCGAAGCCCCCGCCTTGCTCCTGGTGTGATAAGCAGCCCGCCCGGCGGGGCTTCATGGCCGTGACGGCCAGCCCTCCGTAGCTGCAGCGAAGGTGGGAGCCCGGCCCTCCATGTATCGAAATCCGATTCCAAGGTTCCCATTTCGTGGTCGGAATGACAGTCATGGAGGGACGACCTCCGTGTCGTCCACAAACCCGATGGGAAAACCATTCTGCGCAGCGGATCGATCTTCATGGCCGTGACGGCCTGCGCGCCGTAGCTTCAGCGAAGGCGGGAGCACGGCCCTCCATGTCTCATTCCTGATGCGAAAGCATCTATAAGCAGCCCGCCCGGCGGGCTGCTGCCGGCTGCTACGGGCTGCTGCGCGCTTCGGCCGGACCGAGCACTTCGGGCGACAGATTCTGCGCCGAGTTGATCAACCCCACATGCGAAAACGCCTGCGGGAAATTGCCCACCAGCCGACGGTGCCGCGGATCATACTCCTCCGCGAGCAGCCCAAGATCGTTGCGCATCCCAAGCAGCCGGTTGAACAGGCTCCGCGCCTCGTCCGGCTGACCCATGAGATGCAGGCAATCCACCAGCCAGAAGCTGCACGGCAGGAAGGCCCCTTCGCCCGGCGGCAGCCCGTCGACCGTGACGGATTCCGTCGGATGGTAGCGGTACACCAGTCCGCCGAAAACCAGTTCGCGTCGGATCGCCTGGACCGTGCCGGCGACGCGGGGATCGGTTGCGGGCAGGAAGCCGACCAGCGGAATCATCAGCAGGCTGGCATCCAGCTGCTCGGATCCGTAGGCCTGCGTGAACGCGCCCCGCGCGGGATGGTAGCCGTGGGTGCAAACATCATCGTGAATTTCCTGGCGCAGTGCACGCCAGCGCTCCAGGTCGCCCTCCAGGTTGAATTCCTCGATTGCCTTGACCGCCCGATCGACCGCCACCCAGGCCATGACCTTCGAATGCGTGAAATGCTGGCGCGGCCCGCGAACCTCCCAGATGCCCTCGTCCGGATCCTGCCAGTGCTGCTCCACGAAGTTCACCAGGTGCCGCTGCAAATGCCATGAGTTCGCGCCGGTGCGAATCCCCACCCGGCGCGCCAGGTGCATCGCATCCATGATCTCGCCGTGGACATCCAGCTGGAACTGCTCCGCGGCCGCGTTCCCGATCCTCACCGGCCGCGAATCCTCGTAACCGGCCAGGTGTTTCAGTTCGAACTCCGGCAGCCCGCGCTCGCCCGCGGCTCCATACATGATCTGGAGCTGGGAGGGATCGCCCGCCACTGCCCGGAGCAGCCATCCGCTCCAGGCCTTCGCCTCCTCCGTGTAGCCCGCCTCCATCAGCGAATACAGCGTGAACGTCGCATCCCGCAGCCAGCAGTACCGGTAATCCCAGTTGCGCACGCCGCCGATCTGCTCCGGCAACGACGTGGTGGCCGCCGCCACGATCCCCCCGGTCGGCGCATACGTGAGCGCCTTGAGCGTCAGCAGCGAGCGCATCACCGCCTCCCGCCATTCGCCCGTGTAGGTGCAGCGCGCACACCACTCCCGCCAGTAGAGCTCGCAATGTTCGAGCGCCCGGCCGGCATCGATCGCCGGCGGTGGCGACTCGTGCGACGGATACCAGGTCAGCACGAAGTTCACCCGCTCGCCCTCCCGCACCGTGAAGTCCGCCACCGTGGAAAGATCTTCGCCATGCGTCGGCACCGTGCTGCGCAGCACGAAGGCATCCGGGCCCGCAACGACATTGAGCCCCTCCGCATCCTTCCAAACCCAGGGCACCGTCCGGCCGTAATCAAGCCGCAGGATCAGCCGCATCCGCATCTCCACGCTTCCCCGCACGCCTTCCACGATCCGCACCACCTCACGATGCGCCGTGTGCGGCGGCATGCAATCGATCAACCGGACAACCCCGGTCTCCGTCTCAAACGTGGTCTCGAGGATTAACGTGTCCTGCCGGTACGCGCGCGAGATCCGCGGTTCGGCTGCCGCTGGCGCAATCTGCCAGCAGCCATTGCCCTCCTCGCCCAACAGGGCGGCCATGCAGGCATTCGAGTCGAACCGGGGCATGCAAAGCCAGTCCATGGAACCATTCCGGCCAATGAGCGCACACGTGCGCATGTTCCCGACAAAGCCATAGTCCTCGATCTTCATCCGATTTCTGATGGTGGGCGCTGGCCGGAAAAAGTTTCCGGGAATCCGAGCCCTCGGCGCGTTCAGAGCATTCCGGAGTCCATCCCGCTGCTTCATTCTACCGCGCTGCCGTAGGGGCGCAGCCTTGCCTGCGCCCTCAAGGTGTTTCGAACGAGCATGCGGGCGCAGCAAGACTGCGCCCCTGCGAGACGGAGTCCGGGTCCACAAACCCGATGGGAAAACCATTCTGCGCAGCGGATCGATCTTCATGGCCGTGACGGAGCACGGCCCTCCATGAATCGAAATCCGATTCCAAGATCCCCATTCCCTGGTCGGAATGACAGTCATGGAGGGACGACCTCCGTGTCGTCCACAAACCCGATGGGAAAACCATTCTGCGCAGCGGATCGCTCTTCATGGCCGTGACGGAGCACGGCCCTCCATGAATGCAGTTCTGATCCCAGAATTCAGACACCCATCGTTTGATGGGGATGCGGCGCCCTCTCGCCGCGTCGATTTCGTTCAAGCGTCATTCCGAACGTGGAAGCGGCGTCCCGCCGCTTGCCGAATTTGGAAGACAAATCGGCAGGATGCCGCTTCCACGTTGCCGGATTGGGGAAACAAGGCGGGAGGATGCCGCTTCGATACCGCTTCCACGAAACGAGCCCCCTACGTAATGGCATCAACCGCCACCTTCCGACGGAAAACCACGGCACCCGGCCCCTGCAGGATCGGTGCTGGCGTGGACTCGTCCGGTTCGCGCATTCCACCAAACCGCCGCTCATTGCTGTCGAGGACGAACTCCCAGATCCCCCGCCCTCCACTCGCTTCGTACCCATGCACGCCCGGTTTAAGCGAGACGATCATCAGCCATTCCTCCTTCCGATTCCGCCAATGCAACGCGATCGCCTCTTCGCCCACCCGCTCGACTGACCATTCCGTCCGCGGTGGATTCTGGAAGATGGCATGCGCCGCCCGCAGCCGGAGGCATTCCCGGTAGAGCGCCAGCACTCCCGCATGCGCCGGCTCCTTGCGTTCCTCCCAGCGTAATGTTGCTGATTGCACCGTGGCCTCGGACTGCGGGTTGGGCATCCGGGCCAGCAATTCCGGTGTATAGCCCGCCTGCCGGGATTCGAATTCCTTGATCCGGTACCCGGCCATCCTGCCGCCCAGCTCCCCCGGAAAATCCGTGAAGAACGGAAACGGCGAACTGGCCGCCCACTCCTGCCCCATGAAGAGCATCGGCGTGTACGGGCACAGACAGAGGAAGACCGAAACTGCACGATAGCACTCGGGGCTCACCGCCTCGTGCAATCGATCTCCCATCGGCCGGTTTCCGGCCTGGTCATGATTCGAGATGCAATAGACGAACCGCTCCGGCGGCAGCCGGGAGCCATCGGTACCGCGCGGCCGCCGCCAGCTCGGGTAAGTCTGTCCGTGGTACAGCCAGCCGTCGCGCAACGTCGCCACCCATTCGTCCAACCCGCCGCGATAATTGACAAAATGCGCATGCCGATCCGCCGCCGCCGCCACCCGGACGGTGTGGTGAAAATCATCAGCCCACATCGCATCCACGCCCCAGCCGCCCTCCGCCGCAGGCATCACGATCTTCGCGTCATTCCGCTCGTCCTCGGCGATGGTGAAGGCGCCGCGCGCCCGGGCGGCCGCCGCAATTTCCGCGATGATCGGCACCGCCGAACCATCCTCAATCGCATGCACCGCATCGAGCCGCAGCCCGTCGATCCGAAACTCATCCAGCCACCCGCACGCGTTCTGCAGGAAAAACTCCCGCACTGGCGCTGATTCCGGACCGTCGAAATTCAACGAGTCGCCCCAGGGATTCGAACGGCTGCGGTGGAAGTAATGCTCCGAGTACGCGGCCAGCACATTGCCGACCGGTCCGAGATGATTGTAGACCACGTCGAGCACCACCGCCAGCCCGCGGACATGGGCCGCGTCGACCAGCGCCCGCAGATCGTCGGGGCTGCCATACGCCCGGGACGGGGCGAACAGCATCACGCCATCGTAGCCCCAGTTCCAGCGTCCGGAAAAGTCGGCCACCGGCATCAGCTCGATCGTGTTCACGCCCAGCTCCGCGAGCGCATCGAGCCGCTCGATCGCGGCCCGAAAGGTGCCCGCCGCGGTGAACGTGCCGACATGCAACTCGTAAATGACGCGTCCGCGCCAGCCCGGCCGCCGCCAGGACTCCGCCTCCCACTGATACGCCGCGGGCGCCACGACCATGGAGGGTCCCTCCACGCCCTGCGGCTGCCAGCGTGAGGCGGGATCCGGCACCAGCCGATCCTCCAGCTGGAACCAGTAAAGATCCCCCGGCCGGCCATGCTCGTCCCGCCCAGTGAAAAAGCCCGCGGCGTCGCGCTCGAGCGAGACGTAACGGGTATCCGCGCCTGCCGCCCCGGTCACCACCCGCACCGCCGAGTGCGCGGGCGCCCAGGCCCGGAAGACGACACCCTCGTCGCTGGATTGGGCCCCGACCGGCAAAAAGTGGCGTGCCGGAGTGGCTACCATCGGTTCGAGCGACCACGTCAGCATGGGATTCATAGATACCCGGAACGCCATCCAGTGCCGAGAAAAGTCATCCGGCGCACAATGCGGCGGGATCAGCCGCGGTCCCCCGGACTGCGCCCCCCGCACATTTTCCCGCGAATCGTCCGATCGCGGTTGCCGGCTGCCAGCGGGCCTGCCTCTTTGGAGCGGATATCGTCGAACGCCGACTGTCATTTTCCCACCATGGCCAGTACCTCGCAACCCGCTCCCCATCAGGTCCCGGATGATTCCGACGAGCAACTCGTCGCCTACCTCAACCTGAAGCTCCGCGAAATCGGCCAGCCCGGGGTCGTGACCCCGCCCGCCGACGCCCTCTCGCCTCTGGTCGATCATTTCCTTGCCCTCAGCCGCGAGAAGGATCGGGCGCTGTCGCGCCATCTTTGTCCCGTCGATCAACGGATTCAGAATTTCTTCTACGAACACCTTGAAGGGCTCTGCGAGGTCCCGCGGCTGCCCGGCAACACCCTGGTGCTCGACCGGCCGGGGCTCGCACGCGTGCTCTCGCTGCCGCCCGACGCCGACCGCTATCAAAACCCGATGATCACGTCGCACCGCGTCCGCCAGGGCGTGCTGCACAACCCGCGCGCGGACCGGCGGACAACCCAGGGAATCTTCCACGTCGCCGAAATCGGCCCGGCGGTGCCGGACGACAAGAAGGCGGTGCCGCCCGCGGTGTTTGGCCGGATGCTGCGCCACGCCCTGCAGCCGCCCGCGGAATTGCTGCGGCTGCCCTTCACCGCTACGGCGCCGGCACCCGCCGAGACGTTTGTCTCGCTCCACCTCCGGCCGGTGGTCTGCCCGGCCGTTCCCGGGGTGACTCCGCAGCGCGCACTGGAAACGCGGTTCTTTGTTCCCGGCTCGCTCGTCGCCAACCTCGATTTCGTGGAGCGGATCTTCGGCAATGCCGGCGATCCCCATCTGCCCGAGAACGACGCGGCGCTCGATCCCGGGCACTGGACCGGCCACACCGGCTGCGTCATCCTCGCGACGCACCTCACGCAGTTGACGAAAAAGGAGCTCGGGCTGCCCGCCTGGACCGACGCGACGCCGCGGCAGCGGCGCGACGGGATGGCCTGGAAGGATCCGGGTGAGCGCTACAACGATGGCGCGGCGTTCAAGCTGACGGCACGGGACCAGGGCGGCGTGATCGTCACCCTGATCGCCGACAATTATTTCGGCTACTGCAAGAAGGACGTGAAGGCCCAGATCAGCTTCGCCGCGAACCTGCATGGCCAGGTGGAGGAGGAGCACGCCGGCGGCGCAATCGTCTTCCCGAGCTACGACTTGGGGGAGGATTTTCAGCTCAGCCGGCACCTGGCGATCGTCGACCACACCTTCGAGGAAACACTGGCGCAACTCGGCAGCCGGATCGAGGTCCAGCCCGGCGGCTGGGCGCGCGACCGCCAATATCCGGATATCTGCTACGTGCCCCAGGACGCGTTCTTCGATCTCCGCGCCCAGTCAATCTCGTGGGTCCGGGCGGACGGCACCCCGCAGAAGCTCAAGCTCCGGCCCCGGCACACCTATGTCCTGCCCTCGGGCTACAAGATCGAGATGTGCAAGCCCGACGAGGGTCGCCGCTGGCGGCTCCGCGGCACGACCGCCGAGGGACTGCTCTGCCACAAGCCGAGCACCGTCTCGGGGGGCGGCAAATCGGAGATTTCCAAGTCGATCGCCGATGCGACCTTCATCGGGCCCAACTTCGTCGGAGATCTCAATGCCGACTTCGATCTCGTCGACACGATCCTGCGCCGCGAGTATGGCCAGCGTTTCCGGAATCCCGCGAGCAACCGGCCGAAGGGCCGGCCGTTGCTCAGCATGGAACGTTCGCTCGGCTCGGTGGTGAAACTGCTGAGCCGCAGCCCGGACTATACCGACGAGTACAATGCCTGGCTCGACACCATCCCGCATCACATCCGCGACCTGGTCCTGCTGATCAAGCGTTACGCGAAGCCGGAATGGGAGGGCGACTGGCGCCACCACTTCAGTGTCGACACGATCAACGGTCGTCCGGGCAACGAGGTGAAATACCACCGGCAGAAGGTGCTCACGCATTATCTCCGCGTCGGCTTCACCCGCGACGGCGGCTGGCGGACGTTCAGCCTCCGGAAGGACTTCTTTCCTGCGGTGAAAATCCAGGCCGAGGACGACATCACCGCCGCGGTGGTGGTGCCGGCCCGCAAGGTGGTGGGCGCGCCCGCCTGGGCCCGCGAAAGAATCTCGCTCAAGTTCGTCCACAACTGCGAATTCTCGCTCTTCCAGCGGCCCGACGAGGCGATCGTGCGCGGCTACGACAAGCGGACCGAGCGCGATTTTTCCCGGCCGGGAAATTTCTTCTCCAACTACGAGCCGCTCGACCGCGAAGCGGCCCGATCGATCGTCGATGACGCCATCGGGTTCGACGCCTTCACCGAGCCGGTGCGCGCCATTTTCCAGGAATTCCTCGCCGCCGACCGCCCCGACTTCCTCGCCTCGCCCGCCCATCCGCGGCTGGTCGAGGGCAAACCCTCGAAGAATCCGCGCTACCTGCAGCACCGCCCCGATCTCGAGGATCCGCGGACCACCTACCTCGCCCAGGTGGGCGCGCGGCTGTATCGCCGCGTGCCGGCCCAATCCGCTCCGCTGTTTCCCGTGGGTGCGGTGCTGGCGGGACGGCGGCTGAATCCGCCCGAACCCGGGATCCGGCCGCTCTGCGTCTACGGCCCGCTGCATTACCAGGAACCGCCGGAGGCGTTCATGGATTTCATCGCGAGCATCACCGGCAAGTCGCCATCCACGACCGGTGCCGGCTCGGAGGGCGCGCTGACGAAGGGGCCGTTCAACGCCCTGCCGCCGATCCACGATCTCAATGCCGCGCTGGTCTCGTTTGTCCTGACGGACCTGGCGGTGTTTTCCTCGGCCGCGGGCTGGATCGGCCCGCGGTATCGGGTCGACCATGACATCAGCCTGCTCATCCCGGAGATCTGGGCGCGGATGACACCGGAGGAGCGTTCGCCGCGCTACCTGATCGAGAATGGTTACCTCGAACGCTGCACCGACTTCGAACACGAGGGGAAGCCGGTCCTCGCCAGCCGGCTGGGCTGGCGGATCACGGCGCGTTTCGTGCAGTCCTTCTGTGGCCGCGTCCTGAGCAATCCCAGCACGCTCTTCGAAGAGGAGTTGCTCCGGCCGGAATTGCAGGATGCCGCCATCTTCGCCGATGGCGTGGACAACATCGTCCAGGCCATGCGCCTGGCCGCTTCCAGCTATTTTGCGGACGGATCGATTGCGCAGGCGGTGCCGCCGCTCCAGGCGCTGCTGCATCTCATGCGCGACGGAACCTGGGAGGGCGCCGACGCCCGCAACGCAGAGTTCCGTGCGCTGTTCAGCCGCGAACAGATGCTGCAAAGCGACTGGTATCGCGCGCGCCTCGAGACTCAGCAGCGGCGCGACGTCGCGCGCTGGGAGGCGCATGTGCGTTATGTCGAGAAGATCGCCGGATTGAAGAATTATGCCGACGTCGTGTCCCGGCTCGATTTGCGCCGCCGGCTCGCCGACGCCCAGTCGGCCCTCGCCGCGGCGCGTGCGCCCGGCTATGTGGACGCCTTGGTCGGCACGATTGGCGTCGATCCCGCGCTGGTGCCATAGGGGCACAACCCTCCCCCGCCGCGTTCGACGAAGTCAGGGCCCGAGCCTGGTTGAGGGAGCGTTTCAGATTTCCGGCCGCCAGCCAAAAACCACTCATATGCCCCGATCATGTTATATGAGTGGTTGGGAGTCGCGGCCGGGAAATTTCGCGACCCAGGGAATTTCCGGAGAAATTTCCGCCGGACTTTGCTCCGCGGCCAGCGCGCGGCGATTAATACTCACCCGCGGCTTGCCAGCGGCCAAGCCACTACGATTTCCTCGGTGCAATGCCCACGATCCCACCCCGTGTCGCACGCATCGCCGTGCGCTGTCTCCTGTCGCTGTTCACTGCCGGAGCTGTCCTCGCGCAGCCGGCGCCGGACCGCCGGTTGCCGATGCCCGGAATCGAACCGCCGGCAGCACTGATCCCGCCGGAACTCTTCTCGCTGCCCGACGACCTCGAGGTCACGGTGTGGGCCCGCTCACCCCAGTTGCGGCAACCCTCCAATATCGATGTCGATGCCCGGGGCCGGGTCTGGGTCGCCGAGGCGATGAATTACCGCCGCCATGCCGGCAAGGATCCCGCCGGTGATCGGATCATGGTGCTCGAGGATACGGACGGCGACGGCCAGGCGGATCAGAGCCACGTCTTCGTCCAGGAGCCGCTGCTGCACGCCCCGCTCGGCGTCGCGGTGATTGACAACCAGATCATCGTCTCCAATGCCCCGGATCTCATCGTCTATACCGATGTCGATCGGGATGCGAAATTCGATGCCCGCGTGGACAAGCGGGAGGTCCTGCTCACCGGCTTCAACGGCCGCAACCACGATCATTCGCTGCACTCCGTCACGTTTGGTCCCGACGGGAAGTACTATTTCAATCACGGCAACACCTCGGCCGCCTTCACCGATCGCTCGGGCCGGGCCTTCCGGATCGGCAGCACCTACGATCCGTCCTCGAGCGGGGCGGTTCCTCTCTACAGCTGGCAGCCGATCGAACTCGCCGGTGCGCGGAGCGACGACGGCCACGTCTATGTCGGCGGTTTCACGGTCCGGATGAATCCGGATGGCACCCAGGCGGAGATCATCGGGTTCAACTACCGCAACAGCTACGAGCAAACGATCACCTCGTTCGGCGATGTGTTTCATAACGACAACGACGATCCGCCGGCGGCGCGCACGACCTTCCTGATGGAATACGGCAATACCGGATTCTTCTCGCGCGACGGCGAGCGCACCTGGCGGGTCGACAAGCGGCCCGGCCAGCCGACGGCGATTGCCGAGTGGCGGCAGGACGATCCGGGCACCATTCCGGTCGGCGATGTGTACGGCAATGGAGCCCCGACCGGCATCGTGTTCTACGAGGGCGACGCCCTGGGCGAAAAGTGGCGCGGCGTTCTCCTCAGCTGTGAAACGGCGCGCAACGTCGTCTTCGGCTACTTTCCGAAGCTGGAGGGCGCGGGGTACGCACTGGAGCGGTTCAATTTCCTGACGACCAACAAGGAACAGGTGTTCGGCGGAATCGATTCCCAGCGCGGCCGGCTCATGGCCGGAGAGCTCAAGACCTGGTTCCGGCCGTCCGATATCGCGGTCGGCCCGGATGGCGCAATTTATGTCTCCGACTGGTTTGATCCGCGCACCGGTGGCCACCAGGCCCGCGACAGCAGTTTCGCCGGCGCAATTTATCGGATCGCCCCGAAAGGCCGGCGGCTGACCATCCCGCGTCTCGACCTCAACACCATCTCTGGCCAGATCGCGGCGTTGAAGAATCCGGCGGTCAACGTCCGTGCACTCGGGTTCAACAAGCTGAGGGCGCAGGGGAGCGCGGCCGTCGGTCCGGTCGCGGAACTGCTGCGCGATCCGAACCCCTATGTCCGCAGTCGCGCCGTCTTCCTGCTTGCCCAGCTGGGCGCGAAAGGCCTGGCCCAGGTAGAAACGCAGTTCCGCTCGGAGGATCCGATGCTGCGGATTGCGGCGTTTCGCGCGCTGCGCCGCGCCGTGACGACCCCGGAGGCACGCGCGCGCGAACTGGCGCCGACGCCCGACCAGGTGATCGCCCGGGCCAGGATGCTCGCGGATGACGCCTCGCCCGCCGTCCGCCGCGAGGCCGCGCTGGCGATGCGCGACGTGCCGTTCGCCCAGTCGCGCGATATCCTCCTCGCCGTCGCCCGCGGCTATGATGGCGCGGATCGCTCCTATCTGGAGGCCTGGGGCACCGGCGCCACGAACAAGGAGGCCGATCTTTATGCCGCGCTCGCCCGGCAGGCGCCCGGCAAGGATCCGGCAATGTGGCCGGCACGATTTGCCAACCTGATCTGGCGGTTGACTCCGGCGGGCGCGGAAGACGCCTTCGCCGCCCGGGCCGCCGCCCCGGCGCTCCCCGAGCCCGACCGGCTCGCCGCCGTCACGGCGCTCGGGTTCATTCCCACCCGTGCCTCCGCGCAGGCATTGCTCGAACTTGCCCAGCATGGCGAGGGGATGGTGAAGACCCACGCGCTGTGGTGGCTGATCAATTACCGCGATATCCGCTGGCCCGACGCCGGAATCGATGCCGAGCTCAAGGCACGCCGGCTGTATGATCCCGAATCGATTGCCATCGCCCCGATGGTCATCCCGGAGCCCTCCCCCACCAGCCTTCCGCCAGCAGCAGATATCGCGCGGCTCACCGGCAACCCCCGCCGTGGCGCGGAGGTGGCGCAAAGCTGCCTCGCCTGCCACCGGATCGGCGCGCAGGGAGCCGACTATGGCCCGGCGTTGAACGGCTTTGCGCGGGCGCAGACCACCGAGATGGTGATTCAGGCCATCATCGATCCCTCCGCCGAGATTGCCCATGGCTTTGACGGCACGAACGTGACGCTGCAGGATGGCACGGTCGTGCAGGGGATTGCGCTCAGCAATGGAGACCCCCTCGTCGTCCAGTCAATGGGCGGGGTGACACAGATGATCCCGGCCGGCCGCGTGAAAAAGCAGTCCCAGCTCGGTCGCTCGCTCATGCTGAGCGCGGAGCAACTCGGGCTCAGCGCGCAGGACGTGGCGGACGTCGTGGCCTATCTGAAAACACAGTAAGACCTGGCGGCCGGGGCCGTCAGCGCCAGCCGCGGTGGAAATGAAGCCAAGCACAGTTTCATCCCTGCCGCGCGCGACCCCGCCCCGTCCCGGCATACCGAACTCCGCTGGCCGGGCTATGCCGGCAGGCCTGCCGCCGGGACCGGTGCCCGCCGGACCCTCACCTCGGCGAAATGCTCCCGGCCGTCATCGTGCAGGGGGAGCACATCGCCTTCAATCGCCTGCCCGTCCAGCACGATCGCCCCAGCGCCCGACTCCTCGTCAACCCGCTGGATCGTGATGTGGTAGGTGGCGTGGTGGTAGCGGTAATGCAGCTTGAAGCTCGGCCAGCCATCCGGAAAGCGCGGCGCCAGCCGCAGCCGGTTGCCCTGCTCGAGGTGCACCCCCAGCAGCGATTCCGTCAACAGCCGGTACATCCAGCCCGCGGAACCGGTGTACCAGGTCCAGCCGCCCCGGCCGACATGCGGCGCGACCCCGTAGACGTCGGCCGCCACCACGTAGGGCTCGACCTTGTACGTCATCATGCCAGCCGGGCTCGCCGCATGGCGGATCGGGTTGAGCATCCGAAAGAGTTCCCAGGCGCGCTCGGTCTCACCCAGCGCGGCAAACGCCATCACCGTCCAGATCGCGCCGTGCGTGTACTGGCCGCCATTCTCCCGCACGCCCGGAATGTAGCCCTTGATGTAACCCGGGTTGAGGGGGGACGTATCGAACGGCGGGGTGAAGAGCTGGATCAGGCCCGCCTCCTCGCGAACGAGGTGCTGGTTGACCGCCGCCATCGCCCGGCGCGCCCGCGCCGGATCCCCCACGCCCGTGATTACCGCCCAGCTCTGCGGCAGGGAGTCGATTCGACACTCGGGATTCATGCGCGAACCCAGCGGTTCGCCGGCGTCGAAATAGGCCCGCCGATACCACTCCCCATCCCACAGGTGTTGCGCGATGTCCTCCCGGAGCTGTGCCGCCGCCCGGTCGCATTCCGCGGCGAAACCCTCGTCCTGCCGGCCCCGGGCGAGCGCGGCAAACTGGATGAGCACATCATGGAGGAAAAAGGCGAGCCATCCGCTTTCACCGCGGCCCAGGTGCCCCACCCGGTTCATCCCGTCGTTCCAGTCGCCGCACCCCATCAGCGGCAGCCCGTGCTCGCCAAATCGCAGTCCGTGGCGGACAGCGCGCACGCAATGCTCGTAAAGCGTGGCCATGTCACCGGAGCGGTTGGGCAAATCGTAGTAAGCCTCCTCGTCCGGCGCCACCGGCCGTCCCTCGAGGAAGGGGATCATTTCATCGAGCACGCCGGTGTCTCCGACACTGGTGACGTAGCGGCAGGTGGCATACGGCAGCCACAGGTAGTCGTCGGAAAAGTGAGTGCGCACCCCGCGGCCCGCCGGCGGGTGCCACCAATGCTGCACGTCGCCCTCGCGAAACTGCTGGGCCGCCGCCCGCAGGAGGTGCTCCCGCACCAGCCGCGGCTCGGCGTGCACCAGCGCCATCACGTCCTGCAACTGGTCCCGGAAACCGAAGGCGCCGCCGGACTGGTAGAACCCGCTCCGGGCCCAGAGCCGGCAGCCGAGCGCCTGGTAGAGCAGCCAGCCGTTCGCGAGCATGTTCACCGCCGGATCCGGCGTATCGAGGTTTACCGTACCGAGCGTGCGCTTCCAGTACTCCCAAACCGCCTCCAGCGCCTGCCGCGGGGCGTCGCCGCGCCGGAAACGCTGGATCAGCGTCTGGGTATCAGCCGTGCCGCGCCCCACCCCGAGCCGGAAGCTCGTCTCGCGCTCCTGGCCGTCGGGCAGGTCAAATGCCACCTGCACTGCCGCGCAAGGATCCAGCCCCGCCCCCGTCCGGCCCGAGAGCCGCGTGCGCCGCAGCGCCGCCGGCTGCGCCGGGGTGCCGTTGCGGCCGAGAAACTCCCGGCGATCCCCCGTGAACGTCCGCGCCGGATCGCTGACGTCGACAAACGCGACCCGATCGGGGAACTCGGTGTTGTAGGGATTGCGCGCGAGCAGCGCGCCGGTCCTGGAATCGATCTCCGTCTGCACATGCAGCATGGTCTTGGGGCGCAGTTCGCCGAGGACCCATTCGCAATAGCCGGTGAGGGAGAGCCGGCGGGGCCGGCCCGACAGATTGCGCACCTTGAGCACGGCCAGTTTGACGGGGGCGTCGAGCGCCACATAGACCCACAGCTCGGAAACGATGCCGTACTCGCTGTGCTCGAAGACGGTATAGCCGAAGCCGTGGCGAATCACGTAGGGCGTCCTGCCGCGGGCCGGCAGCGGCGTCGGTGACCAGAACTGCCCCGTGTGTTCGTCGCGCAAGTAAAACGCCTCGCCACTGCCATCCTGGACCGGATCGTTGTTCCAGGGCGTGAGCCGGAACTCGTGCGCATTCTCGACCCAGGTGTAGGCGCCGCCGGTTTCGGAAACGACGGTGCCAAAATGCGGATTGGCCAGCACATTCACCCAGGGGGCCGGGGTCATCCGCCCCGGTTCGAGCGTGATGACATATTCGCGCCCATCATGCGTGAACCCGCCCAGGCCGTTCGGAAAAAGCAGGTCGCGCCGGGGCGCGGGCGCGGCCACCTCCGGCGCGGGCGGCCGGACGGGCTCGAGCAATGGCACCTTGGGCTCGGCCACCCGCCGCAGGTCGAGTTGCTGCGCCAGCATCCCGTGATCGGCGTCAATCACCACCCGCGCCACCGACTGCAGCAGGATCCGATCCTCGTTCGGAATCTGCTCGAGCCGCCGGACGAAGATCCCCCCGGGCTTGTCGAGCATCTGCGCCTCGATTCCCGATGCGATCAGGCCTGTAATTTCCTCCTGCAGCGACTGGCGGTAAACCGACACGTCCTCGTTGACGATCACCAGCTCGGCCGCCAGCCCCTTCATCCGCCAGTAGGAGTGCGCATGGATCAACTGTCGGACCAGTTCGATCTTCTCCGCATCGCTGATCCGCAGCAGCAGGATCGGCAGGTCGCCCGAGATTCCGTAGGTCCACAGCCCGCTCTGGCCCCGCCGGTTGTGCAGCAACACGCTCGCCCGGGCCCGCCGCGCGGGATCGGCATAAACCAGTGCGCTCGCCAGCCGGCCATACAACTGGGCCTCGGGTTCGCTCGCATCGAGATGACGCAGCGTCACCTGGCTGTGGGTCCACGCCAGTTCGAAGGCGCGTTCCACGAACCGCGGATTGCGGTACTTGTCCGCCAGCGCCAGCGCGGCCGGCCGGGTTTCGGTCGCACCGAACACAAAATCGATCCGGGCGGTCTGCCCGGGCGCAACCGTCACCACGCGGCGCAGCGCCATCACCGGATCGAGCACCGATCCATCGGTGTTGGAGAGCGGCGCGGCGGTATCCAGCGCGGCCGGAGCCGCGAGGCTGCGCCCACGACCGACGAAACGGCTGCGATCCGTTTCACCGGACACCTCCCCAGCCTCGGCCCCCTGGCTGGCCAGCAGGTGGAGCATCCAGGGCGGGGTTTCCTCTTCGGAGCGCGCCCGCCGCGTGCAAAGAATCGCATCCGCCTCCCGCACGAATTCCGTCTGGACGAAAAGGTTGCTGAACGCCGGGTGCGCCGCATCGGCTGCGGCCGGGGCGAGCACCACCTCCGCATAACTCGTCAGCTCGATCACGCGCGCGTTGTCCGAACGGTTGGTCAGCGTCACCCGCCGCAGCTCCACGTCGTCCTCGGGCGACACGCAGATTTCAGTGTGGATCTCGAGCCCGTCCCGGAACTGCCGGAACTCGGCGCGGGCCTGCGTGTAGATGACCTCGTAACGCCGGGCGGCGCGGAGCGCGGGCTGGTGCGCCGCCGACCAATACTCCCCGCTGTCCAGATCGCGCAGGTAGATGAACGTACCCCAGCAATCGCGGGTCGGATCCTCCCGCCAGCGGGTGAGCGCGAGATTGCGCCAGCGGCTGTAGCCGCCGCCGGCGCTGCTGATCATGACATGATAGCGGCCGTTGGAGAGCAGGTGAACCTCCGGCATCTGGCCCGAGGGGTCCGTGAACACCCGCATGACGCTGCCCGCATCGACCGCGAGGGCGCGCGAGTGCTCGAGCTCCATCTGTTCCGGAAAAATCGTGGCCGCCGCATTGGGCATCCGTTCCTGCAGCAGGAGTTCCGTCGCCTTTAACGCCGGGCAGGCGAGGAAGCGCCGTTGCATCGGCTGCCGGTGCAGCAGATGCAGCAGCGCCAGCAGGCCCATGCCCTGGTGGTGGGCCATGTAGGAGCGCAGGGCGACACTCGACTGGCCCCGCGGCAGCCGCGACGGGGTGTAATCGATGGCCTCGAAAAACCCGTAGGTGCCCTGCCGCCCTTCCGCATCGAGCCGCGCCAGGTTTTCGCACGCCTCCCGCGGTGCGACCATCAGCGCCATCAGCGTGGCGTAGGGCGCGATCACGAGATCGTCGGCCAGCCCGCGCTTCAAGCCCAGGCCCGGCACGCCGAATGCCCGGTACTGGTAGTTGTGATGCACATCGATCTGGTGATAGCCCGACTCGGATATTCCCCAGGGCACCTGCCGGGAGTTGCCGTAGGCAATCTGCTGCCGCACCGCCGCCCTGCAGGTCTGGTCGAGCAGCGTGCCTTCATAGCTCGGCATCACGAGCATCGGCATCAGGTACTCGAACATCGATCCGCTCCACGAGACCAGCAGCGGCTGGCCGCGGTGGCCGACCAGCAGCCGTCCGAGCGCGAACCAGTGGTCGCGGGGGACCTGGCCCGCGGCAATGGCGACGTAACTGCCCAGCCGCGCCTCCGACGCGAGCAGATCATAGTAGCTGGCGTCGAGCCGGTTGTCCGTGAGATTGAAGCCAATCGAAAACAAGTCGCGCGACGGGTCGAAGAGAAACGTGAAATCCATCTCGTCGGCGAATTCCTCGGCTTCGCACGCCAGCGACTCGAGCGCGTGCATCCGGTCGCTCGCCCGGCGGCGGATTTCCGCCCGGGGATCCGCGCCGGCGGCGAACGCGGGATGGTGCGCCGCGTCGTCCCCCGCGCCGCGCGTTTCGACCGCTGACGAGGCCGGTGCAACGGGAATGCCCGCCGTTTCCACGGCGCCGACGGGAGCGAGGTCCGCGAGTTCGCGCAGGGTCGGGATCCGATCGATCCGGTCCGCCGATTCGCCCGCCGCCACCGGCTCGCCGCCGTCGAGCCACGGGGCCAGATGGCGCAAGTCAGCCAGGTGCGCCTCGCAGTCACGCTGCAGCGCGTGGCCCCAGCGAATGGCCGGCTCCCCCGCCGCGCTGCAGGCTTCGACGACGCGCCCCGCCTGCACCGCGAGCCGTTGCAGCCGGTCATGGATGGCTCCCAGCGTGACGGGAGGCGAAGCCAGCTCCGCCCGGAATGACGCGAGCGCCGGCTGATCGCCGACAAACCCGGTCAGCACCGCCGCGGTGTCCTCCAGCCCGGCCAGCACGACGGACGGCGAGATGATCGGGGCCTCGCGCAGCTCCCGCAGCCCGGCGGCGAACGTCAGCAGGTGGCCGGCCAGGTTCCCGCTGTCGACGGTCGAGACATATCGCGGCGCCAGCGGCTGCAACGTTCGCGTGTCGTACCAATTGAAGAAATGGCCACGGTGGCGCTCGAGCTGTCGCAGGGTGCCAAACGTCTGCTGGGTCTCGCGCACAAGCCGGTCCACCGTCACATAACCGAAATCACAGGCCGCCTGCCGCGACAGGAGCGCCATGCCGATGTTGGTCGGGGAGGTGCGGCCCGCGACCACCGGCGCCGGCTCCTCCTGGAAGTTGTCCGGCGGCAGCCAGTTCTCCGCCGCAGTTACGAAGGTTTCGAAAAAATGCCATGTCCGGCGTGCAATCCGCCGCAGGAACCGGGTCTGGTCCGCCGACAAATCCAGCCGGCGCGATGCCACCGGCTGGCTGATCCACCAGGCGATCGCCGGCGATGCCAGCCATGCGACCAGCCACGGCCCGATCGTCGGCAGGATCTCCGGCTGCCACCAGCCGACAGTCGCTGCCAGGCCGGCGGCGACCAGTGGAGCAACCGCCATCTGCCGAAAAAATCCGCCCAGCGTCGCCGTGGCGGTGCGCTCGGCTTCGCTGGAGGTCTTCCATTCCAGCAGCCGCCGGCGCGTCACCAGCAATCGCAGCAGCGTCCGCCCGATCGCGTCGGCGCTGATGAAGGCATCATAGGGCAGGAAGACGATCGCGATGAACCCCTGGGCCACCTGCCGGCCCGCGGCCGCCAGGGTCGTCCGCAGGTGCAGCGCCAGCGGCAGGTCAGGGGGGATGGCGAGCAGCGCGGCGAGCGCGTTCAGCAGTCCGGGGCCGAGGAGGACCGCGAGCACCAGCACGGTGACATGGCCCTCCAGGGCGGGGACCAGGAGCCAGCCGACCGCCAGCAGCAGCAGGAGGGCCACGGGCACGAGGCTGCGCCGGAGGTTGTCGAAGATTTTCCACTGCGAGAGCGGGGAAAGCGGATTCGGGATCCGCCGGCCGCCGGGTCCGGGCACGCGCGGGAACAGCCATGGCGTGATCTGCCAGTCGCCCCTGATCCAGCGGTGCCGTCGCCCGGTGTCGACGATGTAGCGCGAGGGGTGCTCCTCGAACAGCTCGACATCGCTGACCAGCGCGGATCGCGCATGGCAGGCCTCCAGCAAATCGTGGCTCAGAATCCGGTTCTCGGGAAAACGCCCCGCCATCGCCCGTTCAAATGCATCCACGTCATAAATACCCTTGCCGATGAACGAGCCTTCCTGGAACACGTCCTGGTACACGTCGGACACCGCCCGCGTGTAGGGATCAATGCCGGAATCGCCCGCAAACAGCCGGCCAAACCAGGACCGGCTGGCACTGGGCAGGCTCACGCCCAGCCGCGGCTGGAGGATCCCATAGCCGGCGATGACGATCCCGGTCGCCTCGTCGAACACCGGCCGGTTCAGCGGATGCGCCATCGTGCCGGCCAGCTGCCGGGCGCTGTCCCGCGGCAGCTGGGTGTCGGAATCCAGCGTGATGACATACTTCACATTGGGCAGGATCTGGAGGTCGCCCACGATCTCGGAAAAGCAGTCGGCCGGGCCGCCGCGGAGCAGCGCATTGAACTCGGCCAGCTTGCCGCGCTTGCGCTCGTAGCCCATCCACACGCGCTCCTGGGCGTTCCAGCGCCGCGGCCGGTGAAACAGAAAGAAGCGATCGTCCCGCTCGCCGGGATATTTCCGGTTGAGGATGCCGATGCCCGCGCGCACGCGTCGCACCAGGGCCGCATCGTGCGGCATCTCCGCGGCGGGCGCATCGCCGAAATCGGTCAGCAATGCGAAGTGGAGGTGTGAATCGCGGTTGGCGAGATGATGGATTTCCAGCTGTTCCACCAGCCGATCGACGGCTTCCGGGCTCGTGAGCATGGTGGGGACGACCACCATCACGCGGCAGCCAGGATCGATCCCGCCGGAGAAGTCCAGCCGCGGCAGCAGCCGCGGACGCACCAGCTGGGTGGAGATCCAATTCAGCAGCACCACCGCGAACTGGCTCACGGTCACGAGCAGCAGAACGCCCAATAACCCGCGCAGCCATCCCGCCGCGACGAAATCGTGCACGTGCCGCAGCAGGCCGACGGTCGCCAGCCCGGTGAGCAGCCCGATGCCACCCGCGTAGTAAACCAGCGGAAAGCGGTGGATGTAGCGCTCGAGCATCACCGGCCAGGGCCAGCGCGCCTGCACGCCGCGATGCAACTGCGGCTGGCCCTGATCGATCAGGTAATAACCCACGTGCGCCGTCCGGTGACCCGGTTCCATCCGCGCGGCGGCCGCCTCGGCCAGCGCCACGGCGTGTCGGGCCACCTCCAGTTCGGAAGCCGCGCTGTGCCGCGCGATCGCCTCGACCGCATGCCGGTAGTCGTCCCGGGTCGCAAAATCCATCTGCCCGTAAACCTGCGCCGGATCCCGGCGCAACGTCTGGTCCACCACGCTCAACGTTTCGACAAACTCCTTCCAATCCATCGTGCTGAGGAACCGGAGGCTGGTGATGCTGTGGCTGACCGAAACCTGGTCGGCAGCCTGGTTCTGGCTTTCCCGCTCGACCAACTGCTCGATCGCGAGCCCGTTTGCCGCCAACCGCTGTTCGAGCCAGCTGCGGGCGAGGTGGACCACCGGGCTCTGCTGCGACAGAAGCCGGCAGAACTCGGCCACAAACGCGCTCGTCATCGGCAGGTCGGCCCGCGCCATGTCCGCCACGACGATCACCAGGTGCGACGGATCCCGGCCGGCCATCTCCTGGAGCCGGTCAATCCAGTCGCTGGCGAGATTGCGATGGCGGCGGGCAAGGGCGAGCTTCGTCGCAATCCGCTTGAGATTTTCGAGCAAGCCGAGCCGCAACATGATTGGTACGGCCCAGAGCTCCCCGAGCTTGAGCGGCACCTTCGACTGGTAGGCAGCGATATAGGCACTGAGCGGGACGGCGTCGAGCTGGGCATCGACATGCGCAATGAACTCGAGGACGAGATCGTAGACGCGCGGGAAACCGGCCAGCGGCCCCTCGACGAGGCGTGGCAGCTCGCGGTTGTATCTCCGCGGCAGATGGCGCCGCGCCATCTGCACCTGCTCCTCGATCAGGTAGAAATTATCCAGCATCCATTCGGCCGCGGGCGTGATCCGGCGCGCCGGGTCGACCGCGAGCGTCGAATGATTGAAGGCGCGCAGGATCGCCTCGTTGCGCTCGAGGCAGGCCAGCAGTTCGTTCGCTCCGCCCCGCTCCTCGACGCGATGGGTCGTCGCCAGCAATTCCGCATGCGCGGCCAGCTGGGCAATGCTAAACAACTCGGACCGCAACGGCGGCTCAGTGGGCAGGGGAATGGTCTCGTTCGTCATCCGGAGGCGCAGGGCATCATCGTGAACACACAGCGTTGGACCGCAAATGCGACCGATTGATGCTCAATCGCCTCTGTTTCACCTGGGCCGGTGACGCCCGCCGGGACCGCGCCGCTCGGCGTCACCGGGCCCACGAAGGATTGTCACCGCGCCGCCGGATCGCACGCTTTCGTGCCAAGCCATGCCTCCCTCCCCCACCCGCTGCCCGTGGCCCACGAAGCCGCTCGACATCCATTACCACGACACCGAATGGGGCGTGCCGCTGCACGATGATCGGGCGCTGTTCGAACTGCTCACGCTCGAGGGTGCCCAGGCCGGGTTGAGCTGGTCGATCGTGCTCGCCAAGCGCGAGGGCTATCGCCGCGCCTTTGACCGTTTCGACGTGAAGAAAATCGCGCGGTACGACTCGCGCAAACTTGCCGCCCTGCTGGCGGATCCCGGAATTGTCCGCCACCGGCAGAAGATCGCCGCGACCGTCGACAACGCGAAGGCGTTCCTCGCCTTGCAGCGGGAATTCGGGAGCTTCGATCGCTATGTCTGGCAGTTCGTCGGCGGCCGGCCGGTCGACAACCGCCGCCGCTCCATGGCCGAAATCCCCAACCGGACGCCCGCCAGTGATGCCATGAGCCGGGATCTGAAGCGGCGCGGGTTCAGGTTCGTCGGCACGACGATTTGTTATGCCTTCATGCAGGCCAGCGGGATGGTCAACGACCACCTCGTCAGCTGCCCACGCCACCGCGCCTGCGGCCGGCTGGGAGCGTGTCGGACATAGCATCCGACTGTACGTGTCGGGAGGAAGGAAGGTAGCAACACGTTGCTGGTTGGCCTTCGGCATTCTTTCTTGCGGCGAGGTAGATTGCCATGGCGAGTGGCGGGAAAGTTGCTCCAATCGGTCGGAAAACTCGCGCCCATTGGGTAGAAAATGCTGGGGTGCCTCGCGGCCCACTCAAACCATCCGAACCATCTCCCCAAACCCGCGCGCATGCGCGGAAACTAGCAGCCCGTCAGCAAGGCCCACCCAGTTGCCGGAAAAATTGCCTGAATGCTTGCTGCGCTCGACTGCAAGTCCGACGGGCGGCTAGTTGGAGATTGAGTGATCGCGCCGGGATGCCATCAAGAGGAAGCCATCGACACCTCCGCCACCGCTTCTTCGCATGGCCAAGATCTATTTCTATTATTCGGCGATGAACGCCGGCAAGAGCACGGTGCTCCTGCAGTCGAGTTATAACTATCGCGAGCGCGGGATGCGCACCCTCCTGTTCACCCCCTCGATCGACACCCGCTACGGCAGCGGCCGGATCGAGTCCCGGATCGGGCTGAGTTCCGATGCGATCTCCCTCGGCCCGGCGGACGACCTCCTGGCCCGCGTTCGCGCGGAACATGCGACCCGCCGGGTTGCCTGCGTGCTGATCGACGAGGCGCAGTTTCTCAGCCCTCCGCAGGTGTGGCAGGCAACCGACATCGCCGACACGCTCGACATTCCGGTACTCTGCTACGGGCTGCGCACCGATTTCCAAGGCAAGCTGTTTCCCGGCAGCGGCGCGCTGCTCGGGGTGGCGGACGACCTGATCGAGCTGAAGACCATCTGCCATTGCGGCCGCAAGGCCACCATGAACCTGCGGGTCGATGCGGCGGGCCACGCCGTCCGTGACGGTGCACAGGTCGAGATCGGCGGCAACGATCGCTACCTCGCCATGTGCCGGCGCCATTTCAAAGCAGCGCTGGTTGGCGATGTGATCCCGCCACCGGCGCCTCCCCTGATGCCGACGGATCCGGCGAAGCCGGGCCGGACGGATCCCTAATCCCGCGCCGGCCCATCGTCGGTTCCGCGCCGGCGAACCTACAAAAAACGCGCAATTCTTCGCACAGGATGCGAGGTTTCTGGATTCGCGACGCGCGCCCGCTGCAAAGTATCATTTAGGCAACTCCGTTTTCACCATGTCTACTGATTGGAAATCCCGCGCTGTCTCCGCCAGTGACGCTGTCGCCGCCATCAAGAGCTGTGATCGCATCTTTCTCCATGGCGCTGCCGCCACTCCAACGCCGCTCGCGGTCGCCCTGTCGGCGCGCCGCGATGTCGAGAACGTGCGGCTGTACCACCTGCATACCGCCGGACCCGCGCCCTGGACCGATCCGGAGTCCGAGGGCCATTTCCGAGCCGTTTCGCTCTTCACGGGCGCCCCGCTGCGCAAGCCCATCGCCGAGGGCCGGGCCGACCATGTGCCGATCTTCCTCTCCGACATTCCCGGACTCTTCCTCAGCGGTCGCGTGCCGCTTGATGTCGCGCTGCTCCATGTTTCGCCGCCCGACAGCCACGGGCTGTGCTCGCTCGGCACGTCGGTCGACGCCGCCCGGGCGGCCGCCGACACGGCCAAGATCGTCATCGCCGAAATCAACGAGCAGATGCCGCGAACCCACGGTGACAGCATCCTCCCGCTGTCGCGGATCCACGCCTTCATCGCCACCAACCGCCCGCTCCATGAGCACCACCCGGAACCCGAGACGCCGGTGGAAGCGCGAATCGGCGAAATCATCGCCGAACTGGTCGAGGACGGCTCCACGCTGCAGATGGGCATTGGCGGCATACCCGATGCGGTCCTGGCCCGGCTGCACAACAAGCGCGACCTGGGAATTCACACCGAGATGTTCTCCGATCGGGTGGTCGACCTGGTCGAATCCGGCGCGGTGACGAACCGCCGCAAAGTGATTGGGAGGAACCGGCTCGTCACGAGCTTCATCAACGGATCGAAACGGATTTTCGATTTCGTGAACGACAATCCGAATGTCGTTTTCTATCCGTGCGACTGGACGAACGACACCGCCAACATTCGCCGCAACCCGAAGGTGGTGGCGATGAATTCCGCCATCCAGGTCGATCTCACCGGGCAGGTTTGCGCGGATTCGATCGGCCATCGGATTTATTCGGGAATTGGCGGCCAGATGGACTTCATCCGGGGAGCGGCCCTCTCGGTCGGCGGCAAACCCATCATCGCGCTGCCCTCGACGGCGGCCGGTGGAAAGGTTTCGCGGATCGTAACCCAGCTGAATCCCGGCGCGGGCGTCGTCACCACCCGCGGCCACCTGCACTGGCTCGTCACCGAATACGGCGCGGTCAATGTCCACGGCATGTCGCTCCGCGAGCGTGCCGAGGCGCTGATCTCGATCGCCCATCCGGATTTCCGGGCCGAGCTTCGACGCGACCTCGCCGAGGTCCGCCATTTCCCGGCCAAGGCCTGATCTCGCCCTGAACCAGAGAATCCGTAACGCGGCAGCCGCAACCGAAGGGGCGGCTCCGCCTCGTACTCGTTCCTCGTAATCTGCCCTCTGCGTCCGGCAGTCGACGCCACTGTTCGGCGCTCGCCAAGGCCCGCTGCGAGGACAACACATACGGGACCGAATCCAGACCGCCGCTCCCATGCCCTCCCACCTGCTCTTCATTGGCACCTACACGCGAACGACCAGCCGGGGAATCTACGCGCTCCAGCTGGATGCCGACACCGGTGCGCTGAGCACCCCGATCCTGGCGGCGGAGACGGCCAATCCCACGTGGATCGAATTTTCACCCGACCGGCGGCGGCTCTATGCGGTCCACGAATCGAGCGGGCAGGCAACCGGCTTCGCCGTCGATCCCGCCCAAGCCCGGCTGACGCCGCTCAAACCCACGGACTCCCCCGCGAAGGAGCTCAACGTCCCGGCCAATCCACCGAGCCACCTCGCGATCGACGCCACCGGCCGCGCCCTGATTGCCGCGAATTACCGTGACGGATTCGTCGCCGCCCTCCCGATCCGCGCCGATGGAACCCTCGGCTCACCGGAAATCATCCGCCACGCGGGCTGCGGTCCTCATCCGACACGACAGGAAAAACCGCATCCGCATTCCGTCACGATTTCACCGGACAACCGGTTCGCGCTCATCTGTGACCTTGGTGTCGACCGGATATATTCGTACGCCCTTGACCCGGCCGCGGCCAGGCTGAGCCCGGCGAATCCGCCGTTCACGGTCACCGCACCCGGCGCCGGTCCGCGCCACTCCAAGTTCTCCCCCGACAGCCGGCATGCCTACGTGATCAACGAACTTGCCAATACCCTCACTGCCTATCGCTACGAACCGGCCGATGGCTCCCTTTCCGAAATCCAGTCCATTTCCACGCTGCCCTCCGGGTTCAAGGGCGAAAGCACGGCGGCGGAGGTGCGGATCCATCCGAACGGACGATTCCTTTACGGATCGAATCGCGGCTACGACAGCATCGCCGTTTTCAGGATCGATCCCGAATCCGGTCGTTTGAATCCCGTCGAAATCGTGCCGTCCGGCGGCAAGAATCCGCGGAATTTTGCCCTCTCGCCGGATGGCCGCTGGCTCGTCTGTGCGCACCAGGACTCCGACAATCTGTGCGTCTTCCGCGTGGATCCGGCAACGGGCCGGCTCGCGCGCACAAACCACGAAGCCGCGGTCCCGATGGGCGTTTGCGTGCTGTTTCGTTAACGAGGCGCTGCCTGGAACCGGCTATGTCGGGGACACAGCAAGAGCTCCTGTGGCAGCCGGGCGAGGGAGCCCGGCGCCTCGTTAAGTGTCCGCTGCGCGGACGGGCGGACCGCCGAAGCTAGGGATGCAGAACACTTCCTAATTGAGGCGGACCCAACTTCCGTCGTGTTCACGCTTTCCATCCAGCGGTTCCGATCCCTCCGGCATTAAGTTTTCTTCTGGGCGGAACTCACTTGGGGACTCCGCCTAATCAACCGCGCGGGCGACCCTGGTCTCGTTGACTCATGGATCCGGCTGGGACATTTTCGTTCCGATCATGGTCAGTCCGACCCCCCCTGAATCCACCGGCGGCGTTGCGAGTCCCCAGGGCTCCCCCCGCTCGATCCACGACGTCGTCATCCGACTCGCGGGCAATTCGCAGGACGGCATCCAGTCCGTCGGCGGCTTCCTGGCCCGGCTCGCCGGGCGCAGCGATCAGGACATCATGACCTACATGACGATCCCGTCCACCATCTCGGGCGGGCCGTCCATCTTCCAGGTCCGGATGGGCACCGGCGACATCCTGTCTGCGGGCGACCGGGCCGACATGCTGGTGGCATTTTACCAGCACAGCTACGACGCGCACCTCAGCTCGCTGCGTCCCGGAGGTGTTCTCATCTACGACAGCGACCATGTGAAGCCGGATCCGGCGGACAACCGGTTCACGGCCGTGGGCGTGCCGATCACGACCGGCACGGTCGAGGCCGTCGGCGGCACGGCGAAGGACAAGGGCAAGAACATCTACACCCTCGGCCTGATCGCGCGCATCTTTGATCTCGATGTGGGAAAACTCACCGCGCTCATCAAGGAGCGCTTCGGGGGGAAGAACGAGGACATCGTGCGGAATGCGATGCTGGCATTCGACGCCGGCTACGCCTGGCCGCAGAACAACCTCCGCGATCTCTTCTATCGTTTCTCTGCGATCGATCGTCCGAACCTCTCTACCGGCCGGCCCCAGGTCACCCTGGATGGCAACTCGGCGATTGCCTACGGACTGATCGCCGCCGGCGTGCGCCATGGTGCCGGTTATCCGATCACTCCGTGGTCCTCGATCATGGAGACCCTGCGCGCCGAGTTGCCGAAGTACGGCGGGCTCTTTGTCCAATGCGAGGACGAGATCGCCGCCGTCTCCACCGCCCTTGGCTTTTCCTACACCGGCCGGCTCGCCATCACCGGCAGTTCGGGACCGGGGCTCTCGCTGAAGATGGAGGCGCTCGGGTGGGCCGTCATGGCCGAGATGCCGCTGATCGTTGTGAACGTCCAGCGGGGCGGCCCCTCGACCGGTATGCCGACGAATGTCGAGCAGAGCGACCTGATGCAGGCCATCTACGGCAGCCACGGCGACGCCCCCCGCGTGGTGCTGGCCCCCAAGAACGTCGAGGACTGCTTCTACATCGCGATCGAGGCGGCGCGAATTGCGCGCGAGTACTCGACCCCGGTCCTCATCCTCACCGACATGGGCCTCAGCAGCCGGATCGAAGCGTTCGATGAACCCGATTTGCCGAACCTGCTCGTCTCACCCGAGCCCGACCTTTCCGAGCGTCCGACCGACTTCAAACCGTATCCGCTGGATCGGGTCACCCGGCATGCGCCGGCCGGCGCGAGACTCGCGTCCGGCAAGTATCCGACCGTCACCGGCCTGGAGCACGACGAGATGGGCCATCCGACCGGCAGCCCAAAGCTGCACCAGCAGATGACGGCGAAGCGCCGCGAAAAGCTGAAGGCTCTCGCCGCCGCGCTGCCGGCGCCCGAACTCACGGGCGACAGCACCGGTGAGGTTCTCATCGTCACCTGGGGCTCCAATTGGGGCCCCGCCCGCGAGGCCCTGGTCCGAATCCGGAAGGCCGGCGTCAAGGCCGGTCACATGCACCTCCGGCATGTGCATCCGTTGCCCAACGGGCTCGAGCAAACGTTTGGCCGCTTCGAGAAGGTCGTGGTCGCCGAACTGAACGACGAGGGCGTCTATGGATTCGGGCAGTTCGCAATGATGCTGCGGGCCCGCTATGCGATGCCCCGGATCGTCAGCGTTACCAAGACCGACGGGCTCACTTTCAAGGTGAGCGAAATCGTCGCCGGCGTCGCCGGGCACATCGAGAACCCCGCCCTCCACGCTTCCGTGGGCGCGGCCAGCCACAGCGCGCTCGCCGTTCCGGCCGCCTGAACCAAATCTTCACGCCATCGTCCGTCCCATGTCTTCCGCCGCCTCCGTCCTCCCCGCCCCCGCGCCCAGTTCCGTCACCCCCGTGCCGGTCGCACCGCTCAGCAAGAAGAGCCTCACCGCCGATCATCCCACATGGTGTCCCGGTTGCGGTGACTTCGCCGTGCTCGCGTCGTTCTACCGCGTGCTCGAGAAGCTCCAGTACCCGCACGAGAAAATCGTCACCTTTGCCGGCATCGGCTGCTCGTCACGGTTCCCATACTTCGTGAACACCCATGGCGGCCACTTCATCCATGGCCGCTCGCTGCCCTTCGCCGCCGGCATCAGCCTCGGCTCCGACGACCTGCACGTGTTCGTCTTCGGCGGCGATGGCGACGGATTTTCGATCGGCGGCAACCACCTGGTCCACACCGCGCGGAAGAACGTCCGGCTCACCTATGTGATCATGGACAATTCGGTGTATGGACTGACGAAGAAGCAGACCTCCCCGACCTCGCCCGTCGGCTTCAAGACCAAGACCGATCCGACGGGGGCCATCGACCAGCCGATCAATCCGATGCGGACGCTGCTCAACAGCGGCGCCACTTTCGTCGCCCGGACCCATGCCACGCAGGTCAATCACATGGTCGAGATGATGCTCCGCGCCGCGAAGCATGACGGGTTCTCCGTGGTGGAAATCCTGTCCGAGTGCGTCGAGTTCTACGAGGGGGCGTTCGATGCGGCGGTCCCGCGCAAAGGCGGCAAGTGGGCGACGATCGAGGAGAAGAAGAATGATGGAACGCCGGAGGATGCGCTGCGGCACGATCCGCGGGATGAAGTCGCGGCCTTCAAGCTGGCGCTTCAGCCCTGGCCCGGGGTTTTCGGAGTTTTCTACGAGAACAACGAACGGAAGACCAAGAACGCGCTCGAGGCCGAGTTGAGCGCGAAAGCCCGGGAACGCACGAAGGGTGCGGGCGACCTCGCGCTCCTGCAGGCGACCTTCGCCAAACTGCGTTAGCAGACTGTCGGTCTTACCGCGGCTCGATTTGAAGGCAGCGAACGTGAGGGCGAATCATCCGACATGCTGCTAGTTCACCTCGACGGTGAGGCTACCCGTCGTCGCGGCGGGCAGCCGGACTCTTAGGACGGGGGTTGGATTGCCGGCGGTGAGATCCGACGCGCCGAAACTCCACCCCTGCCCGGTCGCAGCCGGCGACTGCTCGTCGAGCGGCCGCCCGTTGACGGAAACGCGCGACGGCCTGGCCACACCGTGGAAGTACACGGCCTCCGTTCGCTGTTTCGTCTCCAGCTTGAACGTGATCGCTCCCGGAGATGCCGCCAGCTCTGCCATCATCACCTGCGAATCGTCCAGCGCGCGCGCACGATCCTTGAAGGTGCGCCGCGTGGTGCGGCCGGACGCGGGATAAAGGTGGAAGGAATAGCCGTCGAAAAGCTCGGAGGGGATGTTTAACCCCGGCGCAATGAGCGGGAGGATGGCGCCCTCCTGCACGAGGATCGGCAGCGACCGCTCGCTCGCAAGCGGCGCCGCAAACTTGACGGTGCGCCCGCCTTCATGGCGTTCGTCGGTCCAGAAATCACGCCAGGCACCAGCCGGAAGATAAACGTCGCGCGTTTCCTCTCGCTCGGTGACGGGCGCGACGAGCAAGTCGCGCCCGAGCAGGAAATCGAAATCGCGCGTGTAGGCTTTCGGATCCGAGCCGAAATCGAAACACAGCGGAGCCAGGATCGGCCGGCCGGTTTCGTGAGCTTCGATCGCGGCGGAATAGAGGTACGGGAGGAGACGGTAACGCAATTGCAGCCGCTTCGCGTAGATGAGCTGCGCCTCGCCAGAGAACATCCACGGCAGCTTGTAGTAGGCGCCGTGCGTGCGGATGACGGGGAAAACGAGCAGCATGTCGCAAATCCGCCGGATCTCGTTTTCCGCGTCAGGCGTGTGCCCGCGATAAAAGCCGCCCATGTCAGCCCCGATCGTGGCGTAGCCAGCGAGCCCGCCGTTGCGGATAAAATCGAGATCGAGCTTCGCGAACGCCAGCCCGGCGGGGACGTCGCCGGGCCAGGGCGAAATATAGCGGTGCCCGCCGTCCGGGCCGGAACGCGCGAGCACGGGCACGGACTGCTGGAATTCCCGGCGCATGCCTTCGACGACGAGCTTCGCCCACAACGAGCCATTGAGGTTTGTGATCGGATAGCCGTTTGCGCCCTGACCGCGCATGCGTTCGCCCTGGTCATGCCACCAGAAGTCGGCTCCCTGGGCGACGAAGGGCCGGTGCATCTGCCAGAGCCGCGCCACGACTTCCGGATCGGAAACGTCGGGAAACGAACGATCGAGGTAGGCGCCGGGACCATCCGCGTCGTCGGAATAGGTCGACATCGTGTTTTCATGGAGGCCGACCTTCACGCCCAGTTCGTCAAGCGTGCGAAACATCCGGGGCACGTCACCGAACGACGGAGCCCATTTGAGGTTGTTGCGCCGCACCGCCGACTCGGTCGCATCAAATGCCGGGGTCCATTCCCACATGTCCGGCCGCACCTCGCGCCACTGCAGGTCGAGGATCATTGAATCCAGCGGGAGTCCGAATTCCCGAAAGCGCGAGGCGATGTAGCGTATGTCGTCCGCGCGCCAGTCGCAGCACTTGCTCTGGATATTGCCAAAGAACCATTTCTCCGCGAGGATCGGCTTTCCGGTCAGCGCGATGTACCCCTGCATCAGTTCGGCATAGGAATCTCCCGCGAACACATGGAGATCGAAGTTCCAGCCTTCGCGGCCGCCATCCCCGGCATCAATGGTCAGCCGATCCCGCTGCGTCGCGCCGAGGTCGAACCGGGTGGTGGGGTCGACGTTGTTGAGAAACAATGCGTAGCCCCGGCTGCTCATCACCCATGGCACGGGGAAGCCGCCGCCTTCGCCTTCCTGCCCCAGTTCGCTCGTCGCGAGAACGATCGAGTGTCCGCGCATGTCGAGCGGGTGACGATGGGCGCCAAAACCGATGAAGTGCTCGTCGGCGGGCAGGGCGAAATGAGCAGTGGTCCGCCCGGCATGAAATTCGATTCCGCCGCCGGCATGGCTGCGGAGCAGCGTCGCCTCGCGCGCGATGACGCGGAACTGCAGCGGCGACTCCGAGACTTCCACGGCGCAGGCGCCATCCCCGGCCGGCTGGATGCGCCAGTGGTCGTTCCGCCGCTCGATGGTCACGGGCAGCGCAGGGCGCGAGTAGTCTTCGATGTAATAGGGACCGTTGAAATCGGGGTGCGTGCTGTCGGGCGGAAATTCCGCCGTGGGCGACGCGGTGAGTCGCACCGTGGACAACCCGATGAATTCGATCCGCAGGGCTCCCCGTTCGGCGGCGACGAGAGCCCCGCGCCCGGCGCGTTCGATCCGCAGCACGTTTCCCGGAGAAGTGGCGGCATCGCCGGCGGCGGCCGCCGCGCTGCAGGCGAACCAAGCAAGCGCCACCGGCATCAGCCACCTGCCCGGCTTTCCGCGGAGCCTGCTCAACCGGCCGCCGGTGCGGCAAATGGCGTCGCAATGGCCGGAGGAGCCGGTGGAGGGGCGTGGAGTATTCATGGGCGTTCCATGAACTCTCTCTCTTCGATCTTCTGCTTCAATCTTTCTCGCGGTTGAAAATGCCCCGGGCATTTTCATTGAGCAGCCTGTCGGAGGATTCGCCCTCACGTGCGCTGCCTTCAATTCGCGTCGCGGTAAGACCGACAGGCTGCTACCCCGGAAACAGCCGGTTGCTCGAAAACCGCGGGTCGCTGGTGAGATTGATGCCGAGGTCGCGCAATCCCGCCTCGTCGCCAGGCGGCGGCAGATGCGTGATATGTGCCTCGCAGCCCCGCAGCTCCCCGAGTTTGTCCACCGCCACCTGCGCCGCCGGATTCGTGGCCGCGCTGATGGCAAGCGCATTCAGCGTTTCGTCCAGATCCAAGCTGACGTTCTTGTTGAAGACCTGCCGCTTGAGCCGGGAAATCGAGTCGATCACCGCCGGGGCCAGCAAATGGATGTTCTCAGGCAGGCAGGCGAGTTCCTTGACGACATTGAGCACCAGGCTGGAGGCGGCATGCATCAGCGTGCTGTTCTTGCCGGTGATGATCCGGCCGTCGTGCAACTGGAGTGCCGCGCCACAGAAGATTCCGCCATGCCCCTTCGCCTGCTCCTCGGCTTCGAGCGCCGCCCTCCGGGCCGGGCCCACCACCGGCCGATCCACATCCTTCAGCTGGTTCGCCTGCATCAACCGTTCCGCGCGCTCGGACGTATCCCGGTCCACCAGGCCCATCATGTATTCCCCGGCATAGCGGAAATACCGGCGGATGATCTCCTGTCGCGCCGCGGCCTGGCAGGCGGCGTCATCCACAATTCCAAACCCCGCCCGGTTCACGCCCATCTCCGTGGGTGACTGGTACGGTGAATCGCGGCCCGAGATCTTCTGGAGGATCAGCCGCAGGGCGGGGAAGATCTCGACGTCGCGGTTATAGTTCACCGCGGTCGTCCCGTAGGCCTCGAGGTGGTGCGGATCGATGACGTTCACGTCCCGCAGCTCCGCCGTGGCCGCCTCATAGGCGATGTTCACCGGATGCTTGAGCGGCAGGTTCCAGATGGGGAAGGTCTCGAACTTCGCGTAACCGGCCGCCTGGCCGCGCCGGTATTCGTGGAACAGCTGCGCCAGGCAGGTCGCCAGCTTGCCGCTGCCCGGGCCCGGCCCGGTCACCACGACCAGCGGCTTCGTGGTCTCGATGTACGGATTCGCCCCGTAACCGTCGTCGCTCACGATCCGATCGATGTCGGTGGGATACCCGGGCGTCGCGCGATGGCAGTAAACCCGCACATTCCGGCGCTCCAGCTTGTTCCTGAAGATCCGGGCTGACGGCTGGTCCGCGTAACGCGTGATGACCACGGCGGTGACCTGGACGCCCCACTCGGCGAGGTCGTCGATCAGCTTGAGCGCGTCGGCATCGTAGGTGATGCCGAAATCGGCCCGGGTTTTCCGCTTTTCGATGTCGCCGGCAAAAATGCACAGGATGATGTCCGCCTGATCCCGCAGCTGCTGGAGCAGCCGCATCTTCACGTTGGGATCGAAGCCGGGCAGGACCCGGGCGGCATGAAAATCGAAGAGCAGTTTCCCGCCGAATTCCAGGTAGAGCTTGTTGTTGAACTGGCGGACGCGTTCCAGGATCGCGGCCGTCTGCTCCCGGAGATAACGCTGATTGTCAAAACCCGTGGCCCGCGGGCTCACCGCCTCCACGCGCACCGCCGATCCCGATCCGGCCGTCGCCGGCACGGTCGGCAGGTTCGTGGACGACTCGGGTGAGGAACGCACATCGGTGGTTGAAGCCATGGAGTTGGCGCCACGATGCGGCCCCGCTACCGACATACAAGCTGCGGCCGCTGCAGCCCTGCATGGATAAGCAAACCTATCGGGAATATCAGTCGCACCAATCCCGAGAAAATGTCGCCGGCATTTTCGATCCGCAGCGTGCCGGGTGGTTCGCCCCAGCCTTCGGGGCCTTCAAGTCGGACCGCCGCAAGACCGGCGGGCTGCTACCGAGCCAGCGGCAGCGTGAAGGCGAACGTCGCGCCCTTGCCCGGCACGCTGGTGGCCCAGATCCGGCCGCCGTGATCCTCGGCAATCTTCCGGCAAATCGTGAGCCCCAGCCCCGTGCCGTTGGGCTTGCCGAACGTCGCAAAGGGCTTGAACAGCGAGTTGGCAATCTCAGGTGGAATCCCGCCGCCGTGATCCTGCACCTCCACCAGGAGTTCGCGACCGACCTTCCTGAACCGCATCTCGATCTCCCCGCCCGACTTCATCTCATCCGCGGCATTGCTCAGCAGATTGTAGAAGAGCCGCGAGACGCGCAGCGGATCGATTCGCACCGGGACCCGCGGCGGCGGCGTCGCCATCACCAGCTTGACCCCGCGCTGGGCCAGCTCGTCCGCCACCTCGTCCCGCAGCGAGTTCAGGTACGGGGCAAACTTGACCGGCCGCAGCTTCGGCCCCTGGCCTCCGGGCCGCACGAAGTCGATCAGCTCCTGCAGCATGGTCGAAATCCGCTCCGTTTGCTTCGCGACCATGGCCCGGGCCTGGACCCGCGTCGGCAACCGCGTCCCCCGGCTGCAGGCCAGATCCGTCGCGAGCCGGATCACGGCCAGCGGTACCTTGAAATCATGCACGATCGTCGTCGCGAACCGCCCGATGATGGCCATCCGCTCCGCATGGATCATCTCCTCTACATACTTCTGGTTCAGCTGCCGCATCCGGCGGCTGAACTCCCGGATGATTCCCAGGGCCAACCGCGGCCGTCGCTCCAGCAACTGCAGCAGCTTCCGTCGCTCCACGAAATGAGTCCGCGTCTTCGTCACCGCGGTCGCGGTCGCCGACCTCGGCGCATCATCGACGACCGCCATTTCGCCAAAGAAGTCGCCGGGCCCGATGCTCGCCAGGCTCAATGACTCCTGCGCGCTCGTCACCGCGGAAATCCGCACCCGGCCGGACACGATCACGTAAAAGCCATCTCCCTCGTCACCCGCGGAAAAAATGATCTCACCGGGCTGGTAGGTGCGGACCTGGGCCTCCCGCTCGAGCAACCGCAATTCAGGACCGAGCACCGTGACTGATTTCGAGGTTTTGCTGGAGGCCATGGGCTGGACGTCCCACTGTGGGCAACTCCTTGCAGCGCGTAAAGCGGCAGTTTCAGCAGCCCGGCAGCGTGCCGGTGTTCCGGCCGCGCGAACAGCCAGCCCGGGTTCGCCCGAACCTTTCCATTTTGTAATCCTCCTGCAAGGAGCCCGACAGGCGACCATGGCATCTTCCGGGCACGCCATGAATACCAAACCTTCTCTCCTTAACCGCCAGCGGGGCCTCTGGGCCGCAGGCGTGCTCGCGATTGCGGGCGCGTTCGCCGCTGGCGCGCAATCCAACAAATCCGAGGTCGCCATCCAGCGCGACCCGACCCCCGTCAACCGCGGCACCCTCGAGGCCGCCAGCTTCTCCGACGTCGTGAAGCGGGTCTCGCCCAGCGTAGTCAAGATCACCACCGAAACCCGCGCCCGGCGGATTCCGACCCGCGGCGGCCAGCTCCCGCCCGGCCTCGAGGACCATCCGATGTTTCGCCAGTTCTTCGGCGAACGGATGCCCGAGATGCGGCAGCGCCCGCAGAGCGGACTCGGCTCCGGCGTCATCATCAGCAACGACGGCTATATCGTGACCAACAACCACGTGATCGACGGCGCCGATGTCGTCACCGTCGCGCTCAATGACGGCCGCGAGTTCGAGGCAAAGGTCGTCGGCCGCGATCCTCAGACCGACATCGCCGTCGTGAAGGTCGACGCGAAGGATCTGCCGGCCGTCACGTTTGCCGACACCTCGGCCCTCGAGGTGGGTGATCGCGTGCTCGCGCTCGGCAATCCGTTCGGGATCGGCGAGACCGTCACCAGCGGCATCATCAGCGCCAAGAGCCGCAACATCGGCATTCTCGCCGACGTCGAGGGCTACGAGGATTTCATCCAGACCGATGCCGCGATCAATCCCGGCAATTCGGGCGGCGCGCTGATCGATGTCGACGGCCGGTTGGTCGGCATCAACACCGCCATCCTGAGCCGCAGCGGTGGCTTCCAGGGCGTCGGGCTGGCCGTGCCCGCCAACCTCGTCAGCCAGGTGGCCGACAGCCTGGTCCGGACCGGCAAGGTCGTCCGCGGCTACCTCGGCGTGAACATTCAGAGCCTCACGCCCGCCCTCGCCGGTTCCTTCGAACTGGAGAGCAACCAGGGCGCACTCGTGAGCGAAGTCGTCCCCAATGCCCCGGCCGCCAAGGCCGGACTGAAGCCGGGCGACGTCATCACGGGCCTCAATGGCCAGCCGGTCACCGATGCCAGTAACCTTCGGCTCCAGGTGAGCACCTTCGCCCCGGGCACCAAGATTGAACTCGAGGTCCTGCGCGACGGCCGCGAGCAGACGATCACTGCCACCACCGGCGAGCGGCCCGGCTCGCGCCGCGGAAACCGGGACGGCGATGAGCTGTATTCGCATGACCAATCCACCGACGAAGGGGCCCTGAATGGCGTGGCCGTCGACGATCTCACGCCGGCCGTCCGCAACCGGATGAACCTCCCCGGCAGGCTCGAGGGTGCGGTCATCACCAACGTCGATCCGGAGTCTCCCGCCGCCCGCGCCGGCCTGCGCCCCGGCGATGTGATCCTCGAGATCAACAAGGAACGCGTGAAATCCGCGGACGACGCGGTCGCTCTGAGCGCCAAGGGGGATTCGAAGAAGACGCTCGTGCGCGTCTGGTCGCGCGGCAGCACCGTCTTCGTGGTCGTCGACGAGGCGAATGGCGCATGACCGGCGCCGTGGACACCCCGCGCGGACGCGGGTTGCACCCCATCGCCCGCGGGCGGGATGTCCGGTAGCCTCGAGACGCAGTGTTGTTGTTCAGACCCCCGCACCGTGGTGCTCAGGCACGGCGGCGTCGGGGGTCTTTTTTTTCCGGGTTGGTCATTGGCCTGTCGCGCGCGGCCGGGCAGCCGGGCAGCCCGCTTCACCGTTGGCTTTTCCATCCCGAACGTCACAAATTGGACCAAACCTGCCGCAGGATAACCCCGTGTTGCCCGCAGCGGGGAACGCCTGCCCTCACACTTTCAGTCCCAGTGACATTCCTGGAGGGACGACCTCCGTGTCGTCCACAAACCCAATGTGAAATTCGTCCTGCGCAACTCTTCGATCAATGGCCGTGACGGAGCACGGCCCTCCATGAAACCGTTTCCAACTCATTGATGCTCGTTTCTCTTTCCAATCCAAAATGACCCATGCGTGTCCTCGTCGTCGAAGATGATGCCAAGATTGCCTCGTTCGTGGTCCGCGGACTCAAACAGGCCGGCTTCGCTGTTGATCATGCCGCGGATGGCGACACCGGGCTGGCGCTGGCCGAATCGACGGATTACGACGCGGCGATTGTCGACGTGATGCTGCCCCGGCTCGACGGCATCAGCCTGGTGAAACGCCTTCGGGCGACCCGGAAGCCGGTGCCTGTCCTTTTCCTCAGCGCGAGGACGTCCGTCGATGACCGGGTGAAGGGGCTGCAGGCTGGCGGCGATGATTATCTCACCAAGCCCTTCGCGTTCTCCGAACTGCTGGCGCGGGTCCAGGCCCTGATCCGCCGCGCCACGTCCTCGCCCGAGACCACGCGGCTCGTCGCCGGCGACGTCACGCTGGATCTCATGACGCGCGAGGTGACGCGGGCGGGCGAGCCGGTCGAGTTGCAGCCGCGGGAGTTTTCCCTGCTTGCCTACCTGATGCGCCATGCCGGCCGGCCGGTCAGCAAGACGATGATCCTCGAACACGTGTGGGATTACAGCTTCGACCCGCAGACCAACGTCGTCGACGTCGTCGTTTCCCGGCTGCGGGCCAAGATTGATCCGGACCACCGGCGGCTGGAGACCGTCCGCGGCGTGGGCTATGTCTTCCGTCCGCATGCTTGACCGGCTCGGCCAGTCCCTCGCGCTCCGGCTCGCCGTGCGCTACACCGTGGTGTTCGCGCTCACGCTGGCGGTGGTGTTTTCCGCCCTCTACTGGGTCCTTGCGACCGCGCTCGAGCGGCGCGAAAGCGAGGCGGTCGAACGGCGGGCCGATTTGCTCAAGGCCGCGTTCGAATACGGCGGCACGCGGGCGATGCGTGCGCAGATGAATACGGATCGCTCGCCCGAGGTGCGCTCCTATTTCGTCCGGATCGTCGGACCGAACGACGAGCCGATCTTCGAGCATGTGCCGGCGAACTGGGTCGAGACCCAGGTGCAACAGCTCCGGGTGCCCTTGTTGGAACGGTTCGGCATCGCCGCCACCCAGGAGGTTCGCACCGAGACGGTGCGCGTGCCGGAGAACGCGTTTCGCGATTACGCCATCGCCCTGCGCCCGCTGCGCGGCGGGCTGCTGCTGCAAGTGGGGCGGAGCACCGACAATCGCGCCGTGCTCCTGGCCCCGATCCGCCGTGCCTTTGGCTGGGTCGGCGGCGGCGCCCTGCTGCTTTCGCTCGGCTTTGGGACGCTGGTCGGCTGGCGGGCCACCCGGCCGCTGCGCGCCGTGTCGGCCACGGCGCGGCGGATCCTGGAAACGGGAGATTTCTCCGCCCGGGTACCCGGCCCCGGGGGCACGGACGAACTCGCCGTGCTCGCACGGCAAATCAACACCCTGCTCGATCGCAACGCGGCCCACGTGCGTGTGCTCCGCGAGACCCTCGACAACCTGGCCCACGATCTCCGGACGCCGCTCACTCGGCTGCGCGGAATCGCGGAACTGGCCATGCAGGATGCGGGCGACCCCGCCGAGGCGCGCGCCGCCCTGGCCGACTGCGTGAACGAGTCCGACCGATTGCAGCACCTGCTCGAGGCGCTGCTCGACATCTCCGCCGCCGAAGCCGGGGCGTTGACGCTCAATCGCGACACCATCGATGTGAGGGTGCTGGTCGAACGTGCGGCCGATCTGTACCGGGAGGTCGCCGAGGAAAAGTCCATCTCGATCACGCTCGATCAGCCGGCCAAAGCCGAGTGCGCGGCCGATGCCATCCGGCTCGGCCAGGCCATCAACAACCTGCTCGACAACGCGCTCAAGTACACGCCGTCGGGTGGCCAGGTGACCCTGTCCGTTCGCGATCAGCCCGATGCGGTCGAGCTGACGGTGCAGGACAATGGCCCGGGCGTGCCCGCGGCGGAACGCGAGTCGATTTTTCGCCGGCTTTACCGCGGCGATGCGAGCCGATCACAGCGCGGGCTCGGGCTCGGGCTGAGCCTGGTGAAGGCCATCGTCGAGGCGCACGCCGGCACGGTGTCGATCGACGACGCCGCTGGCGGGGGCGCTCGGTTCACGGTCCGGCTGCCGAAGGCGATCGGACAGCTGGGCAGGTCGGATGTTGGCAGGCCGGAAGGTTGAAAGTTGGCAGGTTGGAAGGTGGGGAAGCGCCACCGGTCCTGGCAGTCGAACGTTTGACTCGCGCCGGCATTCCGATTGCCTGCCCTGTTTTTCCATCGAATGGCCGACTTCCTCACCGACAAACCCTCGAACCTGCAACGCGCATTTCTCGTGGGGGTCCAGACCGCCGAGATGGCTGACGGCGAAGGCGCCGAACTCCTCAGTGAGCTGAAGGAACTGGTCGAAAACCTCCGGATCGAGGTCGCGCGCAGCACCTTGGTGCACCTCCGACGCCCAAACCCCGCCCTCCTCCTCGGCAGCGGCAAAGCCGAGGAACTGGTGGCCCTGGCCCGGGCCGATGGCGCCGATGTCATCGTGTTCGATGAGGCGCTCTCCCCCGCGCAGCAGCGCAACTGGGAAGAACTCTCCGGGCTTGCCGTGATCGACCGTCAGGAGGTCATCCTCGAGATTTTTGCGGATCGCGCGCACACCCGCGAGGCGATCCTGCAGGTGGCGCTCGCGCGGATGGAATACTCGCTGCCGCGGCTGACGCGGGCCTGGACCCATCTTTCGCGCCAGCGCGGCAAGGGCGCGCTCGGCGGCGAGGGCGAGACCCAGCTCGAGCAGGATCGCCGGATCGTTCGCGATCGGATTGCGCACCTGAAGGCGGAGCTGAAGAAGGTCGTCTCGCAGCGCGATGTCCAGCGGCGGAAGCGCCAGCGCGTGCCCGTGCCCACCTGCGCGATTGTCGGCTACACCAATGCCGGCAAGTCCACCCTGCTGAACAAGCTGACCGGGGCCCGGGTGCTCGTGGTCGACAAGCTTTTTGCGACGCTGGATCCCACGACGCGGCAGCTCGTCCTGCGCGGCAACCAGAAGCTGCTCGTCACGGACACCGTCGGGTTCATCCGCCGGCTGCCGCATGGGCTGGTCGAGGCGTTCAAGGCGACGCTCGAGGAAACGATCGTGGCCGACTTCCTGATCCATGTCATCGATGTGACGAATCCGAATTTCGAGCACCATCACGCCACCACGCTGGCGGTGCTGGAGGAACTGGGTGCCGCCGATCGCACGATGGTGACGGTTTTCAACAAGCTCGATGCCGCCACTCCCGCGATGGTGCAACGCGCCCGGCGGCTCGCGCCCGACGCCCTGCTGGTCAGCGCGCACACGGGCGAGGGGCTGGAATCGCTCGAGGCCCGCTGCCTGGAACTGATTGCGGAAAAGCATCAGGCCACCGAGCTGCTGGTGCCGCACGGGCGTTACGATGTCATCGCACGCATGCATGCCGTGGGCCACATCCAGAGCCAGGAACAGGAGGACGGGGCCGTCCGATTGCGCGGTCGTTACCCGGCCGCCCAAGCCGCCTTTTTCGAACCGTTCGTGGTCCGGTAGCAGCCTGTCGGTCTTACGACTGTTCGACTTGAAGGTCGCGTATGTGAGGCGGAAACATCCGACATGCTGCTAATTGAAAATGCCTGCGGCATTTTCGGGCAGGATCGGAAGAGATGGGGTGTACGGGAGCGGCACCGTACCGGATCCTTCTATGCCGCGGTGAGGCTGAGGGTATGGAGTCGTTTGAGATTGTAGGCCAGACACACCAGATTCCACTCGCCGCCGACTTTCCTGAGCCCGCGCAGAAGGAACTGCCGGAATCCGAGCACGTGTTCTTGAAACGATGGGCCATGCTCATCCTTACGATCCTCGCCGAAAATAGATCCTCGAAAATGCCGCAGGCATTTTCGTTAAGGAGGCTGTCGGCCGCCCACCTTTCAGTTCGCCTTCATCAAAACGGACCGCATAAGTCCGACAGACTCCTAGGCCCGCCGAATCCGATCCTCGTGCCAGCGAAACGCCACCCGGGCGAGTTCCTGGCCGTCGTCGATCTGGAGCTTCTCCTTGATTCGCGCGCAATAGGTTTGGATCGTTTTCAAGCTCACCCCCAGGGACTCGGAGATCTCCCGCGTCGACTGTCCGGCTCCGAGCCGGCGAAAGACCTCGAATTCCCGATCGCTGAGCTCTTCAGCCGGTGTGGAAACATCCGTTCCTGACCGCCCCATCAGCCGGGCGGTGAGCTGCGCGAGCATCTCCGGGTTGGCGAAGATCCGTCCCGCGCGCACCTGCCGGATCGCCTCGACAATCTGCCCCGTCGATTCGCGTTTCATCACGTAACCCGAAGCGCCCGCCCGGAATGCCCGCTCGAGCACGGTGATCTCCTCATGCATCGACAGCACCACGATGCCCATCCAGGGAAAACGCCCGCGGAGATCCTTGATGAGGTCGAGACCGCTGCCGCGTTCGAGCGAGATGTCCACCACGGCGATGTCCGGCGGATCCGCCAGTATCGCCGCCAGCGCGGCGGCCGGCTCGCCCGCCTCCCCGGTCACGGCGAGATCGGGCTGCAGCTTGAGCAGGTTGCCCAGCAGTTCGCGAACCAGCGGGTGGTCGTCGACAACAAAGATCCGGGTCGGCGGGTTGCTCATGGGGAAAGGGTGCCATGCGGCAGCCGGCAGAGGATCCGCGTGCCCTCTCCGGGGGCGGAGCGCACCTCCAGCACAGCGCCAATGATGGCGGCACGATATTGCATGATCCGAAGCCCGAGTCCGCCGGCCGACGGCTGATCGACCCTGAAGCCACTCCCGTCGTCCTCCACCGTCAGATGGAGCCCCTCCTCGTGGTTCCCAAGCGTAATCTGAATCGATCCCGGCCGGCCGTGTCTGAGGGCGTTTGCCACCGCCTCCTGTGCAATCCGGAAGAGCTGGGCGCACCGGCTCGCGTCGACCTCGATCTCGCGTCCCTCCTGGCGCACCCGGCACTGCACCCGGCCCCGGGTTGAGCCGATTGCGAGTTCCTCGAGCTCCTGGGCAAGCCGTTTCGGCTCGATTCGGGAGAGCAGCAACCCCCGCGCGAGCCGGCGCATCTTCGCGATGCCGTCCTGGATCCAGGCGACGATCGCCAGGGCCTCCCTGCCCTCCCGCGTATCTCCCAGTTTCTCCGCCAGCGCCTGCGCCGCCAGGGCCGTCGCCACAAAATGCTGGCCGACCTCGTCGTGCAGTTCGCGCCCGAAGGCGCTGCGTTCGCGCGCCGAAATGTCGAGCACCTCCATTTCCAACCGGTACCGATCCGCCTCCGACTGCCGCAGCGCGTGCGACTGGACCTCGATCTTCTGCTCGAGCCGCCGATGCAGCAACAGCAGCGACTGAATCAACCAGATCACGAACAGGTGGATGATCAGCATGCCGCCCACGTTCCAGACATCGCTCGGTGGCAGGGCTCCGTGGGCGATCATATCCCCGCCTGCCCGGATGCCGGCACATACCAGGACAACGACGCTCGCCGATCGGCTGCCATACCAGAGGGCAGTGAGAGAGACGGGGACGAGATAGAGGACCGAGAGTGAAAACGCGGTGCCGGTGAACGAATCCCACAGTCCAATCGTCGCGACCATGCCGGCGAGGACTACGCCGGTGATGGCCCGACCGCGCGCCGGTGGCTGAATCAAGACATTGAGCAGCTGTCCGGAGACTGCACCCGTTTCGACCTTGGCCGTCATGGCCCCATCATGCCGCCCTCGATCCCAATGTGAAATTCATTCTGCGCAGCTCATCGATCTCAATGGCCGTGACGGCCTGCGCGCCGTAGCCTCGGCGAAGGCGGGAGCACGGCCCTCCATGAATCCATTTCGGTTCAAAGCAGGCGGTTCAGCTCGATTCCAGGTACAACCCGTCGCGGACCGCCGGCGGCGGCGCGAGCCGCCGCCAGGCCTCGACAAACGACTCCTCGTCGTAGCCGAAGAGGGGCGACACCTCGAAGACGGTCCGCGGCAATCCGGTGGCATCGGTCTCGACCGCTCCGCCCGCGGCGCGAACCCAGCGCGCAAACTGCCGCAGCTGATCATCCCGGCAGGTCTGCGGTGAATCCACCCCCGTGGCATTCTTGACCGGCGAAAAATCGTCCTCGCGGCGCGTCTCGATCACGACCGGGTTCCGCGCGAACGGCAGCGCGTCGAAAACAAACATCTCGAACTTCACCCCGTTCGGCCGGTCCGGCTTCACCGGCCTTCCCGCGGCGTCGATCGCCGCCACCTTCTTGTCCGCCCGATGGAATGGCAGCGCCTGGTTGGGCTGCCCCGACCCGGCGCTCCCGCCCGCCGCCGGCCGCGCTATCCGGCGGATGAACTCACGATCCAGGATGTGAATGGCAATGCTCCCCGCGATGTAGCGCAGGCGACCGTCCGGCTCCGTCTCCCGCTGCATCGCCACCGGCAGGTCGGAATACTCGATCACCACCAGCCGGCCCCGCTGCACACAGAAATGCCCCACTTTCTCCTCCGGATATGCCTTCGGCACCATCTTGCTGGACATGTCCGAACGGCGCAGCAGATGCCAGCCGATGAACTCCGGGTCGACGGCGCGGACCAGCGGGTTGTCCACCTGAAAATAGCTCAGCGTGTCGATCCCCTCGCGCTGCATGAGATCGAGCGAGCCGCTCCGCTCCAGCGCGCGCAGCGAGCCCCCATGGCCATCCGGCGAGAGCGCGATCGTACCGGGGCCCTCCAGCAGGATTTTACCCTCGAAATCGACCGCTGGCATCCGGCCCTGCCGGAAGAAGTGCACCCGGCCCCGCTCCAGTCCGAAGAATCCATGCGCGTCGAAAAAGGCCTCGGTCGCCGCGTGGTTCGCGTGACTGGTCATGATGAACCAGTGCAGCGGCTGGCCATACCGTTCACCCGCCGCCCGGATCTTCTCGGCGAAGACCTGAAACAGCGGTTTCCCCTTCAGTGGCGTCACCGGGAATGTGCCCTTCGGTCCGTCATAACCCAGCCGCGTGCCCTGCCCGCCCGCCACCGTGAAGGCGGCCACCCGGCCCGAACGCAGCGCCTCCTCACCCTCCGCCCTCGCCTTCGCCCATGCCGCGGGATCTCCGCCCTGTTCGGGCCGCCGCTCGTACGGTGCCGGTTCCAGCCCCTCGAGATCGACGCCCGCCGCCGCCCCGGGCGCCAGCAGCATCCGGTTCAGCCGCTCAATTTCGGCGAGATCGATCTCGGCCGCCTCGTCCAGCAGCCGCTGCCGGGCCTCGGGCGACAGTTGCTCGAAAAAGGCGAAGACCTGCGCCTGGCCGGCGCGCTGAAATTGTTCAATCAAGGGATGGGTCACGGGAAGCAAGGTTGAAGCCACCAGCAGGGAAACGGATCGTCACGCGCAAATGCGCCCGGTTCGGCCTCCGGTCCAAGAAATCGCACCGGTTTCACTCCTTGAACCGGAAAATGAGCTCGCCCGGCCGGGCGTGATACCGCTCGCGCAGCACCTTCTCCACGTAGGCCGGATCGGTCCGCAACCGCTCGAGGATGACCTGCTGCTCCGCCAGCCGGGCTTCCGCCTCCGCCAGCCGGCGCCGGTTCTCCGCGGCCAGCGACTGCTGGTGCCGGTACTCCGCATGCGCGTCGAGGAAGAGCGCCCCGGCGCCCAGCCCCAGCGCCACGAAGACCACGATGTAGAGGATGGTGATGACCCGCGACGTGTTCACAGCCTTGATGCGATCAACAGCCCGGCCCGAGGGTGAGTAAAGCAGATTTAAAAAGGCGACGCCGGCATCCCGCCCGCGGCCTGCCGCGGGGCACACCGGCCGTGCCGGTCCCTCCCGGGTCCGGGCCAAGCGCGATTTTGGCGTGCGTTTTTGCTCTCCGCCGCCAGCGTAGGCCGTCCACATGTATCAGAGCTTTTACGGGTTTCGGGAGATGCCGTTCAATATCACCCCCGACCCGCGATTTCTCTACCTCAGCCCCACCCACCAGGAGGCGTTGCAGCACCTGAAATTCGGCGTCCACGAGCGCAAGGGATTCATCGTGCTCGTGGGCGAGGTGGGCTGCGGAAAGACGACCCTCTGCCGCCGCTTCCTCAACGAACTCGACCCGGCCCGCTTCGACACCGCGCTGATCCTCAACCCCCGGATCACGGAGACCCAGATGCTCAAGGCCATCCTCACCGAGCTCGGCGAGACGAAGCTGGCCCGCAGCCAGAATGACCTCGTCGCGCAGGTAAATGCCGTCCTGCTGGAGCGGATTCATCGCGGCCGCGACATCGTCCTGATTGTCGATGAGGCCCAGAACCTGAAATTCGACGTGCTCGAGCAAATCCGGCTCCTCTCCAACCTCGAGACCGACCAGCAGAAGCTGCTGCAAATCGTCCTGATGGGCCAGCCGGAGCTCAAGGAGGTGCTGGCCCGCGATGAACTCCGCCAGCTGCGCCAGCGGATCCTCGTCCACTACGAATTGCATCCGCTCTCCAGTGACGACGTCTCCCACTACATCCAGCACCGGCTGACGCTCGCCGGCGGCTCCGGCCGGCCCGGCTTCACCAACTGGGCCCTGCGCGCCATCCACCGAGGCAGCGGCGGCATACCGCGCGTCGTGAACAATCTCTGCGACAAGGCCATGCTTTCGGCCTATATTCGCGAATCGGACGAGGTGAATTACTGGGACGTCCGCCGGGCGATCCGGGACATGGCGAATTTGACCGTGTAGCCCGTAGTTCCCGCAGTCGGGACTGCCTGCCCTCCATGAATCCAATTCGGAATTCAGCATTCGAAGGCACATTCCTGGAGGGACGACCTCCGGAACCTGTCTCGCAACGTAGCGGATCCTTTTTCGATGGGGTGCGTCGTGTGTGATATGCGCCAGATTCTTACCGCCGACTACGGGCAACAGCTGCTATTGCCTC
>WYBX01000051.1 GCA_011525695.1 Verrucomicrobiia bacterium
ACTCCATCATTGCCGATCCCGGCCGCTGCTTGCATCATCCATCCTGTCATGCGCGGCCTCCTCTCACCGAGCCCAACCCTCACTCCAGATCGCCGCCCGCACCGCCGCGCAGCGGCTTGGTTCAACCAGCCGATTGGGGCGGCAGGCCGACACTGGGCGGACGGGCACCTGGGGATCCCGGCGTGGGTGCCACCGTGGCTGACGACGCACGGGAGGACCCCGGAGAGAGCGTCCGGAGCGTGCCTGCAGTGCGCGTGCCCGAGCTGAGGGGAGCCCGCATCTGCGGCGACCCCATCGAACCGGGGAAGGGTGCAATGGATCGTGAGCTGGTCGCGTTCACTGACGCAGGAGTTCGCAGCGTCCGGGGAAAACTGACGGTAGAGCGAGACGATGGCGCTGGAAAACGGCCGCCGCGGTCGGAGAATGAAGGCGTGCGGGGCTGCGGGGTGATCGATACGATGTCTTTGCGACCGGTGTTGTTCCCCGCAACGTGGGTTTGCACGGCAGGATGACCGCTCTGCGAGGCCGGCGCTACCCGGCTGCCGGGCGGTGGAATGATGGTACTCGTCCTGGTTTCCGGTCGTGGGCGGTGTTGGGTCGGCCCGGTGAAGTTCCTGCCAATCCTGTTCCCGTCGATTTCGGGCTCAAGCGTACGTGTCCGCAGGTTGTTCCGTTGCTGCTGCGGTGTCTCCACCAACCGGCGGTCCGGTGTTCGAGTCACGGGCGGCCGAACCGTATCCGGGCGATCCGAATGGGACGGCCCGTCGTAATTGCCGCCACGATGGTGGGGGTGCACTGGCCGGCGCAGGCGTAGGGAGGGGCGCCATTGCCATGAAGGCAGGGTGCTGTGCACGTGCGGCGGCCGAAATGGAATCAACGGTTGCCGCCAGTTATGGTGAAACCAGGGACGATGCCGGTCCCCGACCCAGATGGTTCGATGGCGCCAGTCGCAATCATAGGCGAGCCACGACCCCACGGCGAAACCAGTGCTGAAGGAGATGAACGGACGTGAGTAGTAGACAGGCCGCTCGATGAAGACCACCGCCGGGTCGTAGTAGGGCACATAGATTGTATCGGGCTGTGCCGGCACGATTCTAATCACCTCTGGCTCCGCGATCACGACCTGTTGGGGCGTGTCCACCAGGGTGCCGGCAGCCTGCGCTTTTCCCCGCAACCGCTGGATTGCCTGCATGACCTCGGCAGGCTGGGCGAGAAACGCCTCCCCGACCTGCTGGGTCCAGGTCAGATTCTCGTCGAGCCACCTCAGGACCTCCGGATATCGCGTGAGCGATTTCACGCTGTCGTCCCAGGCGCGATGCTCGACCTGCGAGAGGTCTCCCGGATTATCCCGCAAATGGCGGGCGGCGAGGACGATGTCGGCGGGCGCCGTGCTGGCGGGAAGGATAATGGCAATCAACGCATCGGGATAGAGCGCGATCGGGCCCAGCAACTGCTCGAGCTGATCGGGGGTGAACTGGGGCGCGAACACTTCAGCCGTGGCCGGGTCGCGGGCTGGATCCTGGGCGGCCAGGGCCGTGATGAGAGGGATCACGCAGAGGAGGCGGCGGATAGTTTTCATCGGGACGAGGGTGGCTCTGGCGTTTTCCGTGGGGTGAACGAATCCGGAAATGGGACGTTCGGCAACCGGGCAAAATTCACGCGACGCGGGACGATGGACCAAGGACCAAGGACCAGGGACCAGGGACCAAGGACCAGGGACCAGGGACCAAGGACCCTTGATCTGAGTCAGCGGCAAAAAAAGACCGGGTCGCTCGACCCGGTCGTGCATAATACAGGCGGAGCTGAGCTCCGAAACCCGTTCAGATCTGCGAGTAGGGCCGGGGCGTGAGGAAACGCGCCGTATTCTTGGAAGTGTTGTTCGCCCACTTCGGATCCTCCTTCATCTTCAACCAGCGGGGATCGGGGCCGAATTTCTTCCAGTTGGCCAGGTGGGCTTCCAGACTCGAACCCGAGGTCATGTACCGCAGGTGGGGCAGGTTCGGGCCGGCGAGCGCCTGGCCGAAGAAGATGGGCGACATCCCGAGGTCGCGCATGACCTCCGTCTCACCCGCATCGAACATGTCCATCTTGTTCAGGGCAGCCAGCTCGCTGTGACTTTCGTAATCGCGCATCTCGATCACGCGCGTCGGCGTCCGGTTCTTGGAGAAGGCGGGAAGCTCGAGCTGGGGCATGCTCTTGAATGCGAGGTACAGCCAGGAGTCGATCCGTTCGAAGGCGGGGCTGGCCTTCGGCACGTCCAGATAGCCCGCGCCTGCGTTTTTCACAGCATTGTCGCGATTGAGCTCCGCGCTGACGCTGACAAACGCGTCGAGGTTCGCGTAGGGGATCAGCACCCACACCGGCGAGTCGGCCTTCGGCTTCGACGTGCCGGCGTTCTTGTCCACTTCGAGTTCGGTGAAGGCGCCGACGTTTGAGACCCCTTTCTTTTGCAGCGCGGGGAGGAGGCCTTTCTCGAGGTAGGCATCCAGGCTGCTCGTGGCGGCGCCGGGCTTGAGCCGGTAGCAGCGGAGATCATAATACTCGCGGCGGCCACGCCCCTTGCCCGACTTGGCGGCATTGAGCTGGGTGGCGAGCGCGACTGAGGCCGAGGCGGCGAGTGATGATTTCAAGAATTCGCGACGTTGGAGTTTCATAGGGGATACAGAGTCAGCCAAGCAGTTCCACGCAAGGTTGACGAGCGAAGGATTGAAGAAAATGCGCGCGGGGAAATGTGGATATCGTGGCCGCGGCGGGCGCCGGGTGATGTGCCGGGGAATCCTGAATCGGGCCGGCATGGTTCGCGAGGAGCTGAGCCCTCGTGACACCCGATGCGAAAAAAAGGTGTGGCACGAGCCGCGCCGAAGGCCTTGCATGCGTGCCGCTTTCGCTCTCACCCTGTCGCCATCATGTCAGCCTCCCTTTCGATTGCATTCATTGGTACCGGAGTCATGGGTCGCAGCATGGCCGGGCACCTGCAGAAGGCCGGTCACGCGCTGCACGTCCACAACCGGACCAGGGAAAAGGCCCAGGCGCTGCTGGACGCCGGCGCGCGCTGGCACGATTCGGCCGGCAGCGCGGCGGCCGGGGCGGACATCGTGATCACGATCGTGGGATTTCCGCAGGATGTGGAATCGACCTATCTCGGAAAAGACGGGATTATCGAGCGGGCGCGACCGGGAGCGTTGCTGATTGACATGACGACATCGAGCCCGGTGCTGGCCCGGCGGATTGCGGAAGCGGCGGCTGGCCGCGGGTTGGCGGCGCTTGATGCCCCGGTGTCGGGCGGGGATCTTGGCGCCCGGGACGCCAGGCTGGCGATCATGGTCGGCGGGGATGCCTCGGCGTTTGCCCGAGCGAAGCCGATCTTTGAATTGATGGGGAAGACGATCAATCACCTGGGCGGACCGGGGGCAGGCCAGCACTGCAAGATGGCCAACCAGATCGCGCTCGCCGTGGGGATGGTGGCATGGTGTGAAGGGCTGGCGTACGCGAAGGCGGCGGGCTTGCCGGTGGATCTGGTTCACGCCACCATCAGTGGCGGAGCGGCCGGGAGCTGGGTGATGACCAACCTTGCGCCGAAGGCCTTTGCCGAAAATTACGCGCCGGGCTTTTATGTGAAGCATTTCCTGAAGGACATGCGGATCGCGCTGGAAAGTGCCGCCGAACTGAAGATCGAACTGCCCGGGCTCGTGCTGGCGAAGCAGCTTTACGATCGGGTGGAGGCGCAGGGCTGGAGTGAATGCGGCACGCAGGCACTTTACCGGCTGTATGCTGGCCGCTGAGATCGCCGGGAGCACTCGGACTTCAACTTTCAGCTTTAGTAAATCCATGAAACTCCCCCCTGACTTCCGCAAACGCGTCCTGGCCCGCGAGTGGCTGGCCGGCACGTTCCTCAATCTGGGCTCCGCCATGACGGTCGAGCTCGCCGGCCTCTGCGGCTTCGACTGGCTGCTGATTGATCACGAACACGGGCCCGGCGGGCAGGACACGATGCTGCACCAGTTGCACGCGGCCTCCGCGACGCCGGCATTTCCCGTGGTCCGGATCGCCGTGAACGAGACCGCCCGGTTCAAGCGGGTCCTCGACATGGGGGCGCTGGGCGTGATGGTGCCCTATGTGAGCACGGAGGCGGAGACGAAGGCGGCGGTGCAGGCGATGCGTTACCCGCCGCATGGCATCCGCGGGGTGGCGAAGTTCAACCGCGGGGCGGGTTTTGGCGGCGATTTCGAGGAGTACTATGCCCATGCACACGAGCGGCTGCTTGGCGTGATCCAGATCGAGACGAGCGAAGCGATTCGGAACATCGATGCGATTGCGGCCGTCGACGGCGCCGATGTGCTGTTCGTGGGCCCGACCGACCTCTCCTACAACATGGGAATTCGTGACCAGCTGGAGAGCACCGAGTTTGTCGCAGCGCTCAGGCGGGTGAGCGAGGCGGCGAAGAAACACGGCAAGGCGGCCGGCATCCTGGTGCACAGCGCCTCGTTAATCCCGATGCTGCGCGACCTCGGTTACACGTTCACGGCCCTCGGGTCCGACGGTGGCGCGGTGCGGGCGGGATTGCTCGCATTTGCCGCGGCGCTGAAGGGCAAGTGACATGGCGCGGCGGGCCTGGCCAGGGTTCCGCCGCGTGGCTTCCAACTCTCCGGGTGGCGCCTGACCCGATGCCGGGCGCCACCGACTCGTTTTTCATGCGTATCACCGAAATGCACATCACGCCGATCGCCCTCGGCGACCCGCCCCTGCTCAATGCCGCCGGGCTGCATGCCCCCTATTGCCTGCGCACCGTCGTCGAGCTCCGGACGGACAACGGACTCACCGGGCTGGCGGAGGTGCCGGGCAGTGTGGCGGTGGATCAGGCGCTCGCGGCCGTTCGCGACACGGTGATTGGATCGGATCCGCTGAACTGGCATGCGCTGCGGGCCCGACTGGCGGAGCGCTGCTCTCCCGAGACTTCCGGCGCACGGGGCGACAAGCCCTGGGATGGGCGGACGCGGGTCCAGGTCTACAGCGCGATGGATGTGGCGTGCCTGGACCTGGCGGGCCGGGCACTCGGCGTGCCGGTGGCGACGCTGCTCGGCGGAATTGTGCGCGATCGGGTCCCCTATTCGGCGTACCTTTTCTATAAATTCGAGGGGGCGGGCGGTGAACTGGGGTTTGGCATCGACCGGGAGGCGACCGGGTGGGCGGCGGCACGGCAGCAGGCGGCGCTGGATCCCGACGGGATCGTCGCCCAGGCGGAGGCGATGGTGGCGGAATTCGGGTTCAAATCGATCAAGCTCAAGGGAGGCTGCTTCGAGCCGTCCCAGGAGGTCGCGGCGATCAAGGCGCTGCACCGGCGGTTCGGGCCTGACGTGCCGCTGCGGCTCGATCCGAATGCACTCTGGACGGTGGCGAGTTCGATCCAGTGGGGCCGGGAACTCGAGGGAGTCCTGGAATACCTCGAGGATCCGTGTCGCACCCAGGCGGGGATGGCCGAGGTCCGCCGCGCGATCAAGCTCCCGCTCGCGACCAACATGTGCACGACGTCTTTCGACGACCTGCCCGGCAGCGTGCGGCTGGAGTCGGAGGATATCATTCTCACGGATCACCACTTCTGGGGCGGATTGCACTCGTCGATGGAACTCGCGGCGCATTGCCGGACCTTCGGTCGCGGGGTCTCGATGCACTCGAACAACCATGCGGGGATCTCGCTCGCGGCGATGACGCATCTCGGGGCCGCCATGCCCAACCTGAGCTACGCCCTGGACACCCATTATCCGTGGCAATCGGAGGAGATCGTCGTGGGAGGCCGCATCCAATTCGAGGACGGCTGCGTCGTGCTGCCGAAGGAGCCGGGGCTTGGCGTCGAACTCGATTGCGACGCGCTGGCACGGGCACATGAGGCCTATCGGCACTGCGGGCTCACCGAGCGGAACGACGAGGTGGAGATGCAAAAAAAGGTGCCCGGCTGGAAGTTCGCGGCGACACGCTGGTAGGATTTTCGCTGCGCGAAAATCCAATGGGGTTTTCGTTTCACGAACGTCTGGTCTACAACGTAAGTTCAAGACACGGGCACTCATTCCGGGGGATTTCCTCGTCGGTGCGCGCGAAGTTCCCACTGCGCACTTGAAGGGTTTAAGGTGACAACGGGCTCGGGACTTTGGATGATCCGGCCGAAATCGATGAAATCTGAAAAACAGCGGCTCACCGGAAAGCATGCTCTGGTCACTGGCGGCGGATCGGGCATTGGCCGGGCGATCAGCCTGCGGCTGGCGGCGGAGGGCGCGCAGGTGATCATCCTCGAATTGCGGGCGGAATCGGGCGAGCAGGTGGCGGCGGAAATTCGTGCTGCGGGCGGGAGTGCCCGCGTGATCGCAGCGGACGTGGGGGACACAGGGTCGATGCGGTCGGCCTTCGCACCGATCGAGCGGCTGGACATCCTCGTGAACAATGCCGGGATCGCACATGTCGGCGACGTGCTGGGCACCACGCCGGAGGATCTGGACCGGATTTATCGCGTGAATGTCAGAGGGGTTTACCACGGGCTGCACTTTGGCGTGGCAAAGATGCTGGAAGGGAAGGGCGGAGCCATCGTCAACCTGGCGTCGATCGTATCCAAACTCGCCGTGGAGGATCGATTCGCCTACGGGATGAGCAAAGGGGCGGTGCTGACGATGACACTCTCGGTGGCGCGGGACTTCATCGACCGCGGGATCCGGTGCAACTGCGTGTGTCCGGCCCGGGTGCACACCCCGTTTGTCGACGGATTCATTGCCAAGAATTATCCGGGACGTGAGCAGGAAATGTTCGAAAAGCTTTCGGCGGCGCAGCCGATCGGCCGGATGGGTCGACCGGAGGAGATCGCGGCACTGGTGGCGTTTCTCTGTTCGGACGAAGCCGGATTCATCACGGGGTCGGCCTATGACATCGATGGCGGCGTGACGCTGCTGCGATAGCAGCCCGTCGCTCTAAACTTGCACTTGGGGTGATTCGCCGGGCGTGTACGGCGACTTACGGGCCAACCCCGAAGGGCTGCTAATTGCCGTGCGGTGCACGGCGAGAAGCAGGAGATTTTCGGGCTTTCTATTTGGATACGGCCTTGCCGGGTGGTTTCAAATCGCGAGGGCCAGTTTGTCGATGAGCATCGCGCTCACCGGGCCGATCTCCGGGGCAATCGTCTCGAAAGCGGGTGCTGGCGCGCAACCGTTGGGCCATCTGGCGGGTTAGTCCGGCTCGCGCGCCGACGGCGCCGCAAGGTCGTGAGCGCGAAACAGCCCGCGCCAGCGAGGAGCAGTACCCAGGTTGACGGCTCCGGTACCGGCGTGAAGTCCAGCATGATTTGGTTGAAGTAGCCGCCCGAGAGGGAGAGCGCACGGACCGAGAATGTGCCTGGTCCCACATCGGAAAAGAACTGGGCCGCGTCGATGGCGAACGCGTTCGGATCGAAACCCTCCAGCGACACCGTATCGATCAGGACCCAGGAATAGGTCGTGCCGGTTGCGAGGCCGGCGAGCAATCCCGAGGAGCCATCCTGGCCCAGCGTGGCCAGCTTCAAATTGAACCGGTTGCCGGACGTGGCCGTGATCGTGAGTGTGTCGCTGCCGGAAATGGAAAGGAGATCGGTGGCAAACGCACCATTGCCCAGGCTCTGGATTTGCCATTCCAAGGTGCCCCCACCGGCGAGCGTCAATTCGTCGAACGTCAGCGTGCCGATCGGGCTGGCGCTCGAACCGGGAGCCAGGATCACGCCGGGACCCACAGCGTTGAAGCCGGTCGACGAGGTGTAGTTTTCGAACATCCCATGGCCGGTGAGCCGGCCCGAGTTGAGTTGGAGCGGGTTGTCGAGGTAAGCATCATAGTCGAGTGCGAGCGTGCCGCCCGACAGTCGCACGACAGCCGAACCCAGTGGGTCGTAAGCGTCCTCACCGATGGTGATCGTGCCCTGCTGGATGTCGGCACTGATGATCACATCATCCCCGCCATCGAAACCGCTGATGCCGTAGGATGTGCTCTCGAGCCTGAGGTTTCCGGTGCCGGTTTTCACGAGACCGGTGGCATGTTCACTGTTGGATTCGATGTATCCACGAAACACCGAATCCTCCTCCTGATCGATCGTGAGCACGCTGTCATTGGCGAAATAGATTTCGGCGTCGTAATAATCGAATTCCGCGCGGAGACCGCCAATGACGGGAGCGGGGGACTCGAAGATCACGGTGCCGCCATCCTCGCCGAAACTCAGGATGCCGGAACCCAGCCCGGAGTTGGTGAGGACGGTGACATCGACGTAGTCGTCCAGTCTCACGCCGCCCGTGAAGCTGTTCTCTCCGCCCAGCGTGACATTGGTGTCGTCGCCAAAGCGGAGCCCGCCCGGGCCGGAAATGGCACCGTTCAATGTCAACTCCCAGCCGGTGTTGATCGCGAGTGAAGAGTTCAGCACGATGGGATTCGCCAGCGAGTAACTGCTATCCCGAAAGGCGAGTTCCGTCAGGAGCGGGTGCCCTTCGCTGAGCCCAGGTGGCAGCGGCATCGAATTTACGATCAGGGTGTTCGTCGCAGCGCCCAGCGCGGTGGCCGAGCCGAGGACGAGTCGGCCACCGTACAAGGTGGTGTCACCAGTGTGATCGTTCGTCCCGGTCAGCAGGACGGTGGCGAGAATTTCCTCGTGCTCGGCGATGGACCGCGTGGGATCCCCAAAGGTGGCGATGGTGTCCGGATCGCCCACGGCCACGGACCGGGCGCCGGTGAGAGTGGAGGCCACCTCGAGCACGCCACTCTTGTAGCCGGCAAAGCGATACGTGCTGCCGGCGGGCGTGATTTCCCCGGCGAGCCGGACGCCTCCATTGAGGACGCCCGCCACCTCGATGCCGGGATGAGTCGTGCCCAGGTAGACGTCCCCACTGAAGCCCGCGAGATTGATCGGGTCGGTGATTGTTCGCGGGGCCGTCGCTTCCGGGGCCTGGTCGAAACCGATGATGCCGCCGGTGGCCGCGGCGAAGCGGCCCAGGAAGCTGCTGATCGACAGGTCCTCGTCCTCGGAGCCGATGTAGCCACCCGGACCGAGCGTGAAGCTGCCGGTGGCCGGCAGCGCACCCAGGCCGAAAATCACCGCGGAATGCGTCGCGGTAACCCCGCCCGAGAACGTGTTATCCCCGCTCATTAGCCGCAGGGTGAGCGGCGCAACCTCCGGCGACTCCACGACGACGGAGGCCGGGCCGCTCTGATCCACGAGCGGGCTGTCGATTTCGAGCAGACCGCCGCCGCCGCCAAACCGATAGGTGCCCGCCACGGCGGGTGTGATCAGTGCGCCCGGAGCCAGCCGGGCATGGCTGGCGCTGCCGAGCCGCGCGTCCGCAGCGAAGCCGGAGAGATCGACCGCTCCATTCACGACATAGGGTCCAACGTAGGGATCGCTGTCGAAGCCGATGGTGCCGTGGGTCGCAGGCCGATCGAACTTGTCCAGGAAAGTATCCACGTCCGCGATGCTGGCGGCCAGGCCGATGTAACCGCCGGTCCCCGTCGTGAGATTCCCGCCATCGAGAAACGCGTCGAGCTCGCCAAAGATGACACCGCCGCCGGTTACATGCGTACCGCCTGAATAGGTGTTCTCGCCAAACAGGACGAGCCCGCCGTAACCGGCCTTGGTCAGACTGGCGCCCTCTCCTGAAATCGGACCCCAGAACTCGCTGTAATGATTCTGGTCAATCGTCAGCGTTGACTCCGGAGCCAGCTCGACGCCGCTTCCTGCATTCCAGTACTCGCTTTCGAGACCGAAGATCTGTGGTGCCGGCGTGAGGAAGACGGCCTTGGCCAGGGCCGAATCCGCATCGAAGATGAGACGCCCGATTCCAGCTGCGTTGTCGTGGGCAAACTCGAGGACGCCGTCCTCGAGTTCGATGTGACCGGTGAACGTGTTGGCCGCCGAGAGCCGGGCGGTGCCCGTGCCGTCCTTCTTCACCCCGCCGCGTCCGGAAATCATGCCGGTCAGGTCGAGGTCGAACGGCCCTTCGATTTCGACCGAACCATCCTCGTCAAAGTCTTCAGGATCGTCATCGTCGTCGTCGCCTCGAAGCTCCATGGGATTGGCCAGCGAGATGCTGCCGGCGAACGCCTGAAGCGTGAAACCGTACCCGTCAAACACGAGCTGACCTGTCCCCAGCGCGGAGTTGTTGCCCAGGAGGACGGAGCCACTTCCCGTGAAGGTCGTGCCGCCGGAGTAGCTGTTGTTTCCGGTCAGCGTGATGTCCACGTAATCATCAAAGGTGAGGCTGCCCGGCCCGGAAAACGCATTGGCATAGGTCGTGTCGACGGTGCCCTCGCTGGGTTCGCCATACAGCCAGAGGTTCGCACCGGGCCCGAGCACGACGGGCGCATTATGGGCCGACTCAATCCCATGGACCCACGCCCGGCGGGCATTGTAGGTCAACGAACCCGAATCCAGCTTCACCCGTTGGGAGTAGTAGTAGAGCGTGTCGCCTGAAATCACCACTCCGCCGCCACCGGTTGCCGCAACGTTCAACTGATCCCAGATACCTACCAGCCCCGCCAGGGTCAGCATCCCCGCTCCCACGTAGGTGAGATCGTTGGTGTAAACAGCGCCGGCGAGGGTGAGGTCGGCGGGCGAACCCGGTGTGCCGAACGTGAGTCCGGCGCCGCCCTCGCCTAGATAGATTGAATTGTGCAGGGTTAGGTCGGTGGTGGCCGCGATCCTCGTTTCGGGCGCGGTGACCACCACTGCGCCATGCCCAAGTGCCTGCGCATCGCCGAGGAGGAGCGTTCCGGACTGGAGTGTGGTTCCTGAGTGGTGCTGGGATGGCCCGTTCAACTCGACGGTCCCAGCGGAATCCGGGATGCCGACCGTGAGATGGGTCACCGTCGGATCGAGCGGGGCTTCCAGGGTGATCCAGCCGCCCTTCACGCCGGCCAGCGCGAGGTGTCCGCCCGCCACCGGCGTGACCGTGCCCGTCAGCGTCACCCGCGTGCTCGTCCCCAGATAGTAGGAGTTCACGTGGGTGTTGAGCAGCGAGAGATCGACGGGCTCCGCGACGGTTCGCGGTTCGGCGGGATTCGCCGAGTCAATCCCGACGACGTTCAAGCCATGGAGGGTATTCGTGTCGAAACGGGCGAGGAACTGACCGGGCGTGAGCGCCGCCGTCTCGGTGTAGCCGGCGTAGCCAAAACGGTTGTCGCTGTTGAAGGAAACCATTCCCGTCCCCGGCAGGGCGTCGGAGCCATCGAAGACGAGCACGCCGTGGCGCACCTCGATTCCGCCGGCGAAGGTGTTGGTGCCCTGCAGCTGGACGGTCAGGGGATCGCCGGTGATGGCGGGATCGTCGAGGATCAGCTTCGAGCCTGCATTGGTCAGCGGGCTTACGACCCCCAGGTAGCCGCCGCCTCCCCCAAACCGGTAATCCTGTTCCGGCGCGATCGTGAGCGGGCCGGAGAGGATTGCCGCAGACGACGTGCCGAGCCCCCGGAAATCGAGCAACGCGGAAAGATCGAGCGCGGAGCTGAAATTCAGGGGAGATTCCGGATTGGGGGAATCCAGCCCGAGCGTGCCGTGGAAATTTGTGCCATCGAGCCGGCTGACCAGGCCGGCCTGGATGCCGGCGGTGTCGCGGATGCCGACGTATGCGGTTTCATGGGACGAGATGGCCCCGTTAGCCGGCACAGCGATGGCGTTGGTGAGGTGGAGCCTCGCGTACTCATTGAGAATGGTGCCCCCGGTGTAGGACGACGTGGAATTGTCGCCTGCAAACGTGGCCGCACCGGTGAGGGTCAGCGACGAGTTCGGCGCGTCCTCGGCGATGGTTCCATTGAAGGTGACACCACCGCCGATGAGATGGACGCTGCCCTCCAGGGTCGTGGTGCTGCCGATGGTCAGGGTGTGAGAGGGATCGGCGGCGAGTTGGACGCTGCCGCTCACGCGGAGCGGGGTCGTCAGGGTGGTGTCGATGAGGGCGCGGAGGTCGGCATTGAGCAACCGCAACGAGGAGCCATCGAGGGCTCCAGCGTGGCCGACCTGCAGCTCGGCATTCTGCACCTCGAGCCCGCCGGCGAAATTGTTGTCGCCCATCAAGGTGAGGTAGGCCGGCCGGAAGCCCGGTCCATACGTGGAAGGATATGCCCCGGACGGATTGAAGGATGGGTTGAACGTGAGCTTGCCGGGACCGCTGATGGATCCGTCAACGGCAACATGCGTGAGATTCCAGGTCTGCGGGGTCGCCAGGTCGAAGGAGATGCCCGCGGCGAACGTTGTCCGGACCGGGTTCTGCGGTGCGTCGCCGGCCTTGGTGAGGCCGTTTGCGAGGGTCAGCGTGGTGGCACCGGCGCTGCTGAACGAGTAGTTGGTCGTGGAATAAAGGCTAAATGGATACGGTTCGAACCGGAGCGAATCCAGGCTGAGTGAGCCGGCGGGGAGGACGACCGACTCGGGCGTGCTGGAAACATGGAACGGAAACAGCGCCGCATGGGAACTGGTGGCCGGCACGGGGGGATTGGGTCCGGCAACCCAGTTGGCGGATCGGTTGAAATCGGCGTCAGGTCCGCCGACGATCCAAGTGTAGGTGGTCTGGCCGGCAAGTGGCGATGCGAGGGCCATCGCCAGCGCCCCATATGTGGGTAAAAGGCGCGAGTTCACGGGGCCCGCAGATACGCAACGGAACGAGTGGAAACAAGGGCAATATCGGGCCGCTTTTTCCGGAAGATCCACGGAGGGGCGGGCTTATGATGAATGGATTTGCAATAGCGAAGTGCCTTGCCGGTTCGAGATGCGGGCGAAAGACCATCAGGTGTCGTAGACTTGCGTACGAAGTCGAGGGCGCCGGGATTCCCCTTGCCGCTGCCAACCGTTTGCACAGAATCGTGGGCCTATGAAGCTAGTGCTCCAGCGCTTTGGCTTGATGGGGATGTTCTTCGCGGTGACCACTGCCTGCTTCGCGCCTCCCTCGCCCTTCCTCTGGAAGGCCGACAACACCAACACCGGCGTGTTCGAATTGAACACGAACTGGGATGGAGATATCGCGCCTCCACCTGGAACCGACCTGGCGTTTGGCACCGCGGTGACGTCGACCGTGAACCTGTTCGACCCCGCAGTGGCGAACAAGCTCACGTTCACGCCTAGTTCCACCAACTACACTTTCCTCAAGAACGACGATGCGACGCTGACCTTGGGCGCAGGGGGCATCGTGATGGAGAGTGGTGGCAGCGGGGTGGTGAGCCTCCATTCCGACCTCGGGTTGATTCTTTCGGCGAGCCAGACGTGGGACTTGAACAGTTCCGGCGATTTCAGTGTGGCAGGGCTAATCTCAGGTGTGGATTTCGGCCTGACCAAGACCGGGACGGGCACGTTATTCCTGAGTGGCGCGAACACGTATACCGGTGGTACCACCATCAACGGCGGGACGCTCGTCGTCAGTTTGCTCGCGGACGGGGGGCTCCCGAGCAGTATCGGCGCTTCCGCGAGTGCAGCCCCGAATCTCGTGCTGAACGGCGCCGATGCCGAGCTCTACTACGTCGGTGGTGCAGCGACCACCGATCGGCTGCTTACCCTCGGCGCCGACGGCGGCGCGATTGTGGCCTCTGGCGGTGGCGCGCTCCAGTTCACGAACACCGGCAGTGTGGCGCTGGAAGGGGCGGATTTGCCCCGCACGCTGCGACTCGACGGTCTGAATACAGACGCCAACACGTTTGCGCCCGCGCTTGGCGACAGCGGGACGGGTCCCACCTCATTGCTCAAGTCCGGTGACGGCACATGGATTCTCGCCGGAGCAAACACGTACACGGGCGGAACGCTGATTGCCGGCGGTACGCTCGGGCTGGGTGCAAGCGGGGCGCTGCCCGAGGGTGGCGACCTGGTTTTCGGCGCGCCCGCTGGTGCCAGCGTGAACCTTGCGCTCAACGGATATTCCCAAACGGTTGGCGCGCTCGCCTTCGGGGGAGCCGACGGAGCTTCGCATTCCGGAGTCGATCTCGGTAGTGGCACGCTGACGCTCGGTGGCGACGTGACCTTCAACGCTGCCAATCATCCCTCTGACGTGTGGATTTCCGGCGGGACGCTGGAACTGAATGGAACGCGCACGTTTGACCTAGGGAATTCGGACAACGCCTATGCCGAAGTCTCGATCTCATCGGCCATCACCGGGGCGGATTCCGCGATCGTGAAGTTGGGTGCCGGCACGCTGATGCTTTCCGGCGCCAACACATATTCGGGCCCCACCTCCATTCTCGCGGGGACGGTCTTGGTTTCGAGTGGTACTGCCCTGGGTGATACCGCGAATGGCACCGTCATCTCATCCGGCGCCACGCTTCACCTGGTGGGCGCGGCGATCGGTGCGGAAAATATCACCGTGGAGGGCATCGGGACCGACGGAATGGGCGCCATTCTGGCGACCGGATGGTCATCGCTGGCGGGGACGGTGACGCTGACCAATGATGCCGCGATTGGCGGGATGGGAGAATTGCTGGTTTCCGGGGCGATTGGCGATGCCGGCGCAGGTTACGGGCTGACGAAGCTCGACTGGGGCCGACTCATTCTCACCGGCACCAATACCTACGGCGGGTTGACGACCATCGAAGGTGGTGCGCTGCAACTCGGCGATGGGGAAACGGCGGGTTCCATCCTGGGAGACGTGGCGCTCCCGGTTTACGACGCTACGCTCACCTTCAACCAGCCCGGCGCATTCGAATTCGCAGGCTCCGTGACCGGTGAGGGCCGGCTGGAGAAGCTTGGGAGCGGCGCGCTAACCCTGACCGGAGCAAACAGCTATACCGGAGGGACGTTCGTGGGAGACGGCACGCTGGCGTCTGGCGGCTCGGGCACCCTTTCCCCGGGAAGCGTGTTCTACGTGTCGAGCGGAGCCACCCTGGGCGTCAATCACAGCAACGTGATCGCAGGATTGGGGGATGGCTACGACGGGGGCGGGACGGTTGCGATCGAGGACACTTCGCTCACGCTCGAGACCCCAATTTTCAGCACGGTCGAGTTTAGCGGGGACGTCACCGGCACCGGTTCGCTGGTGAAGACCGGCATCGGGATGCAGATCCTTTCGGGCGAGGTCAGCCACACGGGCGGGACGACGATTCAGGCCGGCGTACTTGCCTTCGGTCGAGATGGCAGCACCCCGTTGAGTGAGACTCTCGGGGGTGACGTGACGTTCGCGGGCCATGTATTCTTCGGCGGAGGGTTGCTGAGGTTCGATTATGGGGGGGAGGGCCCGCTGACATTCACCGGCCGAATCACCGGCCCCGGCCGGGTCGATACGATTGGCGGCAATGAGCTCGTGTTCGCGAACACGGCCAATGATTACAGCGGCAGCACGACACTCACCGGTAGCACGCTCACATCGGGAGGGGTCAACACGTTCTCGCCCAACAGCGCCATCGTCCTGCAGCAGGGAGCGAGCCTCCAGGTCAATCACGACAACACCATCAAGGGACTTCGCGGCGGAATGGAGAGCTGGGATCCGCCTGACACCGTGTCCATTGCGGAAGGCGTCACGCTTACCCTCAACACCCCGACCTTCCTCATCACCGATTTCGGAGGGAACATTGAGGGAGGCGGCGCATTGTCTAAGACCGGAATCGGCACGCAAATATTGAGCGGCGCGAGCAGCTTCATGGGAGGCCTGACAATCGAGGCCGGCGTGGTAACGATCGGAAATGGCGGATCCGGGGCTTCCCTCGACAGTGACGTCACATTTGCCGGCCACTTGGGCTTTGGCGGTGGGTTATTGCGTTTCAATGGTGCGGACTGGTCGGCGTACGCCGGCAACATCTCCGGCCCGGGCCGGGTCGATCAGATCGGAAGCGGCCTGCTGGAACTGTCGGGCACCAACACGTACACGGGCGTGACGACGGTTTACCATGGCATCCTGGCGACCGGCAGTGCCGGTGCGCTGTCGGCGGACAGCCGCGTGATCGTGAAGCCGCACGGCTGGGATGGCAATTGGGCCACGCTGGAAATCAATCACAGCAGCACGATTCCGGGCCTTGGCGGATATGGCACGGTGGACATCGGTAACGAAGAGCCGCCGACGCTCACGTTGAACGTAGCTGATTCGAGCACGTTCTTCGGGATAATCAGGGGGAATGGGAGCCTGATCAAGGACGGCCCGGGGATTTTGACGCTGGCGCGGGACGGCGAGGTGAGCGCCGACTTTGGCAGTTCGTACAGCGGAGGCACGACCGTCTCAGAGGGGACGCTGGCCATCACCTATGTGGGCGGTTACTCCGATTACGAGCAGAGCGAATTCAGTCCAATTGGCGTTGGTCCGCTGACAATGGAGTTTGGTACCACCCTCGCGATCGGAAGCATGTTCGACCCGCACGGCACGGATTCGCCGTTTGAAATCGCCAACGATCTCTTCCTAGCCAACGGAGTCTCGCTTCAATCGGGGATGGGCGGAATGGATCGCGACATCAGCTTTAGTGGTGCGGTGACGGCCACGTCCACTGGTACCACGTTGTTCCTCCCCGCATTCACGCCGGTTGAAATTTCCGGGCAGCTGAGGGCGGAGAACCCTGGTACCACGCTCAACTTCGCCAGTGGTACGCCCGGGAAGCCCGGGTTTGCTTTCATCACGGGCGCAGTTAACGACACGAACACCAATCTTTCGACTGTCGCGGTCGAGGATGCGGCGCTGGTCTTTGCCTCAGGCGCTTCGCTCCCCGAATCCGTCGCGGTCGAGGTTTCGAACGGGTATGTTGGCGTGACCAACTGGGGGGAGGAAGGCGGAGTTACCGCGACGACCGCCCTGCTGGCCCGGACCGCGGCGGACAAGGCCGGATTCACGGGGAGCTTCGGCCTGGACACGCCGGGCGAAGGAACTCCCAGCACCTTCTCCGGGGCGCTCGATGTTTCCGCATATCCGGGACTGAGGCTCGGCTCGCTGTCCAACGCAATTCTCACGGGCGCGATCATTCCGGCGTCTGGCGGCTATGCTTTCGGCAATGGCGGCGGCGCGTTGATCGTGGATACCAGTCTTGGTGGGGCTTTCGCGACGTCCGTGGTTTCCTCGAACCTGCCGGATAATGCCCTCACCGTGGTTTTCCGCGGGAACAACACCTACACGGGGGGCCTCACCGTTGAAAATTCGATTGTGGTACTGGATTCGGCCAGCGCTATGCCCGGGGTCGGGTCGATCGCGCTCGGCGACAACGGCTACTTGGGTTACACCGAGGCATTCACCGGAGTCTCCACATTCGGCGAGCTTGCAGCGCGGCTGACACCGGAACACTCGGAGAGTGCGATTCTCGGTTTCGATTCGAACCAGTACATCCTGAATGCACTGGGGGGAGTTGAGGATACGTGGGCGCCCCGTGAAGTCACCGGATTGCTCGACCTGAGCGGCCGCGGTTTGATTTATGTCGGCACCACGACACAGGCGGTGCTGTCCGGCCGAATCATCGCGCCGACCCAGAATTCGGCCGGGGGAGAGCTCAGGCTGATGGGGGCCTACGATGGCTATCTCAAGGTGACCTCACCGCTGCTTGCCGGGGACGTGACTGGGCTCGTGGTGGGAACAAACTCGACAGACTTTGGTGACGGTGTGGTCGAGTTGAATGGCGCCAGCACGTTCACGGGCGGCACCTCGCTCCGCAGCGGTACCCTGGCGCTGTCGGCGAGCACCCTCATGCTTGGTGACGTGCTTCAAGCGGGGCCGCTGGGTACTGGGACGCTCACCGTCCCTGTTTTCGACCCAGTCTGGCATTTGCAGCCAACCCTGGTTTCAACCGCAAGTGACAAACTGGTCCTCGAGAACGACATTTCCCTCGGCGCACGGCTGCGGCTGGGTGTCGACCCCTATTCGGATGATGCCGATTGGTTCGAGCCGGGAGGCGGTCGCTTCATACTCAATGGAGACATCGGGGGGGCAGGCAGCCTCGAAATATTCCAGGATGTCGTGCTCACGGGGAACAATTCCTTCACCGGCGGAATTACACTGCGCTCCGGGGAACTCGGGATTGGCAGTAGCACGGCACTCGGCGGGCCCATGGGCGGGACCGTCGACATTTCGCCCTATTATCACGAGGACTATGATGGCGTCCGGCTGAGAGTGCTGAATGGGGACCAGACGGTTGCGAACAACCTAAATTTGAACCTGTATTCCGAGAGCATGATGGGGTCCGTGCTCCCGGTGCTGGGCAACGGCAGCCTGACGGTCACCGGAGATATCAATCTGAACAACGGCGTCAGGTTCTTCACCGGCCGCCACCCGTTTTTCATCGAGGGCAATGTCTCGGGCCATGGCGCGCTGAAGGCCATGGGACTCTCGGCGGTGGTCCTGCGCGGTGAGAACAACACCTACACGGGTGGTACACGGGCGAGTTATGGCGCCGTGATCTTCAGCAGCCCGCAGGCAATTCCCGCCTCGCCATGGGCTGGGCTCGTGGCCGGGAATCATGGTTACATCGGGCTGGCGACGGCGCCAGATGTGGCCACCGACCTCCAGGCGGTTTTTATCGACCGGTTCGACAAGTATGAAACCGAGGGCACGATCGGGTTCGACACGCGCATCAGTGCGACGGCGTCCGAAGTGTTCGCGGGCGACATCGATCTCACCGGGTTTGAGGACGTCAAACTCGGCTCCGCGACCTCGGCCGTGTTGAGCGGCACCATCACGCCTGCCTACAATGAGTACGAGTTTGGCGGAGGTGGCGGCCGACTCGAGATTCTGTCGGCCCTCACCGATGTCCCGCCCATGATCTGGGACGAGTCGGGCGGCGGTGGTTATTCGATTGCCTCGGATGTGTCGCCACCGCGGAGCCTCTCCGTGGTGTCGCTGCCAGTGGCGCCGCTGACGCTGCGGCTGGCGGGAGAATCCTCATACAGCGGCCCGACCTGGGTCTCCAATTCCGGCCTGATCTTTGCGGGTGAAGCCCTTCCTTCTGGCGACGTGTCGGTGGAGTCCGGTTACGTCGGCCGGGAAATCGCGGCCAATCAGACCGGAACAGATCCCCTCGTTGCTGACTTCGTCGCGAAATTCGAGGCGGGCGGATCCTCTGGATTCATCGGCTTTGACTCTGTCGCCGGGCACACCGTGTCGGGGCTCGACCTTTCCGGTTTTTCCAATGACCAACTGGGCATCGCGACGTCCACCAAGCTGACGCTCGCGGGCACGCTGACAATGAACCCCGAGGCCTCGGTGTACCGCTTTGCCGGGTACAAGGGTGGCCAGCTGACGGTGGCCAGCGTGCTCGAGGGAGCGATGAATGCTGTCATTGGCGATGCGGACATTCCCGCCACCAGCCGCAGTCCCATCGATCCGGATGGCCCGTGGTCTAGCGTTACACTTGCAGGCAGCAACACCTATACGGGCGGCACGTCACTCGAGGCCGGGCTGCTGCTGTTGGGCAGCGATACTGCTCTAGGCACCGGCGCCCTCGTGATCGAAGGTGACGATGATTACGGTTATGACTACGAGGAAATTTCCTCCCGGGTCGCACTGGGCGCGTCAGTCGATGGAATCGTGGTGCCGAATGCCGTCCAGTTGTACTCCAACCTCGCGCTGACAGGCGTGAACAATTTCGAACTGGCCGGCCAACTTTCGGGGGATTCCGAGAGCTACTACACGTTAATCAAGACCGGATCGTCCACCGTGAGACTCAGCGGCGAGAACGTCGACTTCAACGGAAACGTGCATATTGCTGAAGGCGCGCTGCGGGTGGCCGATAGCAATGCCTTCGGGACGGGGTGGAACGGGATCACGATTGCCGGCGGTGCGCTTGAAGTGGAGGGCGGGGTGACGCTGGCAAAGGAGATCGAGATGGCCGGTGGTACGCTTGCGGGGAACGGCACGATCGAACCCGCGACGCCGCTCGTGATTGGGCAGGGCGCGGCGCTTTCCCCTGGGATCGAAGGAATCGGGACCCTCCATTTCAACGCCCCGGTAGAGAGCAGCGAGCCGGTGCTGACACTGGCCCCTGGAGGCACGTATCAGCTCGAGTTTGATGGCTCGATTGCTCAGAGCGGCCAGGACCTGATCTCGGTTGACGGAACGGTCCAAATTGCGGCCACGCCAGTCGCGCCCTTCCAATTCAAGATCGATCCCTACACGGGATCCGGGCTGCTCGACTTGGCCGGCCTGCTGCCGGACGAGAATTACACCTGGACGGTGCTCACGGCGACGGCCATCAGCGGTTTCACTGCCGGCAGTTTGATCGTCGATCCGAATTCGGAGATCCACCATCTCGGGCTCGCCACAAGCTTCGACTTCAGCATTGCCAATATCACGGGTGGCCAGGCGCTGGTGTTCAGCTTCACGGCCGTGCCCGAGCCTTCGACCTATGCCATGCTCGGAATCGGTGCACTTGCGGTGCTGTTGGCCACGCGCCGCCGCCGCACGGTGTGATGGACGGGCGCAGTCTTGCTGCGCCCGAGAGCACATTCGGATTGTCATGCGGGCGCAGCTTGTCTGCGCCCCTGCGACTTGATTCCGGCTATCACCGCGCTGGCCCCACCAGTTGCCGGGCACCGGCATGCGTGGGATCAATTTCCAGCACACGGCGTGCTGCAACGATGGCCGCGTCACGCTCGCCGCGTTGCCAGTGAATCGTGGCCCGCGCATAGGGATAATCAGCTGTCTGCGGCGCGATGGATTCCGCCTGCCGCAGCGCTTTCAGCCCTTCATCCGCCCGCCCGGTCTGCACCAGGAGCAGCCCCAAATTGTACCACGCGCGATCGAACCGGGGATCCCGCCGGAGCGCTTCACGCAGGGCCAGTTCGGCATCCGGCAGCTTCTGCGCTGACGCGAACGCGAGCGCCGCATTGAATGCCGGCCGGGCAGCTCCCGGTTCCAGCTGCGCCGCGCGCCAGAGCGCAGCTGCCGCCTCACTGCCGCGCCCGAGTGAATCCAGCACCAGCCCGAGCGTCTCCTGCATTCCGGCAGAATAGGGATCCCATTCCGTGGCCAGGCGGAGGGGCGCAACCGCCTCCGCCGCGCGTCCGCGATTGAACAAGTCCTGGCCGATTCGCAGCCGGCCGGTTGGCTGATCCGCGCTGACCCGGAGGTAGGCCTCGAGCTCGGAGCGGGGTTGGGACGCGTCGGGAAGCTGCGGCGAGAGGGCCCAAGCGGCGTCAAGTCGGACCACGCGTGACGGATCGGCCAGCAGCGGTTCGATGGCCGGAGCCGCCTCGGGGTTTCCCGAAAGGACCTGCACCGCCGCGGAGCGCACCAGGGGATCCGCATCCTGCAGCGCAGCCCGTGCCGCGCTGGTCACCCGGATGTCGGAGGAGTAGGGCCGACTGAGCAGCAGCAGGGTCGCCTTCCACGCGGGAATGTCCTCATTGGCGATGAAGTCGAGGAGCCGGGCGGTGATGCCGGCATCCTCCGCCTGCGCTGCGGCCACGACCCTGGCCCGCTCCCGCTGCCTCGAATTCATCTTGTCCCCGTACCATGAATCGGTGTGCGCGATGGCCCAATTGACGGTCTGATCCTTGTGGCAGCCGTTGCATGCGTTCGGGATGCCGAGCTCCTTGGTCAGCAGCGGATCCGGCTTGAGGAACCCATGATCATGCCGCGGATCCCGCTGCATATAGGTCGTCATCGGCATGTGACACGCGACGCACTGGTTGCCCTTGCTGTCGGCGGCATGGTGCGAATGCGCCAGCGGATCGATCACGATCGCGTTCTGCCGGCCCGGAGCTCCGTGGCACTGCAGGCAGATCGCGTTGTTCTCGGCCGGCAGCAGGGTCCTTCCGCTGTGCGGATCATGGCAGTCGAGACACGTGACGCCCGCCTTGCCGCCCATCCGGCTGATGAGAAACGAAGTGTAGTTGAAAACTTCATCCCGCATCTGGCCGTCGGGATAAAATACCGAAGCTTCAGTGGGGAGGGTAAGCCGGTAATGATCATGATACGGCGCACCGGGCACGACGGTGCCGGTCAGCAACTCGTTGCGCGCATGGCACGGGGCGCAGGTTTCCTGGGAGCGCCGCCTTTCGGCGGGTGCGGCAAAAGCGGTCCGGGGAGCCGGAGGACGGTTTGGGTCCGCGTGGTTCGCAGGCAGGTTGCCATGGCACTGGGTGCAGCCCACGCCATGCTCCGTCCATTGCGAAGCGTAGGAATCCGTCGCGAAATCATACTTCTTGTCGAATCCGGTCATGTGGCAGTGCGCGCACATCGAATTCCAGGTCATCCCGCGACCGAGCCAGTGGCCCCATTCGCCCGGCTGCCGGCGTTCGTCGCCATAAACATTGAACCACTCCTGTTTCGCCGGATCGAAAGCGAGCTCCGTGAGCTGGTAGCGCCCCTTGCCCACCGGCACGACGTATTGCCGCAGCGGCGTATAAGCCAGGACGAACTCAGGGACAAATGATTGTGCCGGCTGGCCGGGCCGGGCTTCGCGCAACACCGCCTGGCCGGCATCGAGGCTGACACGGTAGTCCAGTCCGTTGAGGCTGAAGTCGCGCGCGGGCAGGAATGCCGCTCGATCCTTTTCCGGATCGATGGGCCGGTGGGCATGTGCGTGATGCGAACCGGACCACGCCTGGTGAATCGCTTCGTGACAGCTTCGACAGTCGGTGGATGGACTGAACCGGGACTGGGCGGCGCTGTGGGCCGGAACTGGCGTGACCGCGGAGCGTTCCCGGCCGCATCCGCCGAACAGCAGGCCAAAGCACAGGACGGCCACGATGAGCCAGGCATTCCGGGCCAAACCTGCAGTCAGGCGCACGGTCTCTTTTCGGGTGCGGAGGGCGCGAGCGCCGGTTCGGAAATTCATTGGGTGCTGAATCGAAATACCGTCGAGGAGCGGAACTGCTGCCCGGGCCGGAGAATCGTGGACGGGAATCCCGGTTGATTCGGAGAGTCGGGGAAATGTTGCGTCTCCAGGCAGAAACCGCCGCGCCGGGGATAGGCGCAGCCATTCTTTCCGGAGAAGGCGCCGGCGAGAAAGTTTCCGCTGTAGAACTGGGCCCCGGGTTCGGTGGTGGCCAATTCGAGAACGCGACCCGAGTGCGGCTCGAGTACGGTGGCAGCGGCGAAAAGCGAGTCGCCGGTGGAATCGAGGACAAAGTTGTGATCGTATCCGCCCGCCACCCGCAGCTGTTCATCCGGCAGGTCGATCCGTTCACCGATGGGGTGCGGCGTGCGAAAATCGAGCGGGGTGCCGGCCACGGGCGCGATCGCGCCAGTTGGGATGAGCCCGCGGTTGACGGGCGTGTACCGGCTGGCGTTCAGCGTCAAAATGTGCCCCAGCACGTCGCCGGCATCGTGCCCGGCGAGGTTGAAATACGAATGATTCGTCAAGTTCAGCGGAGTGGGCCGATCCGTCACGGCGGCGTAGTCCAGCCGCAACGCATTGTCCTCCCGCAGCGTGTAGGTCACCGTCACGTCGAGATTTCCCGGATACCCCTCGTCTCCATCCGGGCTCCTCAGACTCAGGCGCAGCGCGGGTCCGTCGGCGGTCGCCAGCGGTTCCGCTTGCCAGATCCGCTTGTCAAACCCGCGAAGCCCGCCGTGAAGATGGCAGGGAAGCGCCCCGGGGGAATTGTTGGTCGCGAGCTCGTACGTCCGGCCCTCCAGGGTGAACCGGCCGGAGGCGATCCGATTGGCGAAACGGCCGATGACACTGCCAAAGTACGAAGGGTGGGTCGCGTAGTTGCTGGCGGCATCAAAGCCGAGGACAACGTCGGCGAACCTGCCCTGGCGATCGGGTACCTGCAGCGAAACCAGCGTGGCCCCGTAGTCCGTGATTCCGGCGCGCACTCCCTTGGAATTCTCCAGGAAGTGAAGCGTCGTGGAACCAAGCAATGGAACTGTGCCGAAGGTGGTCATTGCAACCCGACAGGTGAGGGATGCATGCAGCGATGACAACCGATACCGCAGCTGGCGGGCGGAAAAGCCGTTTTTTGCGCCGAACGTGGAATCTGCCCCGGCAAGGATGAGAAAGCGGGGGTGAAGCCGCACGTGGAGGCCAGGTATTCTGCACAAGCGCAGGACGGCCGGAAGGAATCCGGTGGTGCAAGCCGGGAATGACCCGATGCACCCGGCCGAAGCGGAAATGCTAGAGTCACGCCGATGAATCCAAATCCGACTTCCCCCCGTTCCTCGACGGATACTTCCGCTGCGGCCGAAACCATTTCCCGGCGCGCCTATGAACTGTGGGAGCAGGAAGGCCGGCCCGACGGTTCCGATCTCCGGCACTGGCTGCAGGCCGAGCAGGAACTCAGTGGCGGTGGCACCTCGGATGGACTGAATCTGGGCCGCAGGCCAGGCTCCAGCAACGGGCATGGCTCCAGCGGCAGCGATGGATTGACCAGCGCAGCCACGGATGTGCGTCCCTTGCAGGGGACGCGGGCCGCCGCCGCCCAGGCACGTGATGCAAAACGGACTTCGGAGGCTTCCCCCGCCGGGCGAACGACCGTGGGTGCCTCGCGGCCGACCTCGGCCGGACGCCGGAAATAGCGATTTTGGGTTGGCGGCTGTTGCCGCCGAGTTTTCCCTCGACAAACCCAGGGGCGGGCGCAGGCCCGCCTTTTTCTTTTGCCGCGGTGGGAATGCCGTACGGCGGAACAAAGAACGGGCACCCATGACGATGGACCGCATGGCTCAGCCACTGCCCATCCTGTATGTGAAAAACGGCTGCCCCTGGTGCGAGGAGGCCGTGCGGTTCCTCGATGACCACGGCATTGGCTACCGGTTAAAGGAGGTCAACGGCGACTCGGCTGCTTATGCCGAAATGGAGCAGAAGTCAGGACAGTCGAAAACTCCGACGCTCGACTGGCACGGAAAGGTCCTGGCCGACTTCGGCACCGACGAACTGGTTCCGTTCCTTCGCGAGCAGAACGTGAAGCTCGAGGACAGTTAGCAAGCAGCCTGTCGGTCTCAGGGGAGTTCGACATGAAGTCTCGAATTTGGGGCCGACGCAACCGACATGCTGCTAATCGAAAATACCGGCGGTTTCGAGCTCCGGCTCATGATCTGCCGCGCAGGAAATGCTCGAACGCATCGGCAAGGTGATCGAAGGAATCGATCACGAACAACACATCCTGGAAGTGCCAGATGTCGTACGGCTGCCGGGCGACCTTCTCAGGCTCGAAGTGACGCTTTTCCACCTTGTCGGTAAGACTGTGAAGCGTCTCCCCGTAGGAGGAAATGATGCCGTTGCCATAGATCCGGAGCCCGCCGCGATTCGCCACCAACCCAAATTCCACCGTGAACCAGTAGATTCGCGTGATGCCTTCCTCCTCGACGGGGGTGCGGCATTCCAGCGCGGCCTGGCCGATGCGCTGGTAGAAGTCCGCGAATCGCGGGTGCATGATCATGGGGGTGTGGCCGAAGATATCATGGAAGCAGTCGGGGGCGGGGGTGTAGTCCAGCTCCGCACGACTGCGGATGTAATCGGTGCAAGGGAAGATTCGGCGTGCCAGGTGGGAGAAGAAATCATGGGCATCGAGCAGCCCGGGTGTTCGTGCAACCCGCCACCCGGTCGCCGCCTCGAGCCGGCGGCTGACGTCCGCCAGGGCGGGAATCCGATCTTGCTCCAACTCGAGCGCCTGAAGCCCGCTGAGGAACTCGTCCGCCGCCCGGCCCGGGAGGAGAGCGGCCTGCCGCGCGTAGAGTTCCCGCCAGACCGCGTGTTCGGCGTCCGTGTATCCCGGCTGGGTAATTTCGTCGCCGATCGGAATGGGTCCGTTCAGCCTGATCGGAACGCAGCGTGGGTCGGTGGTGCCATCCATGGTGGCAGCAGTGGCTGCGGGATCGGTGGAGGCAGGGGATGCAGGAGTGGGGGAAGCCATGGCAGTGGGGTTAGACCGCATGCTCATGGAAAAGGTAACGCCGCGGCGGGCCCCGAACCATACGTCGAAAGGACTAAACTGGAAATTCGCATCGCGGCTGCCGCCACGAAGGAATCGTGCTCATGGTTCGTAATCGAGGGAGAACGAGCACGAGCAAGAGCACGATTACGAGTACGAGGACAACAACCGACGGGCTGCTACCGGTTCAGCAGCGCGGCCACCCGCGCCCGGCTGCGGACCTCCAGCTTGGCGAAGATCGCGGCCAGCTGCGTCTTGATGGTGAGCGGGCTCCGGCGCAGTTCAGAGGCGATTTCCATGGTTCGTAGTCCCTCGCGCACGCGCATCGCGACCTCGCGTTCGCGGGCGCTGAGCCGGGCCAGCAAAGCCACCGCGCCGGGCGACAAGGGCCGGTTGCGATCGCCCCGCGGCCGGCGATAGTCGAGTTGCACCTGAAAGGCGGGCTGGAGAACCGGATTCCCCTCGACCGGCCGGAGCGCGATGTTCGCATGGACCCCCAGCGTGAGGTCGCTCAGCACCCGTGAGCGGACGGCGGGGAGGCGCACTTCGTTCGCGGCTTTCTGCCATTGCGCCCGCATTTCGGCGCAGGCGGCCGCAAGCGGTGCGGGGACCTGGAAGCTGCCGTGGGGGTCGAGGGCGGCCGCGCGCCGCTCGCCATGGTTCCATACGGCGCAGGCATGCGCGCCCTCGCCATTGCACCACAACGGCCGGAGTTCCCAGTCCAGCAGCAGGAGTCCGACGGGAACTTCCTCGAGCATCGCGGCAAACTGCTCCCCGCGAAACATTGCCTCCTCATGGGCCAGCACGCGCAGGAGTGCGGTTTGGAAGTGCAATTGCAGGGTCTCGGCCAGCCGCATTTCCCGGACGGTGAAGTCGGGCTGATCCGCGGGCCGGTTGAAATTAAGCGTGCCCAAGACCGTGCGTCCGCGCCAGGCGACGACGCCAAGTTGCTTCTCCCAGTCTTCGCGGCGCATCACCCGTTCATGAAAGGTCGTGCCGCGCAGATCGCGCAGCGAGACGATGTCCGACAATCGGAACGCCACGGTGCCCCCGTGCAGCCCGAGCCAACCGCGGGCGGGATGATCGCGGCGCCATTCCGGCGGCGTGTGTGGGAGCCCATGCCGGTAGATCCGCCGTGGCACCCCCTTTTCGCCGGGCTCGATCTCGAGCGTCAGCGAAGCATGGGGGATGGCATCCCGGGCCAGCCCGCGCAGCCCCTGCCAGAGCCGGCGCTGGTCGAGCGCGGCATGCACGCGCAGCAGCCCGCTGGCAAGCGGCAGCGGGGTGCCGTCAAGTACTGGCAGCGCTGCCAGGATCGTGGACGGGCGCGGGGCGGGGGACACGCCCGGCACTAAGGCGGAACGGCGGGCCGGCGGCAACCCGACTTTGTTTTGGATTCACTCTTTTGGCGTATGGAAAATACCGCCGGCGGCACCTACATTCACCGCACCCCGCCGCGTCCCCGACGCGGTTCATTCCTTCCCACCATGGCGACGACGTTTTTCGAAACCCACGCGGATCGCAGGGCGCAGGCAAATCCGCTCGGCATCAAGGGCATTGATCACATCGAGTTCATCGTCGACGACGCCGACCAGTGGCGGGACTACTTCGTGAACCGGTTCGGGATGGCCTGCCGGTTCTACGCGGACGAAGCCACCGGGGTGCGGGGCCGCCGGGTGCACGTCGTGGGTCAGGGGCGGATCAATTTTGTCGTGGCCGAGCCGCGGGGCAGCGGGCCGGAGGCGGATTTTCTGCGCTGGCATCTCGATCAGCATGGCAACGGGGTCCGGGACGTGGCCTTTCGGGTGAAGGATGCCCGCCATGCACTCGAGGAGGCTGCCCGCCGTGGCGCCCGGATCGTGCGCGGCCCGGACTCCCACGAGACGTTTAACGCCGGATCGATCGCCGCCTACGGCGATACGATCCATACCTTTCTAGAGCGAAAACCACACACTGACTTCGCTCCTGGCTACAAACCTGTCCCCGGTTCCTTTGAGGACGGGGACATCCATTTCGCAATGATCGACCATGTGGTGGCCAACGTGGAGCACATGGAAGAATGGGTGAAGTACTACGAGCAGGTCTTTGGCTTCGATCTGTTCATGCACTTCGACATCAACACCGGCCGGAGCGCGCTGATGTCAAAGGTCGTCAGCTCGACCGATGGCTGGGTGAAGCTGCCGATCAACGAGCCCTCGTCGCAGAACTCGCAAATCCAGGAGTTCCTCGACCGCTACCAGGGGCCCGGGGTGCAGCACATCGCCCTGCTCACGCCCGACATTGTCACCACAGTCGCGGAGATGCGACGGATGGGGCAGGAGTTCCTCGACGTGCCCGAAAGCTATTACGATGCGGAGTTCGACCAGCGGGTCGGGGAAATTGACGAGGACAAGGCGGAATTGAGGCGGCTCAAGATCCTCGTGGACCGTGATCACGACGGGTACCTGCTGCAGCTCTTCACCAAGTGCGTGTTTGCCCGGCCGACGCTCTTCTTCGAGGTGATTCAGCGGCGCGGCCGCGCCCTGGGCTTTGGCGAAGGCAATTTCCGCGCGCTTTTCGAGGCGATCGAACGCGAGCAGGCCAGGCGGGGCTCGTTGTGAGCGAACCGCCGGCCGCAATCGCCACCCATGCCGCATTACCTGAAGCTTGGCCGGATTCCGCCGAAGCACCATGTGCAGTTCCCGCGTGATCGCGCGGCGAGTTACCACGGCGAGGGATTGCATTATGAGCACGTGATCACGACCGACGGCTTCGATCGCGCCTATACCATCATGTATCATCTCCGGCCGCCGACACGCGTGAAGTCGATCGAGCCGGCCGGGCAGTGGGAACCGAAACGCGCCGGCGGAACGCCGCTCCGGCACCACCATATCCGGACGGCGGCAATGCCGCGGGCGGGGGATCCGTACACCGGTCGCGTGCCCTATCTGTTCAATCGCGAGATGACAGCCTGGCGGTGCCGGCCGGCGCGGGCCGATGCGGACTTCGACTTTTTTCGCAACGGAGGGGCGGATGAAATCATCTTTGTCTGGCGCGGGGGTGGGTGGCTGGAGAGCAATTTCGGGCGGCTGCGCTACCGGGCGGAAGACTACATCGTCATCCCCCGCGGGACGATCTACCGGCTCGTGCCGGACGATGTCTCCCAGGAGGATTACCTCGTGCTCGAGTCCGCCTTTCCGGTGCGGATCCCATCACGCTACCTGAATCCGGAAGGCCAGATCCGGATGGGCGCTCCCTACAGCGAGCGCGACTTCCATGGCCCGTCCGAACTCGAGCCGGTCGATCGCGACCAGCCGCATACGCTTCTGGTCAAGGACGGCGCCCGGCTCACCCGGATGGTGCTCGCCCACCACCCCTGCGATGTCGTCGGGTGGGATGGATTCATTTATCCGTACACCTTCAACGCGGCGGATTTCGAGCCGATCACCGGGACGGTGCACCTGCCACCGCCGATCCACCAGACCTTCGAAATCCGCGGCTATGTCGTGTGCACCTTTGCCCCGCGCCATCTCGATCATCATCCGCAGGCCGTGCGCGTCCCCTGGGCGCACGACAACACGGAGGCCGACGAGGTGCTCTTCTATGTCCGCGGCAACTTCGGATCCCGAAAGGGGGTCGAGCCGGGCTCGTTCACGCTGCATCCGCGGGGCATCCCACACGGACCCCATCCCGGAACCACGCTGCCGAGCCTGCAGGCCGAGCGGACCGAGGAACTGGCGGTCATGTTCGACACGCAGAACTCGCTCGAATTGACCGCCGAGGCGCTGGCGGCGGACGATGCGAAATACCCGCTGAGCTGGCTGGGCGAAACCTAGCCGGGAAATTCCATGAGCCGCGGAAGTTGACCCCGATCTGTCCCGCCCGCTTTCCGGCTCGCCGCGCTCCCTTCATTTACCGCACTTTCCCGTTCATGCTGCTCGATTTCTCGACGCTCAAACCCCGCGATGCCTACGGCTGGATGATTGCCACGATCATGCCGCGGCCGATCGCCTGGGTTTCGACCATTTCGCTCGAAGGTCGGACCAACCTGGCGCCGTTCTCGTTCTTCCAGGGAGTAACCTCCAATCCGCCTACGCTGATGTTTGTCCCGGTCAATTCCCGTGACGGCGTGAAGAAGGACACGATCCGCAACATTGAGCAGGTGCCCGAATTTGTGGTGAGCCTCGTGACGCATGGCCAGGCGGAGCCAATGAACCAGACCTCGGCGTTGTTGCCGTACGGCGAAAGCGAGTTCGAGAAATTCGCAGTGGCATCACTGCCGAGCGAACGGATCCGGCCGCCACGCGTGGCCGGTGCGCCGGTGGCATTTGAGTGCACGCTCGACCGGATCGTGCAGATTGGCGAGGGGCCCCTGGCCGCCAATGTCGTGTTTGGACGCATCCTGCTCGCGCATGTCAGCGATGCCGTCCTGGGGCCGGACGGCCGGCCGGATCCCGGTAAACTGGATCTGATTGGCCGGATGGGAGGGGAAACGTTCACGCGGACGACGGAGCGATTCGACCTCGCGCGCCCGGATTTTCGCCGCGGCTGACCGGTGATTCATCCATGTATCCAAATGCCGGCTATTGGATGCGACGAGGGAGGTCTCGATGAGTGACATCGTCATCCTCTCGGCCACGCGAACGCCGCTCGGCTCGTTTCAAGGCGCGCTGGCAACGGTGCCCGCGACCCGGCTGGGGGCGACGGCAATCCGGGCGGCGGTCGATCAGGCGGGTTTGGCGGTGACGGACGTCACGGATGTCCTCATGGGTCAGGTGATCCAGGCGGGAGCGGGCCAGGCTCCTGCGCGGCAGGCGGCACTCCATGCGGGGCTGCCCGCGTCGGTGCGCTGCACCACCGTTCACAAGGTGTGCGGCAGCGGGCTGGAGTCGGTCAGGATCGGGGCTCGCGCGCTGGTGAGCGGTGAGGCCACCTGGGTGGTGGCAGGCGGGATGGAGAACATGAGTGCGGCGCCCTACCTGCTGCCGAAGGCGCGCGAAGGGTACCGGCTTGGACACCAGCAGGTGGTTGATGCGATGATTCACGACGGACTGTGGGATCCCTACAGCAACCTGCACATGGGGAGTTGTGCCGAACAGTGTGCCCGGAAATATCATTTCACGCGGGAGCAACAGGATGCTTATGCGATCGAAAGCTTCCGCCGTGCCCAGCGGGCGCAGCAGGATGGGCGCTTTGCCGCTGAAATCACGCCGGTCGAGGTCAGGGACGCAAAAGGCCGGACCAGCCGCGTCGAACAGGACGAAGGCCCGGGAAAGGCGAACTTCGAACGGATGCCAGGGCTCCGGCCGGCCTTTGAGCCTGATGGCACCATCACCGCGGCCAATGCCTCGACCTTGAATGACGGGGCTGCGGCAATGGTCCTGGCGCGGGCTGATACCGCCCGGGGGCGCGATTTGAAACCACTGGCCCGGATTGTCGCATTCGGGTCGCATGCCCAGGAGCCGGGCTGGTTCACGACCGCGCCGGTGCCAGCCGCGCGGGAAGCGTTGCAGCGCGCAGGGTGGCAGGTGGGAGAGGTCGATCTTTGGGAGGTGAACGAGGCCTTCGCGGTGGTGCCCCTCGCATTCATCCAGGAACTGGGGTTGCCGCCTGAGCGGGTCAACGTTCGAGGAGGGGCGATTGCGCTGGGCCATCCGATCGGCTGCAGCGGCGCCCGAATCATCGTGACCCTGCTGGCGGCGCTGCGTGAGCAGGGGGCGAGACGGGGGCTGGGTGCAATTTGCATTGGGGGCGGCGAGGCACTGGCAGTCGCGGTGGAACTGCTTTGAGCGGAAGGCGACCAAGGAACAGGACGCGTCCTCAATGCCCCCTGAAGCGATCGCCATGCACCTTGCGGATGCTCCCAGCTCGAACCAGATCCTCTGGCATCCTGACGATCATGCATGGCCCCGCGATTCCCACCTCGCCCGTTTCATGCGCCAGCACGGATTCCGTTCCCTGGCGGAACTTCGCGCCGAATCGGTCCGTGACACCGCCTGGTTCTGGGACGTTGCACTGCGCGACATGGGAATCGAATGGTCGCGGCGCTACACGCGGGTGCGCGATGACTCGGGCGGATTCCCGTGGACCGCGTGGTTTACCGGCGGCCAGGTCAACGTGACCCACAACTGCCTCTACCGGCATGTCCGCGACGGGCACGGCGCTGAGATCGCGCTGTATTGTGAAACCGACTCGGGCCGGCCGGAGGAGGCGCGCCCGGTGACGTTTGCGGAGCTCTCGGATGCGGTGACGCAATGCGCCAGCGCGCTGCGTGCGGCAGGGGTGCAGCGTGGCGACAGCGTTGCACTTTATGCGCCGATGCAGGCCCAGACGGTAATCGTGATGCTGGCGGCGATGAAGATTGGGGCCAGGTTCGTTCCGATCTTCTGCGGCTATGGCGAGGAGGCGCTGCGCGAGCGGCTGGCGGGATGTGCCGCCCGGATCCTGTTTGCCCGCGACACGCTCAATCGCCGCGGGCAGCAACTGCCGACCGGCCGGACAGCGCGCGCGGCGGCGGCCCGGGTGCCCGGGCTCGACCGCGTCGTTGCGCTGGACACCGGGGAATGGCAGGGATTCCTGGATACGGGTTGCTGCATCCTGCCGCACGACCGGGCCCCCGCGCGGGACCGGATCCCGACGTTCTGCGGCGAGCGCACCGAGGCGGAGGAGCCCTGCCTGATCCTCTACACCAGCGGCACGACCGGGCGCCCGAAGGGCACGATTCATACCCATGCCGGGTGCCTGGCGCAGATGGGCAAGGAACTGCGTTATGCGTTCGATGTGCGACCGGGGGAGCCCTTTTTCTGGCTGACCGACATCGGCTGGATGATGGGGCCATGGGAAATCATCGGCTGCCTCATGTATCGGACGCCGGTCGTGCTGCTCGACGGCGCCCCGAACTTTCCCGACAGCGACCGCATCTGGCAGATTTGTGAACGGCTCGGCGTCGTCACGCTCGGGTGCTCGCCCACGCTGGTGCGGCAGCTCCGGCGGGCGCAGGACGGCCGCGGCCCGGGGGGATACGACTTGTCGCGGCTGCGGGTGCTGGGCTCGACCGGGGAGGTGTGGGACGAGCCCAGTTATCGCTGGTTTTTCGAACAGGTTGGAGGCGGCCGCTGCCCGATCATGAACATTTCCGGCGGCACCGAAATTGTCGGCTGCCATCTGCAGCCCTATTCCCTGGACCCGCTCAAGCCATGTTCGCTCGGGGGGGCCGCGCTCGGCATGGATGTCGATGTCTTCACCGATGAAGGCCAGCCGGCAGCGCGCGGCACGATGGGGCATCTGGTCTGCAAGCAGCCGGCGCCTTCGATGACCAAGGGATTCCTGGCGGAGAACGAGCGTTATCTTGAAACCTATTTTGCCCGGTTTCCCGGCGTCTGGTATCACGGTGACTGGGCGAAGGTGGACGAGGACGGGCAGTGGTTTCTCTTCGGTCGCACGGATGATACGTTCAAGGTCGCCGGCAAGCGGGTGGGGCCGGGCGAGGTCGAAGGTGCATTGGCTTCACATCCGGCAGTCAGTGAGGCGGCCGTCATCGGCGTGCCGGATGAGGTGAAGGGCACCGCGCTGGTGGGTTTCGTGGTCCTGAAGCCGAAAGTGACGAGCGACGGCGGGCATGGCGAGGACGGGGTGCCGATGACGCCCAGCGCGGAGGAACTAATTGCACACGTGGCCGGCCGGCTCGGAAAGCCACTGGCCCCGCGGGAAGTCCTGAAGGTCGGGGCCCTGCCCAAGACCCGCAGTGGAAAAATCGTGCGCGGGATGATGACCCGGGCGTATCTGGGCGAACCGGCTGGCGATCGTTCAAGTGTAGACAACCCGTCGGCCCTCGATGCAATCGTCGCGCGGGGGCGGCCACAACCTGCATGAGTGCCGACGCGCCGGTCACGTTTACGGTCGACGAAGAACGCGTCGGCTGGATCGTCTTCAATGCTCGCGGCGCCCGGGCCAATGTTTTCAATCCCGCGACCCAGGCGGCTCTGGCCGCGGCGTTGGACGCCGCCGCGGGGTCCGGGGCGCGAGCACTCGTGGTCTGCAGCGCCAAGGAGCGGATCTTCATTGCCGGTGCGGACCTGTCCTGGCTGCTGTCGCTCTCCGATCAGCCTGCGGCGACGGCATTTTCCCGGGACGGCCAGCGGCTTTTTCAGCGGCTGGCGGACTTTGCGGCGCCGGTGGTTTGCGCAATCCATGGCGCGTGTGCGGGCGGCGGATTCGAACTTGCACTGGCCTGCCACTGGCGGATTGCGACGGATGATCTGGCGACGCGGATCGGGCTTCCGGAGACAGCCTTGGGCACGATCCCCGGTTGGGGCGGATGCGCCCGGTTGCCGCGGTTGATTGGGATCAAACCGGCACTCGAACACATCATCGCGGGCCGGCTGCTCCCGGCCCGCGAGGCAATGCAGGCAGGGCTCATCCATTGCGTGGTGCCAGCTGCCGAACTCAGGAGCCGGGCCAGGGCTGCGGCGCTACGGCTTGCCACGCATGGTGTGCCTCCGCCGCCGCCGCAACCGGCGCCATTGCCCGGCTATTATGCCGAATTGCGTGCAGCAACGCGGACCAGGACGCATGGCCGGCTGCCGGCGCCGGTCGCCGCAATTGATGTCGTCGAGCAGACTGCCGGGCTGCCCTTGGAAGTCGCGCTGGGGATCGAGGCACGTTTGTTTGGCGAGGTCACGGCGGGTGACGTATGCAAGAACCTGATTCATGGTTTCCTCCTGCGGGAGGCGGCGCGGAAGCGGACGCTGGCAGGCTGGTTCGATGGCGATGTCGGGGGTGGAGCGGCGGGCGCTGGCGACGGGCGGCCGAAGGACTTGCAGCGGATCGGCATTGCGGGGGCGGGCGTGATGGGTTCGGGGATCGCGCAATGGCTGGCGGCGCGCGGCTTCGAGGTCGTTCTGCGCGACGTCGAGCCGGAGTTCGTCGAGCGTGGGATTGCCAGCGCGCGCGGGCTTTTCGATGAGGCGGTCAGGCGGGGCCGCCTCATGCGCGAGGATGCCAGCACGGGACTCCGTCGGATCAGCGGCACGACCAGCTGGGACGGCTTTGATCGCTGTGACCTCGTGATCGACGCGATCGTGGAGTCCCGGGTGGCCAAGCAGGCGCTGTTTGCCGAACTCTCCGGAATCGTCCGGCCTGATACGCTGTTGGCCTCGAACACGTCGGCACTGCCGCTGGAGGAAATTGCGGGGCACGTGCCGCATCCCGAGCGGACGCTGGGGCTGCATTTCTTCAATCCGGTGAGCCGGATGCCGCTGGTGGAGCTGGTGCTGGCGCGCGCAACGTCGCCGGCTGCCGCCGAACGGGCACTGGGGCTGGTCCGGGCGCTGGGCAAGTCGCCGGTGATCTGCCGCTCCTCGCCGGGGTTTCTGGTCACCCGGGTGCTGTTCTTTTATCTCAACGAGGCAGTGCGGTTGTGGGAACAGGGGCTGCCGACGCTCGCGATTGACTCGGCGCTGCGCGACTTCGGTTGGCCGATGGGCCCGCTGCGGCTGATTGATGAGGTGGGGATTGATGTCACGGACTCGATTTTTGACGAGCTGGCCCATTACTTTCCGGAACGCTTTGTGCGAACAACGGCGTGCAGCCGGCTGCTCGCGGCGGGATTGAAGGGCCGGAAGCAGGGGGCCGGCACCGGATTCTGCAGCTACGTTCCCGAGGAGCGACTCAACGACTCGCGAACCCGCCAGGTGGCTGGACGCGTGGGCGAACTGTCCCTGCCGGCGGATGAAATCTCGGCCCGATTGATGCAGGTGATGGTTGCCGAGGCGCAGCGGTGTCTCGACGAAGGGGTCGTGCGATCGGAGGGCGATATCGACTTCGCGCTGAACAGCGGCGCGGGTTTTCCGGCCTTCCGCGGCGGGCTGATGCGTTGGGCGCAGCGCACCGGCTTAGCCACTCATATGCCATGATCATGGTATATGAGTGGCGACGGCCCGTTGCCGCCCGGCTCCTGGCAGGTCGATGGCCTGCCAGGTTTGGGGCCGAGGAATCCCGGCGGATGGCGAACCTACTCCTTCCGGCGTAAACGGCCCACCCCCACGCTCACCGAGGCAGGAAACACTTTGCGAAGCGCGCGAGTCTGAAGGAATTGTCCTCCATCCCAGGTTGCGGCCGCTTTCCCGAGCCTTCCATGTCCCCCGTTGCCACCACCGGTCTCTCGGTCGAACTGAAGCGCAAACTCCTGCTCACCATCCTGGAGAGCCGGCACGGGGATTTGCGGGAGGAAAACCTCAACCGCCAGGGCAAGGGCCATTTCCATGTCTCGGGTCGCGGGCACGAGGCGATGGCGGCCATCGGCATGCTGATGCAGCCCGACGATTATGCCTGCCCCTATTATCGGGACCGGGCGTTCGTGCTCGGCCGGGGCGTGACGACCCGGCAGCTGGCGCTGGATTACATGGCGAAGCGCGAATCTTCGTCGCATGGCCGGCAGATGCCGTCGCATTACAGCTATCCCGAATTTCACATCTGGAGCGTTCCGACGCCGACTGCCTCGCAACTGCTCCCGGCGTGCGGGATGGCCTGGGGAATCCAGCTCGACGGCTTGAAGGCGCTCACCGTGGCGACGGTGGGCGAGGCGGCGACCCGGCAGGGCGATTTTTTCGAAGCGGTGGCCTTTGCCCGGGAGCGCCAGCTTCCGCTCCTGTTCGTGGTCGAGGACAATGGCTATGGCATTTCCAGCCCGACGCGGCGGACGAATCCGCTGGCGCTGAACGTGCTCGCGCAGGATGCCTGGACCCTGGTGGACGGCTGGGACGTCGAGCGGGTCCATGTGGCAGCCGCGGGGCTCCTGGCGCAGATCCGGGCGGGCGGGGGGCCGGCGTTCCTCTGGCTTAAGCTGGAGCGGCTTTCGAGCCATACGAGCTCGGATGATCAGAAAATCTACCGCTCGGCGGAGGAACTTTCCACGCTCGAGCAGCGCGATCCGCTTGCGGTGCTCACGCGGCAGATGATTGCCGAGGGCGAAATCAGCGAGGACGAGTTCGCCCGGCTCGAGCAGGAAATCAAGGAGCGGGTCCGGGCCGATTACGCGGCGGCCGAAAGGGCGGAGAACCCGCTGCCCACCGAGTTGGAGGCCAACGTGGTCACGACGCTGCCGGATCTCGACGAGGAGATCTTCAAGCCCGGCCGGTACCGGATGGGGGACATGATCAACCTGACCTTGCGGGCCGGGCTGGATGTCGAGCCCAAGCGGATGATCTTCGGCGAGGATGTGGAGGATCCCAAGGGCGGCGTGTTCACGCTGACGCGGAAGCTTTCGACGGATTTTCCGGGTCAGGTCCACAATTCGCCGCTGGCGGAATCGACCATCCTCGGTGTCGCCTGCGGGCTGGCGAGCTATGGCCGGCGGCCGGTCTTCGAACTCCAGTTCATCGACTTCATTTATCCCGGCTGGAACCAGCTGGTGACGAACCTGGCCACGTTGCGCTGGCGCACGTTTGGAAAATGGACCTGTCCGGCGGTGATCTACGCCCCGTATGGAGCCTACCTGCCGGGGGGATCCCTGTGGCATTCGCAGGCAAATGAGGCCGCGCTGGCGCACTTTCCCGGTTTGAATGTCCTGATTCCCAGCACGCCGGAGGATGCTGCCGGCCTGTTGTGGACCGCCATGCACGGCGAGGATCCGACGCTGGTGCTGATTCCCAAGCACCTGCTCTGGGTCGAACGCGATGTACCCCGGGCCATCACCGCGGTTCCAATCGGTCACGCCCGACGGGTGCAGGCCGGGGAGGACGTGACGATGGTCGCGTGGGGCAACACGGTGGAAAAGGCGGAGGAGGCGGTGGCACAGTTGGGGGACGAGGTGAACGTTGATCTCCTGGACCTGCGTTCCATTGTGCCCTGGGACCGCGAAATGATCGAGGAATCGGTGCGAAAGACCGGCCGGCTGATCGTGGTGCAGGAGGACACGGAGAATTGCAGTGTCGGCCAGATGATCATTTCGCATCTCTGCGGCCGGCCGGACGTGTGGAGCCGGTTCGTGAGCCCGCCGCTGCTGGTTTCGAAAGGCAATGTCATGATCGGCTACAATCCGATCTATGAATACACGGCGCTGCCGGATGCCCGGCGGATTGTGGCGGCGGTCCGGCGCGTGATGAGCGGCACGCTGGGCCCGCGCGGAGCAGCGGAGTCGTTGCCGGTGGCGGCTCCCTCGCCGGCGGCGGGACTGCACCGCTCCGGCAGGCGGGTTCCACCTGAGCCAGTCCCGCCGAAGCCTCGCCCGGAATCCGCGGCGCTGGCCGGAACGCCATCCGAAGTTCCCATTGTCGTGCCCGTGATGGGGGAGGGGATCCGGGCGGCGCGGGTGGTTTCCCTGCTGAAAAAGCCGGGCGAGCCGGTTGCACTCGACGATGCCTTGTGCGAGGTCGAGACCGACAAGGCGGTGTACCCGATCCAGTCCTCGCATGCGGGGACGTTCCGCAAGTGGCATTGCGCGGTGGATGACGTGGTGGAAATTGGACGCGAGATCGGGATCATGGCGGTCGCGGCCGGCACGGTGCCGCCCGCTCCTGCCGGGGACGCCGCTCAGCGCGAAGATGTGCGGCCGGCGGCGGCGCCGCCGAGCCTGCAGGAATTGCAGACCACCTCCCGTTTTACGCCGCCACCGTCGTCCCGTTCCGGCCCCCCTGCGGCCCCGGCGCTCTCGCCGGCGATCACCCGCCGGCTGGCTGGAGTCGTTCCCGCCAATCTGCAGCTCGATGCGCCGTGGAGCGGTATTGGCGCGGCCCGGGCGGCCGCGAAGGGGCGGGGATTGGATTGGTCGCCCTCATTGATGTTCGCCTGGTGTGTGACCCGGGCGATGGAGCGGCACGCCGCCTTCCGCCGGCTGGTGGCCAAGGATGGCACGATTGTGCAGCAGGAGGCATTTGATCTCGGAATTGCCGTGGCACTCGAGGAGGACCGGCTTGGCACGGCGGTGATCCGCTCGGCTGCGCAACATGGCTGGGAGGAGTTCGTCCACGCCTATGAAACGGCGATCAACGAGGTTCGCGGCGGCCGAGTCGACGACGTGCAGGCTCCGGTCAATATCACAAGCCTCGGGGGATTCGGAGTGGAAGTGGCGACCCCGATCGTGGTGCCGCCGGCGATGGCCACGCTCTTCATCGGCAAGGCCCACGAGCGGATGATCAACGATGGCGGGGTCGTGCATCCGGTCGAGGTCATCACCCTGTCGCTCACCTTCGATCACAAGGTCGTGAATGGCGCCGGGGCCGCGGCGTTCCTGAATGACGTGAAGCAGCAGATTGCGAATTTCCAGATTGGGAAGTGAGCAGTGGATTCACGGAGGGCCGGGCTGCCTCCTTCCGCTGCAGCCGAAACACCGGTTCGGCCTTGTTCTGGATTCAAATCGATCGAAGGATTCAGCCACGCCCGCGCTTGTTTCAGCTGGGCGGCTTTCGACCATGAACAACGCACCCGAATCATCCGCCTCTGTCACGCGCCGCGATTTTCTTCGCACCACCGGGCTTGCTGCATCGGCAGCCGCCCTATCGCGGCCGCTGATCGCCCGCGACGCGTCGAAGCCCGTGACGCTGGCCTTTGTCGGCTGCGCCCATATTCACACCCCCGGCTTCATCAAGCTGCTGACGAAGGAGCGCGACGACGTGGTCGTGAAATATGTCTGGGACCATGACGCCGCCCGGGCGCGGCATCGCGCCAGCGAACTTGGAGCCAGGGTCGTATCGCGGCTGGAGGAAATCTGGCAGGATGCCGCGGTGGCGGGCGTCGTCATCTGTTCGGAAACGAACCGGCACCGGGATCTGGTGTTTGCCGCCGCCGCGGCGGGGAAGCACATGTTTGTCGAGAAGCCGCTGGGCATCACGGCGCGGGAGAGCGCCGAGATGGCGGGTGCCATCGAAAAGGCCGGGTTGCGGTTCACGACCGGATATTTCATGCGGACGGATCCGAAGCACCTGTTCCTCAAGGAGCAGATCGAACGCGGCCGGTTTGGGAAACTCACCCGTGTCCGCGGCTCAAACTGCCATAGTGGTTCGCTGGGTGGATGGTTTGACGAAAAGCCCGACAAACCCTGGGAAAGCTGGCGCTGGATGGCGGATCCGAAAATCGCGGGGGTGGGCGCATTCGGCGATCTCGGCACGCACAGCCTCGACGTACTGATGTGGCTGCTGGGCGACATCGCGTCCGTCACCGGGGACATTCGCGTCGTCAATGGTCGTTACGGCGACTGTGACGAAAGTGGCGAGGCGCTGCTGCGCTTTCGCAATGGAGCCATCGGCACGCTCGCTGCCGGCTGGGTGGATGTGGCCGAGCCCGTTCCGCTGCTCATCAGCGGCACCGAGGCACATGCGGTGATCGCCAACGGCGAACTCTATTTCAAGTGCGCGCAGGTCAGCGGTGCCGATGGCAAGTCGCCGTGGAAGGAGCTGCCGCCGAAACCGCCGCTCCCGTTGCACCAGTTTGTGAACGCCCTCGCGGGCGAGCCGGGAATGCCGCTGGTCACACCGCGGGAGGCCGCCGCGCGGGTCAGCGTGATGGAAGCCATCTATTCCTCGGCCAAGACCGGCTCCCGGGTGGCCTTGGGATAGGTCGGGCCAGCAAACCTGTCGGAATTACGGCTGCTCGAGTTGAAGGCACCGAAAGTGAGAGCGAATCATTTTGCCGCCTTGCTGGCGCGCTTGCCACGGGAACCCTGCAGGCTCGAAAGGTAGGCAACGACGTCGCGCAATTCGCGCGGTTCGAGGATCGCCTCCATCGGGGGCATGATCGAGACCGGCGGCGTCTGGTTCGCAACCGCCGCACGCGGGATCGTCCGCCGCGTGCCGTCGAACATCCGCACGGTCACGGCCTGCGCCGTCTCGCCCGCCAGCGTGCCCGTGACCTCCGTCCCATCCTTGAGCGTGACATTCACGATGCCGAAGCCGGTTGCGATTTCCTTGGAGGGCATCAGCAGCGACTCCAGCAGGTACGCGGGTTCGCGCTGGCTGCCAATCGCGCTCAGATTGGGGCCGACGGCGCTCCCAACGGAGGACTCGACCATGTGACAGGCGGTGCAATTGGCATTGAGATGGCTGGCCACGATGTCATGCCCGCGAGCCGGATCACCGCCGGCAATGAGTTCGTCATGCGCCTTGGCCAGGGACGAGTTTTCATATGCCTGCAATTTCGCGGCGAGATCCTGGTTCGCACGTCGCGCCCGCAGCGCCTCGAGCACGTCGAGTTTCAAGTCAGGGGCGAGCCGGTCCGAAGCGAGGGCCTCGCCGAGCCCGGCCAGCACGGCGTCGGCCGCCGGTCGTGCGGCCTGCGCGAGCAGCGCGATGAGGTGCTGCTGCTCCGGAATCGTGCGGGTTTGCAGAACAACCGGTGCCTCGCGGACGAGGCGCTCGGGATCGGCCGACTGCAGCAGTGCGAGTCCGGTGCGGTGCAGCGGTGCCGGTGCGGCCGGATCGAGGGCAGCATCGAGCGCCTGCGCGAAGGCCGGGCCTTCCTGCTGGGCATCGGCCATCAACCGGAGCGCCTGGGCCCGCAGCTCGCCGGGGGCGGAAGAATCGGCGATGATCGCCGCGACCTGTTCCGGTCGCGCCTTCAGCTGATGGGCAATCATGATTTCGATGGCGAGCGTCTTCAGTGCGGAATCCTGGAGCGCGAGCAGTCGATCCAGCTGCGGCAGGAGCACGCTGGCAATCGCGGCGGTCTGAATCGATCGCGCACGACCGTCGACCAGATCGAGCCGCGGCGGATGCTTCCACAGGCGGAGCGTTTCCAGCGCCACTTCGCGCATCGTCCGGGGGGCCGCGTCATCGAGTGCGAACGCCAGCAGCCACGCTGCCGCCGCCGGCGTGCCGACGCGCAAGCCCGCATTGATCGCCCGGCGCGCGATGACTTCGGAATGGGGCGTCGTCTCCAGCAGCGCAGCCAGCGCCGGGAGTGTGGCGGGAATCGAAAGATCATCATGGATCGCGCGCGCCGCCTCGGCGACCACGAGCTCATCACGATCGCGCAGGAACACGGCAACCTCGGGCGAACCCAGCCGGCGCAATGCCACCACCGCCACCAGCCGCAGCGCGAGCGACGGGTCTGACGCCTTGAGCGCGATTTGCGCCGGCGTTGCGCATCCCGAAAGCCCGGCGACCACAGCCTGCCGGATCACCGGATCCGAACCATCTTTTGCGGCGAGAACGCAGAGGGGCTCGATCGCCGCAGGTTCCCGGTACTTGCCGATGGCAATGGCCGCTATTGCGCGCACGCGCGGTTCCGGATCGCTCAAGAGCGGAATGAGGGCCTTGCCCTTGCCGCGTGCGCCCGTCGTCGCCGCATCGCCAAGAATTCTCGCGGCTTGCCGGCGCATTTCCCCGTCCGGATCGAGCAGCAGCGCCGTCGCCGGTGAGGCGGGTGCCGCCGAACGCCGCAGCAACTGGCCATAGCCCCACAGTGCGTGAATTCGTGCCAGCTCGAGTGCGGCCCGGTCCGCTGCGACGGCCATCAACTCGTCCGCCCGGTCGCGGGCCACAAGTTCGAGTTGCGCACCCTGCCGGACGCGCTGGTCCGCATGGCCAAGCAATGCGACCAGCTCCCGGTCGGGGCGGTCCTTGAACCCCGCCTGGATCAAGCGGTGAGTTTCGCGGCGCAGCGGGCTTAACCGCGTAGCCGGTGTATCCACCCGCCACAGGGCGCCGAGTTCATCGAGCGGGTACCCGCCGATCCAGTCCACCATCATCAGCGAACCGTCGGGATGCCAGCTCATGCCAATGCCCATGATGCCTTCGTTGAGCACGCGGGGATCTACCAACTTGAAACCGGCCCCCGCGCGCTCGATCCGGAAGGCCCGCATCTTTCCCGAGGGAAATTCGTTCAGCAAGAACATCCCGCGCTGGTGCTCGCTGAGCGCCGTGCCGGGATCAAATTTGAAACCGGCCGGGCCATCCGAATAGTTGGCCGGCGTCGGCAGGAAATAGGCCGCCTGTCCGGGAAACGGCGGCTTCCAGAGTCCTTCCCGCATCCAGGGGCTGTCGGTCCGCATGTACTGGAAATTGCAGCGCCAGCCGGTGTCGCTCGCCTCGGGAATGTACACGAAGCGCTCGCGCTCGCCCGGCTGATCGGCGTCGTTGTCGACGCAAAAGAGGTCGCCATAATTGTCCCACGCCGGCTCCTGCGGGTTGCGCAACCCATGGGCATAGACCTCGAAGTTCGAGCCATCGGGCTCGACCCGCATGACGCAGCCCTCATTCGGATAGGCGTAGTTCCTGCCCTCGCGCGAGGTGGCATTCACGCCCTTGTCGCCGATGCTCCAGTAGATCCGGCCGTCCGGACCCACGCTCAATCCATGCATGTCGTGTCCGGCATAGGCGATGTGGATACCGAACCCGTGCGCGACCACCTCGCGGATGTCGGCGACGCCATCATCATCGGTGTCCTTCAGCCGCCACAGGTCGGGCGCGATCGTGGCATAGACCCAGCCGTCGTGGTACATCACGCCGGCGGCGATCCCCGTGACCTCGGTGTTGAAGCCCTCGGCGAAGACGGTGATCCTGTCCGCGGTCCCGTCACCATCGGTGTCCCGCAGCTGGTAAATCCGCTCCGTCGTGGCCGTGAGATCCTTCCAGTCGATCGAGCCGTCCCGATTGTGATCGGCCAGGCTCCCGCGCGGCGCGCGCATCTTGCCCGGCGCGAGTTCCCGGTGATAAAAGGCGCGTTTGTCCGCCACGCTCTGGAGGCCGACATCGTCCGGTATCCACAGCTTGTGTTCGCGGATGTCGAGGTCGCCGACCTTGCGCCGGGTCGTGGCCGTGACATAGACCCGCCCCTGCGGATCGACCGTGCAGGCAACCGGATCGGGAACGTTCAGGGCTCCGGACCACTTGTGGAGGACGAGTTCATGCGTGGCCCGCGTCGGATTGCCCGCGGCGGGCAGGTCGCTTCGTTCAGCCTTCTGGGCCAAGCCGGCAGTCGAGGATACGAGGATCAATCCGGCGGCGAGCAGCAGCCACGGTGAACGCAGGTGGGGAAGACGCATGGGAAGCCGGGAAAGTTGATCCCGGCTTTCAGATTTGTCGCGGAAAAATATTGGGATTTTCCCGCCGGTTCTGATGCGTGGCGCCGATAAGGTGTCAACGGAGTGGGCCTTGGTCTGCCTGGCCTACAACCTGCGCCGATTGCACACCCTCCAATCGGTCGGAAAACTCGCGCCCATCGGGTAGAAAATGCTGGGGGCGTCTCGCGGTGCACTCAAACCTCGTCCGAACCATCTTCCCAAAACCCGCGCGCACGCGCGGAAACCAGCAGCCCGTCAGCAAGGCCCGCCAAGTTGCCGGAAAAATGGCATGAATGCTTGCTGCGCTCGACTGCAAGTCCGACGGGCTGCTAGGTCGTGCTGCCGCTGACAAACTGCGGTGGCAGGACGTGCCGGACGGTTTCGCTGCTGGCGAGGGCATCGACCGCCAGCCGTCCGACCGCCCGGAAATCATAACGCAGGCAGCTGAGTCCGGACTTGGCGGCGAAATCCGTGCCCATCACCGAAAGCAGGCCAAGCTGCTCCGGGCAACGGCAGGAAGCGGCGCGCACTGCCTCGAGCAGCAGCATCGCAATGTTGTCCTCGGGGCAAAGCAGCGCATTGCGCCGCGGCGAACGCCGCAGCCGCTCAATCAGTGCGGCCCGTTCGCGTGGCGTGCCCGCCTTGCAGGAGGACAGCCGGCTGGTACAGCCGAGTTCCCCGGCGGCGCGGCCCAGGGCGGTGCTGAATTCGATCACGGCCGGATCATCCGCAAAAGGCTCGACCAGGACGATGTGCTCGAATCCGCGGCCCAGCAGATGGGCGAGCGCCTTCAGTGCGCCGGCCAGGAAGTCGACCGCCACATTGCTGATCCCTTCGATGGCGCAGGAGCGGAACAGGACGACAGCCGGCTGCAACTGCGTCCGATGGGCCTGGATCGCCTCGTCGTTCCAAACATGGTCGAGGACAAATCCCCCGGCGGCCTCACCATGCCGGGAGAGAAACTCGGTCAGGATGGCCCGCTGCTGGAGGGTGGACGCGAACACGGGCGGTTCATGGGGATCAGGATGGTTGACGAGCCGCTCGTCGTGCCAGAGCAGCATGGTCCGCTGGCGGATGCCGGTACCGGCGCTGATCCCCTCGAGCAGTTCCCGATAGAGCTCACTGGCCAGTTCGAGCCGCCGAATCAGGCAGGCGACAGGCTTGGGCCGATCCAGCAGCGCGCGGGCGCCGGGAGCGTAGTAGCGGCCATTGGTTGGATGCTGCCAGATTTCTCCGGCGGCCGCCATCGAGCGCAGGATCCTGAAAACGGTGGTGTTCGCCGTGCCGAAGCGATTCCCGAGTTCGCGCGTGGTCGGCAGCGGCTGGTCGATCGGCGCCTCCCGGACGAGCCGGCGGAGCCGCTCCGCGAGCACCCCCTCCCGTCCATTGGCGGTGGCGGGGCGGGAGCTGGGAGTTCGGGCCATGACAACCAACAAACGCAGCCGCATCGCAACGCAAGCGTCTTCCATGCGCAACAAAGTAATTATGTTGCAGCAAGCGGATCGTCCGTTGTCCGCTTGTCCGAAGTCCTTTCCCTGGCCGGCAGCGATGGCCGGAGCAACCTGCGCCGTACCCGCCACCAATCATGAATTCGATCACGCCCTCGTTTCGCCCGGAACTGGATCCGGAATTCCTCCCGGCCGCATTGTGGAACCACGCCTATCGGGCCATGGTTGCCGCCGACCGGACCGCGCGGCCGTTGACCCTGGCGCTGGTCCGCGCGGATGGCACGGCGAGTCTGCGCACGGAGCGCGTGCTCGGTCGCGATCATCCGGCGGCGGCGCTGACGCTGACCTTCGTGGAACGGCTCCTGAAATTCCTGTTGTGGCAGAGGGGCGGGAGCCAGGTGCTCGTGGCGGGCGCCGATGAGATCGCGGCGGAGCTGGCGCGATCCTATGCGCCGGACGGGGCACGCGCCTTCGATTACAAGTTCATGGGAGCGACCATCGATCGCCGGCCGTTCAGGGTGCAGGCAGTTCCCGAATCCGCATTGCCGCCGGAGCATGTTCCGGCCCAGGCCATCGGCCGGCATCTCGAGGGCTGCCGGATCGGCTTCGATTTGGGCGGCAGCGACCGCAAGGCGGCTGCCGTCATCGATGGCAAGGTCGTCTACTCGGAGGAGATTCGCTGGGATCCCTATTTCCAGGCGGATCCGCAGTATCATATCGCAGGGGTCGACGATTCCCTGCGCCGCGCCGCCGCGCATCTCCCGCGGGTCGATGCCATCGGTGGCAGCTCGGCCGGCGTTTACGTGAACAACGAGGTGCGCGTCGCGTCGCTATTCCGTGGCGTCCCGCCGGAGCTCTTCGAGCGTCACATCCGCCGGATGTTCTTCACGCTGCAGGAACGCTGGGGTGGGGTTCCCTTCGAGGTGGCGAACGACGGCGAGGTGACCGCGCTGGCCGGATCGATGGCATTCGACACGACTGGAGTGCTTGGCGTCGCGATGGGCACGAGCCAGGCGGCGGGCTATGTCCGGCCCACCGGCGATCTCACGCCCTGGCTGAACGAGCTCGCGTTCGCCCCGATCGATTACCGACCGGAGGCACCGCGCGACGAATGGTCCGGCGATCTCGGCTGTGGCGCCCAGTATTTTTCACAGCAAGGGGTCGCCCGGCTGGCGGTGCCGGCAGGGTTTGATTTTGCGCGCGAGGTCCCACTGGCCGATCGGCTGGTCGAGGTGCAGCGGGCAATGGCCGCGGGCGACCCACGCGCCCGCCGCATCTATGAGGCAATCGGGATTTCGCTGGGATACGGGGTGGCGCATTACGCGGACTTTTATGATCTTTCCCTCGTGCTCGTCCTGGGCCGGGTCACGTCGGGGCCCGGGGGAGAGGTGATCCTCGCGCGTGCGGCGGAGGTGCTGCGGGGTGAGTTTCCGGTGCTGGCCGAAAGAATCCGCCTGGAAATGCCGGACGAGCACACCAAGCGGCATGGCCAGGCGGTGGCGGCCGCGAGCCTGCCGGCACTGGCGAGGAAGACTCCTCCCCAGCCGTAAGGATCGCCAATTGGGCACGGGATGATTGGCCGGCGTTGCTGGCGGCGAGCAACAGCGGGGCGCTGCCCTGCTTGCCCGGGGGCCGCCGCCATCCTGCCCGCAGACGGGCCCGGGCGGGCTCCGTCAAAGCTCGTCCAGATCAAAATGGCGCAGGGCGGGCGTTTTCATTGCCGGCACGAGGGGAGTCAATCCGCACGTGCAAATCCAGCTTGCCTGCGTCGCCGGGGATTGTCCGCATACCTGCGCCGAATGCCTCCGGGAGCGAACCCCTTCCCGGCCCACCCACCCACTGGATCCCCGTGCGTCGACTCGTTGCCCCCATTCTGACGGCCATTGCCCTGCCCGTCTCCGCGGTTGCCGCGGATCTGCGGCCGGTGTCCTTCAATCGTGACATCCGGCCGATCATGGCGGACACGTGCTTTCTCTGCCATGGCCCGGACGCCAGTTCCCGCGAGGCGGGCATGCGGCTCGATCTCCGGGAGGAGGCCCTGAAACCGACGCGCAACGATGTCATCCCGATCGTTCCCGGCCGGCCGGAGGAAAGTGAAATCATCTTCCGGATCACTGATGATCTGGAACCGATGCCACCGGAGGAAGCGCACAAGCGGCTAACGTCGGAGCAAAAGGAACTGATTCGCCGTTGGGTGGCGGAGGGTGCCGTTTACGAGGTGCACTGGGCCTACGCGCCGCTGGTGCGTCCGCCGCTCCCGGATTCGGGGGTGGGCGGGAGCAGCCACCCGATCGACGCGTTCGTTCGCGCCCGACTCGCGGCGGAAGAGATCGAACCGTCGCCCGAGGCGGACAAGTCGCGGCTGCTCCGCCGGCTTTCGCTCGATTTGACGGGGTTGCCGCCCACTCCCGCCGAACTCGGGGCCTTCCTCGCCGACCCGGATCCCGGGGCGTACGAGCGTCAGGTGGAGCGGTTGCTGGCGTCGCCCCACCATGGCGAGCGGATGGCGGTCTGGTGGCTCGATATCGCCCGATTCGCCGACACGGTCGGTTTTCACGGCGACCAGAACCAGCGGATCTTCCCCTATCGCGATTACGTCATCAACGCGTTCAATGCGAACAAGCCGTTCGATCAGTTCACAATCGAGCAACTGGCCGGTGATCTCCTGCCGGGAGCCACCGAGGAGCACCGGATCGCCACCGGCTACAACCGGCTCAACATGATGACGCGGGAGGGCGGCGCGCAGCCGGCGGAATACATCGCGAAGTACGGGGCCGAGCGGGTGCGCTCCGTCTCCGCCGCCTGGCTGGGCAGCACGTTTGGCTGCGCCGAATGCCACGATCACAAATTCGATCCGATCAAGGCCAGCGACTTTTATGAACTGCAGGCGTTCTTCGCCGATTTGAAGCAGTGGGGCGTGTACAGTGATTACGACTACACCCCCAACCCCGATCTCGCCGGATTCAACAACGATTACCCGTTTCCCCCCGAGATTGAGGTGCGCAGCCCCTATCTGGCGGCCCGCCAGCGGCAGCTGGAGGCGGAACTCGCCGACCACCGTGCTGCCAGCCGCGCGCGCCGGGAAAACGTCGAGGTCGCGCTGGCCTTCGAAGCCTGGATCGATCAGGCGCGCGCCTTCCTCGCCCGGGAGCCGTCCGGCTGGTCGCAGCCCGGCCTGGTCGCGGTGCTGCAGAAGAAGGCTGTCCCGGACGGTGAGCCGGTTCCCTCCGCCCCGGACGGAATTGTCTGCCTGTCCCAGGAGCTGCGGAGCGGCGAGTCGCTCCGCCTGACCCTGTCGGCGTCGCGCGATCCGATTGCTGCCGTGCGGATCGATTTCACCGAGGCTCCCCGCGCTGATCCCGATGGCCGGAAAGACAACTCGCGCAATCGGGTCACGCTCGCCGCCGTCGTGCGCTCCGCCGGCGGGACGGAGCGCAAGGTCGGCTTCGTCTTTGCGGATGCCGCGGCCAAGGATCCCCACTTCCTCGGCGGCGCGGAGGCGATCGGGATTGTGCGGGGCTGGAGGATACCACGCGGCGCGGCGGACGCCGTCCGGTCGGGCATCTGGCTGCCGGCGCAGCCGCTCCGGCTCGCGGAGGGCGAGGTGCTCGAGCTCAAGCTGAGCGGCGAGGCGGTGCCGCCGTTTCGCGTGTTCACTTCACCCTTCGGATCGGCCGATGCGCTCAGCTCGGCTTCCGCGGCCGTCCGGGAGGCGATCATGATTCCGCGGGAGCGGCGGCTGGAATCGCAGGACGAACTGCTTGCCGACGCCTGGCTCCTGAGCACGGCGTGGGATCCGGCGGCCTTCGACCGGCACCATGACTTGGCGGAGAAGATCCGGGAAACCCGGGACGGTCGCGCCTGGACCATGGTTTCGCAGGCCGCGGAGCCGCGGCCGGTCCGGGTGCTGGCCCGCGGCGACTGGCAGGATGAGTCGGGCCCGCTGGTGCTGCCGGCCACGCCGAGTTTCCTGCCCGGCCGGCGCGAAAGCACCGCGGAAAAGCGGCTCACCCGGCTGGACTTCGCCCGCTGGCTCGTCTCCGCGGAGAATCCAATCACTGCGCGCACGGTGGTGAACCGGCTCTGGGCGATGTTCTTCGGCACCGGGCTCAGCGCCACCCTCGACGATCTCGGAGCCCAGGGCGAAGTCCCGTCGCACCCGGAATTGCTCGAGTGGCTGGCCTGCGAATTCCGGGAGCAGAGCTGGGATCTCCGGCACATGGTCCGGCTGCTGGTGACCAGTGCCACCTACCGGCAGGGCAGCAACCTGCGTCCGGAACTGCTCGAGCGCGACCCGGGAAACCGGTTGCTGGCGGCGCAGAACCCCCGCCGGCTCGAGGCGGAATTTGTCCGGGACAACGCCCTCGCGATCGCCGGCAACCTCAACCTCCGGGCCCTCGGCGGCCCCAGCGTGAAGCCGTATCAGCCCGCCGGCTACTATGCCGCGCTCCAGTTCCCCGATCGCACGTACGTGGCCAGCGACGACGACGAGCAGTGGCGCCGCGGGGTGTACATGCACTGGCAGCGGACATTCCTGCACCCGATGCTGGCGAACTTCGATGCTCCGGCACGGGACGAATGCGCGGCGCAACGCGTCCCGAGCAACACGCCGCAGCAGGCACTCACGCTGCTCAACGACCCGACCTTCCTCGAGGCGGCACGGCTTTTCGCCGCGCGGCTGCAGCGCGAGGCCGACGGCGACGAGGGCCGGATCCGCCGTGCATTTCTCATCGCATTGAGCCGCGATCCGCGACCTGCCGAGCAGGCCTCCCTGCTCGGCTTCTTGCGCGAAGTCCGCCGGCACTATGGCGCCAATGTGGCCGAGGCCGGGCAGTTGCTCGGCATCGGCATCGCCCCCCGGCCAGGGGGAGATCCGGTCGAACTCGCCGCCTGGACCAGCCTGGCGCGGGTGCTCCTCAATTCCCACGAGGTCATCACCCGGTATTGATGGCTGCCCCCCACTCCACGTTCCCGAGAACGCAGACCTGCTTCCGCCATGCCACGCTTTGATCCCGTCACCCACGCCCTCAGCATCAACCGGCGGACCTTCCTCAGCCAGGGAGCCTACGGGCTCGGGGCGCTGGCGTTTGCGATGCTGCAGGGCCGGCTCGGTGCCGCCGCGCCGTCCGGATCCGGCGCGCGGCCGGCGGGTTGGAACGGCATGCTCTCCGCGCCCGATTACCCGGTGAAGGCGAAACGGGTGATTTTCCTTTGCATGGCGGGCGGTCCCTCGCAGTTCGAGACCTTTGACCACAAGCCGCGGCTCCGGGAACTGCACGACCAGCCGTTCCCGGAGTCGTTCACCCAGGGCCAGCAGCTCGCCCAGCTCCAGAATCGCGTCCTCAAGGCGCGCGGACCCTTCACCGAGTTCGCCCGGCACGGGCGGGCCGGCATCGAGGTCAGCGAACTTTTCCCGCACCTCGGCAGCGTCGCCGACGACCTGTGCGTGATCCGCTCGATGCAGACCGAGCAGATCAACCACGACACCGCACACGCGTTCATGAACACCGGCTCGATCATCAAGGGGCGGCCGAGCATGGGTTCGTGGCTGCTCTACGGCTTGGGCGCCGAGAGCGATGACTTGCCCGGATTCATCGTGCTGACCTCCGAGGGCAAGCACGGGCTCCAGCCCATCTCCGCCCGCCAGTGGTCCAGCGGCATCCTGCCCAGCCGTTACCAGGGGATCCAGTTCCAGTCACAGGGCGATGCGGTGCACTATGTGGGCAATCCCGAGGGGGTCTGCCAGAGCACGCAGCGGCTCGTGGTGGAGGAGATCAAGCGGCTCAACGGGCTGCTGGCCGAGGAGCAGGTGGATCCCGAGATCGCCACGCGGATTGCCCAGTACGAAATGGCCTTCAAGATGCAGACGAGCGTGCCCGAACTCACCGACCTGCGCCAGGAGCCGCAGGAGATTCTCGATCTGTACGGTGTTACGTCACCCGGCGATGGCTCGTTCGCCTCGAACTGCCTGCTCGCGCGCCGGCTCGCGGAACGCGGCGTCCGGATGATTCAGCTCTATCATCGCGCCTGGGATCATCACGGACAGCTCGAGGAGGGGATGAAGTCCGGCGCGCGCGACGTCGACCAGGCGACGGCCGCGCTGATCACGGATTTGAAGCAGCGGGGCATGCTTGACGACACGCTGATCCTCTGGGGCGGCGAGTTCGGCCGCACGCCGATGGGGCAGGGGAGCGGCCGCGATCATCACATCCTGGGGTTCAGCGTCTTTCTCGCCGGCGGCGGCGTCAAACCGGGCATCACGTATGGGGCCACGGACGAACTGGGCTACCGGGCGGTGGAAAACGTGGTCAGCGTGCACGACCTCCACGCGACCATGCTCGCGCTGATGGGCATCGATCACCGCCGGCTGGCCGCGAAATTCCAGGGGCTGGACATCCGGCTGACCGGCGTCGCGGGCGAGGTGGTCACGGATTTGATGGCGTAGCCGAACGGCAACCGCGGCCGGCTCCGGAACGTGCATCCATTCCGTTCGCGGACGACGCGGCGGTCGTCCCTCCATGAAGGTCAACGGCAGTTGAGAGTTGGATTCATGGCGGGCCGGGCGCCGCGCCGGCCTACACCTTGTTCGGGGCCGGAACCTCGAACCCGGGGCTGTGCGGATCCTGCAGCAACGCGTTCGCCTCGTTCCGGTATTCGCCGGTGTGCCGCTCGGTCTTCGGATCGAACGTGAGCCAGGGACCCACGATGTACTCCGCGCCATCCTCCGGCACGCCGACGCCGTCCCGCATGATCGCATGCAGTTTCATGAAGTGCTCGTGCGCCTCGGCATTGTCGCCAAATCGGCCGGCCTTGGAGTTGAAGGGCACCTTCTTTCCCAACCGGTAGGAATTGTTCATGAGATGGCCGAGCACGCTGCTGTTATGGGCGTCGAGCGCGTTGCCATTTGCCATCTCCGGCTTGCCGGCCCGGCAGGCGGCGATGAAGGCGCCCCAGTTGCCGCCGGGTGTCACCTTGCCGGGTGGGACGTCCACCTTCTCACCCGTGCTGCTGCCGCGGGGATAATACACGTTCCGCACGATCTTCCCGCCATCCTCGAAGTAATACTCGTTCTCCACCTGTCGCAGGTAACCCTCGTAATTCACGTTGCGCACGTTGAAGAACGCGTACTGCCCGTTGGGATACTCACCGATTCCGAACATCGTATTCGGAGTCTCGCCCTGGTCGTCCCATTTGAAGCGGCCGCCCAGCGCCATCACGCGGACCGGGTGGGTGAGCCGCGGCTCGAGCGCCCAGCGCGCGACGTCGAGTTCGTGGGTGCCTTGGTTGTTCATGTCGCCATTACCTGTCGCCCAGAACCAGTGCCAGTTGTAATGCACGAGGTTCGCGTGGTAGTCCCGGATCTGCGCCGGACCGCGCCAGAGGTTCCAGTCGAGGTGGGCGGGCGGCGCGGACACGGGCTTGAAGCCGATGCTCTCGCGCGGCTTGCAGCAGTAGCCGTAGGCAATCTTCAGCTTGCCCCACTTGCCCGCCTGGATCGCCTCGTGCAGCCCGGCGACCTTTTCGCTGCTGCGCTGCTGGGTGCCATGCTGGATCACCACGCCGTATTTTTTCTGCGCCGCGACCACGGATCGGCCCTCGGCCACGTCATGGCTCATCGGCTTCTCGACATAGACGTGCTTGCCGGCCTGGGCGGCGCGGATGGTCATGAGCGAGTGCCAGTGGTTGGGCGTGGCGATCGAGATCGCATCGAGCGTCGGATCCTCGAGGGCACGGCGATAGTCGGCAACCCCCTTGCAGTTGGATTTTCCCGCCAGCGTTTCCTGCAGGCTCTTCAGCGCGCCATCGAGCACCTGCTGGTCCGGGTCGATCAGGTAGGCGATCTCTACGCCGGGCTGCTCCAGCCAGTTGGCAATGTGGGCCTTCCCGCGGCCACGCAGGCCCGCGACCGCAATTCGCAACCGGTTGTTGGCGCCCAGGACCTGGGCGGAGGAACGGGTCCCGCTGACGAGGGCGAGGGAGCCTGCGGCGAGGGCGGATTGCTTGAGGAATGTGCGGCGTGACAGGGAGTTCATGAGAGGATTCCTTTGCATACGGCTGCCGGTTTCAGGCAACCTGCTGCGAGGCAACCCGAGCCGCCGCCGCAAGGCAAGTGTGATGCCAGTCGCAAATTGCCCGGCCCGGCGGCGGGGTGATTCCAGGGCTGCAGCTGGAAAGTCACCGGGCTGCATCTGGAAAGTCACCAGGGTGCCGTTCAACTCCGCGCACCACGACTGCCATCTGCGCCGCCATTTGGCGCTGTGAAGGACATCGTCAGCCTCGCTGTCCTGCGGCGGTACGCGCGTGAAGGGCTCGTTCACGCGCCGTTGCTCCCCGCCGCTCCCACCGCGGAGATCCTCGATGTCCGGCCGGCACCGCGGGTGCAGCTGCAGCCGTTGCCGGGTTTCGGCGCACTCAACCTTCCGTTGGCGCAGCCGCACCGGTTTGGGCGGACGCGTCCGCTTGGCGGCAACCGCGTGCGCGCGGGGCCACGCGGCTTACATTGGCGTTCGGATTCTTGCCCGGAATGGATTCCAGGCCATTGGCAATGCACGAGGTTTTAGCCAGTTCAGTGTTACGATCGTAACAGCGATCTGGCTCGCCCTGCCCCTACCAGCTGTCAGACTCGAGACATGCACCCGCTGATCGGGCCGTCGCTTCAGCTGGTCTTCTTGCTGACGGAGGCCCTGGGTGAGGTCTCGACTACGGCGATAAACGCGGCCTGGGAGCGCTGGATTGGGCCGCAGCGTTTCCAGCGAAAGCTGACGCAGCTTGTCGAACACGGCTGGCTGCAATCGCGACGCAATGCAGTCGATGAGCGGGTGGTTGGCCTCACCGCCTCCGGCCGGCGGATCGCTCTCGGCGGCAGGGATCCCGAAGCGTGTTGGAGTCGGACATGGGACGGCAAATGGCGCCTCGCGCTGTTCGATATCCCCGAAGTGCGTGTGGCGCTTCGGGCGAAGTTGCGCCGGAGGCTCTGCGTGTTGGGGTTTGGCTATCTCCAGAACAGCGTTTGGATAAGTCCCGACCACGCTGATATCCTGATGACGGCAATGCGAGACAGCCGCACCAACGTGGAGTCGTTCATGCTGATGGAAGCTCGGCCGGCTGGCGGCGAAACCGATCTTCAGATTGTGGAGGGGGCCTGGGACTTTGGCCGCATCAACCGCAACTACGAAATTCATCTCGAGATTCTGAGTGATGTCCCCGGGCGCGGATCCACACGGCAGAGCAGGCGAAACTGGTTAGCCGTCGAATGGAAGGCTTGGGAGCGCGCGATGGGCAGCGACCCGCTGCTGCCCGAGGTCCTGCTGCCGAAGCCGTATCTTGGTCGGGAAGCATGGGCACGGCGCTGGCAAGTGCTCCATCGGATTTTGGCTGCCGCCTGAAGCTTGCAGGTTCGCTGTCCGGTGGTCTGCGGTTTGTGTTGTGGAGGCTTGCGACCATCCCGGCAGCACTCTCGTGTGGTGCCGCCTGCCAAATCGATGTTACGATCGTAACATCGATCTGGCTGGGCAACTGTGGCACGCGCGCCGGACTGCCGGGTAACGATCCGCCTCTGGGATTCGACACACCGGCGGATCGGAGGGTCTTCACATGGGGCGACCGCTAAGCCAATTCACTGTTACGATCGTTACACCGATTTGGTCGACGCGCCGGGAAAATCGAACAGAAGCATCCGGAACCGCCGCCCTTCAGGACGGCGTCCGGTTCGGAGCGCGAGCGCAACACCCGCGTTCGTATGCGAGTGGTCGTGATGGTGGCGATCGCCGGGGTGACCTTTGATCCCGCCATCACAGGCGTTTTCACCCGGGAGCAGGGCCCCGCCAGCTAGTCGGCAACGAGTTCCTGCGGAGCCGCTGCCGAGACGCCTGCCAGCACTTTCAAGCCATGCTCCGCCATCCGCATCCGGGCGCCGTGGTCCATCCCGCCGGCCAGCACGAGCTCGGTGCCGGCCGCGCAATGATGGTGCCGGCACATACCCGGAACCGCAGTCCAACCGAGAATTACGCGAATGAAAGACGCGGCGGCTGCGCCGCGTCTCCATTTCCTGTCCCCGTGCAATCCATGCAATCCTTGGCCAGTACGAGCCGCGATGCATTGGTGGCCGGGAGGATCCTGGCCGTATGGATTCTCTTTTGGCAGTCGATTCGACCTTGGTCGCTGGGGTGCCGGCCGGGCCCTGGTCGCTGACGGTCCGGACCGAGAACGATCTGCCGGTCAATTCCGACCGTTACTACACGAACGGCGTCAGCCTATCGTTCGCCCACTGTGCCGACGAGCAGACCTCCCTGTGGCCGTGGGTGCTGCGGCTGCCCGGGCTTGGCCGGTCAGGCTTGCTGGCGAATGGGTATGATGTTGGCCAAGTCATGGTCACGCCGGCAGCTCACCGCGTCGTGGGTCGCCTGGGGACGCGAGTTTGACGCCCAGGTGGTGCGGCACTCGGAATTCGGAGCCGTGAGCTTCAGCTATTTCCGATAGGGCCGCATGCCGCTTGAGCACGAAGCCGAAACCCGGATTCGATTGACGGCAGGACCGGACCAGGGATTCCAGCGCGTCACGGGCCGCCGAGCAGCTTTTCCATCTCATCCATCACCCGGTTCATCCGGCGCATCGTGAGGTCGAGCGGTTCGCGGGTGGTCATGTCGACACCGGCTCGGCGGAGCAGCGCGATGGGATAATCGGAGCCGCCGGCGGAAATCAGCTCGAGGTACCTGCGGGTGGCGTCCGGGTCGCCGGCCAGGACCCGCTCGGACAGCGCCGCGGAGGCGGTGTAGGATGTGGCGTACTGAAACACGTAGTACGCCCGATAGAAGTGCGGGACATAGGACCATTCGTGCGCCACGTAGTCGTCCACCACGGTGACGCCCTCGTCGTGCCCGTAGTACCGGCGCGTGATCCCCGCATACAGCGCCGCCAGGGCGTCGCCCGTCAGCGCCTCGCCCCGCTCGGCCATCTCGTGCATCCGCAGCTCGAACTCGGCGAACTGCGTCTGCCGGAACACGGTTCCCTTGATGCCCTCGAGGTAGTTCCCCAGCAGCGACAGCCGCGCGTCGCGGTCCCGGACCTGGCGCAGCACATGATCGATCAGCAGCGCCTCGTTGAACGTGGAGGCCACCTCGGCGAGGAAGATCGGGTACTCGGCCTTGGCGTAAGGCTGCGCCTGGCTCGAGAGGAAGCTGTGCATGGTGTGGCCGAGCTCGTGCGCCAGCGTGCTCATGTCGTCGTACTTGTCGGTGTAGTTCAGGAGCATGTAGGGATGCACATCGTACGTGCCGTTGGAATAGGCGCCGGAGCGCTTGCCGGAGGTGGGATAAAGGTCGATCCAGCGTTCGCGGAACGCCCGCTCCACCACGGCGACGTAGTCGCGCCCGAGCGGGGCCAGCGCGGCGAGTATCTCGCGCTGCGCCTGCTCCACCGGGTACTCGAGATCGACCGATCGGACCAGCGGTGCGTACAGGTCGTAATAATGCAGCGTGTCCACCCCGAGCATCCGCTGCCGCAGCCGCAGATAGCGGTGGAACGTCGGCAGGTTCGCATTCACGCCTTCGATCAGCCGGTGGTAGACCTCCACCGGGATGTTGTTCACGTCGAGCGCGGCCTCGAGCGTCGAGCCGTACCGGCGGGCCGTCATCAGGAAAAGGTCCTTCTGCACGCTGGCATTCATCGTCGAGCCGAACGTCCGCCGGTAATTCCCGAGCGCCCCGAAGAACTCGGACATGACCTGCGACCGATCCTCGCGACGGGGGCTGGCCCGGTGCAGCGCGAACGCCGCGGCGCTCAGCGTCACCGTCGTGCCATCGCCCAGCTTGACGGTGGGATAGGGGAAATCCGCATCGGCAAAGACGCCAAAGATGTCCGCCGGCGTGCCCGCGAGCACGCCGGTTTGCGCGATCAGGCGCTCCTCGGCATCGGTGCCGGTGTGCGGCTGCCGCCGGATGATGTTGTCGAGGAAATGGTCATACGGCTTCAGGCCCGGCCGTTCGCGGAGGAATTGCCGGATCCGTTCGCCGCCGAGCTTGAGGATCTCGGGCTTCAGATAAGCGGTCTCCGCCGCGAAGGCGGTGGCGAGCCGCGCCATGTCGCGGCTCATCGCCTGTCCCTTCGCCTCGCGGGTATCCTCGTCGGCGAGTTGCAGCGCGTAGGCCTGGAGGCGATCGAGCTGGCGGCTCAGCGTGGCCATCGTCTCGAGTGCGGTCTCGAGCCCCGCGGCGGAGGCGCCCAGCTGGCCGGCGAAGGTCTTCATCCGCGGCAGCTCCGCTTCGAATTTTTCCCTGTCCTGGCGCCAGGCCTCCTCGCTCGGAAACAGGTCCGCGAGGTTCCACTTGTATTGCTCCGGAATCTGGGCGCGTTCCGCCGGCTGCGCCGGCAGCGAAGCGGTCGCCAGCCCGACGAGGGCCGTCGCGGCGATCAAGATTGTCTTGGGAATTCTCATGACCGATTCGAATCCTCGGGCTCCAGAGCCGTCAATTGGCAAGTGGCTGACGGAGATGGAGTGAGGATTGGCGCCAAACGCCTCGCGCCAGTTGTCGCGGCTATCTGCTGACCGAATGGAATATTCTCATACCGCCAAACGTTCGGGGCTGGATCGTGGCACGCCAGAGGCACGGTCGCAATCACCCACGCCGATCGTGGTTGCTGGGATCATCTGGCTGATCTGGTCATTGGCGTTCGAAAAGATCAGATTTCAACTCCCTCGAAATGAAACTGCCCCTTAACCTGTCCCCGGTTCGCGTTCGATCCTGCTGTCGCGCGATCACCTGTCTTGCGGCCAGCCTGACTGCCGGGTGGCTGCTCGCCGCCCCGTCCGCCACGTCATGGGGGAAGGCAATTTCCGGGCGGGTGTTCGCCGACCTCAACGGGGACGGCGCTGCGAATTCGACCGAACCCGGACTGGCCGGCGTGGCCGTTTCGGACGGTCATACGGTCGCGGTCACGGCGACCGACGGCACTTACTCGATCGCGAATCCTGCCGGTCCCTTCGTTTTCGTTTCGCTGCCCCGCGGCTATCGTTCGGCAGGACCATTCTATCTCCCCACCGTTGCCGGCGGGATCGTCGACTTCCCGCTGGCCGACTGGCCCGCATCCCGCCGCGATGCCGCCCGATTCGTGCAGATCACCGATACGCACGTGAACGACTCGCTGGAGTCCGTGCACACGTTCAAGGACGACTTGGCGGAAATCGATGCACTCCAGCCGCGGGCCGCGTTTGTGATCGCGACGGGCGATCTGGTCGATATCGGCCGGGAGCAGCCACAATTCGAAAACTACCGCCAGGGGATCGCCTCGCTCGACCTGCCGCTCTTCAATCTGCCGGGAAACCACGACGTTGGGAAGTCGAGCGGGCGGCTGGAACACTACCACCGATATCTCGGCCCGGACTATTATTCCTTCAATTTTGCCGGCTGCCATTTTGTGCTCATCAACGGCGAGCTGCTCGACGGCGAGGACCGGGAGCCGGCAATCAGGGCATTCCTCACGACCGGGCGCATGCCAACGGAGTCGGAACTGCCTGGCGGCGCGGCCCAGCTGCGATGGATCCAGCAGGATCTCGCGGTCGCGCCCGCGGGATCGACGATCGTCTTTGGAACACACTTCCTGCCGTCCACGACGATGCTCCGTCTATTCAATGCGTTCGGGGCCAAGGCGGTGCTCAGCGGCCACTGGCATGGGCACCGCGTCACGCAGGAGGAAGGCGTACTGGACCTCAACTCTCCGCCCCTGCGATTCGGTGGTATCGACCGGCATCCACGCAGCTTTCGCGTGATCGACATCGCCCCGGGCGGCATCCGCAACGAACTCCGTCTCGGCGGCTTCCAGCGCCACGCGACCGTGGTTTCTCCGCGGGGTATCCAGCCGGCCGCCGGCGCGACCCTGCCCGTGCTGGTGAACGCCTACGATACCCGCTCGAAGGTGGAGAGTGTTACCTGCCGGATTGGCGACCAGGCGATTGCCCTCCGCGCAACGGGCAGCTGGAGTTGGGTGGGCGAGTTGCAAATTGACCCGAGGCAGACCGGAACGCAGACGGTGGTTGCAACGGTGCGGGCCGGCAACGGCGACAGCTGGCAAACCGAAGCCTCGTTCGAACGCCGCAGCGCTCCCGCTGCCCTGCAACTCAGGTGGGCTGCGCCAGCGGGCGGATTCATCGGCATATCCTCACCGGCCGCAAACGGATCCACGATCGTCGTGGGCTGTGACGATACAGGCAACCTCGACCAGTGCGGCGTGACCGCCTTCAATCCCGACGGAACGCGTCGCTGGCACTTCGCCACCGACAGCGGGGTCAAGAATCGCATCGCCTTGTCGGATGGCCGGGTGTTTGCCACGAGTGTCGCCGGCTGGCTGTATGCGGTGGACGAGCACTCCGGCCAGTTGCTGTGGAAGGCTGCGCTCGGCCGCGAACTGACGCGCTGGGAGACAACTGCAACGGTCGTGGCAGCCGATGCCGTGCACGTCGGCTCCGCGAGCTGCATCGCCACATTCGATGCGGCCACCGGCCACCAGCGGTGGGCGACGGCTGCAGCGGGGCGCGACAGCGACTGGTGGCCGAGTTCCTACACCGTTCCGGTGGCAACGCACGATCGGGTTCTGTTCTCGGATCTGCGCTACGGCGCCTTTGCCCTCGAGGCTGGGGCGGGCGAACTCGAATGGAAACTTGCCGGCAAGTTCACCGGATTCACCGTGGATGGCGATACCGCCTACACGGTGTGGGACGGGCGGCCGACGGCGCTGGACGTTCGCACCGGGCGCACCCTTTGGCAGGGGAAGGATTCCCTGCCGGGCAGCGCGTCGAACCCAGTGCTGGCCGGCGATCGCGTCATCGTGGGCACGGCGGACGGCCGTGTCCGGGCGTTCGCATCCCGCGACGGCGCGACACTGTGGGATTACCAGACTGGCCCGAGCCTCACCTCGCTCGAGCCCTACCGGCGCGGCGGCAGCGACGTGAACGGCACGCCCGCCATCAGCGGCGACCGGGTCTATGTAGGAGCGAGCGACGGCCAGCTGCACGCCATCCGGCTGTCCGACGGAAGCGAAATCGGCAGTTTCGATCTCGGCGTGCCCATCGCATCGTCGCCCGTCGTCCAAGATGGCACGATCTACATCGGCGCCTACGACGGCAACCTCTACGCGTTCACCGAAGGACCGTAGAAACCAGTCGTTACTGCTGACGGCTGTTTCCAGCGGGGAAATCTTTGAGCCAGCGATCCCGCATTTCCTCCTTGGTCATCTTTGCCCAGTAAATCTTGCCCCTGATGGCGCGTTGGGCTCCCGGAGCGATCGGGCCCAGGTTGACAATCGCATGGAGGCAATCGGCGGGATGATGATCGGAGATGTGGGTCGTTCGTTCCCAGAAGAGACCCGCAACCCACTGTCCATCTGCGCTGACACGCGCCATCAGGCCATTGTCGATATCGGCGAGGAATCGCGTTGGGCCGTAAGGTTCGAGGTGCGTAATCCGTTCCAGTTTGCATCATGGCAGCGCAAACGCCACGTAACGATCCGACTTCCCGGTGCCGAGCTTCGTGCCGCCCGCCGCGACGACGATGTACTGTTTCCCGCCAACTGCATAGGTGCTCGGGGTTGCAAACCCCGGCGCGGGCAGTTCGGCTTCCCAGAGCACCCTGCCGGTGTCGCGATCGAAGGCGCGGAGTTTAGCATCCTTCGTCGCTGCGATGAACACCAGCCCGCCCGCCGTCACGATCGGGCCGCCGTAGTTTTCCGTTCCCGTCGGAGGGATCCCCTCCGCGGTCAGTTCCGGGTATTCGCCGAGTACGACCTGCCACCGCTGCTCTCCGGTCGAGAGGTCGATCGCCGTGAGCGTGCCCCAGGGCGGCGAGATGGCCGGGTAACCCCTGCTGTCGATGAATCGCTGGTAGCCATTCAGCCGGTAAGGCGACTGTGCCACGGCGATCGAGGCCCGACTTGCCGGTGCCCCGGCGATCGGCGCGGCCGGCGGCGTCTCGGTCTTCTCGACTCCAAGCAGGAAATCCAGCACCGCCTCGCGGTCCGAAGCCGGCAACGCCGGAAAGCCTGGCATCATGCCTTTGCCCGTGACAATGAGCTGCGCGATCTCCTCGCGCGACTTGCGCGCGCCCACGTCGGTGAGCGGCGGCAGGTTGGCCGCCGGATTGCCCTGCCGCTCGATGCCGTGGCAGGCGGCGCAGACCGTGGCATACGTGCGCTGGCCGGGGCTCAGGTGGGCGAGTTCGTCGGCTTTCGGCGTTTCGCGCAGTCGCGCGATCCAGGCCATTTCGTTGGCGTTCACGTAGAGCACGCCCTGCGGATCGACCGCGGCGCCGCCCCACTCCGCTCCACCGTCGAAACCCGGGAAGAGCACCGTGTCGTGCAATCCGAACGGCTCGAACGCTCCGTGTCGCGCCCCGCGGAAGCGGGCGAGGAGCGCGTCGCGGTTTTCCGCATACGGGTTGATGTCGGCCTCCGACAGGGTCTGCCGCGAAAACGGCTTCGGCTGCACCGGGAACGGCTGCGTCGGCCACGACACCTCGCCTGGCAGGTCCGATTTCGGCACCGGCCGTTCCTCGATTGGAAACAGCGGCTCGCCGGTTTCGCGGTGGAAGACGAAAACGTGGCCCGTCTTGGTGGTCTGCGCCACGGCGTCGATGCTGCGGCCGCCGCGGCGCACCGTCGTCAGCACCGGCGGCGACGGCAGATCGCGGTCCCAGAGATCATGATGCACAAACTGGAAATGCCACCGTCGCCTGCCCGTGCGTGCGTCGAGCGCGAGCAGGGAGTTGGCGAAGAGGTTGCTGCCCTTGCGCGCGCCGCCCCAGAAATCCGGCGCTGCCGAACCGGTCGGGGCGAACAGGATCCCGCGCGTGCGGTCGACGGCCATGCCGGCCCAGCTGTTCGCTCCGCCGACATCGTGGTTCCGATGCGATTCGGCCGACCAGGTGTCGTGCCCGAACTCGCCGGGCGGGGGAATCGTCCGAAACACCCACGTCAGCACTCCGGTGCGCACGTTGAACGCCTGCAGGTAACCCGCGGCCGCATCCGCCGACTCCGAAAGCCGCAGCGGCATGATGATCAAATCCTCGAACACCGCGCCCGGCGTCGTGGAAATCACGTATTTCTCGGTCGCCGTAGGGCCGAGCCCGGCTTTCAGGCTGACCCGGCCATCCTGGCCAAAGCCCGCCGCCGGCCGGCCGGTGCCCGCGTCGACGCAATACAGCCAGCCGGCCGCGGTGAACAACAGCCGGCGATCGTCACCGCTTTCCCAGTACGAAACGCCGCGGAGGATCCGATAACTCCGGCGCCTGCCGTCGGGCTGCGAAGATGCGCCCTCACGCCAGCGCCAGCGTGGCTTGCCGCTCGCCGCATCGAGCGCGAAAATGTCGCCGGCCGCCGTGACGCCATAGAGCGTGCCGCCGATGATCAGCGGATTGCACTGCATTTCGCCGACGTCGCCCGTCTGAAACTCCCAGGCCAGCTGCAGTTTCCCAACGTTCGAGCGGTCGATTTGGGTGAGGAGGGAATAGTGCGTGCGGCCCGCATCGCCGAGATACTCGCTCCAGTCGGTATCCGGCGCATCGCCGGCGGCGAGCACGGCGGGAATCAGCAGCAGGGGAAGGCAGCGACTCACCAGGAGCATGGGGTTCGGTGATACGGGCGGGGATTATGCCCGCGGCAACACAAAATGCGCATCTCTCGGCTATCCATGCCGAGTGAGCTGCGGCTGGAGCAGGAAGCGCAGGGAGAATGATGGCAGGGTCGGACGCCGCGCCCGATCAAGCCTGCTTCCCGCGAACGGAATTTGCGGTCTCCGTGCCCGTGAACAAGCACCGCGGGCAATTCCGCGGCTCACCGACGGGTTGACGCACGACCGCGGCTCGCCTCCGCTAGGCTCCTCATGCCCTCCCTAGCCGAGCAACTGGTCCAGTGGCGCCGCGATTTCCACGCGTATCCGGAACTGGGTTTTTGCGAGTACCGCACCGCCGCCAGCATTTGTGACGTGCTGAGCGGCTTGCCCGGCTGCACGCTGCGACTGGGACCGGCGGCGCTTTCGGCCGACGGGATGATGGCGGCGCCCTCGCCGGACGAGGCGGCCGCCGCGCGGGCCGAGGCGCTCGCCGCCGGCGCGGATTCCCGCTGGGTCGAACAAATGGGCAACGGGCTCACCGGCGTCATCGCCGAGTGGGTTTTCCCCCGGCCGGGCCCGACGGTGGCGTTCCGTGTCGACATCGATGCGCTGCCGGTGACGGAAACTGCCGCCGATGCCCACGCGCCCGTCCGCGCGGGATTCGCCTCTCTCCAGCCGGGACGGATGCACGCCTGCGGCCATGACGGCCACACTGCCATCGGTCTCGGCCTGGCCTCGCTCGTTGCGGCGCGCTCGGCGCGCGAGAACTGGGGCGGCCGGCTCCGGCTTATTTTCCAGCCGGCGGAGGAGGGGTGCTCTGGCGCGGCGCCCATGCTCGCCGCTGGCGCGGTCGACGGTGTCGACTACTTCATTGCCGGCCATCTCGGCGTCTCCGCCGTCGAGGACGGGCTCGTGAGCTGTGGCACCGACAGTTTCCTGGCGACCACGAAGATGGACGTGATCCTGCGCGGCGTGGCCGCGCATGCCGGCATCAAGCCGCACGAGGGCCGCAATGCCCTGCTCGCCGCGGCGGCGCTCACCCTGCAGCTTCACGCGATTTCCCGCCACGGTGCCGGGGACTCCCGGATCAACGTCGGTGTGATGCGCGCCGGAAGCGGCCGCAACGTGATTGCCGATCGCGCCGAGCTCGAACTCGAGGTCCGCGGCACGACCACTGCGGTGAATGCGTTCATGACCGCCGAGGCGCACCGGATGATCAACGCGATTGCGCAGGCGCACGGCGTGACGGCCGAGGAACGGCTGATCGGCGTGGCGGAGAGCGCCACCTGCGACGCGCCCCTCAAGCGGATCGTGCGTGCAGCGGCCGAATCGCTGCCGCAGACCCGCCGGGTGGTCGATTCGCTGCCGCTCGGCGCAAGCGAGGATGCCACGTGCTTCATGAATGCCGTGCAGGCCCGCGGCGGCCAGGCGACGTATGTCCAGATCGGATCCCGGCTCGCCGCCGGCCACCACCATCCGGCCTTCGATTTCAACGAGGCAGCCCTCGTCCACGGCGCAGAGCTCTATGCTGCAATCGCCGGACGGCTGCTCGGCCCGCGGGGCACCGGATCGCACTGATGCCCTCTTCCTGACTGCGCGGAGAGCGACCGTTGGTGGGATGGAACGCGTTGACGCGACCAGTTTGATTTCCGTTTATCGAGTCCATGCTGAAAGTAACCCCCGCGGCGGACGGCAAGGGCGTGACCGATAGCAACGGGCGGCAGCCCAGCGAACCGGTGAGCCGGAAGCCGGACGGTTTCCGTTTGAACTGGCGTGCCGCGGGCCCGCTGGTGGTCGGCGGAGTCATAGCACTGCTGCCGGTGCCTCCGGGACTCGAACCGCACGCATGGTACTATTTTGCGGTCTTTGTGACCGTCATCCTGGCGTTGGTCACCGAGCCGCTGCCGCCGGGGGTCACGGGCCTTGCGGGCGTCACGGTGGTCGGGTTGCTGGGCCTGCCCTTCACGGCGGCGCAGCTGGCCGATCCGGAGTTTCGCGCGCCGGCGGAGGCCATTCGCTGGGCACTCTCGGGATTTTCGAGCACATCGATCTGGCTGATCTTCGGCGCGTTCATGTTCGCGACGGGTTATGAAAAGACGGGGCTGGGCCGCCGGCTTGCGCTCGTGCTGGTGAAGGCGCTGGGCCGCCGGACGCTCGGGCTGGGCTACGCAATCATGCTGGCGGATCTGATCCTGGCACCCTTCACGCCCTCGAATACCGGGCGGAGCGCCGGCACGATCTTCCCGGTGATTCGAAACATCCCGGGGCTCTACGGGCCAATCGACGACGAGCAGGTGCGGCGAGTGGGCGCCTACCTGATGTGGGTGGCGTTCGCCACGACCTGCGTCACCAGCTCGATGTTCATCACGGCCCTTGGACCCAACCTGCTGGCGATCGAATTCATCCGGCGAGGGGGCGGCGTGGAGATTTCATGGACCCAATGGTTCTTCGCCTTCCTGCCCGTCGGGGCCGTGCTGATCGCCGTGCTGCCTTGGGTTGCGTATCGGGTCTGCCCTCCCGGAATCCGGAAGGGGATGGAGGTCGTGACCTGGGCCGGGCAGGAACTGGGGCGAATGGGCCGAATGAAGCCCAGGGAATGGGTGATGGCGTTTCTGGTGGTCGCCGCAGTCGGGCTCTGGATTTTTGGCGGCCGGTTCATCGATCCCACCCTCGTGGTGCTCACTGCGATCACCACGATGCTCTTGACCCGGATCATGACCTGGGACGACCTCGTGGGCAACAAGGCGGCGTGGAACGTCCTGTTCTGGTTCGCGACGCTGGTCGTCCTGGCCGACGGGCTCAACAAGGTGGGGTTTGCCGGCTGGATGGGTCGCGCGGCGTCCGAGATGCTGGCCGGCCATTCTCCGCTGATCGTGATGACGGCGCTGGTCGTGGTGTTCTTTGCGATGCACTACATGTTTGCGAGCATCACGGCGCACACGATGGCGGTGTTCCCGGTGTTTTACGCCGTCGGCACGGCGGTGCCGGGCGTTTCGCCGGTGACGTTCGGGCTGCTTCTCGGCTTCACGCTCGGCATCATGGGCGTACTCACGCCGTATGCCACGGGACCGGCGCCGGTGTATTATGGCAGCGGATTCATCCGGCCGCGCGACTTCTGGCGGCTGGGCTTGATCTTCGGGGCGATCTTCCTTGCCGCCCTGCTGCTGATCGGCGTCCCGACCCTCACGCGTGGCATGTGAAAGCAGGGCGGCGGAGGCGCCCGGTCACGTGCGCCGGGAATGCGCCGGGGCGCTGCCTGCTGCAGCGTGCGCCGCGCATGACCGGAGTGCGGCTCTCACCCCAGTTTTCCCCGGATGATCGTGTGGCCGATCGTGTTCAGCAGCCCGCTGATCCGGCGCAGCGCGTTGAAGACATCGAGGAAGCTGGTGCTGGCCTGCTGCACGCGCACGTCTCCGCCCGACAACCGCTGATAGTGCTGCCGCTGGGCCTCGATGCACCAGTTCTTGAGTTCCTCCCCCTCCTGCTGGAAGCGGCGGGCCAGGATCGGATCGCGATTGGTCAAGACGAGGATGGCCAGTTCGAAGCGACGGGTCACGCGACGCTCGAGATCGGTGAGTGAAGCGAGGTCATCGGGCGGCATTGCCTCGGCGGGGGGCTCGCCCTTCAGCACCTCGCGGGCAATTGACTTCTCGATCACATCGGCGATGGCCTCCAGCTGGCTGGCAAAGTGCAACAGCCCGAAATGCAGCTGGCCGTCGCGTTCGCTCATGGCGTCTGTTGGGATCTGGCTCAAGTAGTGCTTGATGGCGGCATGATGGGTGTCGACGTTGTCGTCGTTCTGCTGCACTTGGCGCGCGAGGGCACGATCATGTCCGGTATAGGCGCGCCAGGCGGCGGCAAACATGGCTTTGACCTCCTCGGCGAGCTGAAGCGTTTCCCGGGAGGCGTTGGCCAGCGCGAACAGCGGGCTGGAAAGCGCGTTCGGATCGAGATGAGTGCCCGCATGGAGCAGTTCATCGCCTCCTCCCGGCGGGGCGGGAACGGCCTTTACGACCAGCCGTCCGATCAGGCCGGCAAACGCGGCTCCCAGGACGGCCACCATGACATTGAAGCCCGTATGAACATTTGCCGCCAGATGGGGTACATCCAGCGGAAGGAGCGACAGTGCCCGCCAGATCGGATCGAATGCGAAGAGCATGGCCGCCACGACCGTGCCCTTGAGCACGAGGTTGGCCACGGCAAGCTGGCGTCCGGCGATGGTGGGCCAGCCGGCGATGATCGACGTGAAACCGAGGCCCAGATTTGCTCCGAGCACGACGGCCAGCGCCGTGGCCGTGGTCCCAATTCCGCCTTCTGCCAGGCCGATGGCCAGCCCGATGGTCGCCGTGGAGCTTTGGGTCAGGAGCGTCAAAACGGCGGCGAAGATGATGAGAATCCCGGGGTGGTTTTCCAGGAGGGCGAGTACGGTCGCGATGTCGGGATTCGCCGTGAGCCGCATTGCCGCATCGCTGATGATCCGCATGCCCAGGAAGACGAATCCGAGTGCCAGGAGCGATTGACCCACGCCCCGTGCCGCGTCGGAACGAAGCCACAGAAAGCCCGCCGTGCCGGCGATGAGGAACAGCGAATACCAGTCAAAGAGACGGAAAGCCAGCAGCTGGACGGTGACGGTGATCCCGACACTGGAACCGAGGAGAAACATCAGCATCCGGTCGGGCGGCAGTTTGCCTCGGTCGAGCAGTTGCAGGGCGAGGAGGGTCTGGGCAGTTGATGACGGGGCCACAGCGCCGAATGCCATGCCGGCAGCGGTGGTGGCGGGACGCGAACGGCGGGTCATTCCCTCGACCCATGCGTGCAGCCGATGGCCAAAGATGCGATCGAAGCCCTTACGCAGAAATCGAATGGCAAAGAGAATCAGCGCCACGCCACCGACGATCGACAGCATGTTCATCAGTGGGCGTACCCAGAGGCGTGGTGCGGGCGGTGTTTATTCTGGCGGGCTCGGCGGCCAACACCGGCACCGATCAAAGGCATGATTGCCATGGATGGCATGAAGTTGGGGACAGCGTCCGCCAAAATCAATCCGGCAACGGCCCGGTCGTCGCGCTTACGGGGGCACCACCCCCATGCGCGTTCGTGCCGCTGGCGCAACCCAGGCAGCCAGCGGCACGGAAAGAAAGATGGCTCGACTCAGCGGGCGTTCTTGCGGCGGGCGATGACCAACATGCCGAGCAACGCGGCGCCGAGCAGCGCGACGGTGGAAGAAGTCTCGGGGACCGTCGTCTGGTTCGCAGCAGACGTCCAGATATTCTCCCAGAGCGCGCGGTTGCGGGCGTCGCTCCAGCCATAGCTATTGTCCCAGAAATTGATGTCAGTGGCGATCAGCACGTCGCTCGAGCGGCCGGCGCCGGCATCGAACACGCCAAGGATCGTGCGGCCGGCATCATCCTGAGCGAGCACCTCGAAATCCCCGGGTGCGGAAGTAATCACGCTATGTGCCGACCCAATGAATCCGTTGACCACATTCGGATCGGTCACCCACTCCGAGGAGCCAACGGTGACATGGCCAACGTCGTTGCCATAGGTGCCTCCGTGCGCGATGCCCCAATTCGAAAGAATTGTGTTGGCCGCCGAGGTCCACGGGCCGACTGCCCAGTCGGTTTGGATGAAGAGAAAGCCGCCCTGGACGTCCACGAAGTCCTGGAACGAACTGACTTCAGCGGCGGAAACGCTGCTAATCAGCCCGGTATAGAATGCGTCGACTCCGCTCAGGAAAGTGGAATCGACATTGTTCGTGGAGACCAGCGTATGACCCTGGTCGACGAGCCACTGGCGGGCGTTGCTGAGGTACGGTCCGCCCCCGGAAAATCCATATTGTTCGCGGGTGGCGTCATAGTAGCCAATGGTGATGGCGGACAGCTGCGAGCAGAGCGCGAGCGCCGCAATGGCGAGACCGGACTTCTTGAGGTGTTTCATGGGCAACAGGGTGCGTTGTTTCAGCATCGCATGTGCCATGACTTTTTTGGGCGCAAAGCCGATACTCAAAACTCTAGGATACAAACGCTTAAAATATTGCACCTCCTTCTGGGCCTACTTGTGCCCACTTCGAGAGTGTATGGTTTTCCAACAATCACTGTCAGCTGGACCGACAGAACCAGGGGTGAGATGCCCTGAACTACGCCGCGGTCCTGCGCCGCCAGAGGGCGAGCCCCAGCGCTGCGAGCCCGGCCACCCCCGCCCAGGTTGACGGTTCTGGAACAGCGGTGAAGGAGGTGAGCGGTTAAACCATGGATCGAGTCCAAGAACTGCCACTGCGGGCCGACCGCGCGGCAGTTCCAAGCTGACCGGCAGATCCTATCAGCGCGCCGCATCCCGAAAACGAACAACCGGCGGATATCTCCGGAAGAAGACGAATCGATTGCGCATGTAAGCGACTCGCATGGCGAACATGCCCGGCATTCCGCGCCGGGTGCGCTCCATGCCGCCGCCGTCAGTCCCACCGTCTTTCCGCGATCCAGCGTGACGCGCGGAGCAGCGCGGCCTGGGCGTTGGCAACGGTCCGGGCGGTGGGCTCCTTCTGGGCACGCTCGTAGGTGAATTCCTTGAGCGCGGCATCGAGGTCGCCGAGCAGCGCGGCCGGCGCGGTTCCAGCCGGCAGCGCGGACAGCCGTTCGCGGACGATCCGGAGCTTTTCGAAATCCTGGATTCCCTCGCGCAGCCGTTCGAACCGGATCGAACTGCGCGCGCCGGGATAGACCAGGTAGCATTCGCCGGAATTCCATCGCACATAGCGGGCGTCTGTCATCGGATCCTCGACCCAGCTGTTGTAGGCCCAGCGCAGGAAGCCCGACAACCCCTCGGCCGACGCAAACCAACCCATCCAGGCGGAATCGGCCGGGGCGGAGTGGGGATAATTGTTGGGCTGGGGCTCGGGGCAGGCCGTATAGAACGTGGAGATCAGCCCCTGGGCGGTGCGCTGGCGCGGGACGTCGGATCGGACATAGTATTTCAGCCCGACACTATAGCTGTGAATCTTGCTATTGAATTCCGGATTCCAGTGGCCCGCCGCGAGGTTGATTTTCAGGCCGGGCGCGGCGGTTTCAATGATGTCGATCACTTCGCGCATGAGATCGGCGGGACGCTCGTCCATCGCAATGGCGGTGCGGTCGAGCAAGCCCTTCGAGGCCAGGTGCCGGGAAAAATCCTTCAGGAACGGGGTCCAGTGCGCGCGGTAGGCGTCGGTCCCGGGTTCTGCGACGACATACTGGTGGGTGCCGGTGGCCTCGTCGAAGTAGCGGAAGGCATTCGTTCGGAAGGCCACCATGGAGTAGCAGCTGATCCGCCGGTCGATGCCGACCTCGGCGCACAGGTTCACATAGCGATCAAAGACGGAATAGTCCCAACGCCATGAGCCGTCGCGCTGGCGGATCCATTCGACCATGGAGGGATAGGGATCGTACGTTTGCGCGTTCCAAGGGTGATGGACGACAGTCGTCGTGACTTCCTTCTGGCCCGCCTCGGCGAGCAGCCGGAGCAGCGGTTTCAACAGGAGCACGTGCTCGGCCGACCACGGAACCACGTTGTGATACCGGGCGACTGCCCAGGGGTTGTGCCACAAATCCAGCTGGAATTCCCATTTGGACGGGGGAGGAAGCCGCAGGGGAAGGACCTCCAGCTCGATGTCGAAAAGCAAGGGCGCCGCGCCTTCCGACCTCACGGAGACATTCCCCTGGTACGTACCGGGCTGCGCGTCGCCAGTCACCTCGATGTCGATCCAAACCGGCCGGGTCGAACGCGGCGGGAGATCGAGACGGGTGGCGTCATCGAGAATGTCGCCCACCAGCCCCGGCGGAGTGTCCTCGACGTACGGTCCGCAGGCAAAGAACTTGGAGTCCGAAATGACGTAGCGGACGAAACGTGCGCGGACCTTTTCGGCGGCAATGGTGGCGCCGCTGGCGGCACGGAGCGCGGAGGGGACGACATGGACCTGGGTCGCGCCGGTCCGGGTGAAGAGGACGAGCTGGGCGTGGACGCGTTCCCCCTGCCACGCCGTGGCCGCCCACCGGGTATTCTTGCCGAGGAGGACAAGCACGGTGGTGTGAGGATCGCTCGGGCGTTCGCCCAATGGCACGAGTTCCCGATCATAGCGGGTGTCGATATTGCCAAACGACGCCTGCAGCCCGGCGGGCAGTGAGGACCAGCGCTCGATATCGACCTGGTGGAGCGGCTGCTGCCGTTCGGGCTCATAGGCGCGGAACGAGGGGATGGCGCTCGGGGCCCCGACCAGCGGATTGAGGAACAGCAGGAGGAGCGAGACGCAACCAATGTGGCGACGGCCGGGAATGGCGCTGAAGGGGACCATGGCGGGGAGGTGCTGGAGGTTACTCGAAGCGCGACGTTGAATAATCGGCCCCGGGCTGCCCTTCGAGCGGATTCGGACCCTGCCGCATCGCCACATCCATTCAGTAAGAATCCGTGCCGGTCACAAAGAAAGTCGAATGCCCGCCGAACCACCGGCCCCGCCGGGTCACGGCCGGGCATTGCGGAGGTACGGGTGCCTATTCGACGGCGGCTCGCGCCTGAAGCGGAAAATCACTAACCAGGATCCGCGGCCGGCGGGTTTCGAGAAATTCCCGGTAGTGATGGCCACCTTCGGCACTGGCCTTTGCATCCAGGAAACGCATCGCATCGGTGATCGTCGGGATGCCGCTCTGAGCGGCCGCCTCGAAGAGCCGTTGTTCCGCCCGCTGATTGATATAGAAAAGGACTCCTTCGCGAACCGGGGCCGAACCGAGGTGCAAGCCAACGTCGCGCTCCTGCTGGATCAGAACCGAGACCAGCCATTCCCTGGAAACGGCAAATGCCTCCTGGGTGCGGCGCTCGGAAAACGTGAGAATGAGAACCCGGTTTCCCATGCCGGCGTCGGAAACCTCTGCCCAGACCTTGTCCAGTGCGGCGCTCTTCACATCCAGCATGAGGTACAACCCGGTTTCCCGGGCCAGATCCAGAGCCTCTCGGAACCGGGGAATCCGCTCATGGGAATCCTTCAGGAAAAAATTCAAAATGCCGGCGGACGTTTGATCGGACAATGGACCGCTGCCGGTGGTGGTGCGATCGAGGGTGGTGTCGTGCAGAAGGAAGAGTGCGCCATCGCTGCTCTCGGCCACATCGATCTCCACCATTTCGACTCCTTGCTCCACGCAGGCGCGGATCCCGGCGAGGCTGTTTTCAACCGTTTGGTTCGAGAGCACAGCGCGATGGCTGCAGATCAGCGGCCGGTCCTCCCGCAGCCTTTCCTGGAGATCCCGCGCGGGGAGCGTGGAGCAGAGCGATCCCAGAAGCAGGTGAGGAAGGCAGCGGAAAAGCGGGGGAAGTTTCATCACGAACGGTCGCAGGAAGACATGCCGTCGCGCACGCCGCAACGAAAGTTCAAAGCAGTAGTGAGTAGTGAGTAGCGGGTTGTCTCGTCCTAGCCCACGTTGACACCCGGCAGACGAAAAATGAAGCCGATTGAAACGATCCGATACAGCGAAGCATTCAAGCAACAAGTGATCAGCGAACTGGAAGCCGGCAGGTTCAAGAAC
>WYBX01000052.1 GCA_011525695.1 Verrucomicrobiia bacterium
GTGAGATCGTCAATCGCGTTCATCGGGTCCAGCAAACGGGCCACCCTCGCAGACTCCCAGCACGTTTTCCGCGGCTGCGCGCACCAGCGCGCCTCATTTTCGGAGCACAGTCTCCGAAAATGGCCGCCCCACCATTGCGTGAAAGCGTGGCCGTAACTCATCTTTTCACTTCGCCCCATCCGCTGCCGGCGCAGAAACACCGTCTGCACCCGCGCGTAGTCCTCCGCCGCCTTCGAAGTGAAACCGAGCGCGGGGTTGCCACTCGTGAAGCCGAGTCCCGGCCGCACGTGACGCTGGAAGAAGCGTGGCTGCACCGTGACGTCGATCGCACGAAGCGCGACTTCACGGGTGCGCGGCACCACCGTGCCGAGCTCGCCCGGCCACAGCCAGCGAACGCCGAGCGCGCGTTCGAGCCACTCGTACACGCCGAAGAGCGTCCCGGCCGAGGTGTCGCGATCTAGCGGATCGCCGGCTTCGTCGCGTCCCACAATGAACAGCGCGTTGTCGGCGCTTCGTAACGTGAACGTCTCGCGCGGCAGTTTCTTTCCGTCGAGACCGGCACTGCGCGCCGCCTGCGTGTTGCCGACGTAAATCCTCGTAGCAGTCGCCACACCGTCGAGCGCGTCTTCGTTGTGCACCGGCACCGTTGCGCCGCTCGCTTTCGCGAAATGCTCGCTGAGCTCCTGCGCAGCGTAGCGCTCTACGGCGTTCGGCTGCGCGGGAAGCACAATGATCGAGACCGGACGGCTATTACGAACAAGCGCAGCGCCGGATTCAGCGCCGAGAGTGGAGAGTGCCACGCAGCCGAGCGCCACGCTGCTGAGGCAGCGGAGAAAAGTCGCTGAACGTGAAAGCGACTGACCCATGCGGTTTGAGGTCAAGCCGCTCAACCTTTCAGTACTTAACTCCACGAACGAAGAGGTTTCAACTACGAGAGAACAGCGGATTCCGCTGGGAGTGATTGTTCCCGTCCGGAACAAAACGGGCTTTGCGGTTTGGAGCTGCATCGTTACGGCTAATTCCGCGGCATCTGCCGCTCCTCGTAGCTGCTGTTGTACCAGAGCTGGCCCGTCTCTTTGTCGACCAGCGAGGTCCAGACCGGCATGCGCTCGTTCAGATAGTCGAGCAGGTCCTGTGCAATCGCAGCCTGAATGGTTTCATTCTCGGTTAAGCGCCGACCGGTTGCAGGCGCGCATGGGACTCCTGGAGATTGCGGACGTTGAGCTGGAAGCGGGCCCGCACCTTGTCGCCGAATAAACGCGTCTGGTAACTCGCGAAGGCGTCGAAATACGCGTGCGCCTTGTCCCAAACCGGCCGATTCGGATCGAGTTCCTCGGCGGCTTCGAGACTGCCGTTGATCGGCACGCCGTAGTAGCCGATGGCTCCCCTGCTTTCCCAGCGCATCCCGCCGCCGACGGCGAAATTGCGCAGGATCCGATGCTGGCTGATGCCGGCAAGCCGGTAACTGGTCGCGAGATTGAAATGCCATTCGCGGATTTGCGGACGCGCGGTGCCCCGGGTCGCACCGTCGATGCGCAGCGGCGTCGTGATATTGGCGGCGATGTAGCTTCGGGCCGTTTGCGCGCCCGCCGAGGGGAATTCTCCGACATAACCGGTGTCGAGCCACTTGGCGCCCGTGCGCGGATCGATGATTGTCTCCCATTGTGGAAACCGCTGCGTGAGCCAGCTGAAATTGCTGGGCGATTGGGCACCGTCGATGGATTCGGCCCGCGTGACGTTGGCGCGGAGCGTCCAATAATCCGACGGGTTGAAGTTAAGTTCATATTCCTCGCCGCGCGCCTCGATGTTGGTCGTATCGGCGACCGTCACGCCGCTATACGCGTCCATATCCGCGGCGGTGAGGCCCATTATCTTGTAGACCTGGGCCTCACGGTCAGCGTCGGAGATCGAAGGATTGAGCTGGGTGATCCAGTTGCGCGCCTGGCGTTGGAGCGTGAACGCCTGGACGGTGCGGATATCAGCGAAATCGACCTGGAGCGTGCGATTGGCGATGTTGGTCCCCTGGCCGGCGCGGGAGTTCATCTGCCGCGTGGTGTAGTGGTTGGCGCGCAGCATGAACTTGCGACCGAGGCTGACAGTGAAGCCGTAATCCTTTCCGACGGATCCCGGATTGGGCAGCACGGCTTGGAGAATATTGATCGCGGGCGCGGCGGGCTTGAAGCTGTCGGAGCGATTATAGAAGAGACCCAGACCCTGAAGTACGGACGCGAGCCGGCCGGTCCAGCCGGGACGCTTGCGCGCGTTTTCGATGAAGCGCCAGTCGCGAAACGGCCGGAGCACCGCACCGGTCGTTGATGTATCCCCTTCCCGGATATCCCAATCGCCCCGCCAGCCGTCCATTCTCGCGTAGTCGAAGTCGTAGCCGTTGGGCTGGAGGAAGACGCGGTTCTGGCGCTTGTCGCCAGACTGATCGGAGCGGCGCCCCAAGGTGGTGACCAGCCGGTTCCCAAAGAACGTGCTCTGCAGGACGACACCCTTGGTCTGGAGCAGGTTGAGGTTGGAGTTGGCGTTTTCGCCTGCGCTCGCCTCGGGGATGCCCGATTCGCCGAAGGTGGCGGGGTCCGTTACCCACCGGTTGGCCTGCGGATCGAACCAGGTGAAATCGTAGTTGCCGGCCTCGGCGCGCGAGGGCGCGTAATCGACATTCTGGCCGTTGGCGTCACCGACGTAATAGTGAAAGTACGGGCGCGTCGCCTGCTGTGAAACGGGGAAACCGTTCGCCGCTCCCTGGGCACCCTTCGGCTGGCCAGCCGGCGCGTAGACGGGGTGGTCCGAGATCATCACATCACGAAAACGGTACACGTGATTCTTGCTCTTGCGTTCCTCATAGTAGCCGAGGAACTGCTGCCGGCCCAGCAGCCGCAGCCATTTCGATTTCTCCTTCGTCAGGTCGAGCACGTAGGCGAGTTGGGCGCGATAGCTATCGCGTTCGTAGGGCGTCTGCGACCAGACAGGCTCCGCGACGCCAAGGTAGGGTTTCAAATAAAACGGATTCGTCCGGCCATCGAGCAGCCGGCTGTTGGCATCGACATAAAGCACGCCGCTCGTGCCGACGGGATTGACGGAGCCGACGGTGGTGCGGCGGAGCCGGTCCGCATCCTCCCGCTGCCAGGCAAATTGAAAAGCGGCGGTGTTGCGCCCGGTGTCGAACAGATATTGTTCGAATTCCACGGTCGAGGTGGCGACCTCCTCCCGCTGATAATTCGGACCGGAAAGATTGATGTGCGCGTAATCGTAGATCGATCGATCGGAGACGCCGCGGATGATCGAAAAAAGCGGGCGGCCTTCGCGAACGGGTTCGGGCACGCTTTCGAGCAGCCGATTGATTCCGCCGGTATTGCTGGGACCGTTGGTGGCAGTGGCGAGGGGCAGCCGGCTGATTTCCCAGAGCTGAATCCCGCCGTTGTCGACAAACAGGATGGGGCCGGCCCGATTCATGTTGGCCAGGCCGGCGGGATTGTTGGTGCCCGTGAAAGTCCTGGCGACTCCGTTAACCGTGGCCGTCTGGGTGATGGGATCCCACGTGGGACTTCCGGTTTCGCGCCAGTAGGAGACGCCATCGCGGGGCGTCATCGCGGTCGCGCGGGTTCCGTCGGCGAGGTAGGATTGAAAGGAGGCACGCAGCGTGGTCTTCTTAAACGGCTGAGCGCGGATCATGGCGTTGAGCCGGCGGGTGTTATAGTTGGAAGGCTTCTGGGGAGCTTCGTCGTGCTGGTAGACGGCGCTCACGCGCGCGGCGAGCTTCCCCGGGATGAGGGGGCGACTGACGTCAAAGGACGTGCGCCACCCGCCGTTGTTATCGAAGCGCAGCTGCGTGGTGGTGTTCGCACGGTTGAGGTTGGCGGACGCCGCGACCATGTTCACGGTGCCGGAGCCTTCGCCCAGCCCGAAGATGCTGGAATTCGGACCGCGGCTGATCTCCACCGCATCGATGTCGATGGGATCGATCGGCACGCGGCCGCTGGTGGCGAACCCGCCGGGTCCGGCGGCATCACGCGCGTAGTTGAATTCCTGCGAAATTCGAAGTCGCGTCCATTCAGACACGGCACCCGGATCGCACTTGCGCTGAGTAACGACGAGAGCCGTTCTCTCCATGGGAGCGCGCCCATCCCTCGAACTGTTTCGCGTCGAGTTTGGCGGGCGGCGTGAGCTCCTCGGGTTTCGCTGCGTCTTCGGCCAGTCATTACGGCCGGGATCTTGCGCCGGCATCGGGCACGGACGGTTCCTTTGCCTCGAATTCTAGCACCCCCATTGGCCGGGTCAACCCACGGGTCCGGACTACGAGATAGATGCAGCCGGCTGTGAGCCAGGCGCCACCCGCCATCTTCGCCACGGGCGACAAACTAATCCAGATCGCCAGGCAGAATAGGAACCCCAGACTTGGCACGATGAGGTCCGCAAACATGCGGCGCTCCTGCCCCGCTGCGCGGCGAAACCAGCATTCACGCAGCGCTGCCAGATTGACACCCATGAATGCGAGAAAAGCGCCGAAGTTCAGCAGTTCCGCTGCGTACTGATAGGGCAACAGGAGCGCGCCGCACAGCGTCAACACGCCACTGGCGATTAGGTTGAACGTGGGGGTGGCAGTACCTGGACTCAGATAACCGAAGCCACGGCGCGGCAGCATGCGATCGCGGCCCATCCGAAATAGGAGACGCGCAAGGGCCGCCTGACCAGCCATCCCGCTCCCCACGCATGCCAGGATGAGCACAATGCCCATCGCTTGGAACAACGCATCGCCGCCGACGCGCTGCGTCACGTCCATGAACGCCGTTTCGATGTTCGGAAAACTATCGTAGTCCGGCCAGGCGAGTTGCCCCAGATACACTTCGACGACACTGAATACTCCGGTCAGGATGCAGACGAGGACGGTGGCAATCGGCACGCTGCGTCGCGGATCCTTTACTTCCTCCGCCAGCGTGGTGACGCCATCGAAGCCGATATACGTCAGCGCGGCGAGGGACGTTGCCGACGCGATCGCCGTCCACTTGAATGTCTCCGGATCGTAAAACGGCCGCGTCGACCACAACGCGTCGGCACCGCTCCTGTTCACGACGAAGCGGATGGCAAGTGCGACGAACGCGGCGATGACGACGCACATGACGGTGAGCAGCGCGGCGTTCATCCGCGCGGTGGCTCGAATCCCACGTAGATTGAGCAACGTCACCATACCCGAAGTAAGCACGACCCACGCGGCGTAGGGAATGGCCGGAAGCAGCCGCTCTAACGTCAGCGAGCAAAACACGACGTTGAGCAACGGGATGACCAGATAATCGAGAAACATGGCCCAGCCGGTCAGGAATCCAAGCCGCGGACCGAGCCCCCGCCCGACATAGATGTATGCAGATCCAGCCGAGGGATGCAGGGCGGCCATGCGGCCATAGCTGAATGCGGTAAAACTCATCGCGACCATCGCGATGAGAATGGTGGTCGCGACGTGCCCGTGTGAAATCTGCGCCGCCAGCCCGAAGATTCCGACCGGCGCGATCGGCTGGATCAGAATGAGTCCGTAAATGACAAGGTCCCGGATCGTAAGCACCCGGCGCAGTTGCGGCGCGCCGCCGCCCGGCGACAGCGGGGTCGGAGAAGCAAAGCCCGCTGCATCAGGCGGCGCGGTCGGATTCATGGCTCAAACTTGAACGATCCGGCCAACTTGTCCAACTTCAACCGGCAGTTCCTAAGACTGAAAGGTCTAAGCCCGCGACAATTCCGCGATCGGATACATTCAAGCATGGGTCAGGCTTGAAATGGTCGGCAAGCGCTGCTGTGACCGCGGCTCGAGCCGGGCCGGGCGCTGCTCGATGTCGGCAGGTGTTGGGGATTCGAGGCGACACCCGCTGTGCGCAATCGAGCCCCAGGCTATCCACGCCGGTGGCGGAGCTGAAGGATCGCGGCCGGAAAAAGTATCGGAATCAGGTGAGTGTCGCTCGTGGTCATGCGCGCGGTGTTCTGCTCGTTGGAAGGATTCCAGAATGACATTTGATGCGGACCGCTTCGCCTCATTCCATTCAATCTCAATACGCGAGACCGCGTGCGGTCAGGGTTTCTGTGGCAGAAAAGTATCAATAATCAGAGGAAACCGTGTAGCTGCTCCCGCAGCATTGGCATAGATTGCCCACGATCCGACCAGCGTGTCTTGTACACTACAATGCTTCCCGCCACCGATGCACCTTTCGCGAACAGCCGCCGTTGGCGAATGGCCGCACGGGTGCCCGCCGCGGGCGGCGGAACGGTGCGTTCGTCCTCTGCTCAACCACCACCAACCCACACCACTGATGCATCCACAGAAAATCGTCTCCCGCGCCATCGTATCCTATAGTTCATTACGGTCGCTGGCGGCCCGATTTTCGCTTGGCCTTTGCCTCGCCGGAACGCTTGGCGCCCAAGTCGCGCCGGCTCCAAGTCCTGCGAAGCCCCAAGAGCAGCCCATCGAGCTGAGCCCCTTCGTAGTCGATGAGTCCAACGATGTCGGCTATCTGGCCAACAACACCCTTGCCGGCAGCCGGTTGAACACCCGGTTGAAGGACACGCCGGCATCGATCTCCGTTTTCACTCCGGAATTCCTCGAGGATCTCAGTGCCTTCCGTCTCGAGGAGGCGATGCAATACGCGGTTAACACGGAATTCTGGGACGATGACGACCGCTCAGCTCTCACCGGCAACGGCGTCTTCAGCAGCTATCAGGATTACCGCGTGCGCGGCCTCAATACCAGTCGGGCACGCAACTACTTTCCGACTTCGGAGATTCCGACCGAGTCGGGCCTGATTGGGCGAATCGAGGACTCGCGCGGCCCGAATGCGGTGGTGTTCGGCATTGGCTCGCCCGGAGGTATCATCAATGTCAGTACGAAACAGGCGTTGTTCGGGCGGGACTTCCGGCGGGTTTCACTGACCGTCGGAAGCTTCGACGAATACCGCACCGCGCTGGATTGGAACCAGCCCTTGATCAAGGGTAAGCTGGCGGCCAGGTTGAACCTGATTTACAACGATTCCCAATCGTTCCGGCATTGGGAGTTCGAGGAGCACGTCCGGGCGCATATCGCACTGGGCTACCGCATCACGGACCGGACCACGTTGCGACTGGAATTCGAGCGCGGACGGGTGAACTCGAATCGTGCCGTCAGCTTCAATCTACTCGACATGGGCGCAGTGGCGTTTGTCGAAGCGGGGCGCCCGACGTTCACCAGCCGGAACGCGGGGATGCAATTGGACTTCATCGAAGCAAGCCCGAATCGTCCCTTCGTAATCTATTACGCCAACAACGGTACCGTCTACAACGAGGGTCGCAATAACTTCAGCTCGATGATAACCGCGGGCGGTGAGAATGCGATTCAGGATCGCAGTTTGGTCGACTTCTCCGTCAACCATGGTGGTCCGGCGCAAAACCGGGAGTCGTATTTCAGCGTGCTAACGGCTTTTTTCGAGCACCAGTTGACTGACAATACCTTCATGGAGATCGGCTTCGATCACCGGGAGCACAAGTTTGACTTCCGCGACCCACGCGGTGCGCGCCGAGAGTTCTTCGGCGACGCAAACGCGCTCCGGGCTGACGGCACGCCCAATCCATTCGCCGGACGGCTCTACCTGCAGGCCCAGTGGCTCCGCGGTTATCGCTTCAACGACGGCAACACCGGTCGCGCCATAATTTCGCACGACCTCGACTTTGGAAAGTGGGGCGAGTTCCGGCTCGGCGGCTACGGTGAATACGACAAGAGCTTTCTCAACATTGGCAGCTTCGAAGAAATGTGGGTGGACGCCGCGACCGGCCTGCCGCCCTTCCACCCCAATCCGAACGACGCGCGGAACGACGTCCACCGCCGTACCTATGTCACCGAGGGCGACTGGGCGAGCTATAGTGTTAGCGGTCCTATCGGCGATGGGGGGCTGCTGGAGAATGTCCATGATCCCATCACCGGTCAGACGCTGAATTCAGTCTGGATGCAAAGCGGCGGTCCCCGCGAGGTTTACACCACGCTCAAGTCCGCCATGGTCGTAGTGCAAGGTCGCTGGTTCAACGATCGGCTGATTGCGGCCGGTGGGTTGCGGCGCGATGAATTCGCCGAGAAGACGGTCGGACGCTCTCGAGATCCGGTAACGCAGATCTGGCAGCTCGAGCGGGATCCGGCGCTCGCCGAGGCAGACGCGGGTCAGAACAGCGCCATCGGACGGACGAAGACGTTCGGTCTCGTCTACCATGTGACGCCGAAGATCTCGCTCTATTACAACTTGGCGGACAATGTTTCCGTGCCCTCCGCCGGCGCCCTCATGCTGCATCTGTCCGGCGATCCCGCCTTGGGGGCGGTGCCGGTGCCGAAGCCGGTTGGTAAAGGCGTCGATTACGGCATCGGGTTTAGTCTCCTGGATGATCGCCTCTATGTTCGTGGGACGTGGTACACCACTGAGGGCAAGGATCAGAGCGTCACGTCTCCCTCGAGGGTCAGGGGTGCCAACGAACGGATCATGGACACGCTGTTCGAGGCCGGGCTCATCACCCAGGCGGTCCGCGACGCGCGCACGAATGTCGGCGCCGACGGACTTTTCGGCCACAAGACGACGGGCGTGGAACTGCAGGTCACCGGGAACGTGACGCCTAACTGGCGGATTACCGCCGGTTATTCGTACTCCGATCCGGTCGAGAATTACCGCTTCTCGGAATGGATCGCCTGGGAGGAAATTAACCGGCAATTCCTGGCGAGCCTCGGGCCAGGCGTCATGAACCTCGTGACCGAAGCGGGACGCACCATCGGCGCGGAGCTCGAAGACGAGATTCGAGACGCCATGGAGGAAAACACCGCCGCCGTGGGAGTCGGAAAATTTGGAAGCCGCCACCACAAGGTCAGCCTGTTCACGCGGTACAATTTTACGTCCGAGAAGCTGAAGGGCTTGTATGTCGGAGGCGGCTATCGGCATCAGTCGAAGATGTTCGTCGGGACCGACCTCGACGGGAACAGCCTCTACGGACGCTCATACTGGAGCATGGACGCAATGGCCGGCTACACGCTTCGGAACCTCGGTTTCTTTCCCGATATCAAGCTCCAGTTGAACGTCCGGAACGTCTTCGACGACCGCGAACCGCTCGTCCTGCGGTACATGACTGACAACCGCAGCGTGCTGCGTGAACGAATCATGGCGCCGCGGACCTGGCGGCTGAGTGCCAGCTTCGAGTTCTGACTGACGGAGGCGTGCCTCTGGCAGTGGGATCGAGGGTTACTTCCGGAATCGTTTCCATACGGAGCTACTTCCCGCGGCTTCCTTTAAGTCCCCTGTGTGGGCATGTGAACGCGGCGAACTCGGCCGGCGTCACTACCGATTCGCTCCGGTGGTCGGAAAAGTATCAATCTTCAACCGGAAGCGGGTAGCCGTAGCCGTGCGCCGCAGTTATCCTTCCGCGACCCATGTCCAACCGCTATACTCCGCCTCTGTCGAAGGGGAACCGGGTTTGGAACCGATTTGTATCTCGCGACGATTTGGATTTCGGTCCCGCTTTGGAAATTCATTCCTTCGTGCGCTCCCTGGATTCCCTTTCCTCGTATATTTCCACCCCGGGGCGTCACCGTGGCCACTGCCTCCGGCATTCCGGACGATGGCGCAGGGGCGTCGCCGCTGGTATTCTGGCCGCAACGCTTGGAGCAGCCATGGCCGCCGAACGGCCGCCATACCTCGCGCCCGAGGCAGCGCTGGGCGCGTTCGAGCTGGAGTCGGGCTTGCGGATCGACTTGGTCGCGGCGGAGCCGCTCGTCGTCGATCCCGTGGCCTTCGCGTTCGATGCCGCCGGCCGGCTTTATATCGCGGAGGGTCGCGGTTACCCCGAGCCGATCGAGTCCCCCACGGCCGGAACCGAGGGACGAGTGGTTCTGCTCGAAGACACGGACGGCGATGGGCGCTTTGATCGCCGAAAGGAATTTGCCACCGGCTTGGGCTTTCCGAACGGCATCGCCCTGTGGGACGGCGGCGTGTTCGTCACGGATGCGCCCCGCATTTTGTATTTGAAAGATACGGACGGTGACGGCGTCGCGGATGAGCACACTGTCGTGCTGACCGGATTCGATCTGAGTAAAACGACCCAGTTGCGGGTAAGTCATCCGACGCTTGGCTGGGATGGCAGGTTCTATGTCGCGGGTGGCCGTGCCGGCGGCGCGGTGTCCTCCCCGCTGCATCCCGGGCGCCCGCCGACGTCGTACTCGTCCTCCGACGGCCGCTTCGATCCGCGGAGTTTCGTCTACGAGGCGGTCGGCGGTCAGGGGCAGTTTGGGTTCACATTCGACGCGTACGGCCGGCGGTTCACCTCCTCGAACCGCGATCCGCTCCGGCACGTGGTGCTGGAGCCGTGGCATCTCGCGCGCAATCCACACCTCGCGGTGTCCGGGGTCATGCAGGAGGTGGCGAAGAGCGGGGCCGACGCGAAGGTGTCCCGGATCAGCCAGGCGACCATCACCAGCGACTTCAACCCGAAATACATGAGCAAGCCGCACGCCGGGACGTTCACGTCGGCGTGTTCGCCGCTGATCTTCGGTGGAACTGGTCTGTCGGCGGGTCACATGGGCGACGTCTTCATCTGCGAACCTGCGCAAAATCTGGTGCAGCGGCAGGTGATCCGACCGCACGGCGCGTCGTTCCGCTCGGAGCTGCGGTACGAAGGGCGCGAGTTTCTGGCCTCCCGCGACAGCTGGTTCCGGCCGGTGTTCGCCGCCGGGGGACCCGATGGCGCGCTCTACATCGCCGATATGCACCGGCGCGAAATCGACCATCCCCAGTATGTGCCGGAAGAAATGCGCGACGTGCTCGACTTCGGCGGTGGCAAGGGGACGACCGGTCGGATTTATCGCATCGCCCGGGATGGACCGCGGGCGCCGGCGCGAACAGCGGCCGAAACGACGGCCGGAACCGTGCGCGAACTGGAGTCGCCGGATGCCTGGTGGCGCGAGCGGGCGCGCCGCGTGCTCTGGGAGCGACGCGATCCGGCGGCTGTTCCGCTCCTGGAAAGCTGCGCGGCGGAGGCAACGCTGCCAGAGTCGCGCGCTGCGGCGCTTTGGGTCTTGCACGGGCTGGAAAAATTATCGACGGAGTTGCTCGTCGCGGCATTGCGCGATCCGCACGCCCGCGTGCGGGAACAGGCGGTGCTGATCGCACAAGCATCCGCTTGCGGGCCGGCCCTGCTGCAGCCGCTGCTGAGGCTGGCTCGCGACCGGGATGCGCGGGTGCGTTTTGTTACGGCACTTCTGCTGGGGGATTGCGACGACTCGCAGGCGGTGAATGCGCTGGCCTCAATCGCGGTCCGTGACGGCGAGGATTCGTGGACCCGCGCCGCGGTGTTTAGCGGCATCGGAACCCGGATGGCGGAATTTTCGCCCGCGGTGGCGAAGAGCGACGGGGCTGACAGCGAAGCCCTTGGGGCGGTCATGGAGGAACTTGGACGCGTGCTGGGCGCAGGCGGAACCGCCGACGGTCGCCGGCAGTTCTTGACCGACCTGCTGGCGGAGCACGGGGGATTCGAGTGGCGGCTGCCGGCGGTGCTTGGGCTGGCTGAAGGACTCCATGGAAAATTGCGGACGGGAAATGGCGGTGCAAATCCGCTGGCGGCGCTCCTCGATTCGGCCCCCCCTGCCGCCCGGCAGTCACTGGAGACATTCTTCACCCGCGCAGAGCGAGCCGCGGCCCATGAGACGGCGGCGCCGCGCGTGCGGACGACGGCGGTGGCGCTGCTGGGCCACACAAACTTTCGGCGGATGGAGCCTCTGCTGGACGGGTTGCTCGATGCCCGGCAGGAGGTGCCGCTCCAACTTCAGGCGGTGCGGGCAGTCGAGCGGATGGGCGATCCACGCGGGGCCGAGGTGCTGCTGCAGCCAAACCACTGGTCCCGCTACACACCGCAGGTAAAGGAGGCGGTGCTCGGCGCGCTGTTCTCGCAGGCCTCGATGATTGAAGTCCTGTTCCGCGCGATTCGGGGCGGAACGATCGCACCGACTGAAATATCGTCGCTGCGCCGTGGGCAGCTGCTGAAGCACTCGAATCCGGGCGTCCGCAAGGCCGCGGAGTCCATCTTCGCCCATCTGGAATCCGGCGATCGCATGAAGGTGTACCGGGAACATCGTGACGTGCTCGCTGCTCCGGCTGATGCGGGCCGCGGCGCCGGCGTGTTCGTCCGCACTTGTTCGGCGTGTCACACCTTCGAGGCGGTGGGCGGCAAAGTCGGTCCGGATCTCACGGGCATGCGTCACCAGCCGGCGGATGCGCTCCTGCTCCACATCCTGGTGCCGAACTACGAGGTGGCGCCCGACTACCAGATGGCGACGCTCACGACCACCGATGGCCGGGCGCTTTCCGGCAGCGTGGCGGCCGAAACCGACACGAGCGTCACCCTGCGCACGCCGGCGGGAACGGAGGAAACGGTGCTGCGTTCGGCGATTCGCTCGCTGAGCTCGACCGGCGCCTCGCTCATGCCAGACGGACTCGAGCAGACGATGACCCGGCAAGAGCTGGCGGATCTCATCGCCTACCTGAAACAGGATGCAGTGCGATGACAACGCGCCCAATGCTCGCTGGCCGTTGCGAAGCCAAGGAATTCTCTCCAACCCTGGTCCACGCGGACGAACGCCAATCCAAGCAGCGAAGACTTGCGCTGATGTGCGGCTCCCGAACTGGTTCGACAAAATGCACACCGGAAAACAACGCTTCCAATCCGTGAGCCACGCCTACCGCCGATTCCACGCATTCCAATCTGTCGAACCGGTGAAGTCCGTGACGCGAAGCCATTGGAAGCACGCCTTCGGCTGGGTGGCGGCGGCTCTGATGCTGCTCGCGAGCAGTGGCGGCTCTTTCGCGGCGGAGGCGCGAGTGCTCCGCGCCGGTGCAGCCACCAGCAACATCACCCCGGCGTTGGGCGTGTCGCTCGACGGCGTTATTTCGCAGAACGGCCCGGCGCTGCACGTGCGCGATGAATTGCACGCCCGCTGCCTCGTGCTGGACGACGGCACGGAACGGATCGCTCTGGTGGTTTGCGACAGCACCATGATGGCCGGCTTCGTGATCGAGGAGGCGAAGAAAATCATTCAGGAGCAATCCGGACTCCCGCCGGATCGCGTGCTTGTCTCGGCCACCCACGCCCACAGCATGCCGCGGGCGATCCGCATCACCGAGGAGCCGGAGGATCTGGAATACCTGCGATTCCTTGCGCGGCGGATTGCCGACGGAGTGCAGCGGGCGGTCAACAACCTGGCGCCGGCGAAAATCGGCTGGGGTCGCGGGGCGAAACCGGAGTTCGTTCACAACCGCCGCTGGTTCGTCGAGCCCTCCGAACTCGGCGCGAACCCATTCGGTGAGGCCGGAGAAGTGGTGAAAATGAATCCCGGCAGAAAGGCCAGGCTGCTGCGACCTGCCGGGCCGGTCGATCCCGAGGTGTTCGTCCTTTCTGTCCAGCATGCGGACGGACGACCGCTCGCTTTGCTGGCGAATTATGGGTTGCACTACGTTGGCGGCATTCCCCGCGGCGTCGTCAGCGCCGACTATTTTGGCGTGTTCGCGGATCGCATTCAGCAACTCCTGAAGGCGGACCGGCAGGAACCGGCGTTCGTCGGTATTATGGCGAATGGCACCAGCGGCGATGTCAATGCAATCGACCTCACGGCCCCCGCGCAGTCCCACCCGCCCTATGAGGAGATGACGCTGATCGCACATGCGGTCGCCGACGAGGTGTTCCGGGTATATGACCGAATCGAGCACCGATCCGACCTGACGCTTGCGATGCGCGAGATAACGCTGCCACTTCGCGTGCGCAAACCCGATGCGGCCCGTCTCGCTTGGGCAAAACCGCTGCATGCCAGCGGGCAGGCCAAGTTTGCCGCCGGGCGGCCGTTGACCCAACCCGAGGTCTACGCGCGCGAGGCGATGTACCTGAAGGACTATCCGCACGTGACTCCCGTGAAGATTCAGGCGATCCGCATCGGCGACCTCGCGATTGGGGCGGCACCGAGCGAGATTTTCGCGGAGACGGGCCTGGCGATCAAGGCGGCGAGTCCGTTCAAGGCGACGTTCGTCATCACCCTGGCCAATGGCTTTTACGGGTATCTGCCCACACCGCAGCAGCACAAGTGGGGCGGCTATGAAACTTGGGACGCGCGGTCGAGCTGCCTGGAGATCGAAGCCGAGCCGAAAATTCGAGCCACGATGCTCGAACTGTTGGATCAACTCGCAGCCAAACATCGGATGTCACAATGAAACACGTTCTCTTCCTGCTTCTGATTACTGCCGTTCCGGCGCTCCTGCCGGCGGCTACCAATGATTCACTGCGGCCGAACGTCGTGGTTGTGTTGATGGATGATCACCGTTGGGACGATCTCGGCTGCACGGGCCATCCCTTCGTCAAAACGCCGCACATCGACCGGATTGCCCGGGAAGGGGCGCGATTTGCCAGCGCCTTCGTGACGACACCGCTCTGTTCGCCGAGTCGGGCTGGATTTCTCACGGGTCAATACGCGCAACGCACCGGAATCACAGACAACATCGCACGAAACCAGCGCAGCCATGAACTCAGGACGTTTCCTCGAATGCTCCACGGCGCCGGTTACGCGACTGGCTTTGTCGGGAAGTGGCACATGGGCACCGACGATTCGCCGCGACCGGGATTCGATTATTGGGTAAGCGTTCAGGGCCAGGGCGACTACTTCGATCCCCGGCTCAACATCAATGGCCAGACAACCGCGGCCCATGGTTACGTGACCGATATTTTCACGGATCACGCGATCGCGTTTCTGAAACAAAATCACGGGAAGCCGTTCTGCCTGTGGCTTGCGCACAAGGCAGTTCATCCGGATGCCCGGCAGAATGCAGACGGGTCGGTCGATCAGAACTCGGTCGCGAAGAATTTTTTCCCTGCGGAAAGGCATAAGCGATTATATGCCGGACTTACCCCGCCGCGGCGCCCCAACTTTGGCGCGCCAAAGAACAAGCCAGCCCTCGAGCGCGCCGTTGGGAACCTGCCGCCTCTGAGCCGTGAAACCGGCACCGACGACGAAACCATCCTCAACCGGTTGCGAATGCTGGCGGCCGTCGATGAAGGTCTCGGGCGCCTGCTGCGTCAGCTCGAGGAGTCAGGGCAGCTCGACCGAACGTTTTTCGTCTTCACCAGCGACGAGGGTTACTTCTACGGGGAGCATGGACTGAGCGTGGAGCGACGGCTGGCATACGAGGAGTCGATTCGGATCCCGCTGCTGATTCGCTACCCCGCGCTGATAAAGGCGGGAACGGTCGTCGATGCGATGGTCCTGAATCTCGACCTGGCGCCGACGATCCTGGAACTCGCCGGGGTGCGCGTGCCGGCAGACGTGCATGGCAGATCGCTCCTGCCGCTGCTTTCCGGTCGCGAGTCCGCGCTGCACGACAACTTCCTGATCGAATATTTCAGCGATACCGTGTTTCCGCGGGTGCATCGGATGGGCTACAAAGCGGTGCGATCCGACCGCTGGAAGTATATCCACTATCTGGAGATTCAGGACGCGGATGAGCTCTACGATCTTCAACGCGATCCCTATGAGTTGCACAATCTCGTCCGCGAGCCGCGCGCGGCGGTGGGCCTCGATCGTATGCGTGCGGAGTTGGCCAAGCTGCAGGCATCGATTCGATGAGGCGATCAGGGACAGTCACCCGACCTGAAGACCGCGGAAGTGGACCCGCTTCGCCTGCCCGGAATCCGGAGCCGTGCCCGTAGGCCTACGGACATGATCCTGCACGCGGATGGCCTCCTGCGCGGACGAATCGTCGAAAAAGTATCAGTATACAACCGAAACGATGTAGATCAGTGCTGCGCGTTCCAATACAGTCCGACCGTCGTCAGTTTCCTCCATGAGTCGCAGCTGGTGCGAAATCTGCGATTCCGCGACCCTTTCCAATAATTCACCCCCGCCCCATCATGATGCCGAATAACCTTCTCAGTCGGCGGTCCTCAGCGAGCATGCATGCCTGTTGGATGCTTCTGCTGGCGACGCCCCAGTTTGCCCAGACCGTGCCTTCCCGCGCGCCCGACTCTGCGACGTTGGCGAGATACGACCGCGACCGAAACGGTGTCCTCGATTCCGGGGAGTTGGCGAGGATGGAGGCCGACCAAAGTCGGGCGGCAACGGCGGCGAGCAATCGTTCTGCTGAAGCGCAAAAGACCTCGGGCGAGACTCTGTTGATGTCGCCGTTCGAGGTGACCGAGCAAAACCGCGGATACTATGGTTCCAACGCGATGTCCGGCACCCGGCTGAATACCGCCATCGAAGACATCGCTGCGAGCGTGACGGTGGTGACCAAGGAGCAAATGGCCGACTTCGCCGCCCTCGATATCAACGATATCTTTCTCTACGAGGCCGGGACCGAGGGAAGCGGAACCTACACCGATGTCAGCGCGAACGGTGACGGCGTGCCCATCGACAACACCCAGCTCAATCCGAACAACGCCAACCGCATCCGTGGCCTCAGTTCGGCGAATTTGTCTTTCGGCAATTTTCAGGTCACGGGAAAAGTGCCCGTGGATCCGCTCAGTCTGGAGGCGGTCGAAATCAATCGGGGTCCCAACTCCAGTGTGTTCGGCCTCGGCAATGCCGGCGGCACGGTGAATCTCCAACCTGCGACCGCGAATCTTAAACGCAATCGCTCGCAACTCGCCGTCCGGTTCGACAGCTTCGACGGCAACCGCACGAGCCTCGATCTGAACCGCGTGCTCAGGAATGGCGTTCTGGCGGTGCGCGGGCAGGCCGTGTATCAGCACGATGGTTTCAACCTCAAGCCGTCAGGCACGGACACGGTGCGCTTGAATGGCATGGTGAAGATCCAGCCGTTCAAATATACCACGATCAGCGCATCCCACTCGTCTTACCGAATGCACGGAAACCGGCCGAACACCACCACGCCGCTCGATGGTATCAGCCTGTGGGAAGCGTCGGGGCGGCCGACTTTCGATCCGCCGACCGCCACCATCCACATCAACGGCACGTCGCTTCCGAACCGGACCGTCAGCACCTTGCCCGACTATTTCGCCGGTTCGAACTCGCTTCGAGAACTCTCCAGTTTCGCGATCGATCGGAACGGGCAAATCTCGGCCTACATGCCGATGCAGGCCACCAGCAGCACGACCGACCCTGTGGCGAGCAGGCAGCAGGTTTACTTCGTCATCACCTCGCCCGAATCCCTGAGGACGACCCAGCCGCTGTGGGCGAGCAACCCGGTGATCCGTGACAAGGCCATTTACGATTGGTCCTCGATCAATTTGGCCGCGCCCAACCGCCTGGATCACAAGACGAATATTTCGTATGCGACGCTGGACCAAATCTTTTTTCAGACTCCCCGCCATATGTTGGCCGCGCAAGCCGGTTTCTACCGGGAAGACGGCAATCAATATAACTACAACGTAATCGGCAGGGCCGGGTCCTCGGGGCGTATCGCCTACCTGTCCATGGACGTGAACGAGCGGCTAATCAACGGCCAGCCCAATCCGAACTTCATGCGACCATTTTTGGGGGTCAACGCTCCACAGGCCGACCGGCAGATTCAGCGCTGGCAGACGGGCCGGGCGCAGATTGCCTACCGGCTCGACCTGCGCGAGGAAAAGACCGCGTGGCGCTGGCTTGGGATGTTTCAAACCACGGGATACTACGAATATTCCGACCGCGTGTCGCGTCAGATCGCCTATCGCGACGTCATCGTGGACGACCATTCCTGGACGTTGTCGAATATCGCCCGCGGTTCCACCAACCCGGCCCAGGGAGGAGTAGGCAATTCCAATATCTACCGCCATTTTCTCCGTTATTATGTCGGCGACAATGGCCCGCGGGTTGATTACGCGCCCGGGTCCTTTGCCTATGGCGTGTATCCGTATACATGGGGCAACGGACTCACCGGAGCGTTCCGGAACGAAATGGTTGAGCTCGGCCAGAGCTTTGGAGTCGACGGTACCGCAGCCAACGCCAATACGCATCAGATTCTCAAGACTTCCGGTGTCGTGCTGCAAAACTATCTCTGGCGCGACCGCATAATCACGACCGTCGGCACGCGCCGCGACGAAAACTACAACAAGTACGGCATCACCCCGACTTGGAACGAGGATGGGACACTCAACATGAGTTCCTTCAATGCCTGGTCGCCGGCCGACTGGAATGTCAACAAGGGCACGACGAATACCGCCGGGATTGTGGTGAAACTGCGTCCGTGGATGAGCTGGCTGGCCCTCCACGCGAATGTGTCCAGCAGCTTCGTGCCGGCGGCGGCGAAGATGAGCGTCTACGAGCAACCGCTGCCGGACCCGACGGGCAAGGGCGAGGACTACGGGTTCACGCTGAATCTCTTCCAGTCAAAACTCCTCGTGCGCGTGAACCGTTATGACACTCTACAGAATAATGCGCGGGCAGGGCTGACCGCGGCAGCGCGGGTGCGAGCCATGGATTTCGATTTTGCCAGCGTGTCGACCAACAGGGGGAACTGGCTAAACTATCAAGTGGAGCAGTGGCTGACCGAAGCCGCGGAGGCGAGAGGTCAGACCCTCACCCCGCAGCAGCTCATTCAGCAGCAGGCTGAGGTCATGAAAATCGATCCAAAATACCTCGAGCATTCCTTTCCCAATAATGTCATCGACGAGACGGGAAACAAACGGGCGCGAGGCACCGAAATCGAACTCAATTACATTCCCACGCCGTACTGGACGTTGAAGCTGAATCTGGCGCAGCAGGAGTCGATCTCCACAAATCTCTCGCCCAACGTGAAAGCATGGATTGCGGAACGTCTGCCGATCTGGAAATCGATCGTCGATCCCCGGACGGGCGAACTTTGGTATAACACCCGCTACGAGGGAGCGTCGGTATCCGCCGGCGAATTTCTTGCCGCCACCGTGCTCACCCCGATGGGGGTCGACACGGCGCTCGAAGGGAAGAGCAACCCGCAGATCCGCGAGTATAACGTGAAAGGCCTCACGAGCTTTCGGCTCGCGGGGATCACGGACCATAAATTCTCAAACGCTTTACGGTCGGCGGTGCACTGCGATGGGAAAGCGCCGGCGCCATCGGCTACTATGGCGTCCAGCAACCGCCGGCCATCGTCACGGATCTGGATCCGAGCAAGCCGATCTACAGCCGCCCCAATCTCTACGCTGACGCGTTCGTGTCCTACCGCACGCGCCTATTCCGCGACAAGATTGCCGCCACGTTTCAGTTGAATGGCCGCAATCTGCAGGAGAGTGGCCGGCTGCAGGCGACTAACGCCTACCCCGATGGGACACCGTGGACCTTCCGCATCGTCGATCCACGCCAGTTTATCCTGACAGCAACGTTCGAACTTTAACCGCTTATTCAACGTGCACGCAGATGACCGCACCGAGCCAATTTCTCTCACGCTGAATCGACGCGGATTTCTCAAAGGCAGCCTATCGTCGGTCGTCGCCTGCGCGGCGGCCGGCTTCCGCGGGAATCGCAGCGGGATGGCCGCCGCCGCTACTGTCACGGATTCGGAACTGAAGCCGCTGTCCGAAATGTCGGCACCGGGGTATCTCCAGTCGTATATCGATCCGGTATTCGGTTCCAAAATCACGCGGATAACCGGCGAGGCCGGCGATCCGATCCAAGGCATCGATCGCATTCGTTGGCCGGAGATCGCACGACACGGATACTCGAAGCGACCGGCATGGAACGCGGATGGATCGCTCCTGCTTCTGGAACGTTGCGGGGGACTGGTTCTCGACGGCAATACCTACCGCCCCCTGTTCATTCCTGAGCGACCGGGAGACTGCCGCTGGCATCCAACCAAGCCGGATCGGATGGTCTTTGCCAGCGATCGTACCATCGGCACGTTCGATGTGCGCACGGGTGCGAAGGAGGTCATTGGCCGGTTCCCGGAGTACTCGCGGCTGCTCATCGGCCCAGGCGAGGGGAATCTGTCAGCGGATGGAAACCGCGTTGCCGTCGCCGGCATCCGCGACGGCCGGCTGGTTGGATTCGTCTACGACTTGCAGCGGCAGATGCAATACTCCGACATCGATTTTTGCCGCGTTGGGCTGACCGTGAAATCTGACGGAGTTCCTGCATACATGGACTGGATTTCCATCTCGGCCGGAGGCGAGTTCGTCGTCATCAACGGGAGAATGGACGCTCCGGTGGACAACGGTCGGGAAGGCCTGGACCGGACGCTCGTGTTGAATCTGAAGGGGCAGCCGGTGACGGAGATGTGGACGGAGTATGGCCGACCCAGTCACTATGACATGACCGTGGACGAGGCCGGGGATGAAGTAGCGGTGGGTGTTTCCAAGAGCCGGCCCGACCAAGGTCGCGTTATCAAACGGCGGCTGCGAGACGGGCAGGTTACGGTCCTGACGCCCGGTGGGTACGCCAGCCATATATCCACCCGGAATACGCAGCGACCCGGATGGGCCTACGTCACGTATCAGGCTCGCGGAGAGCGCGGTCCCTATCGGGATGAAATCGTTGCGGTGAGGTTGGACGGCAGCATGAGGGTCGAGCGACTGGCGCACTTGCATACCAGAAAAACCGATTACGTGACGGAAGCCCATGGCGTACCGTCCCCCGACGGTCGCAAGGCGTTATGGGCGACCAATTGGGGCTCACCGACCAGCCGTCCGATTAGCGCCTGCGTCCTGGAGGTCCAAGGACATGATCGATAAATTCCTCCCGGTGAGAATACACTTGTGCGAGGCGGCCACGGCTCCATTAGCGCTTTCGATGCTCACGTCGACGTTTGATCTATGAGGAGTCCCTGCATCATTGCTGCGCTCCTGGTGTTGGCGTCGTGGGGCGCTCCCATCCGCGCCGCCATCGTGGTCGAGAACCACACGGCGCGAGCAGTAATCGTGGTCCCCGCGGCCGAAGCAGCCGGCGACGCACAGGCTCGAATGGCGGCCCAATCGGTCGCCGACGCGGCAGCGGAGCTGCGCACCTACATCGCAAAATCCACGGGCGCCACCCTGCCCATTGTGCCAGAAAATCTCCTGCAGGAAGAGCCCGCCACTGCCGCGACTCTTTTCGTCGGCCCGTGCCAGGCCACATCGAAGTCGATCAACACGGACGGCCTGCAGCCGGAGGGATTCATGATCAAGGTAGCCGGCGCGCGCGTCTATATCGTCGGCAATGATCGTACGAAAGAAGGGCTCGCCGTGCAGGGCACCGCCTACGGTTGCTTTGCCTTTCTCGAGAAATTCCTCGGCGTGCGCTGGCTCATGCCCGGCGAACTGGGAGAAGTCGTGCCGACGCGGGCAACGCTCGTTCTCGACGACGCTGAACTCCGCGAGGAGCCGCTGCTCTGGCAGCGCAAGCTGCGCGACACGGCATTGCCCGGGCAGAAGGACCGGGTCGCAAAAATTGTCCAGGAATGGGGCGTCTCGATTCCCCAATGGGAAAAGATGTTCGCGGCGAACATCACATCGCCATGGTTTCGCCGCCAACGGCTGGGCAGCCGGGTGAAAGTCGTCTATGGCCACGCCTACGGCGGCTGGTGGGATCGTTACCACGAGAAATATCCGGAGATTTTTGCCCTGCAGCCCGACGGTACGCGCAACACCGGCGGCTATCGCGAAAAGCTCTGTGTTTCGAACCCAACGCTCTGGACACTCGTGGCGCAGGAGAAAATCCGCGAGCTGAAAGCCAATCCATTTCTTTCGGCGGCCTCGATTTCGCCGAACGACGGCGGCGGCAGTGAGCATTGCTCGTGCGCGCAATGCCGGGCGTGGGACGCAAAGACCGTCGTCAAGACGGTCGACGACGATCCCGATGCCATCCGCGACACGCCGCAGCCAAGCCTCACCGACCGGCACTTTCGGTTCTACAATGAAGTCGCGAAACTCGTCGCGAAGGAGGTGCCGGATCGTTTCCTCGGGTGTTACGCGTATTCGATCTACCGCGTGCCGCCGGTTGAACTCGATGAGCTCGAGAAGAATCTCATCGTCGGGTTTGTCGGTTTCAATTCCTACTTGAGCGATCGTGTGCGCACGCAGGATCGGCAATATTGGACCGAGTGGAGCCGTCGTTCCCAGCAACTCTTCGTCCGGCCAAATCTTTTCTGTTTCGGCATGGGGCTGCCGGTGAATTACGTGCGCAAGCTGGCGTCCGATCTGCGCTTCATGGCCGCCAATGGCATGCGCGCCGCGGACTACGATGGGCTCAGCGGCAATTGGGGCACGGAAGGCTTGAATTATTACGCCGCTGCCCGGCTGCTCTGGAACCCCGATGCGGATCCCGCCGCGATCATCGACGACTACTGCGCGGCGGCCTACGGTCAGGGGGCGCCGGCGATGAAGCAATATTACGCGCGCCTGGAAAAATTCACCGACCAGATTGCCGCGGAAGACAAATACCAGGGTGACACCACCCTCAACGTGAGGGTAAACGGAAGCACACTCGCCGGCTACTATTCCGATTCGTTGCTCGATGAGCTGCGTGCCATGACCGACAACGCGCGAGCCGCAATCGGAAGTTCGGATCCGCGGGCGAGCGCGCGCGTGGACCTCGTGCGTGCCGGACTCGATTACGTGCCGCACGTGCGAAACCTCATTCTCGCCGCCGCTGCGGTGCGTGAAGGCCGGAGCACCGAAGCAACGTTCAAGACGATTCTCGCGAACGAGAATGCGTATTTCGCCACGATGGCGCTGAGCTGGTCGGTTTCCGTGGGCCACAACTATCACTATATCCGCGGCACGTTGCGCCTAAAACCCGTCACGCAATGAGTCTTGCCGATCGGCTGCGGAGCGGAACCGCTCGGTATACGCCGTGCCCCTTCCTCCGGATCGCAATCGTGACCGGATCTCCTGCCGGCAGCTTTCGAAGCTCCGCGACGGTCGTCAGCACAGGAATGATTCCGCGGCCCGCAATTCGAAGATACGCCCTACCGGCCCGATGCTTTTGGTTCGGCCGGTCTCGCCGGCCCTGTGGGCGTCACGGCCGCACGTTTTTCCTTCGGCGGAATCTCCCGGGCGAGCCGCGCCTTAACCGCCGCGTGTTCCGGATTGCCCGCCACGTTGCGCAACTCGTCCTGGTCCACACGGTGATCGTAGAGTTCCTCCGAGCCATCCGCATACCGGATGTAGCGCCACCGTTCGTCGCGGACGGCGAAATGCTCCCCATAGAAGCTTGTCAGGACCGCGCGATCGGTGGCGCGAGCGGGTTCGCGCAGGAGCGGCACGAGTGATGTGCCATCAAGACCGGTCACCGGCGGCGGGCTGTTGCTGAGATCCAGTAACGTGGGATAGAGGTCGAGGAGGCTCACCGCCTCTCCGCTGGTCTGCCCGACGGCGAACGTCGCGCGATCCCGTTGCGCGGGCACGATCAGCAGCGGCACGCGGGTCGCGCGCTCCCAGCCCGTCAACTTGCCCCAGTGCTGCTTCTCGCCCAGATGCCAGCCGTGGTCGCCCCACAGCACGATCACCGTGTTGTCGCGGTGCGAACTGCCATCGAATGCGTCGAGAAGCCGGCCAATCTGAGCATCAACAAAGTAAATGCATGCGAGGTACGCGGCCACGGCGGCCTGCCATTGTTTATACTTGAGGACGTGCGCATGCGAGCCAGCGGTCGCGGGGTCGAGGGCAACTGACCGCCCGGTGGCACTGAGATCGCCGAGATCATCCCCCGGTACTTTCGGCAGCACTATCTGTTCGACGGGAAATGGCGCGAAATATTTCGCCGGCGCAAACAATGGAAGGTGCGGACGATAAAAGCCCACCGCGAGGAAGAACGGCTCGGTCGGGCTCGAGCGCAGATGCTTCACGGCCCAGTCCGTGATTTGGGTATCGCCCATCGCTTCATCTTCCACGTCGAGGGGACCCCAGTCGAAAGCCTCGGCATCCAGGCGGTTCGGCCGCTCGCTCGGCATGCGATTGAGCGGCAGCACGACGTCGGCCTTGCCTGCACCCATGTGCACAACGTGCCGCGGGTTGTGGGTGCCTTTGGACGGCAGATCCTCCGGGGTATAACTCACCTCCTTCAGAGCGAACGGGGCCCAGCGCTGCTCCGGGGTGAACGACTCGTCGAACAGATCCGGACGCTTTTGATGCATCAGTTTGCCCGTCCCGAGCGTGCGGTAGCCCTGCGCCTTGAGCTGCTGCGGCAACAGGACGAAGTTCGGCGCGCTCCGGCGAATATCATCCCCATTGCTGTAAACGCCGGAATGAAACGAGTGGCGGCCGCTGAACACCGCCGCCCGCGAAGGTACACAAAACGGCACCGCACAATGGGCATTCGCGAACACGACACCGCGCTGCGCCAGCCGATCCATGTTCGGCGTGCGGGTTTGCGGATGGCCTTTGAGGAAACCGACCCAGTCGTTCAGGTCGTCGATTGCGATGAAGAGGATGTTGGGTCGATTGACCTCGGCGCCACGGATTGTCGGGACGCCGATGAACGTGACGAGCGCCAGGAGACGAAAAAAGTTCATGGTTCAATCTGGGATGAAGTGAGCGACGAGTGCTTTGAACACGCGGGTCGCAACGAGGCGATTACAATTCGAACGTCGGGGTCACGACGAATGGTCGCAGTTCACGGTGGCTCGGAGCGGAGGGTAAGGAAGCTTCTGCAGGGACGCTGGTCGGCTCAGCGGGTTGTTGGATCGGCGAGGTGGGATCGTGAACAAACGGGACCTTAAGCCGGAAGGAACATTCCAAAATGATCGTTACGCGAGGAAGTGTTGTTCCGTCGTTCGCGCAACGACACCCGACGGCTGGCGGCATTCGTGGCCGGCCGAAAACACGAAAATTCCGGCCATTCCTGTAACGGAAACACCGGGGGACAGCGACGTCCGATTATCCTTCCTGGTGGCTCACCGTCTTGCACGCTCCCGTTCGGCAACGCACCCGGCATCTCCGGCCAGCCGCGGCGTTATTCACGCGCGCGGTCCCATCCAGCAGTTCGGCGTGAGCGCGAACCGCCTCGTCGCTGAGAACGGCTACACGGAACTCAACGCCTTCGCGCGCTATGAAACGCGGATTGCGGATCGCAAGGTGTGATGCTCCCCAGCGATTTCAAACCCTCCGAAGTGTTCCGCCGGCTGTTCATCAACGGCACGGCCGACGAGGTGGCGGAACAAACGCGCCGGCTCGGTGAAGGCCGCAGTATCATGGATCTCATGGGCGACGAGGCACGTCGTCTTCAGCGTCAGGTCGGCAAACGCGATGGCGAGCGACTCGACGAATATTTCACCACGGTTCGCGAAGTAGAGCAGCGCCTGCACAAATCACAGGAATGGGCCAAGAAACCAAAGCCCAATGTAAACGCCAAGGTACCGGTCGACATACCTGGAACGTCGGATTTCGCGGGTCAGACCCGACTGATGTTCGATCTGATGCAGCTCGCGCTGGAGAACGACTCGACCCGTGTAATCACGTTCCGCATACAAGGCCAGCAGAGCGTGCCTCTTGTCGCCGGAGTCAATCAGGGCTGGCACAATCTTTCCCACCACGGGAAAGACCCGGAGAAGCTCGATCAACTGCGCAAGATCGAACTCGAGCAAATGCGTCTCTTCGCCGGATTTGTCGCGAAGCTCAAAGCCACCAAAGAAGGCGGCGGCACGCTGCTCGACCACACGTCAGTCCTATACGGATCGAACATGGGTAACGCCTCCAGCCACGAAACCACCAACCTCCCAGTCATCGTTGCAGGCGGTGGTTTCAAGCACGGCCAGTACCTCGCCTACGACATTGAGAACAACGCCCCGTTGCCGAATCTCTTCGTGGCGCTCGCGCGCAAACAAGGCCTCGACGTGCAGAAATTCGCCTCCAGCAAAGCGACGACCCTGCCGGGCTTCGACGGCGTCTAACGAGCCGCGGCGCTTCAACCGAGGCGCCGCGATCAGGACCAGCACCGCATCACGGGAACGGGATCACGCTTGGTGTCTGCAGGCGGTTCTGAGCATCTTGCATCTATATAAGGGCGCGGGCCTGCGCATGCCTTACTTAGGCGCCGGCTCTGATTAACGTCGCCTATTCTGTCGGGGGACGGGGTAAAACCAGCCAGTCAGGGACGGGGCAAAACCAGCCACTTTTCGCGGGCAGGACGTCGGTATTGGTTAGGAGTCGGTGTGCAAGAGCAAATCGGCGCGGCGTGATGCTCGCGATTTGGTAGAGACGGGAGCAAACGAGTTATTCATCAAGCTCCCGCAGCCCACAGGCCTTGCGCCGAAGGCTCGCTGTGGGCGCAGGGAGCTTTGTGAATAACTCGTTTGCGGAGGCGGCGGCTCCGGGGGCTGGGGAGCGGGGCAAGGGGCCGGGGATGGATTCATGACTTTGCGGCTGCGGCAGCGCGGTCGATGTTCGCAAAGGTGAGGCCGAGAGCGTCGGCACCGGCCCAGCGGCGGCTTTTGCCGACGAAGGGGATGATGTCGCAGTGGTGCAGGAGCCGGTCGAGGATGGCGGTGGCGACGGGGATATCCTGGAGCAGCTTGCCCCAGTCTTCGAGCGGGCGGTTCGAGGTCAGCAGGATGGACTTCTTTTCATAGCGGCGCATCACGATCTCCAAAAGGTATTCGGCGGACGAGGGCGGCAGGCGCTTGCCCGCCCAGTCCTCGATGATGAGCAGATCGCATTTGAGGTACTCACGCAAAAGGCCCGGCTGTTCGCCGCTGGACTCCGCCGTCATCAGCTCGTGGACCAAATCGAAGATCGACTTCCGCAGGACGCGGTAGCCGTGTTTGATCGCCTCGTAGCCGATGGATTGGGCCAGGTGGCTCTTGCCGAGTCCGGGCTGGCCAATGAACAGCGCGCAGCGGGCCTCGCGGATGAACTGGCAGGTCGCCAGGTCATAGATCTTTTTCTTCGGGATCTTCGGGTTAAACGCCCAATCAAAATCCTCGAGCGTCTTCGGGGTTTCGAAACCGGCGGCGCGGCTGCGCTTGGCGATCTGCCGTTGCTGGCGGATGTTCACTTCGTCCTGGCAGAGCAAGGACAGGAACTCGACGTGGGAAAGCCGGCTGGAGGCGGCTTCCTGCAGTCGGACTTCGAGCGTCGAGGCCAGACCGGACAGACGCAGTTGCTTGAGCGTGGGGAGGAGTTGGGCGTGGTTCATGAAGGAAAGGGAATGCGATAGGCCGACATCTCGCGGATGAGCGGATGGGCCTCGAGGAAGTCGACCTGCACCACGTTCGCCGGCTCGGCCAACGCGCGCCTGAGATCGCCGAGCGTCCAGCCCGCCCGCTGCAGGGCCTTGCCCGCCGCGCGGTCGAGGTCGGGGTGTAACACTTTGCGCCCAAGCGAGAGCAGCCCTTGCATGACGCGGATGGACTCGATGGGCCGATGCTGCTGCACCGCCGCGGCCCATGCGCCCGCGCTGGATCCGATTTGCTGGCAGCGATTGAGCAGGTAGCCCGTGCCATGATCGGCCAGCCGGCGTTTCAACGGATGGATATGCGCGTCGGCCGTGCTGGTCTTGCCGGGCTCGGCCCGCGGATGCACGACAATCGGCTCCATCTTCAGCGAGTAAATGCGCACCAACTTCGACTCCCCGCGCACCCACACTTCCTGGCGGGTGTACTCCGGTGGCACCGAGTAGTACGCCTTCTCGTATTCGACGTGGCCGTCGAGGTGCACGCAGCGCTTGCCCTCGGTGAAGCTGGCAAACAGGTCCAGCGGCAGCGGCTTGAGTGCCGGTTTCTCCACCTCGAGAAAGTGTGCGCTCACGTGCCGGCGCGTTGTGCCGTGGACGCGCTTGTCGGCGACATTGTTCTCCCAGTCGGCGAGAAAGAGGTTCAGGGCCGCCAGGCTCCTGAAGATCCGCCCTTTGAGCGCCGTCTTCACATAGTCGATCCCGCGCTCCACTCTTCCCTTGTGCCGCGGTGTCATCGGCCTGGTCGGCAAAATCACCGTGCCGTAGTGCCGGGCGAACGAGGCCAGCTTCGGGTTGAGCTCGGGATCGTACCAGTCCGGATGCAGGACAGCCGCCTTCAGGTTGTCCGGCGCCGTCGTCACCGGGACCCCGCCAAAGTGGCGGTAGGCGTTTTCTAGGCAACGCAGGAACGTCTCGGTCTTCTGGTCGAACGTCGCTTCGCTATAGCTCTTGCGCGAGCAGCACAGGACTGCCCGGAAGACATGCGAGCGGCGCCGCCGGCCGTTCTCGTCGATAATCCACGGCCCGGCGCCGAAGTCGATCTGCACCTGCTCGCCAGCGGCAAACTCCATGCGCCGGAATGGAACGGGAGCCTCCTCCGCGAGCCGTCGCACATACCGCTTCACCGAAGCATAACCGCCGGCAAACTGATGTTCCCGCACCAAATCCTCGTGGATGCGCCTGGCCGTGAGCCCCTGTTCCAGCCCGGCCTGGATTTGCTCCTTCCACGCCACACACAGACTCACGTTGGTCCGGATGGCCTCTGCGGCCGTCGTCACCGCGGCCTCTTCCCCGGTGGACGGGGTGGCTGGTTTTGAATCGACCGCCGGCTCATTCCCGGGGGACGGGGTGGCTGGTTTTGAATCGGCAACGCTCCCCATCGCCTCACCGGTCCCGGTGGATGGGGTGGCTGGTTTTGGCGCCGCCTCCTCCCGGATATACGCGTTGACCGCCCCGCGGTCGTGGCCGAGCTCGCGAGCAATCCGCCGGGCGGACCAGCCTCCTTTCCACAGACTTATGATTGTATCGCGCTGATGCACTTTGAGTCGATTCATTCGCGTCCGTTGTGCGGCTTCCGCCGCTCAATCCGCGATTCAATCCCGCTCAAAGTGGCTGGTTTTGACCCCGTCCCTGACTGGCTGGTTTACCCCGTCCCCTGACACCTATTCATTTTCCGAGTATCTCCTGTCACGTTTCGTCTGTTCCTGCGGGATGTTAGCGCCCCGCATGAACCTCACCCATCGTTTCGTCGCTACGCTACTATTCTCGTCGGCGTGGACCTTCGCCCAACCCTCTCCCGTCAGCCAGCCCTCCGCCGACAAGCTGCCTGAGAAAACTGCCGATGGCGCTCTCGTTCTGTCGCCATTTGAGGTTTCCGCCTCCAACGACGTCGGCTATATCGCGACGAACTCGCTGGCTGGCTCGCGTCTCAACGCAGCACTGAAAGACACGCCGGGCATCATCGATGTGTTTACGAAGGAGTTCCTCGCCGACCTTGGGGCAACAGATCTCCAGACCGCGATGGCCTACGCCAACAACAGTCAGGAAGACACGGGCGATGCCGTTCGCTCCATCAATGGCAATGAGCAGATGAACGCCGGCGCAGCGTTCCAATATCGCACTCGCGGCATGCCTGGCAGCCGCGCGCGCAACTACTTTGACACTCGCCTTCCGATCGATTTGTACGTGGTCGATCGGCTCGACGAATCGCGCGGCCCCAACTCGGTCCTATTCGGCATCGGGCCTGCCGGCGGCATCGTGAACAGCACCACCAAACGCGCCGTGCTCGGCAGTGCCGCAACCGAGACGAATCTGCAGCTCGGCACGTATGGTCACTTCTATAGCGCTCTGGATGTTAACCAGCCGATCTTCCGAAAAAAACTGGGCGTCCGCCTAAACGCCGTTCACAGCGAGCAGGGCCATTGGCGCGATTATCTGGCCACCCGCAAACAAGGTGTGCAAGGGGCAGTGACGTATCGGCCATTCAATAACACGGAAATTCGCGGTGAATACGAGAAGGGCCATCTCCATGGCACGCTCACGCGCAACTATCCCCCGCGCGACAGCATCACTCGCTGGTGGAACGCTGGGAGCCCGACCAATCCCAGCGTCGCCGCCGGAGCACTGACTGCCGCAGAGATCGCCGCCGGCCTCTCCCGGCTCACCACCGCGAGCCGTCCCATTTACGTGGCCAACCAGGATTTCGTCGTCGACGGCCGGAACAGCCTCGCAACGACCGGCATTTCGAACGGCAGCGTTCTGCTCGATGAGACGCGCATACCGTTCACGTCGAACCCGTCCGTCCTGGCGGCCGCACGACCAATCACTACGAGCTTTACTCCGCGATTCTCGAGCAGCGGCTCCTGAAAAATCTCTTCGCTGAACTCGCATTCTATCATGAAAGCGGAAACTGGCTCAACTATGACAGTGGCGTCGGTGACAACAACTTCGTCCAGGGAGATCCCAACACCTACCTCCGCAATCCCACGTCGATCCAATCTTTCAGCGGCTTTCGACCGAGCACCGACAATTCGGGCAACACAATCAATCCAAATGCGGGCCGCAGCTACATCGACGCAACTTGGCGTCGCCGCAGTTCCCGCTACGAGCACAACGCGCTGCGCGCTTCGCTCGCCTACGAACTCAATCTCGCCCGTCTCGGCGCACACCGGTTTGCCCTCATGACGCAGCGTCAGAAAACCGACAGCGGTGGCCGCGTGGAACGGGAAGTGTGGCTTGGCGCCCCGTTCGCGGCGGATCCCTCAGGCGATGCCAACGCGGTCTGGCGCCGCAACTACATCACACTCGGCGAATCGAATTCCATCCATGCGCCAGACCCGCACTCACCCGCGACCATCTCCGTGAACTTTCCGGGTCGAGCCGCCCCGCTGGAAAGCGGATGGATTCCCGGAGCAGTCTTCAATGAGACCGAGCAAACCCTCGATAGCGCGCTCCTCGCGGTACAAAGCCACTGGTTCAATCGTCGCGTCGTCACGACGGCCGGATATCGCATCGATGAAGTCACTCAATATAGGACGAACAGCAGCGCCGATCGATCGGGTATTTGGACGGGATCCAACGGCGTCCTTGTTCTCGATCCCAGCACCAAAACGCGGTTCGACTTTTCGGGTCGCACGAAGACGGTTGGCATCGTCGGCCACCCCACAAAGTGGCTCTCGGTTTTCATCAATGGCGCCGAGAATCTTGGGTTGCCCGCCGCCGGACAACGCCTCGGGCCCGAAGGTGATGTTCCTCCACCACCACGTGCCAAAGGCCTCGACGGCGGCATCACGCTCGAAGCGTTTGGAGGCAGGCTCGTCACGCGTCTCAGCTATTATGAGACGACGGCCGACAACCAGGTCAACGCGATGGGCGTCAACAACGCCTTCACTCCGCGTTATAACACCGTGATCGGCATCCTCGACGACCCGAATGGCGACCGGAATACAGACGATCGGATATATACCTCCACGCAAATGGCAAAGTATTCCGAGCTACGCCCGCAGGCCATCGCGGTTGGCGACACGCTCGACAGTGAATCGTCCGGCTACGAAGCGCGCATCACCGCCAATCTGACAGCCGGTCTTCGCTTCATCGTGAACTACTCCTACACCGATCAGCAAAAGGTGAACGCCTATCCGCGTACCAAGCTGCTCTGGGATCAGGTGTACGCCTTCGTTGCTGATCTTCAGCAGGCGAATCCGAACGTGGACGTCGACGCTCTCGCCGGTTCCAGCGGTACGACACTCGGTGCACTTCTCGCCACGAATGTTACCGACCTGGCCGATCGCTCGTTCGATTTCTCGCAGGCACTCGGCAACCGGAAACACAAGGCGAACATCTTCGGCAATTACACCTTGCAACGCACGCGCCTGAAAGGTCTGACGGTCGGGGGTGGCGCGCGTTATCAAAGCGCGATGAACGCCGGTGCGGACAATCAGAACGTGATGCACGAAGGCAGCGATCTTGTCGTTGTTGACGCGATGGTCCGCTATCCATTTCGAATCGCGTTGTTTGAGCGGAATATCCGAGGGTCCCTACAACTCAATGTTCGGAACGTTCTGGATGATACAGATCCCTTGATCCTCCGGTACGCCGGGGACGGCGTAACAGCCAGCCGGGTAAATTTCCAGGCTCCGCGCGAAATGATTTTTTCATGCACGGCGAGGTTCTGAGTTCACGCGAACAGAGGCTCACGTGTGACACGGGCGAACAATCCATTGTTACGGCAAGCGATCCGATGAGCAGAGCCGGGCAGGTTTACGGCACAATCGAAAGGCTTCACTCCTCGCGTATCCGATGCTCAGTTCATGGTTCCGTCTGAACTGAACGAGCCGCAATCGATGCTCCCGTCGGTCGAATTTTTCAGCGCTGCCAGCCGCTGGGGTTCCCGCATTGTACGCCGGTCAAGGTAGTGCCTGCGGCCTCCACCACGCGCAAACACGTCGCTTCCCTCTTCGTTGTCCCGCCAAGCGGGACGGCCTCGGCGTTCCGTTAGCGCTTTGACTTTCGGCGTGTGCGAGAATCGCCCTCAGCCGGCAGAGGTCGATTAGGTGCACGTCGCATACACAACCGAACCGGTGAGGCGCATTCACAATGCGCGTTTACGAAGCAAAGCTGGTTTACGAAGCTACGTTGTTCGAAGTTGCCGATCTCGCCCTCAACAAACCCGAGTCCGTATACGACTACATGAAGGACGTCCTCGAAGTTCACCCGATGCAGGAAGCGTTTTACGTCATCCTCCTCAACCGCAAGACTCGCCCCCTCGGTCGCATTGCGGTCACAATCGGAACCGCTACCGCCGCCCTTGCCCACCCACGCGAAGTTTTCCGTCCTGCTATTGTGGGAGGCGCGACTGCAATCATCTGCGCCCACAACCACCCCAGCGGAGATCCTGCGCCGAGTGCGCCCGATATGCACGTGACTAGAATGCTTCGCGACGCATCGAAGGCCGTGGACATCGAACTGCTCGATCACGTCATCCTCGGTCGTCGCGAATGCGATCCTCCCGGCCCCGGTTATTTCAGCTTTAGATCTGCGGGCATGCTATAGCGAAAGGGGCTGCGGCCCCTTTTTTGCCGCCATCAACTTACCTGCACCATCCGCGCAGCATTGCTCGCCCAGCCCTATGCAGGCGCCCGTGGGTCGCTGCCGCATTGGCGCCTGCCACAAATTCCCACCTCAGTGACCCTGCGAGCTTCGCCGCACGCCCACTCTGGCTTCCCGATTGTTTGCGCGCCACTTTCGTGCGAGCGTGGCGCGTTGCCGTCATCAACGCTCTAGCCCCCAAATCCGCGCGCATTGTTTATCACCTGATCACCACCCGTGAACCTTACGATCAATCAAAGGTTCTCGCCGCTACTGAAAGCTATGCGTCGATCAGGAGGCCTGACTGCGCAAAAGGCGCGCTCGCTGGGATATCAAATCATTACTATACACTCCTCTATAAATGCATTTCCTTAAGAGAGGCCGAACAGGAATTTGGACTTCGATAGGTCGTGTTTTCAAACCTCGAAGTGAAGCCAATCCAGCACCGTCGCGAGAGTAACGAAGCCGAGGAGAGTCTTGGCGAGCTTCTCGTAGCGGGTGCCGACGCGTCGCATACGCTTGATGCGCGCAAAGAAATTCTCGACGACCTGACGGTGAGAATAAAGCGGCCCCGCAAACTACGATCCGCAGAAGAGGTATCCTGCGATTGTTGTGGCGCACCCAAATGGCGGGGTAAAAGAGCAGGTCGCGGGATTGTATGCGCAGCGCTTGGCGGAAAAGGGCTACATCACGATAGCCGCGGACGCAGCGTATCAGGGCGGAAGCGGCGGCGAGCCGCGCAACGTGGATAAGCCCGCTTACCGGATCGAGGACATCCACGGCATGGCTGACTTCATCACCAGTTTTCCGGGCGTCGACGCGGTACGTTTGGCGCTTCTCGGCATCTGCGGTGGGGGCGGCTATTCCCTCGCCGCGGCACAGACGGACAAGCGATTCAAGTCCGTCGCGACTGTGAGCATGTTCAATTCCGGTCGGGTCCGTCGCAACGGCTACGTCGATTCGCAGCTCGAAACGATCCAGCAGCGCTTGCAGCAAGCATCGGCCGCCCGTGCCCAGGAGGTGAGCGGCAGAGGTGTCCCCGGTCGCGCGCATGAGATGACGGGGGGAAATGTTTTATATGCCGGCGACGCCAACCTGACCGATGAGCAGATCGCGAAGTTGCCGTTCGATCTCTACCGGCAGGGTTATCACTACTACTGGAAGACCCACGCGCACCCCGGCTCTACCTTCAAATACACGATGAGTAGCTTGCTGGACCTGATGCGTTGGGACGCCACCAACCAGATCGAGCTCATCAATCAGCCGCTGTTGATGATAGCCGGCAGCAAGGCCGACAGCCTTTACATGACCGAGGAGGCGTTCACCAAGGCCACCGGCACCAAGGACAAGGAGTTGTTCAAGATCGATGGCGCGACGCACATCGAGACCTATTGGGTTATTGAATCCGCCGAACGTGGTCGGAAGGGTCGCCTGCGGAACGAAGGGATTGGCAGGTGGAACCAACGCGTTTGCGAGCAGCGCCGGCAGCCCACCACCAATTAGCGCGTCGCGAAACGATGCCGCGAGGAACGGCCAAAGTTGCCGCTCGTCAGTGTAGAATGGTACCAGATAAACGAGATACGATAGAACGCGGGTGAGCGGCTGAATTCCCGGAATGTGCGGCCATGTCGCGTAGATCGTTTCGACGACTACCGCAGCGAGACTCAGATACCAGATCCGGCCGCTTTTGATCACGTCGAGTTCGCGTTCCTTTCCCCATTTGCCGCTCATGTGGACGAACATCGCTTTTTCGTCGAACAGTGCATCCAGCTTCACAACGTCCTTGTCCGCCATCCAAGCCCACTTGGCCTTCGAGAGATCAAGAACTGCCTGTTCTTCTTTCGTAGGTGCGGCTGCGGTTTCCTTGGGAGACTGCGCGAAACAGTGCAGGCTACCAGCAATCGCGAGGGACAACAAAAAGGATAGGGACTTCATAGTTTTGTTTTCAGAGATTAGGCGTGTCCGGCGTGAACTCAGGAGCTGCTTGGCATTTTCACGTTGTAACAAAACAGCAAGTCATGGTCGCGGATATTGAGTTTCCCGTTCGCGATTACCGGATGAGCCCATGCGGGTTTGGTCGTGCGATCCGGTTGGCGTCAGCGCCTGGAGCGTGACCTCGCGCCGAGTTTATCACAGCGGACAAGTTCTACTCTCTATATTGGAGCGGTTCATCGTAATCGGGACGGTTTCTATTTTAGCTGCTCTAGCTTTACGTTTTTTGTCACGTCGCGAACCGAATGTTTTTGCCGCTGCGACCATTATCGGGGCCTCGTTCCTGGTGCTGAGCTACTTTGACGACAGAGTGCGCGGCTGGTTGAAGCTGCATGCTGAGAACAAAACGGGTGCCGCAGTGGCGGAACTTCATCGCGCCGCGGATTCAGAAAGTGATCTGGAGCCACTAACGAAACGCTTCGAGCAGGCATTGAGGTCGTTCGCCGACTGTTCGGGGGTCGAGATTCTGAAGTTCGACCGCCATCAGTATTCCGGCACATCGGTCGCAATTCCTTCAGCGACCTTGCACGAATCTGGTTTCTTCTCGGACGGGTGGGTCTCTACAGCGTCGTTTGGCCGGACGCCTGCACGGTCCGGGCGCACTCAACTCCATGAGATTCTTGTCCAAGGAAAGTTCGCGGTCCTGGTTTGCCCCCAATGGACAATGCGCGAGCCCAGTCTGATTGTTGCATTTGCAGAACGGGAATCCGAACTTCCTTTCACCGACCCTGAGATTCGATTGATGCGACAATTGGTGAATGTGGCAGACTCCCTTTATATTCGGGCGCGACTGGCGCTTCAAGCGCAGCAGGCCGAACACCTCGCCGCAATCGGGCGACTCGGGCTGACGATCTTGCACGAACTGAGAAATCCGATGTCGACGCTCAAATCATTTTCTCAGCTGCTGCCGGAGAAAATTGACGACAAGGTGTTTCTTGCTGAATTTGCCGAGATTATTCCGCAAGAGGCCGAACGGGTGGAGACGCTCGCCCAACAGCTTTTGGATCTGTCACGCCCGAGGAAGTACAACCTTCAACGAACCGACAGGAGCATCAATTGCCAGAAAGTCAGTCAGCCGCGCGCCCAAAGGCAATTCGCCCGGTTGGCAGGCCCTTCACGTGCAGCCCTTGACGTATGCGACACGTGTATGTAGCCCGTGCCGAACCGGTACAACCGGCGCCTAATTACAAAGCAAAGCGGCGTTACCTTCGGGTGCGCCGATTCTTTTTCGCGCAAGAGGTCGCCAACTCTATTTAGCATGATGCGAATTCGACTATCGGGGCTGGAAGCGGAAGCGAGAGCCCGTGAGTCGGGGTCACTCCTTCCACTGTGACATTTCAAGCGCTGTGCGACACGAACGAACCAATCGTTTGTAGTGCCCTCGCAAATATGGGCGAACTGGCACGACCTGCAGCGGTCTCTTTGCCCGTCATGGCAACTACCACAAAACGGAATCGCGGCAGTGACCGCGGGCGAGTTTCAGCACAGGAGCACGAGGTTTCCTACGCCGGCCAAAAACTCGGCAGGGGCGGTGCGGCCAAGGTACGGAAGGCAAAGAAAGGATTGGGCCGGAAGACGAGTCGCAAAGCAGTTATGCGGAAGGCGCGCGGCTCAAAATAGTTTCGGTTAGGGAGGAGCCATCAGGGACCGCTGCGCTTGTTATCTTGGGGAGGATCGAGCGCAGCGGTTTTGGTGCTGCACGTCTGCGGGTAATATTCGCGCCCCTCAGGTCCAAGGGCAACGATGCCCTCCGGCTCTGAAAATCCGCCATTTGGTGAGGCTCGCAAGCTGAGCCGTTCACCTTTGCGGTCGTTCTTCACGAACATCTCGCGGAGGAAGTCTAGCGTGCTGGTATCCGGTGTTTCAATAACTCGTTAAATGTTCCGGTGAGCCGACGTGCATACTCTTCATCGGAGAGAGGCGGCAGCTTTGACATAAAGTCGTCCGCGTCTTCAAACCGGGCATCGCGGCATCGTGAGTGCACGGGCCGGATAGTCGCGAGAACTTTCAAGCGTGTGAATCGGATGTGAACAACACTTTCTCCGCGCGGTTGGAGAATCGAAACGCGCGATGCACATCGTGCCTGTATCCGACAATCAACGTCGCAGCGCGCACTCCAGCAGGTTTCGCGTGATGCGCTGCACCCGATCGCCAGGCCAATGTTCCCGCGCCGCTATCCTTGCCGGCTGCTCAAGTTTGGTCGCCTGAGCTGGTCCCCGGAAACTGGACAACGCGGATCGTTAACCCAAAATCAGGAGAACGATCAGCATGTCAAAAAAGAGACGTCAGCACAGTGCAGAGTTGAAATCGCGCGTCGCGCTTGAGGCCCTGA